>NZ_JBFABG010000012.1:0-1206 GCF_040640215.1 Actinosynnema sp. NPDC023587 | reverse complement strand
CGCGGCTTGTATTCGCGGCGTTCGCTGGTGCGGTTGTCGCGGGGCTGGTAGCCGCCACGGTCGTCACGCGGCCGGAATTCGCGGCGCTCGCCACCACGACTGTCACTACGGTTGTCGGTGCGACTGCCGCTGCGGTTGTCACGCGGCTGGTAGCCACCGCGATCGTCACGGGGCTTGTACTCGCGACGCTCACTGCTGCGGTCGTCGCGCGGCTTGAAGTCACGGCGGTCACCGCCACGGTCATCGCGCGGCCGGTACTCGCGGCGTTCGCCACCACGGTCATCCCGGGGCTTGAAGTCACGACGGTCACCACCGCGATCATCGCGCGGCTTGTATTCACGACGCTCACTGCTGCGGTCATCGCGGGGCTTGTATTCGCGGCGTTCGCTGGTGCGGTTGTCGCGGGGCTGGTAGCCGCCACGGTCGTCACGCGGCCGGAATTCGCGGCGCTCGCCACCACGACTGTCACTACGGTTGTCGGTGCGACTGCCGCTGCGGTTATCGCGGGGCTGGTAGCCACCGCGATCATCGCGCGGCTTGTATTCACGACGCTCGCCGCCACGGTCGTCGCGGGGCTTGTACTCGCGACGCTCGCCGCTGCGGTTGCCACTGAACCGGCTGCTGGAAGAGCTCCGGTCGTCGCTGCCCGAACGGTTGTAGCCGCCTCGGTCGTCACGCGGCTTGTCGTAGCGCGGTCGTTCCGAGCGGTTGTCGTCACGCCGGAATCCATCGCGCCGACTGCTGTCGTCGCGGTTGTACCCGCCTCGATCATCACGGCTGCGGTCGCCACCACGCGGGCGGTCGTCGCGGCTGCGGTCGAAGCTCGGCTTGCTGTCGTCGCGACGGGGATACCCGCCGCGCTCACTCCTGCCGCTGTCCCGCCCGGCGTTGTCGCGACTGCTGTCGCGCCCCGCGCTGCTGGGCTTGCGGTCTCCCTCGGCACGACCACCTTCGGAGCGGCGCGGTCGGTCTCCCTGGCCACGCTGGCGGTCGCCTGGACGATCCCCGAACCTCGACACCTGTAACTCCTCCTACTGTGGACACGCTAAAAGGGCTTGTGGTTTGAGCACATTTCGATGTGCCCCCACCACAAGCCCTTTCAGTGAAGAATTGTTCGGCGGCGTCCTACTCTCCCACACCCTCACGAGTGCAGTACCATCGGCGCTGGAAGGCTTAACTACCGGGTTCGGAATGGGACCGGGTGTT
>NZ_JBFABG010000011.1:0-274402 GCF_040640215.1 Actinosynnema sp. NPDC023587 | reverse complement strand
GGTACCCCCCCCCCCCCGGGGCGCCCCCGGGGGGGGGGGGGCCCCCCCCCACGCGGTGGGTGAGGTGTGCGCGGGGAACGCGCTCAGGCGTCCACCTCGGCCATCACCTGGTCCGAGATGTCGAAGTTCGCGAACACGTTCTGCACGTCGTCGCAGTCTTCCAGGGCGTCGATCAGCTTGAAGATCTTCCGCGCGCCCTCGGCGTCCAACTGCACCGTGACCGACGGGAGGAAGTTCGCTTCCGCGCTCTCGTAGTCGTAGCCCGCTTCCTGGAGCGCCTTGCGGACACCCACCAGGTCGCCCGCCTCGCTGACCACCTCGTAGCTCTCGCCCAGGTCGTTGACCTCTTCGGCTCCCGCGTCCAGGACCGCCATGAGGACGTCGTCCTCGGACAGGTCGCCCTTGGGCACGATCACGACGCCCTTGCGGGCGAACATGTACGACACCGAGCCCGGGTCGGCCATGCTGCCGCCGTTGCGGCTCATCGCGGTGCGGACCTCGGAGGCCGCGCGGTTGCGGTTGTCGGTGAGGCACTCCACCAGGACCGCCACGCCGTTCGGGCCGTAGCCCTCGTACATGATGGTCTGCCAGTCGGCTCCGCCGGCTTCCTCGCCGCCGCCGCGCTTGCGGGCGCGTTCGATGTTGTCCAGCGGCACCGAGTTCTTGCGGGCTTTCTGGACGGCGTCGTACAGCGTGGGGTTGCCGTCCGGGTCACTGCCGCCCGTGCGGGCCGCGACCTCGATGTTCTTGATGAGCCGCGCGAAGAGCTTGCCGCGCTTGGCGTCGATTGCGGCCTTCTTGTGCTTGGTGGTCGCCCACTTTGAGTGGCCGCTCATTTCTCCTCCGTCTGATACTCAGCCCGCGGCACGGACCATGTCCACGAAATGGCGGTGCACGCGTCCGTCGCCGGTCAGCTCCGGGTGGAACGAGGTGGCGAGCACGTGCCCCTGCCGAACCGCGACGATCCTACCGGCGGCGGCCCCGGCCTCGGCGGATTCGGGGACCCGGGCGAGTACTTCCACGTCGTCCCCCACCTCCTCCACCCACGGGGCGCGGATGAACACCGCGTGCACCTCGCCCACGTCGGTGAAGTCGAGGTCCGCCTCGAAGGAGTCCACCTGCCGACCGAACGCGTTGCGCCGCACGACGATGTCCAGCCCGCCCAACTGGTGCTGGTCGGCCCGGCCGTCGAGGACCTGATCGGCGAGCAGGATCATGCCGGCACACGAGCCGTAGGTGGGCATCCCCTCCCCGATCCGCGCGCGCAGCGGCTCCAGCAGCTCGAACGTCGCGAGCAGGCGGCTGATCGTGGTGGACTCGCCGCCGGGCAGCACGACCCCGTCGACCTCGGCCAGCTCCTCGGGGCGGCGGATCGGGCGGGCCAGCACGTCGGCCTCGGCGAGGGCGACCAGATGTTCACGGACGTCGCCCTGGAGGGCGAGGACACCGACGACGGACACGGCTGGTTTTCCTCCTCGTTGAACTCCCTCCAGCCTAGGTGACCGGCCCGGACGGGGTGGCCGTGGCACCCCGTCCGGGCCGGTCGGGCGGTGCGGGTTCAGCCGTCGGCGTCGGCGCGGTGCCCGGGTGAGGGCGGATCGGTGGCGCGCGGTGCGGTCGGGTGCCCGCCGGTGAGGGCCTGGTCCAGGTCTCCCCAGAGGTCCTCCACGTCCTCCAGGCCGGCGCTGAGGCGCAGCAGGGTGTCCGGGACGCCGCCGGCGTGGCGGTCGGCGGTGGGCACCAGGCGGTGGGTCAGCGCGGCGGGGTGCTCGACGAGGGTGTCCACCGAGCCGAGGCTGACCGCCGGGGTGATCAGCCGGAGCCGGCGGACGACGGCCGCCGGGTCGTCCCCGGTGGTGAAGGCGAGCATCGCACCGGGGCCGCGCGACTGGGTGCCCAGGAGGTGGCTCGGAGTGCGGCCGGGGTAGCGCACGCCGGTGACGGCGGGGTGCCGGGCCAGGCGGTTCGCGAGTTCGGTCGCGGTCCGCTGGGCGGCCTCCACGCGCAGCGGGAGGGTGGCGAGACCCCGGTGCAGCAGGTAGCCGCCGAGGGGGTGCAGGACGGCTCCGGTGACGATCCTGATCCGGCGCAGTGCTTTGGCTTCCGCTTCGGCGCAGGCCACGACACCGCCGAGCACGTCTCCGTGTCCGCCGAGGTACTTGGTGCCGGAGTGCAGGACGTAGGCCGCGCCCAGGGGTGCGGGGTTCTGGAGGACGGGTGTGGCGAAGGTGTTGTCCACCACGACCGGCACGTGGCCGGCCTGGGCGGTGACGCAGGCGATGTCCACCAGGTCGAGGGTGGGGTTCGCCGGGGTTTCCAGGACGACAAGTCCGGTGTCCGGGGTGATGGCCTCGGCGACGCGGTCGGCACCGGCGTAGGTGGTGCGCACGCCCAGGAGGCCGGAGGACAGCAGGTGGTCGGTGCCGCCGTAGAGGGGCCGCACGGCCACCACGTGCGGTTTGCCGGTCAGGACGCACGCGGCCTGGACCACGGCCGTCACCGCGGCCGTGCCGCTGCCGAACGCGACCGCCGCTTCGGTGAGTTCGAGGGTGGCCAGGGCGTTCTCGAACCGGGCGACGGTCGGGTTGTGCAGGCGGGAGTACACCGGGGACGTGGCGCGCGCGGCACCCTCGGCGAGGGCTTGCAGGGCCTCCCCGCCCTCGACCTGGTCGGGCACGGGGTAGGTGGTCGACAGGTCGATCGGGAGCGCGTGCACGCCCAGGGCGGCGAGGTCGTCGCGCCCACCGTGCACTGCCGTCGTCCGCAAGCGTGTCATGGCGGAATCGTGGACTTCTCGTCGGCCGAACGGCGATGATTCCGCAGGTTGTTCGAGGGAACGGGGTGCTCGCCGCGATGGATTCGACCGACGCCGCGATCGTGCGGGAGTTGCAGAAGGACGCGCGGCTGCCCAACAAGGAGCCGGCCGACCGGGTGCACGTCGCGGCGTCCACCTGCGTGGTCCGGCACCGGGCCCTGCGGGACCGGGGTGTGATCACCGGCTACCACGCGGAGGTGGACCTGGCGGCCGTCGGCCGGCCGGTGCAGGCGGTGATCGCGGTCCGGGTCCGGCCGCACACGCGGGCCGTCGTGGAGCCGTTCATGGCGTACGTGCTCTCGCTGCCGGAGGTGCTCGCGGTGTCGCACGTGGCCGGACCGGAGGACTTCCTGGTGCACGTGGCGGTCGCCGACACCGCGCACCTGCAACGGCTGGTGCTCGACCGGTTCACCACGCGGCGCGAGGTGCGCGAGCTGCACACGAACCTGCTGTTCCAGCACGTCCGCAAGCACACCGTGCCCCCCGTCGCGGTGCCTTGACCGGCGACGGGGTGCGCGGTGTGTTAGCAATGGCCATGGTCGACGCACTCCGTGATCTGCTGGACGGCCGCTGGGCGGAACTGCGCCGCGCGTCCCTGGACCTGCTCGGGAAGCTGGAGCCGGCGGGCGAGCTGGAGCGCGAGGAGTACCGGGCCTGGGTGCTGGAGCAGATGCGGGCGCTGGCCGCCGGCGGGCACCCGCTGATCGGGTTCCCGGCGGAGTACGGCGGGCGCGACGACGTCGGCGGTTCGGTGGTCGCGTTCGAGGTGCTCGGGTTCGGCGACCTGTCGCTGATGGTGAAGGCCGGCGTGCAGTGGGGGCTGTTCGGCGGCGCGGTGCAGGCGTTGGGCACGCGCGAGCACCACGAGCTGATCCCGGCGATCATGAGCATGGAGCTGCCCGGCTGCTTCGCGATGACCGAGTCCGGGCACGGGTCGGACGTGCAGAACCTGCGCACGACGGCCACCTACGACGCGGCGGCGCAGGAGTTCGTCGTGCACACGCCGGACGCGTCGGCGCGCAAGGACTACATCGGCAACGCCGCGCGGGACGGACGGGTGGCGGTGGTGTTCGCCCAGCTCGTGACGGACGGGTCCGGGCACGGCGTGCACGCGCTGCTGGTGCCGATCCGGGACGCGTCGGGCGCGCCGGTGCCGGGTGTGCGGATCGAGGACTGCGGGCCGAAGGCCGGGTTGAACGGCGTGGACAACGGGCGGTTGTGGTTCGACCAGGTCCGGGTGCCGCGCTCGGCGCTGCTGGACCGGTACGGGTCGGTGTCGCCCGACGGCGGGTACTCCAGCCCGGTCGAGGGCACCGGACGGCGGTTCTTCACCATGCTCGGCACGCTGGTACGTGGGCGGATCAGCGTGGCGGGCGGCGCGGGCAGCGCGACGAAGAAGGCGCTGGCCATCGCGATCCGGTACGGCCTGACCCGGCGGCAGTTCACCCGGCCCGACTCCGGCGAGGAGGTCGTGGTGCTGGACTACCTGGCCCACCAGCGGCGGCTGCTGCCCGCGCTGGCCACCTCGTACGCGCTGCACTTCGCGCAGGAGGAGCTGGTCTCGGCGCTGCACGACGTGTCCGACGACCGGGCGCGGCGGGAGCTGGAGTCGCGGGCGGCGGGCCTGAAGGCGGTCGCGACCTGGCACGCCACGACGACCATCCAGGCGTGCCGGGAGGCGTGCGGCGGAGCCGGGTACCTGAGCGAGAACCTGCTGGCCGGGTTGAAGGCCGACACCGACGTGTTCACCACGTTCGAGGGCGACAACACCGTCCTGCTCCAGCTCGTCGCGAAGGGGCTGCTGACCAGCTACCGCGACCACGTGGGCGACCTGGACCCGCTGGGCATGGCGCGGTTCGTGGCCGACCAGTTCGTGGGCGTGGTGATCGAGCGGACGGCGGCGCGGGCGATCATCGACCGGCTGGTCAGCGGCAGCTCCGACGCGTTGCTGGACCGGGGTTGGCAGGTGCGGCAGTTCGAGGACCGCGAGCGGCACGTGCTGGAGGGGTTGGCGCGGCGGTTGCGGCGGGCCACCGCCGCGAACGCGTTCGACGTGTTCAACGCCGCACAGGACCACCTGCTGCACGCGGCGCGCGTGCACGTCGACCGGGTGGTGCTGGAGGCGTTCGTGGCGGCCGTCGACCGCTGCGAGGACCCGGCGGACGCCAGGTTGGTGGACCGGTTGTGCGACCTGTACGCGCTGAGCACCATCGAGGCGGACCGGGCCTGGTTCCTGGAGCACGGCCGGCTCACCGCCGCGCGGTCCAAGGCCGTGACGCAGGCGGTGAACGACCTGTGCGCCGCTGTGCGACCGAACGCGCGGCGTCTGGTGGACGCCTTCGGGGTGCCCGAGGGCTGGCTGGCGGCACCGATCACCGGGTGATCAGGACAGAATGGTCCGTATGGACGAGCTGACCGTAGGGCTGGCCGGATATGTGTACGCCGTCGCGGAACAGGTCGGCGTGCCACCCGAAGGCACCGAGTACGAGGTCAGCGACACCGCGACCGCGTACCTGGGGCTGGCCGAGGGTGCCGGTCGTGACCTGATGCTGTTGTGGAGCGAGTTGCACGGATGGTCGATCGCGGTGGAGACGGACCCCTCCGAACCGCCCGTGGTGCTGGCGCGGCTGGGTGTGTCGCTGGTCCCACCTCCGCGCGCGGTGGCCCGGTTCGTGGCCGACGTGCTGGCGGGCAGGCGCGGCGACGACCGGCCGGCGTCGGACGACGGCCGGAGGGCGCTGACCGCGAGCCTGCGCCCGTACGTGCGGGACCGGGATTAGCGGGTGCGGGGGCGGGGGCGGGTGGCCGACCGCGACGGCGGTGAGGCGTCCGCCGGCCGCCCCGCCGACGCCGAGCGGCCCGCGGGAATCCCGCGGGCCGCTCGTGGTCCGGGTGCCTACCAGCCGCGCTCGGCCAGCCGGTGCGGCTGCGGGATCTCGTCCACGTTGATGCCGACCATCGCCTCGCCCAGGCCGCGCGAGACCTTGGCCAGCACGTCCGGGTCGTCGTGGAACGTCGTCGCCTTCACGATCGCCTCGGCGCGCTGCGCCGGGTTGCCGGACTTGAAGATGCCCGAGCCGACGAACACGCCCTCGGCACCGAGCTGCATCATCATCGCCGCGTCGGCCGGGGTCGCGATGCCGCCCGCGGTGAACAGCACGACCGGCAGCTTGCCGGCCTCCGCGACCTCGCGGACCAGCTCGTACGGGGCCTGGAGCTCCTTGGCCGCCACGAAGAGCTCGTCCGACGGGAGGTTCTGGAGGCGCAGGAGCTCGGCGCGGATCTTGCGCATGTGGGTGGTCGCGTTGGACACGTCGCCGGTGCCCGCCTCGCCCTTGGAGCGGATCATCGCGGCACCCTCGGTGATCCGGCGCAGGGCCTCGCCGAGGTTCGTCGCACCGCACACGAACGGCACGGTGAACTGCCACTTGTCGATGTGGTTGGCGTAGTCCGCCGGGGTCAGCACCTCGGACTCGTCGACGTAGTCCACGCCGAGCGCCTGGAGGACCTGGGCCTCGACGAAGTGGCCGATGCGGGCCTTCGCCATGACCGGGATGGACACCGCCGAGATGATGCCGTCGATCATGTCCGGGTCGCTCATCCGGGACACGCCGCCCTGCGCGCGGATGTCGGCGGGCACGCGCTCCAGCGCCATGACGGCCACCGCGCCGGCGTCCTCGGCGATCTTGGCCTGCTCGGCGTTGACCACGTCCATGATCACGCCGCCCTTGAGCATCTCCGCCATGCCGCGCTTGACGCGGGCGGTGCCGGTGACGTGGGTACCGGAGTCGGATGAAGTGGTCACGGCCAACCTTTCCTTGAGCGAACAACGCCTTCATCGTACGTCGCACGTGGACCGCCCAGGCAGGCCAATCCGGCACGTTCTCAGCAGGCCACTCGACACACAACCGCTGGTAGTGGCCTACGCCACCTTCTCGCTGCCGGGAGGTGAGCGGCACACCGCGGACCGCCGTTCGGCGGCGTGCGGCCGGGCGGGGCGCGGCCTTCGGCTCACCGCCGGCGGACGTCTACCGCGTCGTCGTACACCCGGAACAGCGCGGGCAACCGGTCGGACCGCGCCGCCAGCTCGTGCCAGCAGCGCGCGACCAGGGCACGGGCCCGCGCACCGGCCCACGGCTGCGGCAGGAGCTCCGGGGGCAGCAGCGGATCGGGTTCCACGGCCCGGGTGAACTCGGCGGCCAGCTCGACGGCGATGCGCAGCAGGTCGATCCGCGACGCGCCCTCCCGCAACCGCCGCAGGCGGACCCGCGCCACCTCGGCCAGCCGCTCGTGGCGGGCGGCGACCTCGTCCAGCGGCCACAGCCGGGCGGCCAGCACGACCGGCGACGCCTCACCGCCGACGCGCAGGTCCGCGCTGCTCAGGAACGTGACGGCGGACTGCGCGCCGAGTCGCGCGGCCTCGGCTTCGACCAGCTCCTCCCACTCGTGCGGCGACACGTAGAGGCCGCCGTGCAGCGCCGCGCCGCCCAAGCGCACGATCGCGTCCCGCAGCGCGTCCCGGGCGGGTCGTCGGGACTCCGGCACGGCGAACGCGACGAGGTGCCACCTGCCGTCCCACGACACCTCCCCCGCGTCCTGCCGGTACATGAACCGGACGAATTCGACGTCCGGTTCGGCGGCCCGCCGCGCGGGCGGCGTCATGCGGAGCACCGCCCCCCGACCGCGTCCCTCGACGGTGAACTTCCGCTCGGCGACCAGCCGCTTGACGCACAGCCGCACCTGCTGGTCGCTCATCCCCAGTTCGCCGGCGACCTCGTACAGCTCGTCCGCCCGGACCGTGCCGTCCGTTCCGACGAGGGCTTCGACCACAGTCCTGGTGGGCACCTCGACGTCCATGTGTTCAAATCTACTACGTTCGTAGAGGAGACGATAGTTCGAGAGGTGGCTCATGAGACGGTGGCTGCTCGGTGCGCTCGTCGGATCGTTGGTGTCGACCGTTGGCGGCGCGGGGTGGCTGGCCTACCAGCACTCCTATGACCTGCGCGAAGAGCGTGTGGAGATCGGTGACCTGCGCGGCGTGCTGGCCCTCCCGGAGACCGGCGGACGGCACGGGCTGGTGGTGTTCGTGCACGGGGACGGGCCCGTCGACGCGACCCACGAGACGTTCTACCGGCCGATCTGGGAGGCGTTCGCCCGCGCCGGCTACGCCTCGCTGTCCTGGGACAAGCCGGGTGTGAACGGCGCGCCCGGCAACTGGCTGCACCAGACGATGGCCGACCGCGTCCGCGAGACGCTGGACGCGGTCGCCTGGGCGAAGGGCCGCCCGGAGATCGACCCGGAGCGGATCGGCCTGTGGGGCGCGAGCCAGGCGGGGTGGGTGCTGCCGGCGGCGGCCCGGCACCCGGACGTCGGTTTCCTGATCGCGGTCGGCCCGGCGGTGAACTGGCACCAGCAGGGCCGCTTCAACCTGCTCGCCGAGCTGCGCGAGCGCGGCGCGCCCCCCGAGGAGGTCACCGCCGCCCTCGCCCGGCGCGAGGCCACGCTCGACCACCTGCGGCGCGGGTCGACCTTCGAGGAGCACCGGGCGGCGGTGGGCGACGCGGACCTCACGCCCGACCGGTGGCGGTTCATCCGGGCCAACCACGAGTCGGACGCGACGGCGGACCTCGCCCGGGTGGAGGTGCCGACCCTGCTGGTGCTCGGCGGGCGGGACGTACACGTGGACGTCGCCGACACCGAGGCCGGGTACCGGCGGCTGGTCCGCCGCCTGGAGGTGCGGACCTACCCCGACGGCACGCACGGCATCACCCGCGCCGACCGGGGCGAGTTCGCCACCGCGGCGGTGGCCCTCGCCGCGCCGCGCGCGCTGTTCGCCGACGGCTACCTGGACGACCTGCGCCGATTCGTGGCGGGGTTGCGGTGACCCCCGGTGACCGGGGAGGGGGTGGCGGGCTCGGCCGACGTGACGCCGCGTGCCTCACGTCCGGGTTCCTCCTGCCGGGTTGGAGGTGTCCGGTTGGCTTGTCCCAGCGCCGCCACGGGTGTGAGATCGAACACTAAACACTTGTGGAGGGTGGTCCTCATGGGAACCAAGAACTCCGACAACGGCCACTCGGCAGGCGCGGTCGCTGTGGACAACCCGGCCAAGGTCCGCAACGTCGTGCTGGTCGGCCCGTCCGGCTCCGGCAAGACGACGCTCACCGAGGCCCTGCTCGCCACCGCCGGCGTCCTGACCAGGGCGGGTTCGGTCACCGAAGGCACCACCGTCTGCGACCACGACCCGGCCGCCGTGCGCCAGCAGCGGTCGGTGGGACTCGCCGTCGCGCCGGTCCGGCACGGCGACGTGAAGATCAACTTCATCGACACGCCCGGCTACGCGGACTTCGTCGGCGAACTGCGCGCCGGCCTGCGCGCCGCCGACGCCGCGCTGTTCGTCGTCAGCGCCGCCGAGGGGGTGGACGCCACCACGGTCGCGCTGTGGGAGGAGTGCGCGGCGGTCGGCATGCCGCGCGCCGTGGTGATCGCCCGCACCGACCACCACCGGGCCGACGTGGCCGGGGAGATCGCCGCCTGCCGGGAGGCGTTCGGCGCGGGCGTGGTGCCGCTCTACCTGCCCGGCGACGACGGCCTGGTCAACCTGCTGACCACCGAGGACCCCCGGTACGGCGACCAGCGCGACGCGCTGATCGAGGGCGTGATCGCGGAGAGCGAGGACGAGACCCTGCTGGACCGCTACCTGGCGGGCGAGCACGTCGACCAGGCCACGCTCGTCGCCGACCTGGAGACGGCGGTCGGACGCGGCTCGTTCCACCCGGTGATGGCGGTCTGCTCGGCGACCGGCCTGGGCCTGCCCGAGCTGCTGGACGGGATCGCCCGCGCGTTCCCGTCGCCGCTGGGGCACCCGCTGCCCGAGGTGACCGGCGTGGACGGCATCCCGCACCCCCGGCTCGCCGCCGACCCGGACGGCCCGCTGGTCGCGGAGGTCGTGCGCACCGCCGTCGACTCCTACGTGGGACGGGTGTCGCTGGTGCGGGTGTTCTCCGGGACGCTGCGCCCGGAACGCCCGGTGCACGTGTCCGGCCACGGCATGGCCGACCGGGGGCACGAGGACCACGACGCGGACGAGCGGGTCGCGCACGTCTACTCGCCGCTGGGCGCGACCCTGCGCGAGGTGCCCTACTGCGTGGCCGGGGACCTGTGCGCGCTGACCAAGCTCGGTTCCGCCGAGACCGGCGACACGGTGTCCGCGCCGGACCGCCCGCTGCTGGTCGCGCCGTGGGAGATGCCGGAACCGCTGCTGCCGGTCGCGGTCGTGCCGCGCAGCCGCAGCGACGAGGACAGCCTGGCCCGCAACCTGGGCCGGCTGGTCGCCGGGGACCCGACCCTGCGCCTGGAGCGCAACGCCGAGACCCGCCAGCTCGTGCTGTGGTGCATGGGCGAGGCGCACGCCGACGTCGTGCTGGCCCGGCTGCGCGCGGGCGGCGCGGAGGTCGACACCGAGCAGGTCCGGGTGGCGTTGCGCGAGACGTTCGCCGCGCCCGCCCGGGGTCGCGGCCGGCACGTGAAGCAGTCCGGGGGGCACGGCCAGTACGCGGTGTGCGACCTCGTGGTCGAGCCGCTGCCGCGCGGCTCCGGCGTCGAGTTCGTCGACGAGGTCGTCGGCGGCGCGGTCCCCCACCAGTTCATCCCGAGCGTGGAGAAGGGCGTGCGGGCCCAGCTCGACCGCGGGCTGCTCGGCGGCCACCCGGTGGTGGACGTGCGGGTGACCCTGGTGGACGGCAAGGCGCACTCGGTGGACTCGTCCGACGCGGCGTTCCAGACCGCCGGGTCGCTGGCGCTCAAGGACGCCGCCGCCAACGGCCGGACCGCCCTGCTGGAACCGGTCGACGAGGTGACGATCCGGCTGCCCGACGAGCACCTGGGCACCGTCCTGGGCGACCTGTCCGGGCGGCGCGGCCGGGTGCTCGGCACCGAGGCGGACAGCGCGGGCCACACCGTCATCCGGGCCGAGGTGCCCGCGACCGCGCTGCTCCGGTACGCCGTCGAACTGCGCTCGCTGACCTCCGGCACCGGCACCTACACCCGCCGCTTCTGCCGCCACGACCCGCTGCCCCAGGCGGTGGCCGCGCGGATCTCCTGACCGGGCAGCCGGGCCCGCGACCCTTCGCCGAGCGCGGACCCGGCACCGCGCGTCACGCCCCGGACCGGCGCACGCCCACGTCGTGGACGCGCGCCGGCGGGCGCGGTCAGGTGTTCTGCGGGAAGCCGAGGTTGACGCCGCCGTGCGACGGGTCGAGCCAGCGGCCGGTGACGACCTTGGTGCGGGTGAAGAAGTGGACGCCCTCCGGGCCGTAGGCGTGCGAGTCGCCGAAGAGCGAGTCCTTCCACCCGCCGAAGGAGTAGTAGGCGACGGGCACCGGGATCGGCACGTTGACGCCGACCATCCCCACCTCGACCTCGTTCTGGTAGCGCCGCGCCGCGCCGCCGTCGTTGGTGAAGATGGCGGTGCCGTTGCCGTACGGGTTGGCGTTGACCACCTCCACCGCGTCGTCGTAGGTCGCCACCCGCAGCACGGACAGCACCGGGCCGAAGATCTCGTCGCGGTACACCGACATGTCCGTGCCCACGTGGTCGAACAGCGTGGGACCGAGCCAGAACCCGCCCGCCGCACCGTCGACCGGGTGTCCGCGCCCGTCCACGACGAGCGTCGCGCCCTCCGCGACACCGGCGTCCACGTAGGACGCGACCCTGTCCCGGTGCGCGCCGGTCACCAGGGGCCCCATCTCGCAGCCCGGTCGACGCCCGTCGCCCACGTGCAGCCGGGCGATCCGCTCGCCGATCCTGGCCACCAGCTCGTCGCCGACCGGGTCCACGGCGACCACGACCGAGATGGCCATGCACCGCTCCCCCGCCGAGCCGAAGCCCGCCGACACCGCCGCGTCCGCCGCCTGGTCCAGGTCGGCGTCGGGCAGGACGACCAGGTGGTTCTTCGCCCCGCCCAGCGCCTGCACCCGCTTGCCGTGCCGGGTCCCGGTCTCGTAGACGTACCGGGCGATCGGCGTCGAGCCGACGAACGACACCGCCTTGACGTCCGGGTGCTCCAGAATCCGGTCCACGGCCTCCTTGTCGCCGTGCACCACGTTGAGCACGCCGTCGGGCAACCCCGCCTCGGCGAGCAGCTCCGCGATGAACACCGCCGCCGACGGGTCCTTCTCGGACGGCTTGAGCACGACCGCGTTGCCGCACGCGATCGCGTTGGGCACGAACCACAGCGGGACCATCGCGGGGAAGTTGAACGGCGAGATCACGCCGACCACGCCCAACGCCTGCTGGATGGAGTACACGTCGACCCGCGTCGAGGCGTTCTCGCTGAACCCGCCCTTGAGCAGGTGCGGGATGCCGCACGCGAACTCCACCGCCTCCAGCCCGCGCTGCACCTCGCCCGCCGCGTCGGACAGGACCTTGCCGTGCTCGGCGGTCACGATCGCCGCCAGCTCGTCCTTGCGCGCGTTCAACAACTCCCGGAACGCGAACATGACGTTCGCCCGCCGGGTCAGCGACGCGTTGCGCCAGTCCGCGAACGCCGATCGGGCCGACGCCACGGCGGCGTCGACGGTGGCCGCCGACGCGAAGTCGACGTGCGCGGCGACCTGCCCGGTGGCCGGGTCGTACACCTCGCCGCTGCGGGACGGTTCGCCGTCCCAGGGCTTCCCGCCGATCCGGTGGGTGATCCTCACAGCACGTCCCCCAGAATCCCCAGTGCTTCCCCGACCTCGTCCTCGGTCACCGTCATCGGCGGCGCGAGCCGGATCACGTTGCCGTACAGGCCCCCCTTGCCGACCAGCAGCCCGCGCGCCCGGCTGCCCTCCAGCGCGGCGGCGGCGGCCCCCGGGTCGGGCTCGCCGGCCGGGCCGACGAGTTCGATGCCGACCATGAGCCCCTTGCCGCGCACGTCGCCGACGGCGGGCCGGTCCTCGGCGATGGCGCGCAGGCCGGTGCCCAGCAGGTCGCCCATCTTCGCCGCGTTGGCCTGGAGGTCGTGGTCCAGCAGGTAGTCCAGGGTGGCCAGCGCCCCGGCGGTGGACACCGGGTTGCCGCCGAAGGTGGAGATCGAGTTGGCCGTGACGCTGTCCATCAGGTCGCCCCGGGCCACCACGCCGCCGATGGCCAGCCCGTTGCCCAGGCCCTTGGCGAAGGTCATCGCGTCCGGCGTCACGCCGTGCGCCTGGATGCCCCAGAAGTGCTCGCCGGTGCGCCCCCACCCGGTCTGCACCTCGTCCGAGATCAGCAGGATGCCGTACTCGTCGAGCACCTCCTTGAACGCCGCGAACAGCCCGTCGGGCGGGGTCGCGAACCCGCCGACACCCTGGATCGGCTCGGCCAGCAGGCACGCCACGTCACCGGCGGTGGTCGTCTCGACGACCTCGCGCAGGTCGGCGACGCAGGCCTTGACGTAGTCGGCGTCCGACAGGTCCTTGAACGGGCTGCGGTAGCGGTACCCGCCGTGCACCCAGCTCACCCTGAGCGGGCTGAGCGAGGACGCCGACCAGCTCCGGTTGCCGGTGACGGCCATGCTCGCGAACGACCGGCCGTGGTAGGAGTTGCGCAGCGCCAGCACCTGGTCGCTGCGGCGGAAGCCGGTGGCCAGCATCAGCGCGGTCTCGTTGGCCTCGGTGCCGGAGTTGGTGAAGAACACCTTGGCGTCCGGGATGCCGGACAGCCCGGCGATCTTCTCGGCCAGCTCCACCTGGGCGCGGATCAGGTACAGCGTCGAGCTGTGCAGCACGCCGGTGTCGAGCTGGGCCCGGACCGCGTCGCTGATCTCGGCCACGTCGTAGCCGATGGCGTTGGTCAGGATTCCGGCGAAGAAGTCCAGGTAGGTGTTGCCCTCGCGGTCGGTCACCCGGCGGCCCCGCGCGCTCGCCAGCTCGATGGGCTGCTCGTAGTACAGCGCCAGCCAGTCGGGCATCACCGCGCGGTGACGGGCCAGCAGTTCGGCGTGGCCGGCGCGGTGCACACCTTCTTCGGGTGCCATCGGGTCCTCCTCGGGGAGCGTGGTCCGTGCTGAAGTCTGGTCGGGACACCACAGCGCCGCCATGCACAACGTGTACCGCTTTTCAGCGGATCGCATTACGTTGTGCCCATGTACCCCACCGTTGCCGAAGCCCTCGCCCTGCCGGTCGTCCGCCGGGCCGAACCCCGGGTCGTCGCGGGCGCGGCCGGGATGCAGCGCCGGGTGCGCTGGGTGCACGCCGCGGAGATCGTCGACATCGCGCACCTGCTGCGCGGTGGAGAACTCGTGTTGACCACGGGGATCGCGCTGCCCGACGACCCCGCCGGCCTGGCCCGGTACGTGGACGACCTGGCCGCCGTGGGTGCGTCCGGGCTGGTCGTGGAACTCGTGCGGCGGTGGGACGACGAGGTGCCGGGTGCGCTCGTGGCCGCCGCGGAGAAGCACGGGCTGCCCCTGGTGACCCTCGCGCGGGAAACCCGTTTCGTGTCGGTCACCGAGGCAGTCGTGGGGCTGATCGTGGACGCCCAGTTGGCCGAGCTGCGGGCCGCGGAGCAGGTGCACGAGACGTTCACCGCGCTGACCGTGGCCGGCGCGGAGCCGGCCGAGGTGCTGCGCGAGGTGGCGCGGACCTCCGGCCTGCCGGTCGTGCTGGAGACCCTGGGGCACGAGGTGCTGGCCTACGACGCCGCAGGCCAGGACCCGACCGCGCTGCTCGCCGAGTGGGGCACCCGGTCCCAGGCGGTGTCACTGCCCGAGCGGACCGCCTACCACGGGGAATCGGGCTGGCTGGTCACCGTGGTCGGCGCGCGCGGGGCGGACTGGGGCCGGCTGGTGGTCGTGTCGCCGGAACCGCCGCCGCACCGGCACGTCGTGGTCGCCGAGCGCGCGGCGTCCGCGCTGGCCGTGCACCGGCTGGTCGCGCGGGACCGGGAGTCGCTGGAGCGGCAGACGCACCGCACGCTGCTCACCCAGCTCCTCGACCGGCCGCCGCCGGACCTGCCCGCCCGCGCGGCGGCGCTCGGCGTGCCGCTGGACCGCAGGCAACTGGTCGGCGTGGCGATCCGGCCGGGCGCGGCCACCGCGCCCGCGCAGGCGCTGGCCACCCAGGAGGTGCTGCGGGACCTGGCCGAGGCGACGGCGCTGGCCACCCGCCGGGTGACCGTGCCCGCGCTGGTCGGGGTCGTGGACGACACCAGCGTCCGGGCCCTGCTGTCGCTGCCGCCCGCCGCCGGCCTGGACGGCGTGCTGCGCCGGCTGGCCCGCGAGGTGCACCGGACCGCCGCCGCGACGCAGCACGCGCTGCCGGTGGTGATCGCGGTCGGCACCACCGTGTCGGCGACGGCCGACGTGCGGCGCAGCCTCGGGGAGGCGGCGCACATCGCGGGTGCGGCGCTGCGGTCGCCGGGCACCCGGCTCTACCACCGGCTGGACGACGTCCGGTTGCGCGGATTGCTGCACCTGCTGCGCGAGGACGAACGCGTGCGCGCTTTCGCGGACCGCGAACTGGGCGCGTTGATCAACCGCGACGCGAACCACGGCAGCCGGTTGGTGGAACTGCTGCGGTGTTATTGCGAGAACGGCGGGAACAAATCGGCCGCCGCAGCGGCGGCGCATTTGTCCCGGACCGCGTACTACCAGCAGTTGTCCCGGATCGAACAGGTTCTCGGGGTGTCGCTGGAAGACCCCGAATCGGTCCTGTCGCTGTACGTGGCCCTGCTGGTCGAGGAAATGGGCGAGTCCTGACCACGCGCGTCCGATCGGCGATGCCGCGCCGCCGGCTCCGCCCAGGGGGGACCGGGGCGGAACCGGCGGGAGCTCAGCCCAGGACCGGGAGGGCGACCGGACCCGCCCCACCCGGCAGACCCGGCACGGCGGGCTTGGTCACGGTCGGGGCCTTGATCTCCGGCGCGCCGGGCAGCTTCGCGACGCCGGGAGCGGTGACCTCGCGGGCCTGGGGCGCGGGGGCGGCCTTCGGCACGAGGGGGAGCTGGGGCAGGCCGGGGAGCTGGGCCACCGGCGGCACCAGGCCGGACGAGGACGGCAACTGCGGCGCGGACGCCACGGGTGCCTGGACCGGCGCGGGCAGCGTGACCGCCTGGCCGGCGATCAGCTCGGTGACCGGCTTGGCCACGCCGGCGTCGATGCGCTGGGCGGCCTCGCCGATCTTGCCCTCCACGGTGTTCAGCGGAGCCTCGGCCGCTGCGGAGCCGGTGCCGGCCAGCAGCGGGGCCGCGCCGGCGGCGAGCAGGGCGGCGGCGCGCAGAATTCCGCGGTTGCGGTGTGCAGACACGATTTTCCCATCCTGATTGGGGACCGAAACGGTTGACCAACCCATCATCGGCACCCCGTCCCGCCCGCCAAACCCTCTCGATCGAGTGACTGACGCTGCGTAGTAGCCGTCACTCGATCGGGAAGCCCCGTGGAACGTCCACAGCGGACGGTCGGCGGACGCCCGTCGCGGGCCCGCGCGGGGGAGACTCCGCGCGGACCCACGACGGGGTCATCTCCCCGGGAATCAGGGGTTGGTGATCCCCAGCGTGTAGCTCCCGGACCCGCTGTACGCGTGCACCTGGAACCGGTAGTACCCGGGGGTGCCGTTGTACGTCACGGTCTCGTTGGCGGCCGGGGTGTCGCCCTTGGCCACGACGACCCACGAGCTGCCGTTCCACTTCTGGAGGTACAGGTCGTAGTCGGCGTTGCCCGGCCCCGCCAGGCAGCCGACGTGCGCGCCGGACACCGTGGACTGGTAGTAGCTGTTGTTCGGCTGGAACACCTGACCGCCCGAGGCGAGGGAACCGGTGTACCGGGCCTCCGCCGAGGCGCAGCCGGTGGGCGGGTTCGGGGTGCCGCCACCGCCGCCGGTCAGCAGCGTCAGGCCGTAGGCCTGGAGGATCTCGTTGACCGGCTGGAAGTACGTCGTGCCACCGGTCCGGCAGTTGCCCGACCCGCCGGAGGTGACGCCCTGCGCCTGGGTGCCCGCGACCAGCGAGCCGCCGGAGTCACCGGGCTCCGCGCAGACCGTGGTCTGGATCAGGCCGGTCACCGTCCCCTGCGGGTAGGACACCGACGAGTTGCGGGCCTGGATGGTGCCGCAGTGCCAACCCGTGGTGGAACCCGACCGGCACACCGTCGAACCGACCGGCGCGTCCTGCGACCCCGAGACCGACACCGTGCCGCCGGAGTAGTTGTTGACCAGCGCGCGCGGCGTGTTGCCGGCCGCCACCTGCACCCACGCGTAGTCGTTGCCCGGGAAGGAAGAACCCCGGAACGAACCGCTCGGGCCAGAGGTCGACGCGCCCGTGGTGCCGCAGTGCCCGGCGGTGATGAAGCCGCCGTTGACCGAGAAGCCGACCGAGCAGCGCGATCCGCTGCCGATGTTGTAGGCGTTCCCGCCGATGACGTCGATCAGCGGTCGCGGGGCTTCGGTCGTGGCCACGTACCGCACCGCCGACGCGGTGACGCCGCTGGCCGCGACGAACGCGCGGGCGGCGGACAGCTTGGCCGGCTGCGACTTGACCACGACGGTGTTCGTGGGCAGGTCGACGTACCAGCCGGGGACGGACCGGGGAGCCCTCGCGACGTTCCGGTCCAAAGTGGACTTGACCGCGTCGAGGTCGTGCTCGCTGCGCTGCACGAGCCGGCCGCGACCGCGACCGACCTGGTCCAGGTCGGCCTGCGTGGTGACGCCGACGGTCAGGGTGCCGGAGGCGTCGATCCACGCGCCGCCGAACCGGTCGTTCAGCCGCTTGCGCAGGTCGCGGGCCGTGTCGCCGGACGCCCGGTCGGCCGACAGCCGGTCGGCGGCCTGGGCCGCGTTCAGGCCCAGGTCTCGTTGGATCGCGGCGAGGATCTCGGTGCCCTGGTCCGCCGGGGCGGCCTGGGCGGTGGGAGCCAGGGCTCCGGCGGTCAACAGCGCTGCGGCCAGCGCCAGTGGTCTGAACAGTGTCGACATGGGAATTTCTCCTCGAAGGAGTGCAGGGATTCCCCGTGAAAAGTAATTTCGATCCGTCCGTTCGCGGTAATACCGGCTAGGTCATACGACGGCGTGATGGTGGTGCATTCGGGTGTTCAACTGCTCACCGGCTCCCGGGCGTGGTAGCGGACGACGCCGAAATCGGGGTGCGAGCGCAGCCACGCCGCGTAACGGGGATTGCGTTCCGCGGTGTCCCGATATGCCTCTCCCGCGTACCGCAGCACGTGCGGGCCGAACTCGGCCGCGGGGCTCTCCGGGTCCCAGCCGATCAGGTGCCGCCACCGCAGCGGAGCGCCGGCGAGCGGGATCGCGACGACACCGGGCGCGCGGCGGAACGTGGGCTGGCACAGCGCCACGGCGTCGCCGGACGCGGCCAGGTCGATGCAACTGTTGATGTCGACCTCGTACATGGTCCGCGGGGTGAAGCCGGAGCGGCTGCACGCGGCGACGAAGCACTCGCCGAAGCAGCCGTCACCGGGCACCACGGCCCACTGCATCTCCTTGAGCTGCCCCAGCTCCACCTCGTCGAGCAGGGTGAACGGGTGCTCTTCGGGGATCAGCACGAAGATCGGGTCGACCGCGATCACGCTCCAGGTCAGCCCGTACTCCGAGGGCGGCGGCGCGTCGCCGCAGACCGCGGCCAGCACGTAGTCCAGCCGGCCCTGCGCGACCGCGCCGGCGAGCTCCTCGTTGGACCAGGACACCTGGGTGCTGACGTGCGCGCCGGGGTGCGACTCGGTGATCCGGTGCACGACGCCGCCGAGCATCGGCCCGTTCACCGCGCCGACCCGGTACCGCTCGCTCGGCATGTTGTCATCGACCAGCCGGAGCGCGTCCTCCTGGAGGCGCGAGAAGGCGGGCAGCAGGACGCGGGCGCGTTCCAGCACGAGTTCGCCGAGCGGAGTGGTCCGCGCGCCCTTGTGGTCTCGCTCGAACAGCTTGCCACCGAGCAGGCTCTCGATCCGGTGCAGTTGCGCGGTGAGAGCGGGTTGCGCGAGGCCCAGCAAGGAAGACGCCTTCGAGAGGCTGCCCGCGTCGGCGATCGCGCACACGACCCGCAGGTGTCTCAGTTCGAGCTTCATCCACACGACGGTAGGTCACTGTTAACACCCAGTCGAGGGGCTGGGGACGCGGAGTGGCCCCATTCCGGGCCGAGTGGTGCCGAACGCGGGCCGGCGGTGGACAGAGTGTGCCCGGATCATGACAAGCGTGGACACTGTGACACTGCCCAGCGCATGCGGAACGACCCGAGGATGCCGGGAGGGAAATCGCGCCGGAGCGCCGCAACCGGTGGGAGTTTCACGAGCGTAACAGGGGAGGGACCGATGGCCCTCGACTCCGCAGCGCAGGTCACACCCGGTCCCGACGGGCGCGTGGAGCACGACGTCCCCGGATGCGCGCCGGCGGCGCTGGGCACGGACCGGGCGGGCGCTCCTCGCGGCGGACGCGGTGGGCCCGTCCGGGGACTTCCCCGACGCGTTCCCGAAGAGGATCACGTTCGCGGTGGGCGGCCTGATCCCGTCCCCCGCACCGCTCTACGACTACAACCGGGTCGTCGGGCTGGTCGGTGGCGTACTCGTCCGCCTGGCCCGGCATCGCGGAAGGAGAACTCGTGAGCACCATCGTCCGAGCGGGTCTGGTCCAGCAGAGGTGGACCGGCGACAAGGATTCGATGATCGCGAACGCGGTGGAGGCGGTCCGCACCGCCGCATCGCGGGGTGCCCAGGTCGTGTGCCTCCAAGAGCTGTTCTACGGCCCTTACTTCTGCCAGGTCCAGGACGCCGACTACTACTCCTACACCGAGGGCGTCCCGGACGGCCCGACCACCGAGCTGATGTGCCGGGTGGCCGAGCGGCACGGGGTGGTGCTGGTCGTGCCCCTGTACGAGCAGGAGCAGCCCGGCGTGTACTTCAACACCGCCGCGGTGATCGACGCGGACGGCACCTACCTGGGCAAGCACCGCAAGAACCACATCCCGCAGGTGGAGGGGTTCTGGGAGAAGTTCTACTTCCGGCCCGGCAACCTGGGCTACCCGGTGTTCGACACCGCGATCGGCAAGATCGGCGTGTACATCTGCTACGAGCGGCACTTCCCGGAGGGCTGGCGCGCGCTGGGCCTGGGCGGGGCGCGGATCGTGTTCAACCCCTCGGCCACCTCGCGCGGCCTGTCGGAGTACCTGTGGCGGCTGGAGCAGCCCGCCGCCGCCGTGGCCAACGAGTACTACGTGGGCACGATCAACCGGGTCGGCGTGGAGCCGCTGGGCGACAACGACTTCTACGGCCAGTCGTACTTCGTGGACCCGCGCGGGCAACTGGTCGGCGAGGCCGCCTCGGACACCGAGGAGGAGGTGGTCGTCCGCGACCTGGACATGGACCGGCTGGCCGAGGTGCGCGACCTCTGGGCGTTCTACCGCGACCGCCGCCCGGACACCTACGACTCGCTGGTGACGCCGTGACCACCCTGGTGAAGGGCGGTCTCGTGGTGAACGCGACCGGGGCCGTGGCCGCCGACGTGCTGGTGGCCGGCGAGACGATCGCGGCGCTGCTGGTGCCCGGGTTCCCGGTCCGGGCCGACGAGACGATCGACGCGACGGGCAAGTACGTGATCCCCGGCGGCATCGACGCGCACACGCACATGGAGATGCCCTTCGGCGGCACGTCCTCCACCGACACGTTCGCCACCGGCACCACGGCGGCGGCGTGGGGCGGCACGACGACGATCGTCGACTTCGCGGTGCAGGCCAAGGGCACCTCGCTGGAGGCCGCGCTGGACCGGTGGCACGCCAAGGCGGACGGCAACTGCGCGATCGACTACGGGTTCCACATGATCGTCTCCGACGTGAACGACTCGTCGCTCAAGGAGATGGAGTCGTGCGCGGCGGCGGGCGTGAACACGTTCAAGCTGTTCATGGCCTACCCCGGCGTCTTCTACGCCACCGACGGCGAGATCCTGCGCGCGATGCGCAAGGCGCGGGAGATCGGCGCGACGGTCATGATGCACGCCGAGAACGGCATCGCGATCGACGAACTCGTCGCCCAGGCCCTCGCCGAGGGCCGCACCGACCCGGTGGAGCACGGCCTGACCAGGCCGGCCGAGCTGGAGGGCGAGGCCACGTCCCGGGCGATCACCCTGGCGAAGGTGACCGGCGCGCCGCTCTACGTCGTGCACCTGTCCGCCGCGCAGGCGTTGGACGCGGTGGCGAAGGCGCGCGACACCGGCCAGAACGTGTTCGCCGAGACGTGCCCGCAGTACCTCTACCTGTCGCTGGAAGACCTGGCCAGGCCGGACTTCGAGGGTTCGAAGTACGTGGCCTCCCCTCCGCTGCGCCCCCGGGAGCACCAGTCCGAGCTGTGGCGGGGACTGCGCACCAACGACCTGTCCGTGGTGTCGACCGACCACTGCCCGTTCTGCTTCAAGGACCAGAAGGAGCTCGGGCGCGGCGACTTCTCCAAGATCCCCAACGGCATCCCGGGCGTCGAACACCGGGTGGACCTGCTGCACCAGGGCGTGGTGCGGGGCGAGATCAGCCTGGAGCGGTGGGTGGAGATCACCTCCACCACGCCCGCGCGGATGTTCGGCCTGCACCCGCGCAAGGGTGTGGTCGCGCCCGGCGCGGACGCCGACCTCGTGGTGTACGACCCGACCGCGAAGCAGACGGTGTCGGCCGCCACCCACCACATGAACGTGGACTACTCGGCGTACGAGGGCATGGAGCTCACCGGCCGGGTGGACACCGTGCTGTCGCGCGGCCGGGTCGTGGTGGACGGCTCCGGCTTCCGCGGCGCGGTCGGGCACGGCCGCTTCCTGCCCCGCGAGCTCAACCAGTACCTGGTCTAGGGGGTCCGCTGTGGACTTCGGTGTGGTGTTGCAGACCGACCCGCCCGCGCGGGACGTCGTGGCGGGGCTGAAAGCCGCCGAGGACAGGGGTTTCCGCTACGGCTGGACGTTCGACTCGACGGTGCTGTGGCAGGAGCCGTTCGTCATCTACTCGCAGGTGCTGGCCGCCACGGAGCGCCTGGTCGTGGGTCCGATGGTGACCAACCCGAGCACCCGCGACTGGTCCGTGATGGCGTCGCTGTTCGCCACGCTGAACGACATGTTCGGCAACCGCACGGTGTGCGGCATCGGCCGTGGCGACTCGGCGCGGCGGGTGATCGGGCAGCCGCCCGCGACGCTGGCCACGCTCGGCGCGGCGATGGCCGTGGTGAAGGGGCTGGCCGAGGGGCGGGAGGTGGTCCACCACGGCACGCCGGTGCGCATCCCGTGGGTGCGCGACGGGAAGCTGGAGGTGTGGATGGCCGCCTACGGCCCGCGCGCGCTGAAACTGGTCGGCGAGCAGGCGGACGGCTTCATCCTCCAGACCGCCGACCCGGACATCGCGCGCTGGACCATCGGGACGGTCCGGGAGGCGGCGCTCGCGGCCGGGCGGGACCCGGCGGCGATCACGATGTGCGTGGCCGCGCCCGCGTACGTCGGGGAGGACCTGGCGCACCAGCGGGACCAGTTGCGGTGGTTCGGCGGCATGGTCGGCAACCACGTCGCGGACCTGGTGGCCCGGTACGGCGACTCGGGCGCGGTGCCCCGGGCGCTGACCGACTACGTCAAGGACCGGGAGGGCTACGACTACGCCCACCACGGCCGGGCGGGCCACCGCTCGGCCGACTTCGTGCCGGACTCCATCGTGGACCGGTTCTGCCTGCTCGGCCCGGCGGCGGCGCACGTGGAGCGGCTGCACGAGCTGCGGGAGCTCGGCGTGTCCAACTTCGCCCTCTACCTGATGCACGACGCCCGGGGCGAAACCCTTGCCGCGTACGGGGACGAGGTGCTGCCGCGAGTGTGATCGACGCAGGTCGGAGGCGTGCGCGGGGTGGATTGTCGTACCGTCCCGCTACGCTTCCGACCGTGACATTCGAGACCGACGAAGCCCGGTTCTGGGCACTGCTGGAAGACGCCTGGGCCGGAGTGGGCCCCGAGGCGAACGGGGCGCGCGCGGCGCTGGCCAAGCGCGATCCCGAGGAGGACGCCTTCGACGCGGCGGCCGAGGTGGAGGAGTACCTGGTCCGCGTGCTGACCGCGCTGCGCCAGGCCACCGAGGGCCTGTCCTCGGAGGAGCTGACGGCGCTGGACCGGGTGGTGGAGCGCAAGCTGCACGACATCGACCGGCGTGACGTGCACGAGGTGACCGACGGCTCCGACGACGGGTTCCTGTACGCGCGCGGGTTCATCGTCGCGCTCGGGCGGGAGTTCTACGAGGCCGTGTCGCGGAATCCCCGGCTCGCCGTGCCGGACGCCGAGTGCGAGGCGCTGTGCTACTTCTTCGCGCACCTGCACGCGGACCTGTTCGGCGGGTTCCCCGGCACCGGCTCGGGCATCTCCCGGGAGACCGCGACGAACCCGACCGGCTGGGCCTAGGCGACGACAGGGGAAACACGCCCGAAGGGGGACGCGCCCGAAGGGGAACAACGCAGAGGGAACGACGCAGAGGGGGACGCACTCGGCCGGGTCTTCCCGGCCGGGCGCGACCGGCGGTGATCCACGCGCCGGAGTTCGCGGTGCGGCGGTGCGGCGGTGCGGTGACCGCGTGGCGCGAGCCTCGCCGACCTGGCCGACGCGACCGGCACTCCCGGCCCGCCTGGTCGACGCGATCGGCACCCCGATCGGCCTGGTCGATCCACCCGGTATCCCCGCCGCCTGATCGACGCGATCGGCACCCGGTGGGCGGACCGGTGCGGCGCGGGCGTTCCGCCGTCCGGTCGTGGTGCCGACCGGCTGCGGCAGTCCGCGGGCTCGACCGCGCGAGCCTCCACCGGCCGCCGATCCGGTGCTACCGTCGAGAGCGTGATCGACTTCGAGAAAGCGTCCGTGTTCAAGCTCGCGCCGTGCCGGCCTGAGGACATCGCGCCGCAGGTGTCGCCGATCATGATCCAGGGCGAGCAGATCGTGTCGTGCTTCAAGACCGTGCGCGACTTCGTGGTGTTCACCAACAAGCGGGTGATCGCGGTCAACGTCCAGGGCATGACGGGCCGCAAGAAGGACTTCACGTCGCTGCCCTACAGCCGGGTGCAGGCGTTCTCCATCGAGACGGCGGGCACCTTCGACATGGACGCCGAGCTCGACCTCTGGTTCTCCGGCCTGGGCCAGGTCCGCCTGGAGTTCCGAGGCCACGCCGACGTCCGCCTGCTCGGCCAGATGATCGCCACCTTCATCCTCTGAGACCGTCCTCGAAGCCGGCGGCGGTCGTCGTTCCGGGCCGCCCCACCACTCGCCGTCCCCCGAGGACCACGCCGCCGGCTCAGCGCACCGAGCGGGTCACGCCGTCCCAGCCGGCCAGCGCTTCGGGCAGGATCTCGGCCAGTTGCACGGGGTAGACGGTGTCGTCGGTGGCGCGCAGTTCCTCCACCGACCACCACCGATGGCCGCGAATGGTGTGCCGCTCCACCTCGTTGAACCGGGACGTGTCGACGTCCGCCGCGTCCCGGCGGCACACGAAGAACCACTCCTCGGCCGCGTAGCTGAGCCCGTCGAAGCTGAACACCGCCCGCCGCTTCCACACCGGGCCGACCAGGTCGTCCGGCGCGAGCTCCAGCCCGGTCTCCTCGAACGCCTCGCGCAGCGCCGCCGCCCGCAGGTCTTCGGCGTGCTCGACACCGCCGCCCACGGTGAACCAGAACAGCTCGTCGGGCCGCGCCGGGTCGAAGCCCTCGAACAGCAGCACCCGGCCGGCCGGGTCGGCGAGCACGACCCGCGCGGACACCCGCCGGGTCGGCAGGTCCTCCAGCGGTTCGGCGATCTCGAAGTACGCCGGCGTCGGCGCGGTGCCCGCCAGGCGCAGCCAGCGCACCAGCCGCCAGCGCCGCAGCGCCAACGTGTCCCGCACGGCGTCGTTGTGCACCCGCCGCGCCAGCACCACCCGCTGCTCGGCGTCGGACAGCTCGGCCGCGAGCTCCGGGGCCAGCGCCGACCGGTCCAGGTCTTCCAGCACACCGCTGAGCTCGTTCTCGGCCGCCTCGCGGTCGGGCCGCGTCGCCCGCTCGGCCCGGTCCGCCGCGTCGCGCAGCTCCGGCGCGTCGCACAGCACCGCCACCGCGCGGGTCACCACGGCCCGCCGCGCCAGGGCGGCGTCCAACGCGGCCCACGCGGCGTCGGTGCGCACGTGCAGCCGGTCCAGCCGGTTCGCGGTGCCCAGGACTCCCGGACCCACCAGCACGATCAGGCCGAGCAGCACCAGGAACGTCAACGCCATGCCGGAGCTGGTCACGCCTCCCCCACCTGTCGCGGGTCCGCCGCCATCGCGCTCTCGTAGACCCGCAGCACCTGCCCGGCCACCACCGACCAGTCGTAGGTCATCACCCGCCGGCGGGCCGCGTCCACGTACTCCGCGCGCCGGGCCTGGTCGCCGAGCAGGTCGCGCAGCGCGCGGGCCAGCGCCGCCGAGTCCCCGACCGGCGTCAGCACGCCGGCCTCGCCGTCGTCCAGCACCCGCCGGAACGCGTCCAGGTCGGCGGCCACCACGGGGGTGCCGGCCGACATCGCCTCGGTGAGGATGATGCCGAAGCTCTCGCCGCCGGTGTTCGGCGCGCAGTACACGTCCACGCTGCGCAGCGCGCGGGCCTTGGTCTCGTCGTCCACCATGCCCAGGAAGTCCATCCGGGAGGCCAGGGCGGGTCCGGCGGCCTTGCGCAGCTCGCTCTCGTCACCCCGGCCGACGATCAGCAGCCGCACGTCCCCGGGCAGCTCCCGGAACGCCTCCAGCAGCACCGGCATCCCCTTGCGCGGCTCGGTGAACCGGCCGACGAACCCGATCGTGCCGCCGGGTCGCGGGTAGCCCTCCAGCGGGTCGGCGTCGGCGAAGAAGCCGACGTCCACCCCGTTGGGGATCTCCACCGCGTCGCCGCCCAGGTGCTCCACCTGCACCCGCCGGGCCAGCGCGGACACCGCGATCCGGGCGGTGATCTTCTCCAGGAACGGCTGGAGCACCACCTGGAACGCGGAGAGCATCTTGGAACGCGGCGTGGACGTGTGGAACGTCGCCACGATCGGCCCGTCGGCCACCATCAGCGCCAGCATGGACAGCGACGGCGCGGTCGGCTCGTGCAGGTGCAGGACGTCGAAGTCGTGCTCGGCGATCCACCGCCGGACGCGGGAGAACGACACCGGGCCGAACGACAGCCGGGCCACCGACCCGTTGTACGGGATGCCCACCGCGCGCCCGGCGGAGGTGACGAACTCCGGCACCGGCGTGTCGTCGTCGGCCGGGCCGAGCACCTCCACCTCGTGCCCGAGCGAGCGCAGCGCGCGCGCCAGGTCGACCACGTGCGCCTGCACTCCTCCGGGCACCTCGAAGGAGTACGGGCAGACGATGCCGACCCTCACCCGACGTCCTCCCTGCGGGACAGCACCCGGCGCAACGCCTTCTGCCTGCTCTCCGGCAGGTCGGCGAGCCACAGCTTCTGGAGCATGTGCCAGTCCGTGGGGTGGGCCGCGATGTCGGCGGCGAACACGTCGGCCAACTGCTGGGTCGCCGGTGCCACGCCCTTGAGGCCGGTGACGCGCAGCGGCGGGTGGATGCGGAACACCCACCCCTCCTCGGTGAACCACAGGGTGGCCGGGAGCAGCGCCGCGCCGGTCGTGGCGGCCAGGTGCGCGGGTCCGGCGGGCATCATGGTCTGCTCGCCGAAGAACGTCACCGGCACGCCGCCGGCGGTCAGGTCGCGGTCGGCGAGCAGGCAGACCACGCCGTTGGCGCGCAGCCGCTCGGCGAGCACGACCGCCGGGTTGCGGTCGCCGCCGGTCAGCGGCAGCACCTCGAAGCCCAGGCTCTCGCGGAACGCGATGAACCGGCGGTACAGCGATTCGGGCTTGAGCCGCTCGGCGACGGTGGTGAACCCGCCGGCGTGCCGGACCAGCCACACGCCCGCGACGTCCCAGTTGCCGCAGTGCGGCAGCGCCACGATCGCGCCGTTGCCCGCCGCGAGCGCCGCGTCGAGGTTCTCCACGCCGGTCATGGTCCGGTCGGATTCGAGGTAGAGGGCCTGGAGGTCCATCGACGGCAGCCGGAACGCCTCCCGCCAGTACCGCGCGTAGGACCGGACCGACAGCCGCACCAGTTCGTCCATCTCGGCCGCGCCGGCGCGCGGCACGACCCGGCGCAGGTTGGCGTGCAACTGCCGGATGCCGTCGCCGCCGCGACCGGACGCCCAGTCGGCGGCCCGCTCGAACAGCGCGACCGCCCACTTCTCCGGCAGCAGGCGGACCAGCCGCCAGCCCGCGGCGAAGCCCAGGTCGGTCAGGCGTTCCTTCACGTGGCCGACTCCTTCGCGGCTTGCCGCACGGCCAGCAGGCGCTGCGCCACGGTGATGACGATCAGCGCGGCGAGCAGGTACAGCGCCACCGGCAGGACGTAGGGCACGCCGAGGCCGTGCAGCCCGACGCCGATCAGCACGACGACGAACCGGTCCGCCCGCTCGGCGAGGCCGACGTCCGCCGTCAGCCCGGACGCTTCCGCCCGCGCCTTCACGTACGAGGTGACCTGCGCGCCGACCAGCGACACCAGGGTCGCCGCGGCGAGCCCGTGCTCCCCCGCGCCGAAGCACCACCAGGCGACGGCGGCGAACAGCGCGCCGTCGGCGATCCGGTCGCAACTGGCGTCGAGCACCGCGCCGTACGCGGTGCCGCCGCCCTGCGCGCGGGCCATCGCGCCGTCGATCAGGTCGAACAGCAGGAACGCGGTGACCACGGCGGCCCCGGTGAACAACTGCCCGCGCGGGATGAACCACAGCGACGCCGCGACGGAGCAGACGGTGCCCAGCACCGTGACGGTGTTCGGGGTGAGGCCGCGTCGCAGCAGCCACGCCCCGATCGGATCGGTGACGCGTGAGACCGACGCGCGGGCGAAGATGTTCAACATAAGGCGGCGACTGCACCTACCGGCGGGGGACGACTGGGTCCCGGGCAGCCTAACGGCCCAGCTCAGCCGAGCTTGCGGTGGTCCCTGGAGATCCCCTCCAACAGGTCCTCAAGCTGCTCACCGCGCATCGCCAACCGCTCCAGCCGCCCGAACAGGGTCAGGTACTCGCGCACGTCGTGCGGGTCGGTGATCGTGGCGTTGCCGGTCAGCACGCTCAGGGTCACCACCCGCTCGTCGTAGACCTGGAAACCGTGCAACGCCACCAGGTTCGCGTCCGCCGTCCAGGGCACCACGCCCAACTGGACGTTCGGCCGGTGCATGGTCTGCACGAGGTGGTCGATCTGCTCGCACATCAGGTCCGCCGAGCCCAGCCGCCACCGCAACGCCCCCTCGGCCAGCAGGAACACGAACCTCTTGCCGAGGTCGTCCATCCTGGCCCGACGGCTGCGCAGCGTGGCGATGGCGGTGTCCTGCTCGTGCGCCGGAGTCGCGTTCAGAACCACCCGGAGGTAGTTCTCGCTCTGCAACAAAGCCGGAACGCCGGCGTTCTGGAAGAAACGACTCGTGGTCGCCCGCGCCTCTATCCGGGCCACGGTCTGCTGGTGGCGGTGCGCGCCCCGGTGCAGCACCACGCGGCGGGTTTCCGCCTCGGCGTGCAACTGGCGGGCCAGCTCCACCAGCTCGACCCTGGTCTCCCGGCTCGCCGACAACTCGACGACCAGGCGCTCCACGTCGGTCACGGACGGGAGGAGCATCCCGTTCTCGATCTTCGACAACTTCGACTGGCTCATCCCGGTGGCCCGCGCGGTAGCCGTGCCGGTCATCTTGGCTTCCGTGCGCAGCCTTCGTAACTCGCGCGAGAGCCGTTCTCGGGCCAGCCGCGAACGCTCAGGTGCGGTCATGAAACGCAACTTACTGAGGAGCGGTCCTCGTGACGATCGGCCACACAGGGAATACCGGGCGTTGACCCATCACTCCATGGTGATCTACCGCACGCTCACGGTGCGTATTCGGGTTGCACGTGCAATTGCACGTGCATCTGCTCTTGCAAAACCGCCTTTCCACCAATTCGGGCCGCTCGGAACCCGTCCGCGTCCTCTTGCGACCGCACCGCCACCCCCGAATCGAGCGCCGGACGGGGAACGCGCGGATCGCGGAACGCGGATTCGGCGACGGAGCGCGACCACGCGGATTGATCACGGATCGACCGTGGATTGATCACCGAGGGCAGCCCGACAGCGACCGCGCCGGCGACGTACGCGGCGGCGGTGTCGCCCGGCAGCGGTGGTCGCGGCGGGTGTTCGCGGCGGGCGGTGTCCAGACTCAGCGGTGTTCAGACGCGGGGGTATTCAGACCCGGGGGTGCCTGGGGCCGGGGGTGTCTGAGGTCGGGGATGTTCGCCGGGGACGACGCCGGGTCGGCTAGTGCGCGTCCCAGGCACCGGCCAGCAACTGCCGGGTCTCCCCCAACAACTGCGGGATGACCTTGGTGTGGCCGATGACGGGCATGAAGTTGGCGTCGCCGCCCCACCTCGGCACCACGTGCTGGTGCAGGTGGGCGGCGATGCCCGCGCCCCCGACGACGCCCTGGTTCATGCCGATGTTGAAGCCGTGGGGTTGGGCGACCGCGCGGACCACCCGCATCGCGCGCTGGGTGAACTCGGCGAACTCCACCGTCTCGGCGGCGTCGAGGTCGGTGTAGTCCGGCACGTGCCGGTAGGGCAGCACCATCAGGTGACCGGGGTTGTACGGGTACAGGTTGAGCACCGCGAACACCCGCTCACCCCGGGCCAGGACCAGGCCGTCCGGGTCGTCGAGCTCGATCACCCGGCAGAACGGGCAGCCCGCGGGCTCGTCGCCGTCCGCCTTGCCCTCGCCGCGCACGTACGAGAGGCGGTGCGGGGTCCACAACCGCTGCAAGCCGTCGCGGACCCCGACCCCGTCCTGCTCCTCGTACCCCGGCGTCACTGGACGAGGTCCGCCGTGGGCGAGGCGTTCTCGCGGCGGTTCACCCAGCCGAGGATCGTCTCGACGGCCTTGGCCACCGGCACGCCGTTGACCTGGGTCCCGTCGCGGAACCGGAACGACACCGCGCCCGACTCGACGTCCTTGCCGCCCGCGAGCAGCATGAACGGCACCTTCTGCGTGGTGTGGTTGCGGATCTTCTTCTGCATCCGGTCGTCGGAGGCGTCGACCTCGACCCTGATCTCGTGCTCGCGCAGCGCCGCCGCCACCTGCTCCAGGTGCTCGACGTGCTCGTCGGCGATCGGGATGCCGACCACCTGCACCGGGGCCAGCCACGCCGGGAACGCGCCCGCGTAGTGCTCGGTGAGCACGCCGAAGAACCGCTCGATGGAGCCGAACAGTGCCCGGTGGATCATGATGGGCCGCTGCCGGGAACCGTCGGGCGCGGTGTACTCCAGCTCGAACCGCTTGGGCATGTTGAAGTCGAGCTGGATGGTCGACATCTGCCAGGACCGGCCGATGGCGTCCTTGGCCTGCACCGAGATCTTCGGCCCGTAGTAGGCCGCGCCGCCCGGGTCGGGCACCAGTTCGAGCCCGGAGTCGACGGCGGCCTGCCGCAACGTCTCGGTGGCCTCCTCCCACTCCTCCGGCTCGCCGATGAACTTGGGCGAGTCGTCCCGGGTGGACAGCTCCAGGTAGAAGTCGCTCAGGCCGTAGTCGGCGAGCAGGTCGAGCACGAACTTGAGCAGCGACCGGAGCTCGCCGGGCATCTGCTCCTTGGTGCAGTAGATGTGCGAGTCGTCCATGGTCAGGCCGCGCACGCGGGTCAGGCCGTGCACCACGCCGGACTTCTCGTACCGGTAGACCGTGCCGAACTCGAACAGCCGCAACGGCAGCTCGCGGTAGGACCGCCCGCGCGACCTGAAGACCAGGTTGTGCATCGGGCAGTTCATGGCCTTGAGGTAGTAGTCCTCGCCCTCGAACTGGATGGGCGGGAACATCGTGTCGGCGTAGTGCGGCAGGTGGCCGGAGGTGTGGAACAGGCCGCCCTTGCTGATGTGCGGGGTGTAGACGAACTCGTAGTCGGACTCCTCGTGCCGGTGGCGCGAGTAGTTCTCCAGCTCGCGGCGGACGATGCCGCCCTTGGGGTGGAACACCGCCAGGCCGGAGCCGAGCTCGTCCGGGAAGCTGAACAGGTCGAGCTCGACGCCCAGCTTGCGGTGGTCGCGGCGCTCGGCCTCGGCGAGCAGCTCCAGGTAGGCGTCGAGCGCCTCCTGGGACTCCCAGGCCGTGCCGTAGATGCGCTGGAGCTGGGGGTTGTTCTCGTTGCCGCGCCAGTAGGCGGCGGCCACGCGGGTCAGCTTGAACGCCGGGATGTGCTTGGTCGTCGGCACGTGCGGGCCGCGGCACAGGTCGCCCCAGACCCGGTCGCCGGAGCGCGGGTCGAGGTTGTCGTAGATTGTCAGCTCGCCGCCGCCGACCTCCATCACCTCGGTGGTGTCGACATCGGACTTGAGGTCGACCAGTTCGAGCTTGAACGGCTCGGCCGCGAGCTCGTCCTTGGCGGCGTCCACGGACTCGACCACGCGCCGGTCGAACCGCTGCGCGCCCTTGATGATCTGCTTCATGCGCTTTTCCAGCGCCTGGAGGTCCTCGGGCGTGAACGGCTTGTCGACCTGGAAGTCGTAGTAGAACCCGTCCTTGACCGGCGGGCCGATGCCCAGCTTGGCGTCCGGGAACTGCTGCTGGACGGCCTGCGCGAGCACGTGGGCGGCGGAGTGCCGGATGACGGCGCGCCCGTCGGGCGTGTCGGCGGCGACCGCCTCGACCTCGACGTCGACGCGGGGAGCCCAGGACAGGTCGCGCAGGTGGCCCTCGGCGTCGCGGACGACCACGACGGCGTCCGGCCCCTTGCCGGGCAGTCCCGCCTCCCGGACCGCCGTGCCCGCGGTGGTCCCCGCCGGCACCACCACGCGAGGTGGGGCGAGAGCGGCTGCGGGACGTGGCTGGGACACGATGACTCCTCCGGTAGGCGGACCTTCGGTGCAGATGTTATCGGTGCTCACCGAACGGATATCGGCCGACACGTCCCACCGCCCGCCCGAACCACCCCCCGACCACGGCCCGCGACCTCCCCCTCACCCACCGAACCGCCCACCCCGCCCGGTTCCGGACGGCCACGACCAGCCGCCACCGGCCGGGTTCGCGGAGATGAACAGCTCATTCACAGCCAGCGATCAGGGTGCGCTCAGGTCGGCGGCGCACCCTGGGGGCGCACCCCCCGACGACCGGAGCACCCCATGGCCGACCAGCCCGAAGGCACCCAGCCCACCGCCCGGCAACATCCAGCGCCCCAGGCCGAAACACCACCGGTCGAGGCTCCCCGGAGCGACACACCCCAGAGCGAAGCGCCCCGAGCCGAAGCGCCCCAGGCCGCTGCGGGGCAGCAGCACATCCCCCCGCCGCACGTCCCGCCGACCACCCGGGGCGGGTTCGGCCGGTTCGCCCGGCACAGGGCCACCCAGCTCGTCGCCGTGGGCCTGATCGGGCTCGTGCTCGGCGGCGGCCTGGTCGCGCTGTTCGACCGGGGCGGGCACGGGCGGGGCGACCGGCCGGGGCTGTCCCGGATGGACGACCGCCACCCGGGTCGCGGCCCGGGGCGCGACTCCGACCGCCACCCCGGCCGGGAGTTCCGCGACCTCCCCCGCTGACCCGCCGGACGCCCGGCGGGTCGCGGTGATCCACTCGGCCCAACGGGCGTCCGCCAACGGTCGCGACCGGAGGCGCAATTCGGCGGGGAATGGTCTGTTCGGGAATTCGGCGCACTCGAACGGACCCGGCAAGTGTGAACGAAAGTCCACGGACGGAATACCCGCCGAATAGCACTTCCCCCGCACAGCGGCTTAACGCCGGACGCGGTGCGGAGCATGATCACCTCATGAGCACCGCGACCACTTCCGGCAGTTGGCCGACCATCAGCACGAACCCGCCCGACCTGGAGGGTCTGGGCACTCCGCACGTCAAGTGGGGCGTGCCGGCCGGCTCGGGCAAGAGCGGGTACGTCTTCGCCGGCGGCTCCACGGACCTGAAATTGGACGGCACCGAGTTCACCCTCGGCACGTTCACCCACGAGAACTTCCCGATCCAGGCCATGCCGGTGGCGCAGTTCACGGTCGACCTGACCGTCAAGGTGGTCTTCGAGGACGGCACGGAAAGCGACTTCAGCTTCACGTTCCGGCACAACGAGACGCCGAACGTGGGCCCGAACCCGGAGGACGAGGTCGACCTGCCCACGTTCGTCTCGCCCGAGTCGGTGACCGTCGACGGCGAGCAGTACGCGGTCGTGATCAGCGGTTTCAAGCAGAACGGCCAGGTCGTCCGCAAGTTCATCAGCGCCGAGAACAGCGCGAACAGCGCGGACGTGGTCGCCCTGTTCAACCGCGTCGGCCGCCCGGACGTGGTCATCACCACCGTGCGCAACAAGGGCCAGGTGAAGCGCACCCAGGCCGACGAGTACGTCGAGGTCGTCAACCGCGGCACGGTTCCGGCGGACATCTCCCAGTGGGTGCTCGGCGCGGACGACGCGGGCCAGGACTTCACCTTCCCGGCCGGCACCGTGCTCCAGCCGGGGCAGCGGATCAGGATCTACACCAACGAGGTCCACCCGGAATCCGGCGGATTCAACTACGGCAGCGGCCGGCCGATCTGGAACGACCAGGGTGACACCGCGAAATTGCGGGACACGAACGGCAACCTGGTTTCGCAGTTCGGCTACGGCAAGAACGCGCCGCCCTCCCCGTGAGCCCACCCGAAAGCGGTGTCGCCCGACCGGGGCGACACCGCTTTCGGAGTTCAGGAAAGAAATCCGCGGAGCAGGGCCGCGGTACCCGCGAGGTGTTCGGACACCGCACGCCGGGCCCCGTCGGGGTCGCCGTCCAGGATTCGGCCCACGACCAGCTCGTGCTGGTCGTTGGAGTGCGCCAGGTTCGGCGGCAGCAGCGGAATCCGGTCCAGCAGCTCGTTGACCCGCATCCGGACGTCGGCGAGGGCGGCGGTCAGCGACGCCGACCCGGTCGCCTCGGCGATCGCCAGGTGCAGCCGGGAGTCCTTGCGCCGGTAGTCCTCCAGCGACGCGGCCGAGCACTCCGCGAGCCGCGCCCGCAGGTTGCGCCGCTCCGCCGGCCCCAGCGCGCGCCCGGCCGCGCACTCGGCGGCACCGGTCTCCAGCACCGCCCGCAACGTCAGCGCGTCCAGCAGCCCGGCAGCCTCCACGGGACGTCCCGGTCGGGCGACGGGCAGCGACGCGTTGACGAACGTGCCGCCGTAGCGACCGCGCCGCGACTCCACGTACCCGGCGTCCCGCAACGACCTGATCGCCTCGCGCAGCGTCACCCGGCTCACGCCGAGCCGGGTCGCCAGCTCCCGCTCGGCGGGCAGCCGCTCCCCCGGCGGCACGACGCCGAGCCGGACGGCCTGCACGAGCCGTTCCACGGTCTCCTCGAACGCGTTGCCCGCCCGCACGGGGCGGAACAGCGCGGCCGGCAGGGGCATCGCCACCGGCTCGTTCACAGGGGTGTCACGTAGGCACCCGCGATACCGCCGTCCACCAGGAAGTTCGACGCGGTGATGAACGACGAGTCGTCACTGGCCAGGAACGCGACGGCGGCGGCGATCTCCTCGGGCTCGGCGAACCGCCCGAGCGGCACGTGCACCAGCCGCCGCGCGGCCCGCTCCGGGTCCTTGGCGAACAACTCGCGCAGCAACGGGGTGTTGACCGGTCCGGGCGAGAGCGCGTTGACCCGCACGCCCTGCCGGGCGAACTGCACGCCGAGCTCCCGGCTCATCGCCAGCACACCGCCCTTGGAGGCGGTGTAGGAGATCTGCGACGTCGCCGCGCCCATGGTGGCCACGAACGACGCCGTGTTGATCACCGATCCCGCGCCCCGCTCCAGCATGTGCGGGATGGCGTACTTGCAGCACAGGTACACCGAGGTCAGGTTGACCTTCTGCACCCGCTCCCACGCCTCGATGCCGGTGGTCAGGATCGAGTCGTCCTCCGGCGGCGAGATGCCCGCGTTGTTGAACGCGATGTCGACCGAGCCCCAGGTGTCGGCGGTGGTCCGGTAGAGCGCCGAGACCTGCTCCTCGTCGGTCACGTCGACCTCGACGAACAGCCCGTCGACCTCGTCGGCGGCGGCCCGGCCGGTGCCGGCGTCGACGTCCGCGACCACCACGCGCGCGCCCTCGCTCGCCAGCCGGCGCACCGTGGCGCGGCCGATGCCGCTGCCGCCGCCGGTCACGACGGCGACCCGGCCTTCCAGTCGCTGTGCCATGTCTCTCCCAACTCGGGTGGTTCGCGTGCGGATCAGTGGGCGATGAAGACGTTCTTGGTCTCGGTGAACGAGGCGAGCGCGTCGGGCCCGAGCTCGCGCCCGAGACCGGAGTGCTTGACACCGCCGAAGGGCGTCGAGTAGCGCACCGAGGAGTGCGAGTTGACCGACAGGTTCCCGGCCTCCACGGCCCGCGAGACGCGCAGCGCCCGCCCGACGTCCCGGGTCCAGATCGAGCCGGACAGCCCGTAGTCGCTGTCGTTGGCCAGCCGCACCGCCCCGTCCTCGTCGGTGAACGGCAGGACCACCACGACGGGGCCGAAGATCTCGTCCCGGGCGGCCGGGTCGTCGGGCGAGACGGGCGCGAGAACCGTGGGGGGGAACCAGAAACCGGGTCCCTCCGGTGCCGAGCCCCGGAACGCGACGGGCGCGTCGTCGGGCACGTAGGACGCCACCTTCGCCCGGTGCGCGGCGGAGATCAGCGGTCCCATCTCGGTCTCCTCGTCACCCGGCGGGCCGACCACGACACCCCGCACGGCGGGTTCGAGCAGCTCCATGAACCGGTCGTAGACCGAGTCCTGCACCAGAATCCGGGACCGCGCGCAGCAGTCCTGGCCCGCGTTGTCGAACACGCCGGACGGGGCGGTGGCCGCGGCCCGCTCCAGGTCGGCGTCCGCGAACACGATGTTGGCCGATTTGCCGCCCAGCTCCAGCGTCACCCGCTTCACCTGGTCCGCACAGCCGGCCAGGACCTGCTTGCCCACCCGCGACGACCCGGTGAACACGACCTTGCGCACGGCCGGGTGGGTGACGAAGCGCTGCCCCACCACGGGTCCGGCACCGGGCAGCACCTGGAACACGTCCGGCGGGAGGCCCGCCTCGCGCGCCAGTTCCGCCAGCCGCAACGCGGTCAGCGGCGTCAGCTCGGCGGGTTTGAGCACCACGGTGTTGCCCGCCGCCAGCGCGGGCGCGAAGCCCCAGACCGCGATCGGCATCGGGAAGTTCCACGGCACGATCACCCCGACCACGCCCAGTGGTTCCTGGAAGGTCACGTCCAGCCCGCCGGCCACCGGGATCTGCCTGCCGCACAGGCGTTCCGGCGCGGCGGCGTAGTAGTGCAGGACGTCGCGGACGTTGTCCGCCTCCCACCGCGCGTTGCCGATGGTGTGACCGGCGTTGCGCACCTCCAGCCGGGCGAGCTCCTCCCGCGCGCCGTCCACCGCGTCGGCGAACCGGCGCAGCAGCCGGGCGCGGTCGGCGGGCGCGACGGCCCGCCACGCCGGGAAGGCCGCGTGGGCGCGGGCGATCGCGGCGTCGGTCTCCTCCACCGACGCCAACCCGACCGGGCGGATCAGCTCCCCGGTGGCCGGGTCGATCACGTCGAACGTGGTCACCGGGCGTTCCCCTTCCTCGTGGCGTCGATCAGCGCGGCGAACAGGCGGTCGTCCTCGCGGTCGGCTTCCGGGTGCGACTGGACGCCGAGCACGAACCGCGCACCCGGCAGCTCCACGGCCTCCACCGTGCCGTCCGGGGCGCTCGCGACGGCCACCACGCCGTCGCCGAGCACGTCCAGCGACTGGTGGTGGTGGCAGTGCACGGTGGTGGCCGGGCCGACGATGCGGGCCAGCCGGCTGCCGGGCGCGACCGCGATGCCGGTGTGCTCGAACACCGCCGGCGCGGGGTTGTGGCCCTCGACGTGCTGGTGCAGCGTGCCGCCCAGGGCGGTGTTGAGCACCTGCGCGCCCCGGCACACGCCGAGCACCGGCAGGTCGAGCTGGAGCGCGGCGCGGGCCAGGGCCAGCTCGGCGGCGTCGCGGTCGGGGCGGGGTGGCCCGGTCCGGGGGTCGCGCTCCCGGCCGTACCGGGCGGGGTCGACGTCCGCGCCGCCGGAGAGCACCAGGCCGTCCAGGAAGCCGATGCCGGCGGCGTCCCACGTGCCGACGGGCGGCAGCAGCACCGGGTTGCCGCCGGCGCGCACCACCGAGTCGAGGTAGTCGCGGTGCAGCACCGCCGCCTCCACGTCCCACACGCCGAACCGGGCGCGTTCGAGGTAGGTGCTGACGCCGATCAGCGGTCTAGAGCCGTTCGAAGCCACGGATTCGCTCCCAGTCGGTCACCGTCGAGTCGTACGCGGCCAGCTCCACCCGGGCCGCGTTGAGGTAGTGGTCCACCACGTCCTGGCCGAACGCGTCCCGCGCGATCGCGCTGCCCGCCAGCAGGCCGGCCGCGTCGCGCAGGGTCGTCGGCACGGTCTCGCGGTCGGAGCCGTAGGCGTTGCCGACGAATTCCTCCTCCAGGGTCAGCCCGTTGTCCACGCCGTGCAGCCCGGCGGCGATCAGCGCGGCGACCGCCAGGTACGGGTTCACGTCGCCGCCGGGCACCCGGTTCTCGAACCGCAGCGACGGGCCGTGCCCGACCACGCGCAGCGCGCACGTCCGGTTGTCCCGGCCCCACGCCACGGCGGTCGGCGCGAAGCTGCCCTCGACGAACCGCTTGTAGGAGTTGACGTTGGGCGCGAGGAAGTAGGTGAGCTCGCGCAGCGCGGCGAGCTGGCCGGCGAGGAAGGAGGTCATCAGCGCCGACATCCCGCGCCCCTCGGCGAACACCGGCTCGCCGTCGGCCGAGCGCAGGCTCAGGTGGATGTGGCAGGAGTTGCCCTCGCGCTCGTCGTACTTGGCCATGAAGGTCAGCGACCGGCCCCGCTGGGCGGCGATCTCCTTGGCCCCGGTCTTGTAGACGCTGTGGTTGTCGCAGGTGGCCAGCGCCTCGGTGAAGCGGAACGCGATCTCGTGCTGGCCGGGGTTGCACTCGCCCTTGGCCGACTCGACCTCCAGGCCCGCGCCGGTCATGTGGTTGCGGATGGCGCGCAACAGCGGCTCGACGCGCGCGGTGCCGAGCAGCGAGTAGTCGACGTTGTACCGGTTGGCCGGGGTCAGGCCGCGGTAGCCCCGGTCCCAGGCGTCCTCGTAGGTGTTGTCGAAGACGATGAACTCCAGCTCGGTGCCGACGAACGCGCGCAGGCCGCGTTCGGCGAGCCGGTCGAGCTGGCGGCGCAGGACCTGCCGGGGCGAGACCGGCACCGGTTCGCCGCCCTCCCACTCGATGTCGCACACGACCAGGGCGGTGCCCTCGTGCCACGGCACGCGGCGCAGCGTGGCCAGGTCCGGCTTCATCACGAAGTCGCCGTACCCGGTGTCCCAGGAGGACATGGCGTACCCGCCGACCGGGTTCATCTCGGTGTCGACCGCGAGCAGGTAGGCGCAGCCCTCGGCGGCGTGGGGCAGCACCTGGTCGAGGAAGTGCCGGGCGGCGCAGCGCTTGCCCTGGAGGCGGCCCTGCATGTCCACGACCGCGATCAGGACGGTGTCGATCTCCCCCTGGTCCACCAGCTCGCGCAACTCCTCGACGGTCAGCATCCGCGGTACCTCCAAAGGTATGACAGCGAGCCATTGGGCGGGGCCATCCTGACACCACCGGATGAGTGGCACCACCCTTTCAGCGGCGGGTTCCGCGCGCTGTTGGTCGACACGGTCAGGTGACCCGAGCCGCTCTCGATCCGCTGCCAAAGGCAGCGTCGTCGACCCATTGGAGCCGGCGAGGGCCACGCACGAAGACGGTGGTGGCGACGTTCTTCGTGGACGAACTCGCCGCCGGGATCACCTCGGGCACCGGCGTGGTGGCACCGGCGCACTCCTGGTTCCCCGGCCCGCCGGGTGGAGGGTGTGCCCGTGGGCGACGGCCCTGGCAGGATCGGGGCGTGAGTGACATTCAACGTGTTGGAGTGGTGGGGTCCGGGCTGATGGGCTCCGGCATCGCCGAGGTCTGCGCGCGGGCGGGGCTGGACGTGCTGGTGGCCGAGGTGGACCTGGACGCCACCGAGACCGCGCGGGGGCGGATCGCCTCCTCGCTGGGCAAGGGCGTGCGCAGCGGCAAGCTCAGCGCCGAGGACCGGGACGCCGCGCTGGAGCGGGTCCGGTTCACCACCGACCTCGCCGCCTTCGCCGACCGGAACCTGGTCGTCGAGGCGGTCGCGGAGAACGAGCGGGTCAAGACCGACGTCTTCAGCGCCCTGGACGCGGTGGTGGAGGACCCGGCGGCGATCTTCGCCTCCAACACCTCCTCCATCCCGATCATGAAGCTGGGCATGGCGACCGGCCGGCCGGAGCAGGTGATCGGGGTGCACTTCTTCAACCCCGTGCCGGTGCTCAGGCTGGTCGAGCTGGTGCCGTCGCTGCTGACCGGCGACGAGACCCGGGCGCGCGCCGAGGCGTTCGTCACCGGCGTCCTGGGCAAGGAGGTCATCCGGTCCCAGGACCGGGCCGGGTTCGTGGTGAACGCCCTGCTCATCCCCTACCTGCTGGCCGCGGTCCGGATGCTGGAGTCCGGCTTCGCCAGCGCCGAGGACATCGACAGCGGCATGGTGCTGGGCTGCGCGCACCCGATGGGTCCGCTGCGCCTGGCCGACCTGATCGGCCTGGACACCACCAAGGCCATCGCCGAGTCGATGTACGAGGAGTTCAAGGAGCCGCTGTACTCGCCGCCGCCGCTGCTGCTGCGCATGGTCGACGCGGGTCTGCTGGGCAAGAAGAGCGGTCGCGGGTTCCACGACTACGCGGGCTGACGGGCGTGACGGGTCTCCGCGAGCGCACGGAGACCCCCGCCGTCAGGCGTGCACGCCGTCCACCACGGCGTCGTAGACCGCGAACCTGAAGTACACCCCCAGGTCGGGGCGGCCGGCGGCGGTGCGGACGCTCAGCAGCTCCTGCATCCCGACCATGGCACCCAGCGGGCGCGGCGCGAGCGCCGCCACCACGTCCCGGTACTGGCGGTGGTCCGCGCCGAAGCGGCGCAGCACCGCGCCGACCCGGTCGGTGGCGTCCGCTTCGGACTCGACCTCGCTGGGCAGCCGCAGGTAGACGTTGGCCTCCTCCGGGCCCGCCGCGCCCGCGCGGAACGCCAGGCAGGTCATGGGTTCGTTGTCCGGCAGGGCGGGCGAGCCGTAGACGTCCCGGTAGGCCGGTCCGGCGAGCACCGGGTCGTGGGTGCGGGCCAGGGACGCCACCCGGTCCAGGTCGACCCGCCCGGTGTGCCGGAAGTAGACCTTCACCCGCGCGTCCGGGGTGTCCGCCAGGTCCAGCGCCACGAACTCCAGCTCGTGCCCCTCGTCGGCGAGCTCGGCGTACCGGGCGGCCACGGCGGACCACGCCGGGGCCAGCCCGAGGCGGCCCATCGCCGCCCCCATCACCTCGGGCACGGCCGAACGGCCGTGCGCCTGCGGGTTGAGGTAGACCTTGTAGCGCGGGCGCTCACCCGGGCGGTACGCCAGCGAGTGCCACACGGTGGGCCGGAACGGTCGCGGCTCGTCCACCACGAACAGCTCCTCGACCGCGAGGTAGCGGGCCAGCGACACGCCCGGCCGGCCCGCCAGCGAGCGGGTCAGCGCCCGCCCGGCGTCCTGCGCGGCCCGCGCCGAGGGCACCGCTCCGAGTGATTCGAACAGCACCCGCACCTCCGGCACGCCGGCCCGCCAGCTCACCGAGAATTCGAGCGGGAAGCCGTCCCGGGAAACGAATGACGGGTAATCGCAGGCGGCCCCGACGGGGCGGTCCGCCCAAGTCCCGAGCACGGCTTCGAGGGCAGCCGCGGAAGTGGCCCGGTGGTGGTCGGAGAATCCCAGTGCGGTGCCGGTGGCGAACCACTTGGCGAATACGAAATCCCGGTATGACAAAAGCGTTGCGTCGAACAGGCCCGCACGACGTGAGGCCGGGACCACAGCGGTGGAACTGGACACTAGGCACCTCCGGGCGCAAGGCTTACCCGGTGGGACCGGGCGCACGCAATGGAGGATCGGGCGGTTGGCGGAGATCACACGACCCGGACGCCGGGCACGCTGCGTGACGGAATTGAGCCGAAAGGGTGGCGGCACTTGTGGCTGAATTCCCGGTGAGTCAATACGCCGAACGTCCCATTCATGATCACACGTGCGTGATCGGCGCGGGCGTCTCGGGCCTCGCGGTCGCCGGAACGCTCCGCGCGCGGGACTTGCCGGTGACCGTGCTGGAGCGCTCCGCCGGCATCGGCGGGCTGTGGCGCTACCCCGACCCGGCCGAGCCCGGTCCGGCCTACCCGTCCCTGCACCTGAACACCTCGGCCAAGATCACCGGGTACTCCGACTTCCCCGTTCCCGATCACTACCCGCGTTACCCCAGGCATGACCAAGTAGCCTCCTACCTGCAACGTTACGCGGATCACAAGGGTGTGACCGACCACGTCGAGCTCGGTGTGGAGGTCGAGTCGCTGACCCGCGGCACGGACTCCACGTGGGTCGTGACCACCCGTGACCGCAACGGCGTGCACCGCCGGCGCAGGTTCGGGCACGTCGTGGTCGCGACCGGCCACCACTGGTCGCCCCGGCTGCCCGCGTTCCCAGGTGATGAGACGTTCCCCGGTCGCCGGCTGCACTCGTTCGACTACTCCGGACCGGCCGGCCACGCGGGCCGGCGGGTGGTCGTGATCGGCTTCGGCAACTCCGCCGCGGATATCGCGGTGGAATTGTCGAGAGTAGCGGCGAAAACCATTGTGGTGCAGCGCCGGGGCGTGCACGTGGTACCGAAGACCATGCTCGGGATACCCATCGACGAAATCGCTTCGGCGGCGTGGTGGGCGCGTCTGGAGTTCCCCGAACAACGCCGTCTCATCGAAACCCTGCTGCGCGTCCTGCGCGGTCGGCTGACCGACTACGGACTGGCCGAGCCGGACCACCGGGTGTTCGGCGGGGCGCTGACGATTTCCGACGACCTGCTCAGCCGGATAAACCACGGCAGCCTGGTTGTCAAGCCCGCGGTGAGCCGTATCGTGAACTCTTCGGTACATTTCGTGGACGGCACGGCGGTGGAGGCGGACGACCTCGTGTACTGCACCGGCTACCGGATCGAATTCCCGTTCCTGCCAGCCGAATGGGTGTTCGAACCGGGCGGGCGGACCGCACTCTTCCAGCGGGTGGTGTCGCTGGCCCGGCCTGATCTCTACTTCGCCGGGCTCATCCGGCCCTTCGGCGCGATCACCCGGCTCGTGCAGGAGCAGGCGGAGTGGATCGCCGACCTGGTGGAGGGCGTCGCGGAGCTGCCCTCCCCGGCCGCCATGCGCCGGGAGGTCGCCGCCCACCTCGAAGCCGCCGGGGCGCGCTACGGCCCGTCGACGGCGGATTCGGTCCAGGTGGACTTCGCGGCCTACCTGGAGGCGCTGCGCAAGCAGCGCCGCACGTCGGTGCTGACCACCCGCCGCGCGTGAGCCGGGGGGTGGTCAGCACCGCGACGTGTGGTCAGGCCATGGCGTCGAGGCGGTCCATGGTGTGTTGGATCAGGCTCACCAGGACCGTCTTGGACGACTCGCGGTCCCGCGCGTCGCACAGCACGAGCGGGATCGCCTCGTCCACGTCCAGCGCGCGGCGCACCTCGGCGACCTCGTAGGAGTGCGCGCCCTCGAAGCAGTTCACCGCGATCACGAACGGGATGCCCCGCCGCTCGAAGAAGTCGATCGAGGGGAAGCTGGAGTCCAGCCGCCGGGTGTCGACCAGGATCACCGCGCCGATCGCGCCGAAGGCCAGCTCGTCCCACATGAACCAGAAGCGGTTCTGGCCGGGGGTGCCGAACAGGTACAGCACCACCTCGGGGTTGATCGTGATGCGCCCGAAGTCGAGGGCGACCGTGGTGGTCTCCTTCTGCTCCAGGCCCAGCACGTCGTCCACGCCCACACCGGCCTCGGTGAGCAGCTCCTCGGTGTGCAGCGGCGGGATCTCGCTGACCGAGTTGACCATCGTCGTCTTGCCGGTGCCGAAGCCCCCGGCGATGACGATCTTGACTGGGGTGGGTACCAGCAGTTCCCCACCCGGTCGCTCAGATTCCACGGACACCATCCAGCACTGCCTGCAACAGGTTCCGGTCCGGCACGTGCGGGACTCGGGAGGGGTCTCTGATCACGACGTCACCGCGTTGGATGAGGTCGCTCAACAACACCTTGACGACCACGAGCGGCACGTCCAGGTACGCCGCGACCTCCGCCACCGACAGCGGTCGCCGGCACAGCTCCATGATCTCCAGGTGCTCCACGGCCAGCGCGTCCGGGTCGGCCGGCGACGGCATCGCGCGCACCTGGGTCACCAGGTGCAGCTCCGGCCGCAGCGGGCGGGTCCGGCCGCGCACCATCGCGTACGGGCGGACCAGCGGGCCCGCCGCCTCGTCGTACCACCAGTCCTCGCGGCCGGTCATCACGACGACCTGCGCGCTGCGGGCAAGGCGGACGAGGTCCCGCGCGGGGCCGAGGACAGGTAGGTGCCGACCCGCTTCACGAGCATGTTCATCTCATAGGCGATCATGCCCATGTCGGAGTCCTCTTCGCCCAGGACGGCGAGGCACGCGCCGTGTCCCGCCGCGGTGACGAAGAGGTAGGCGTGCTCCATCTCGACGATGGTCTGCCGCACCGCGCCGCCGCCGAAGTGCCGGCCGGTGCCCCGGGCCAGGCTCTGGAACGCCGACGCCATGGCCGAGAGGTGGTCGGAGTCGTCCTTGGACAGTCCGGGTGAGCGGCCGAGCAGCAGACCGTCCGCGGACAGCACCACCGCGTGCCGAGCACCCACCACACGGCCGACCAGGTCCTCCAACAACCAGTTGAGTTCGTTGTGCTGGCTGGTCATGTCGTTCATCGCCGTTGCCTTTCCGGTTTCCAGTCGTCCGGCACTGCTGCTCTGGTCAGGGTTCCAGGGCGTCGTCGGAGCGGCGGGCGTCCTTCGTGCCCCGCTGGAACGCCGACAGGTCCTCCCGGACCCGTTCGGCGGACTGCTCGACGTCGCCCTCGGCGAGCGGTTCGGGCGTGGGGTGGAAATCGTTGCGCACCAACTGCGGCGCGAGGTTCTGCTGTCTGCGTCGGCGGGGCAGCTCCGGCCGGTCCCCGACGCCGGCGGCCGGGTCGTCCGCCGGCCAGTCGGTCGTCCGCTTGCGCTGCGGGAGGTGGAGGTCGCCGCTGTGCTGCGGCAGGTCGGCGTCGTCGTCCGCCCGGTCGGCCGGGCGCTCCTTCGGCCGGCTCGCGGGCCGGCCGTTCGGCCGGTCCCCGGGCCGGTCCTCCGGCCGGTCGATCAGTCGGTCGTCCGCTGGAAGGGAATTCTGGTTGGCCGCGGCCTCGGCCTGCGCCCAGAAGCCTTCCAGGTCTCGGGAAGTATCGGGAAACCTGGCGTCTCGCACTGAGTCGTCGCCCTGCTCCGGGATCACGTGGTCGTCTGGGAAGGTGCGGCGCGGCAGCTCCCGGGTCTCGGCCGGTTCGACGGCGGAGTTGGGCCCCGCCACGATCGCGGACGGGATGAGCACCAGGGCCAGCGTGCCACCGTAGGGCGAGTCGCGCAGCTCGACGTGGATGCCCCGGCGAGCGGCCAGCCGGGCGACCACGAACAGGCCCAGCCGGGACTCGCCGCGCAGCCGCATGGCGTCGAACTCGGGTGGATCGGCGAGCATCGCGTTGTGCTGCTCGCGGTCTTCGGGGTTGATGCCCAGGCCGTGGTCCTCGATCTCGACCACGACGCCCTGCGGCACCTCGCTCGCGTGCACCTGGACCTGGGAGCGCGGCGAGGAGAACGCGGTCGCGTTGTCCACCAGCTCGGCCACCAGGTGGATGGTGTCGGCGACGGCCGCGCCCACCAGCGCGGTCTCCGGCACCGGGTTCACCTTGACCCGGACGTACTGCTCCGTCTCGGCCACCGCCGCGCGCAGCACGTCCAGCAGCCGCACCGGTTTGCGCCACTGCCGCCCCGGCTGCTCGCCCGCGAGGATGATCAGGTTCTCCGCGTTGCGCCGGGCCCGGGTCGCCAGGTGGTCGAGCTGGAACAGCGCGTCGAGCTGCTCGGGGTTCTCCTCCTCGCGCTCCAGCTTGTCCAGGATCTTGAGCTGGCGGTGCACCAGGCCCTGGTTGCGGTGCGCGATGTCGAGGAAGACCCGGTTCACGCCCTCGCGCGCCTGGCTCTCCTTCACCGCGGCGGCGACGGCGGTGTACTGGGCGGCGTTGAACGCGTCGGCCACCTGGCCGATCTCGTCGCTGCCGTAGTCCAGCGGCGGCACCTCGACCTCGACGTCCACGTGCTTGCCCTCGCGCAGCCGGTTCACGATGTCGGGCAGCCGCTCGTGCGCCAGGTTCAGCGAGTCCTTCTTCAGCGCGGCGAGCCGGGTGATCAGCGCCCGGTTGACCAGCCGGTTGGAGATGCGGACCGCGAACACGATGCCGCCGAGCACCACGACCAGCGCGACGAGCGCGCCGATCAGGACGGTGACGAACCGGTTGTTGCCGCGTTCCAGGCCGACGTCGGCGGCGCTGGAGGCCTGGTCGGTGGCGAGGTCCACGAGACGTTCGGACACCGGTCCGGCGGCGGACTGCCACTCCTCCAGCGCGACGGTCGCGTCGGGGGTGGCGATCAGCTCGTTCTCCAGGCCGGAGAGCGTGCGCCAGGTGTCCGACTCGACCAGCGCCCGGTAGTCGTGGCGGACCTGCTCGTCGGCGTAGGGCGTGGTGGTGGCGAGCTGGGAGCGGTAGGAACCGACCAGGTGCACGAACTCCAGCAGGTCCTCGGCGGACGGCCGGCCGGAGGTGAGCGCGCCGGAGGCGATGGACGAGGCGCGGGACATCCAGTCGGCGGCCCGGAACAGGTCCGTCGCGTTGAGACCGCCCTGGGAGGCCACCGCGTCCGGGACGACCCGGGCCTGCGTGCCGAACAGCGCGGTGCCCGCGTCGACCACGCTGTTGTAGTAGCGGTAGACCGCGGCCTTCTCGGTCTTGCCGGACTCGACGCCGGCCCGGCGCTGCGGCAGCTCGCCGATCAGCGCGTTCAACTCCGCGATCTTGGTGATGACCTCGTCCGGGGCGTTGCCGGAAGCCTCGTCGAACGCGGCCCTCATGGTGCGGGTCGTCTCGTCGACCACGCGCTGCTGCTCGTGCAGGGCGCTCAGGTCCGGGTTGCGCCGGCTCAGGGCCGTCATCGCGAGCTGGCGCTCCCGCTGGATGGCGACGAACGCGTTGACCGCGGGGATGGAGGCGCTCTTGACGCTGACCGCCACGGCACGGGTGTAGAAGCCGTCGAACACGGTGTAAGACGAGAACGCCAACCACATCACCAGCAGAACCACGCTCGGCACCACCACCACGCCGGTGAGCCGAGAGCGGATCGTCTTCTGGTTGGTCTCCGCCTTGTTCTTCTGCTTCACAGTGCTCCGCAGCCTCGTGAACTTGGTCCGCCTGGTCGGCGCAGCACTAGGAGCGCTGCCTCCTCTTCACCCGATCGGCCACGGAACGGTAACACTAGAAGATCATCATTACGAAGAGACAGCGATCACTTGCACGGCGCAACGGTGAGGTTACCCAGTCGAGTGATGCCCCGAACAGGGGGCCGATGTGAACTTTGCAGCGATCGACCCCCCGCGTTTCACCTGTTGGGCACGGCGATCACCTGATAAGCGGTCGTCGGGGTAGGCGGTGTGCTGAACCGCGCGTTGGGCAGGTACAGCCGATTGCCGAACGCGGCCACCGTGGTCGGTACGTCAAATCGTGGATCGGTGATCTTCGTCACCAGCTTTCCGCTGGTCCCGGCCCTGTTCAAGGTGAAAACGGCCACCGAGTCGAGCGCGTTCTGCACGACGTAGAGCGTGCGTCCGCGCACCAGCAGGCCGTCACCGGCGGTGAGCACCTCGCCGCCGAGGTCGACGACCTCCGTGACCCCGTCGACGGTCCGGTGCAACTGCCCGGTGCTGCTCTGCACCACGAGCAGGGCTTTCCGGTCCGGGGTCTCGGCGATCCCGTTGCCGTTGAAGCCGGGCGTGGGCACGAAATCGCCGGTCAGCGGCACCGTCGAGAAGGTGTCGGGCAGCTTCCCGTGCCGACCGAACGCGATCTTGTAGAGCACCGGTTTGCTGGAATCGGTGAAGTACGCGGCGTCGTCGGTGATCACCACGTCGTTGACGAAGGCACCGGACTCCGCGAATTGGTAGGACTTGAGGATCGCTCCATTCCGGGAGTCCACGACCCGGGCGTCGCCGGCCGTTCCGCCGGCCACGAACAGCCGTCCCCGGTCGTCGATCTTCAATCCGACCGAGGGCGTGCCGGGCCCTTGGCTGAACACCTCGCCCCGGCCGGTCCTGAGGTTCAGCCGGAACAGGTCGCCGTCGGCGAGGGAACCGAGGTACGCGGTGGGCGTGTCGCCGATGGCGATGCCTTCGGGGCGGAAGCCGTCGGGCAACGAGAACTCGGTGGGGAACGGGTGTGCTCTCTCAGCGGTGGCGGGCGCGGCGGTGACGAGCGAAAGCCCGACCACCACCGCGACCAGCACACCGGACATGCGAGCCATGACCAACTCCTTACGTTGTCCGTTTCGCGAGTCTTCCGCTGATGGACCTCGTCGGGAAGCATCCACAGTCAACGGAGGAGACCGCCGCCGCTCCGGTCGCAATACCACCGCACGAAGTGGTATTGCCCTTTCCCGGGCGATGCGCACCGAATGCGGAATAGCCGGGCGAACCGTTCCGCGCGCTCCGGAGAGCGTCCACAGAGGACGTGACGAGCGCGAGCGGGTCAGGGGATGGCCAGACCGGCGTCCCGCAACGACTCCTCGACCCGCAGGCGTTCGATCTCGCGGTCGAGGCCCTCCGGGACGACGTCGAGCCGGTGGGTCACCCCGACCGCCGCGCAGGCCAGGGTCAGCAGGACGTCGTACGCCTGCCGCACCCCCGCGCGGCGGGCGTGCGGCGTGCCCGGCTCGACCTGCGCGAGCGCCCGGCGCACCCGTCCGAGGTCGGCCGCCGGCCGCTCGACGGGGAGTCCCTGCGGCGCGGGGCGTTCCCGGCGCGGTCGGCGCAGGTGCCCGGGGATGCGGAGCGCAGCCCAGCAGAGCGCGGACGGCGCGAGCGCGGCGACCGCGTACAGCGCCACGGTGGTCCACGGCGCGGAGGCCATGGACCCAGTATCACCCCGACCGCAGGGCCGGTACAGGTCGACGCGGGCACCGAGTTCCACCAGTTCCACGCCCGACACCCACGCCCGACACCCACGCCCGACAGCAGGTCGAGCCGTGGTGCCGGCATCCGCAGCGGGCCGCGCACCGGCGGCACGCGCGTCTCCCCCGTCGTCCGGGTGATCAAGTTTCGTCCGATCGTGTTCGCGGGAAAGCACGAATGCCCTCACCGGAGGAGCCTGGGACTCATCCGCGCCGCCGTGGCCGGGCGGCGGCCCGCTCCGCGCACCGGCTCACGCACCGAGGGAGGACCAGTGACGATCAGCACCCACGTGCTCGACGCCGGGCGCGGCCGGCCCGCCCCGGGCCTGCGGGTCCGGCTGGAGCACGGCGGCGCGACCGTCGCGGAGGGCACCACCGGGCCGGACGGCCGGATCGCGGGCTGGCCGTGCGACACCGCCGGGGTCTACCGGCTGGTGTTCGACACCGGCGAGGTGGCCCCGTTCTTCCCGGAGGTGGTGCTGACCTTCCGGGTCACCGAGCCCGGCGAGCACCACCACGTGCCGCTGCTGCTGTCCCCGTTCGCGTACTCCACCTACCGAGGCGGCTGATGGACTTCCTCCGACCCGACACCCTCGCCGAGGCGCTGGCGCTCAAGGCCGACCGGCCCTCGGCCCTGCCGCTCGCGGGCGGTACGGACGTGATGGTGGAGCTCAACTTCGACCACCGCCGCCCGGACGCGCTGCTGGACCTGACCCGGATCGCCGAGCTGCGCGAGTGGTCGGTGTCCGGCGGCGTGGTGCGCCTGGGCGCGGGGGTGCCGTACAGCCGCGTCGTCGCCGAGCTCGGCGACCGGCTGCCGGGGCTGGCGATGGCGTCCCGCACGGTCGGCTCGCCGCAGATCCGCAACCGCGGCACGGTCGGCGGCAACCTCGGCGCGGCCTCGCCCGCCGGCGACGCCCACCCCGTGCTGCTGGCCTCCGACGCCGTGGTCGAAGCCGTGTCCGCGCGCGGCTCGCGGATGATCCCGGCCACCGCCTTCTACCTCGGGGTCAAGCGCAACGCGCTGGCACCGGACGAGTTGATCGCGGCCGTCCACCTGCCCGTGACCGGTGCCCCGCAGCAGTTCGCCAAGGTGGGCACGCGCAACGCGATGGTGATCGCGGTGTGCTCCTTCGCGGTCGCGCTGCACCCCGGCGAGGGCCGGGTCGGGGCGGCCGTGGGCAGTGCCGCGCCGACGCCGCGCCGGGCCGTCGAGGCCGAGGAGTTCCTCTCCGGCGAGCTGACCGCGACCGACCAGTGGCGAGCGCCGACGCCGCTGCGGGACTCGGTGGCCCAGCGGTTCGGGGAGCTCGTCGCGCTGGCCGCGAGCCCGGTCGACGACGTGCGCGGGACCGCCGCGTACCGCAAGCACGCCCTGTCCGTGCTGGCCCGCCGCACGCTGGGCTGGGCGTGGCGGGACTACACCCGGGAAGGTCGCCTGAGGTCATGCGCGTGCACCTGACGGTCAACGGGGAGCGGCTCCGGGCCGACGACGTCTGGGAGGGCGAGAGCCTGCTGTTCGTGCTGCGCGAGCGGCTCGGCCTGCCCGGTTCCAAGAACGCCTGCGAGCAGGGCGAGTGCGGCTCGTGCACGGTCTACCTGGACGGCGTCCCGGTGTGCGCCTGCCTGGTCGCCGCCGGCCAGGCGCAGGACCGCGAGGTGCGCACGGTCGAGGGTCTCGCCCGGGGCGCGGAGCTGGACCCCGTGCAGGAGGCGTTCGTCGAGGCGGGCGCGGTGCAGTGCGGGTTCTGCACGCCCGGCCTGGTGGTCGCCGCGCACGACCTGCTGACCCGGGTGCCGGAGCCGAGTGACCCGGAGATCCGGGAGGCGCTCGCCGGGAACCTGTGCCGCTGCACCGGGTACGAGAAGATCCTGGACGCGGTGCGGCTCGCGGCCCGCAAGGCGCGGCGGTGACGCCCGCCGTGGTCGACGAACCGCGCGGCGCGGACCTGGCCCGCGCGCTGCGGGCCGCGAACACCCGACTGGAGGAGGCCCGATGAGCTTGGCCCCGGCCGTCCTCACCTCCTCAGTGTCCGGCGGCATCGGCACGAGCCCGCAGCGCCCCGACGGCACCCTGAAGGTGCGCGGCGAGTACGCCTACGCCTCAGACCTGTGGCACGAGGACATGATCTGGGGCGCGACCCTGCGCAGCCCGCACCCGCACGCCCGGATCGTCTCGGTGGACCTGTCCGGGGCGCTGGCGGTGCCCGGGGTGCACGCGGTGCTGACCCACCAGGACGTGCCGGGGCGCAACCTGTACGGCCTGGAGCGCCAGGACCAGCCGGTGCTGGCCGTGGACGTCGTGCGCTACCAGGGCGAACCGGTCGCGCTGGTCGGCGCGGACCACCCGGAGACGGCGTTGCGCGCGGTGAAGCGCATCAAGGTCGAGTACGAGGTGCGCACGCCGGTCGTGGACATGGAGACCGCGCTGGAGGACACCCCGCTGCACCCCGGCGGGAACCTCGTGCGGCACGTGCCGGTCCGGCGCGGCGACACCTCGGCGACGGCGGACGTCGTCGTCACCGGCCGGTACGAGGTCGGGATGCAGGACCAGGCATTCCTCGGGCCGGAGTCCGGGTTGGCGGTGCCCGCCGAGGACGGCGGCGTGGACCTGTACGTCGCCACCCAGTGGCTGCACGTCGACCAGGCGCAGGTGGCGTCCGCGCTGGGGGTGCCGGTCGAGCGGGTGCGGTTGACGCTGTCCGGTGTCGGCGGGGCGTTCGGCGGGCGCGAGGACCTGTCGATGCAGGTGCACGCGTGCCTGCTCGCGCTGCACACCGGCAAGCCGACCAAGATGGTCTACAACCGCGAGGAGTCGTTCTACGGGCACGTCCACCGGCACCCGGCGGTGCTGTACTACGAGCACGGCGCGGACCGCACCGGGAAACTGGTGTACGTCAAGGCGAAGGTGTACCTCGACGGCGGCGCGTACACGTCCAGCACGCCCGCCGTGGTGGCGAACGCGGCGACGCTCGGCGTCGGCCCGTACGACGTGCCCAACGTGGAGATCGACGCGTGGGGCGTGTTCACCAACAACCCCCCGTGCGGCGCGATGCGCGGGTTCGGGGCGGTGCAGGCGGCTTTCGCCTACGAGTCCCAGATGGACGGGCTGGCCGAGGCGCTGGGCGTCGACCCGGTCGACGTGCGGATCGCGAACGCGATGGCGGAGGGCTCGGTGTTGCCGACCGGGCAGGTGGTCGACTCGCCCGCACCCGTGGCGCGGTTGCTGGAACTGGTGCGGGACCGGCCGTTGCCGCCGCCGGCGTCCGTCCTGGACCTGCGGGACATGCCCGGTGGCGTCGGCAACACCACGCACGGCGAAGGCGTCGTGCGCGGCGTCGGGTTCGCCGTGGGGATGAAGAACATCTGCTTCTCCGAGGGCTACGACGACTACTCCACGGCCCGCGTGCGGCTCCAGGTCGTCAACGGCGAACCCGCCGCGCTCGCGCACGTCGCGGCGTGCGAGGTCGGCCAGGGGCTGGTGACCGTCGTGCAGCAGATCGTGCGCACCGAACTGGGCGTCGGACGGGTGACGATCCTGCCCATGGACACCAGCATCGGCAACGGCGGTTCCACCTCGGCGTCCCGGCAGACCTACGTCACCGGCGGCGCGGTGAAGGCCGCGTGCGCGGCGGTGCGGGACAGGCTCGCCGAGCTGGCCGGCGGGCGGGACACCACCGACCTCGTCGCGGTCCTCGGCGACCAGGTGGTCGACGAGACCGCGGAGTGGCGGCACCGGGCGACCGAGCCGATCGACCCGGTGACCGGCCAGGGCAACGCGCACGTCCAGTACGGGTTCGCCGCGCACCGCGCGGTGGTCGACGTGGACGTGGAGCTCGGGCTGGTGAAGGTGGTCGGGCTGGACTGCGCGCAGGACGTCGGCAAGGCGCTCAACCCGCAGGCCGTGCTGGGCCAGATCCAGGGCGGCTCGGCGCAGGGCCTCGGCCTGGCCGTGATGGAGGAGATCCGGACCGAGGACGGGCGGGTGCGCAACCCGTCGTTCACCGACTACCTGATCCCGACCGCGCTCGACGTGCCGCCCATGGGCATCGACGTGCTGGAGCTGGCCGACCCGCACGCCCCGTACGGTGTGCGGGGTGTGGGCGAGCCGCCCACCATCTCGTCCACCCCGGCGGTCGTGGCGGCCATCCGCGCCGCCACCGGCCTCGCCCTGACCCGCGTGCCGGTCCGGCCGGAGCACCTCACCGGCACCTGAGCCGGTACGTCCGAGGAGCAACGACCGTGACCACGTCCCCCGACCACGCCTGGCTGATGGCGTCCATCGACCTGGCCACCCGCAACGTCGCCGCCGGCGGCGGCCCGTTCGGCGCGGTGATCGTCCGGGCCGGTGAGGTGATCGCCACCGGCACCAACCAGGTCACGTCCGCGGTCGACCCGACCGCGCACGCCGAGGTGGTCGCGATCCGCGCGGCCTGCCGGGAGATCGGCGACTTCAAGCTGGTCGGCTGCGTGCTGGTGGCGTCCTGCGAGCCGTGCCCGCTGTGCCTGGCCGCCGCGCTGTGGGCGCGGGTGGACCGGGTCGTCTACGCCGCCGACCGGGACGACGCCGCAGCGGCAGGGTTCGACGACCGCGAGTTCCACGAGCTGTTCGGCAAGCCCCGCGCGGAGTGGAGCCTGCCGGTGGAGCAGGTGACGACCGACCAGGACAACGCGCCGTTCTCGGCGTGGCTGTCCCGGCCCGATCGGGTCGACTACTAGCAACCGGATCTCGTGGTGGGCTGGGCGGTTCGGGGTAGCGGCTGAGTGCGCGGCCCCGGTCGCCTGGGTCCGGGGTGGATGTCCGCGTGACGACCAAGTCCCTCACCCAGCGTCCCGCGACCGCTCGGCCTCGGCGGGGCGTTCGTCCGGGCAGCGATCTCCTCGTACCGCGACATCCGGGTTCAGCCGGCCCGAGGCGCGCAGGTGGTCGGGTGACGACTCGTGCGGTTTTCGGGCCGGCGGCACGGAGTAACCCCCGGCCCCGGTGCCCGCCGTGGCGAGGTCACGGTCTTCGGCTGGAGTACCGGGTTCCGACACTTCTCGGGTCCGGCCCGGCCATTCGGTGGCTTGCCCTCGTGGCCCGCACAGCGCGAAGCTGCTGTGGTCCGTGGAAAAACGGCCGGACGGGGCGGACACGTGGACGAACTGGAAACCCTCGACGATCTCCGTGCCCGCCACGGGCCGATCTTCCGGCGCGGGCCGGGCGTGCTCTACGTGGGCGAACCGGCTGAGGCGAAAGCCGTTCTGGCCGACACCGGGTCGCGCTACCGGGAGCACTCGGACTTCTTCCAGACCGGCAAGGGCCTCTTCGGGCCGCGTTCGGCGCAGCAGGAGGTCGGCCGGGCGGCGCGGAACCTGCTGCGCGACCACTGGACCGCCCGGTCGGACCGGCTGGCGGCGATCGTCGCGCGGGAGATCGGGCCGGACAGCCGATGGCCGGACGCGGGGAACCTGTTGCTGTACACGTGTTTCCGCGACGTGCTGGTACCGGAAGGCGAACTGCGCCGACTCGTCGACCAGGTGGTCCGGCACGCGGTGCTGGCCGGCGCGCGAGAACGGCGGCCGGTGCTGTTGCGGGCCGCGCTGCGGTACAGGGTCCGCCGCGCGCTGGTGGCCGAGCTGTCCCGCCGGCGCACCCGGGACGTGCGGGCACCGGCCGACCTGCTGGACGTCCTCGCCGCCGCCGCGCCGGACGACTCCTCGCGGACGGCGCTGGTGCGGTTGGCGGAGGTGTTCCTGTCGTTCCTGTTCGCGGTCGTGGGTTCGACGGGGTTCCTGCTGGGCTGGTCGGTCTACCTGCGGGCCACCGCACCCGGAGCGGGCGGCGACCTGGCCGGTGTGGTGCGCGAGGCGTTGCGGCTCCGGCCGGTGGCCTGGAACTTCGGCCGTTTCCCCGCCGAACCCCACCGGCTGGCCGGAACCGAGGTGACGACCTCCGACGAGGTCGTGGTGTGCAGCTACCTCGTGCACCGGGACAGCCGCTTCTGGCCCGACGCCGACGAGTTCCGCCCGCAGCGGTGGTCGGCCGGCATGCCGCCGGGCGGTGCGGAGGCGTACATCCCGTTCGGCTGGGGCACCCACACCTGCGTGGCGGCGGGCTTCGCCGTGCAGGTGGTCGAGGACGTGCTGGGGCTGCTGCCCCCGGCCGGGCAGTGGCGGGTCGAGGCCCGCCGGCACCGGCCGCACGTCGCGGCGGCGCTCGCACCACCGACCTTCACCCTGCGCACGAACGGTGCCCGCACGGGAGAGGGAGGTGAACATGGCCAGGATCATCCACGCCGCACTGGTGGCGCTCAACATCCGCAAGAGTGATGCCGAGTACCGCTGGTACGTCTACCACCACATCTGACCGGTCGGGGTGGGGAGCGTGGCCACACGCTCCCCACCCCCTTGGGGAGGCACACGATGACCGGTCGCGACGACCCGGACCTGCTGGCGAACCTGCGCGCCCCCAACGCCGAGCACGACGGGGTGTTCTGGCACGGCGACCGGCGGCTGATGGTGTTCGACGCCGACGCGGCGAGCCGGGCCAACGCCGAGAACTTCGCCGACCTGACGCTGCCCGACCGGTTCGTCGACCGGATTCGCGGCCGGCGCAGCCCGGTCGTGTCGTGGCGGCAGGTGCGTTCGCTGTGGCTGGCCCGGATGCGGGTGCTCAGCGGGGAGGACCAGTTGCGCGCGCTGGCCGACCGCATGGCCGGGGTGCTGGCCGGCCGCCGTGACCAGCACGTGGATTTCGGGTGGCTGTCCCACGAGGTGGTGTTCCGCTCCCTGGTCCCCGCGGTGCTCGACGGACTGTCCACTTCGGACCAGGCCTGGCTCGCCCGTGACGCGATCGCGAAGCTGACCCGGCTGGACGCGGGCCCCGGTGGCCAGACCCGCCGGCAGCGGTGGCAGGCCGTCGTCGCCCAGGTGCACACCGGTCGGGTGGTGCGCAAGGAGATCCGCCGCCGGGCGCGCGGCGGGCGCACCCGCGACGACCTCACCCAGCCGATCGTGGACCGCCTGCTGCCCTCCCTCGGCCCGGACCGGGCGGTGGAGGCGGTGACGACGGTCCTGACCGCGATCGCCGGGCCACCCGGTGCGGTGGCCGGCTGCCTGATGTACGAACTGGCGAAGCGCCCCGAGTGGGCGGCCACCCTGACCGAGGAGTTCGCGGCCGGTTCCGCCGAGCGGCTCTACCGGACCGGCACCAGGTCCGCGCCGATCGCGCACCAGTTCGTGAAGGAGGTCCTGCGGATGTGGTCGGCACCGCTGCTGATGACCCGCAGCGCCCGGGTGCCCCTGACGGTCCGCGCGCACCGGCTCGCGGTGGGCCGGCACTACCTGGTGAGCCCCTACCTGGTCAACCACGACGAGCGGCACTGGTCCGACCCGGACACGTTCGACCCGCACCGGTGGTCGGCCGGGGCGGCCCGGCGTCCGCCCGGCGGGCACTACTACGTGCCGTTCGGGTGGGCACCCACCGCGTGCATCGGTGCCGGGCTGGGAAGTGCCCAGCTCGTGCTGCTGACTCATCTGCTGTGCACCCGCTTCCGGCTGGAGTCGCGCGCGCCCGATGCCGCCCGGGTCGTGCTGGGGGCGGTGCCGCGTCCTCTGGACTTCGACGGGTGGGTCCGGTCGCGCGGCCCCTCCGAAGCAGACGCCGGGTAACGGCGATGATCGCCGTGCACGGGCGTCACCCCGCCTGTGGAACGCCCTGCGCCGGCCTCTGTGATGTGCGCAATGCGGGTAAACGACCGTATGAGTCCACTTGATACCGTCCCCGGCATGAGATTTGGGGGGATTGTTTTCGCACTGGTGGTGCTGGCCGCGTGCTCGCCCGCACCCGCCGCTTCGCCGACGACGCCGCCGTCGAGCTCCTCCGCGACGGCCACCACGACCACCACGTCCGCCGCGCCCGACATCGCCGCCGTGCAGCGGCGCGTCACCGCGGGCCGGGTGCCGGACGACCTGATCGGCAGGCTCGGCTTCCGGTTCGACACCGACAAGATGGAGATGGGCAAGTACACGACCGTGGCGTGCCCGGAGGACCTGGCCACGGACGGTGCGATGTCCACCATCCGGGACTACTACCGGTGGACCGGCCCGGCGGAGAACTCGGTGCTCGTCCAACGGGTGTTCTGGTACAAGCGCGCGGCGGCGGCGGCCGAGACGGTGGAGCTGGCCAAGCAGTCGCTGAACTGCGGCACGTTCACCATCGGCGACTCCTCGTTCACCGTGGACGGTGAACTCGCCCTGCCGCCGCTCGGCGGTGACGCGCAGTTCGCGGTGTGCTACGAGGTGGGCCGCATGATCGACTGCGAACTCGTGCTCAGCAAAGGCGACCTGTTGACCACCGTGGCGTACTCCGGCCCGAGCCGCGACACCGCCGCCGCCCACCTGGAAGAGGTCGGTCGCACCGTCGCGGGTCTGCTCAAGCCCTAGCAACAGTCCGGAGGTGGGCGGCGGGGGACGCTCTCGGCGGCTGTGCCCGGCTGGGCAGCCGAACCCGATCACGGCACGCGTCACGGACCTCCCAGCAGACCCCGTTCGTACGCCGCCGCCACCGCCGACGCGCGGTCCTTCACGCCGAGCTTCGCGTAGACGTGCACCAGGTGCGTCTTCACCGTCGCCTCGCTGATGAACAGCCGCGCCGCCGCCTCGCGGTTCGCGCAGCCGCGCGCGATCAGGCCGAGCACCTCGATCTCCCGCTCGCTCAACGGTTCCGCCGCCGGCGTCCGCACCTGCCCGACCAGTTTCGTGGCCACCGACGGCGACAGCACGGCCTCACCGCGCGCGGCCGACCGCACGGCCCGGAACAGCTCGTCGCGCGGCGTGTCCTTGAGCAGGTAGCCGGTCGCGCCGGCCTTGATCGCGGGCAGCACGTCGCTGTCCGTGTCGTAGGTGGTGAGCACCAGCACCCGGGCCGGGAAGTCGCGCAGCCGCCCGATCGCCGTCACCCCGTCCACGCCCGGCATCCGCAGGTCCATCAGCACGACGTCGGGGTTCTCGGCGCGCACCACCGCCTCGGCTTCCGCGCCGTCGGCCGCCTCGCCGACCACGTCCACGTCGCCGGCCGCCGCGAGCATGCCGCGCAACCCGTCGCGGACCACCGGGTGGTCGTCGACGATCACCACGCGGATCACCGGGTCACCTCCGCCGGGATCGCGGGCACCGACGCCGACACCGCCGTGCCCCCGCCGGGCTCCGACTCGACCGCCAGCGAACCCGCCAGCCGGGACACCCGCTGCCGCATCCCCACCAGGCCGTAGCCGGCGGTCCGGTCGCCGGGGTCGAAGCCGGCACCGTCGTCGCGCACGTCCAGCGTCACCACGTCCTCCATGTAGGACAACGTGAGCCCCACCCGCTTCGCGGACGCGTGCTTGGCCACGTTGGACAGCGCCTCCTGCGCCGTGCGCAACAGCGCCACCTCGACCTCGGGGTGCAGCGGGCGCGCCGCGCCGGTCGTGGCCACGGCGGCGGGCACGCCCGTCTGGTCCGTCCAGCCCGCCGCGACCTCGGCGAGCGCGTCCGGCAGGTTCGCGTCCTCCAGCGGGGGCGGGCGCAGGGCGTGCACCGAGCGGCGCGCCTCGGCGAGGTTCTCCCGGGCCAGCCGCAGCGCGGTGTCCACCCGCCGGGACGGCTCGTCCACGGCCTGGAGCTGGGTGATGATGCCGGTCAACCCCTGGGCCAGCGTGTCGTGGATCTCCCCGGCCAGCCGCTGCCGCTCGTCCAGCACGCCCGCCTCCCGCGCCTGGATCAGCAACTGGGCGTGCAGACCGGCGTTCTCCTCCATCATCGCCGCCATCTCCACGACCATCTCCTTGCGCCGCCGCGACTGCTCGGAGGTGATGAACCCGAGCAGGGTGAAGGTCATCGCGACGGTCACGATGAACAGGGTGATCACGCCGTAGACCAGGATCGCCAGCGGGTCGGCCGGCGGCAGTCCGCCGTAGAGCGACGCGGAGGCGATCAGCGCGTTGAGCAGCACCCCGACGAACTTCAGCCGGCCGCGCAGGCAGTCGATCGCGTACACGTACCCGGCGAAGGAGTAGAACCCGTACATCGGGTCGCGCAGGCCCAGCACCGCGTAGAAGACCAGGATGCCGGCGAAGAACACCAGCATCAGCCCGGAGCGCTGCCGCCACGCGGGGTGCAGCGTGTGCCACCACATCATCCAGCAGAACGCGCCCGCGACGACCACCAGCGTCACCAGGCGGCGCTCCGCCGGTTCCGGGACGGCGAGCACGGAGATCAGCGTCGGCAGCAGCAGCGCGCAGTACGGGATCAGGTTCGCGAGGACGCCCAAGCGCCGTTCCCACACGTCGAGCCGGTCTTCCACGATGCCCACCCACTCCCCGCGCGGAACGGCCGCTACTCCCAGCGGAACGACTTCGCCGCGACGGTACCCGCCACCAGTGCGGTCACCGCGAGGATGGCCAGGTGCACGGCGCTCGGCGCGGTGCCCAGCCACGCGTCCTGCAACGCGCCCACCCCCGGCGGCAGGTGCTCGCCGATGCGGACCAGGAGGTCGGGCATCAGGAACCTCGGCAGGTAGGCCCCGCCGAAGAACATGACCAGCATGAACACCACCGTCGCCCAGCCGCCGGCGGACGCCGCCGACGGTGCCCAGGCCGCGACCAGCAGGCCGAGCGCGGACAGCGACAGCATCCCGAGCAGGCTCGCGGCGAGGAACCCGAGCGGGCTGTGCGGCAGGTCGATGTCGAACACCGCCTTGCCCACCACCATCAGCAGCCCGATCGACAGCACGCCCGCCATGAGGTTCACCGCGACCTGTGCGACGAGCAGGCGCGCCGGGTGGACCGGCGTGGTGGAGAACCGGCGCAGCACGCCCTTCTCGCGGTACGAGGCGATTGCGGCGGGCAGCCGGTTGAGGCCCAGGAACGCCAGCGCCATCACGACGAGCGTGGAGACGTAGGCGTCGATGAACCGCAGTCCGCCGAAGTTCGGGTCGGGCGTGCGCAGCGCCGGGAGCGCGCCGAGCACCAGCAGCAGCGCGGTCGGGAAGAAGACCGCGAACACCACCATCGTGGGCTCGCGCAGGAACAGCTTCCACTCGGTCGAGATGATCTTCGTCATGGCGGTCACCCCGAAAGCGCTTTGCCGGTCAGTCGGATGAAGGCGTCGTCCAGCCCGGCCTGCTCGATGCGCAGGTCGGCGGCGACGATCTGGTTGCGCGCCAGCGCGGACGTGACCGCGTGCACCAGGTTCCCGGTGCCGGTGACCACGATCTGCGGCCCGCGCCGGTCGACCGCGGAGACCTCGGGCAGCACGTCGAGCAGCGCCGTGTCGAGGGGGGAGGTCGGCCGGAACCGCACGGTCTGCTCGCCGCCCAGCCGCGCGACCAGCCCGGCCGGGCTGTCCAGCGCGACCAGCCGCCCGGCGTCGATCAGCGCGAGCCGGTCGCACAACCGCTCGGCCTCTTCCATGAAGTGCGTGACCAGGACGACCGTCACGCCGGACTCGCGGACCCGCTCGACCAGGCTCCAGGTGTCCCGCCGGGCCTGCGGGTCGAGGCCGGTGGTCAGCTCGTCGAGCACGGCGATCTTCGGCTGCCCCACCAGGGCGAGCGCGATGGAGACGCGCTGCTTCTGCCCGCCGGACAGCTTCCGGTACTGGGTGCCGGCCCGGTCGGCGATCCCGAGCAGGCCGAGCAGCTCCCGCCAGTCGGCGGGCCGGCGGTAGAACGAGGCGTAGAGCTCCAGCACCTCCCCCACCCGGATGCGGTCGGGCAGCTCGCTCTGCTGCAACTGCGCCCCGAGGATCTCCTTGACCCGCGCCCGGTCCCGCCGGGGGTCGAGCCCTGCGACCCGGATCGTCCCCGAATCCGCCGCGCGCAACCCCTCGACGCATTCGACGGTCGTCGTCTTGCCCGCCCCGTTCGGGCCGAGGATGCCGAAGATCTCCCCCTCGTCGACGGTGAACGACACCCCGTCCACCGCGACCTTCTCGTCGTAGGACTTGACGAGGTCGACCACCTCGATGACTGCCATGCGCCCAGGCTCGCGGGTTCACCCGGTCGGGGGATCACACAGCGGGCCAGACCCCGGGTCAACCGATCGGTTGACCGGCGGTCAACCGCCGGTCAGGCCGGGCCGCTGCCCAGCCCGTACAGCGTCTGCTCCAGCAACGCCCGGAGCACGTTCTCGCCCTGCTCCGCGTCCCCCGGTCGCACCGTCCGCGCCGCGGTCTCCACCGACCCGTGGATGAGCAGCGCCCGCAGGCCCGGTTGCGGCACCCCGGCCTCGACCAGCACGCCCACCAGCGGCGCGAGCAGCTTCTCGTGCTCGGCGCGGATCTGGCGGCGGCTCGCCTCGGGCAGGGCGTGCACCGAGAGCGCCACCACCGCGCCGTGGCTGCCGTCGACGATGATCTCCAGCACGGTTCTCAGGTACGCCTCGACCTTGGCCGGCACGCTGTCGACCGCGTGCACCGCCTCGGCCAGACGACGGGCCTGATCAGGCAGTTCGTCGGTCACGATGGCCGCGACGAGTTCCTCGCGCGACCGGAAGTACTCGTAGAGCGACGGGCGGGACAGCCCGACCCGGCGGGCCAGGGCGGCCAGCGTCAGGGCGTCGGGCCCCTCCTGCGCCACGATCGCGCGGCCGGCGGCGAGCAGGTCGCGCAGCCGGTTCGCGCGGTGTTGCGCGACCGTGTCGGCGCTGATCCTCGGCACCCGTCGATGGTAGCCCCTTGCTTTCCCGACGCCGCGTTGGAATAGTTCCCTACGTAGCGTCGGGAACCTGGAGGCACCGCATGTTCGTCGCGACCAACCGCCTGTTCGTGCCGGAAGACCGCGCCGAGGAGTTCGAGGTGCACTTCCGCGAGAACATGCGCACCTACCTGCCGGGCGTCCCCGGTCTGCGCCGCAGCACGCTGCTCCGGCCCACCCGTCCGGACCAGCCCTACGTCTCGATGAACGAGTTCGATACCGAGGAGGACTTCCGGGCGTGGGTCCGCTCCGACTCGTTCAAGGAAGCGCACAAGCGCAACGCGGGCATCGCCCGGCACGTCACCGGCAACGCCGTCGAGACGTTCCAGCCGACCGAGGACCTCGTTCTCATCGCCTCCTGACGCCGATCACGGGATCGAGATCGCCCTCATCCGGGCGATCTCGTCCGATTGGGTCGCGACGACGTCGTTGGCCATCTCCTCGACGCGCACGTCCGCACCCGCCGACAACAGGTCGACCGCCATCTTCAGCGCCCCGTCGTGGTGCGCGATCATCAAGTCCAGGAACAGCCGGTCGAAGTCCGCGCCGGTCGCGGCGGTCAGCGCCGCCAGTTGCTCGGCGGTCGCCATCCCGGGCATCGACCCGTGGTCCACGTCCGGCAGGTTCCCGTCGTGGCCGTGCGCCGGCGCGTTCTCGGCGAACTGGCGCTGCCACTGCTCCATCGCGCCGATCTCCGGCCCCTGGGTGTCGTGGATGCGCGACGCCAGGCCCTTCACCGTCTCGTCCCGCGCCCGCTCCGGGGCCAGCGCCGACATGTCCAGAGCCTGCCGGTGGTGCACGATCATGCTCGCCACGTACGTCAGGTCCGCCTCGTTGGGTGCCACCCAGCGGTCCGTGCCGACGTCGCCGGGTGCCATCGTCTCGGCCTGCTCACCGGGACCCTTGGGCACGATGACCGGCGGTGCGCCTTCCGGTTGCGCCGTGCACGCGGCCAGAAAAGCGGCGAAGACCGCGAGGAACAAGATCCGCATACGACACAACCCCCTCGATCCGGCAGGACCGCGGCCAGACTTCCCACCAGCCGGAACAACCACCTTACCGACGAACGGGGCTGGTGGTTAGCCTTGCGAAGGGGCAATACTGCGGTCACTGCTACAGGTTGGAAGGGGAGACCTGAAGTGACTGCACGCGATTCGGCGCGACGGCGGAGAACCGTCGCGGCCATGGGGGCGTTCGCACTCGCGCTCTCGACCCTGGCGTGGGTACCGCAGGCGGCGGCGGAACCCGACGCGGACGCAGACCTGGCCGGGCTGTCGGAAGCCCAGCTCGTCGCACCCGAACAGCCGGGCACGGGCCTTCCGGGTGTGGACGAGATCCGCAACAGCCGCAACGTGAAGCACCTCGCGAACCTGCCGAAGCCGGCCCCGTTCACCGAGTCCTCCACGTGGACGGACCTCGCCTTCCAGGGCGGCTACGCCTTCGACGGGAACTACGACGGGTTCGTCGTCTACGACATCCGCGACCCGCGCAAGCCGAAGATCGTGAGCACCGTGCTCTGCCCCGGCTCGCAGAACGACATCTCGGTCCGCGGCAACCTGCTCTTCCTCTCGACGGACTCCTCCCGCAGCGACAACTCGTGCTCCAGCACGCCGCTGCCGGCCACCAACAAGAACGCCTGGGAAGGCGTCAAGGTCTTCGACATCAGCGACAAGCGCAACCCGCGCTACATCGCGGCCGTCGAGACCAAGTGCGGTTCCCACACCCACACGCTGGTGCCGGACAAGAAGGGCAAGGACGTCTATTTGTACGTGTCGTCCTACAGCCCGAACGCCACCTTCCCGGACTGCCAGCCGCCGCACGACCTGATCTCGATCGTCAAGGTGCCGTTGAAGAACCCGGCGGCGGCCAGTCTCCTCTCGGAGAGGGTGCTGTTCCCGGACGGCGGCAACGCCGGCAAGCCCGGCTCCGTGCCGGACGGCTACGTCACCGCGACGTCGGGCTGCCACGACATCACCGTGTACCCGTCCAAGGACCTCGCGGCGGGCGCGTGCATGGGCGACGGCGTCCTGTGGGACATCTCCGACCGGGAGAGGCCCCGCGAGATCAGCCGCGTGCAGGACGACAAGAACTTCGCGTTCTGGCACTCGGCGACGTTCAACAACGCCGGCACCAAGGTCGTCTTCACCGACGAGCTCGGCGGCGGCGGCGCGGCGACCTGCAACGAGACCATCGGCAAGACCCGGGGCGCGGACGGCATCTACGACATCACCGGTCGTGGTGACCGGCGCGAGCTGGAGTTCCGGTCCTACTACAAGATCTCCCGGACGCAGGGCGACACCGAGAACTGCGTGGCGCACAACGGTTCGCTGATCCCCGTGCAGGGGCGCGACATCATGGTGCAGGCGTGGTACCAGGGCGGCATCTCGATCTGGGACTTCACCGACTCCCGCAACCCCAAGGAGATCGGCTGGTTCGAGCGCGGCCCGCTGCCGAACGGCAAGGGCGGCGGCGCGTGGTCGTCGTACTACTACAACGGCTACATCTACTCCTCGGACCTCGCGAAGGGCTTCGACGTCCTGGAGATCCGGGACCCGCGCGTGCTCACCGCGAAGTTCATCCGCGTGGGTGAGCTGAACGTGCAGACCCAGGGCCACTACCGGGAGCTGTTCCCGAGGTAGTCCCGGCGGTCGCGGAGGGCCTGTCCGGCACGCCCGGTCAGGCCCTCCCCCACCGGGCCGGGCCCGACCCCGCGTGATCACCGAGCGGTGTCAGTCCTCGACCACCATCAGCCTGCTCGCCACGAGGTCCAGCGCCACCGCCGTGCCCGGCGGGAAGTCCGCGGCCCGGCTGGACGGCTGGTCCACGCGCACCACCTGCTCACCGCCGGCCAGGCGCACCGACAGGCGGGTCACCGGCCCCAGGAAGCTCTGGGTGAGGACGCTGCCCACCAGCGCGCCGTTGTCCTGGCCGCTGTGCTGCGCGATGCCGATGTCCTCCGGCCGCACGATGACCTGCACGTCCGCCCCGGCCGCGATGCCCTCGGCCGCGCCGGTCGCCAGCCGGTACGCGCCCAGCCGCACGCCACCGGCCTCGGCGGTGCCGGAGACCGCGTTGGTCACGCCCACGAACCGCGCCACGAACGCCGACGCGGGCTGCCGGTAGACCACGGCGGGCGTGTCCAACTGCTCCAGCCGCCCCTGCGACATCACGCCGACCCGGTCGGAGACGGCCAGCGCCTCCTCCTGGTCGTGCGTGACGAACAGCGTGGTCGTGCCCAGTTCGGTCTGGATGCGCCGGATCTCCTCCCGCAGCGCCACCCGGACCTTGGCGTCCAGCGCGGACAGCGGCTCGTCCAGCAGCAGCACGCGCGGCTGGATCGCCAGCGCCCTCGCCAGCGCGACCCGCTGCTGCTGACCGCCGGAGAGCTGGTGCGGGTACCGCTTGCCCAGGTGCTCCAGCCCGACCAGCTCCAGCAACTCGGCGGTGCGCCGGGCGCGCCCGGGTGCCTTGCGCAGCCGCAGGCCGAACGCGACGTTCTGCGCGGCGGTCAGGTTCGGGAACAGGCTGTAGGACTGGAACACCATGCCCATGTCCCGCTTGTTCGCGGGCACGCCGGTGATGTCGCGCCCGTCCACCCGGACGACCCCGTCGTCGGCGGTCTCGAACCCGGCCACGATGCGCAGCGCGGTGGTCTTGCCGCAGCCGCTCGGGCCGAGCAGGCTGACCAGCTCGCCCCGCGCCAGGTCGAGGTCCAGGCCGGCCAGCGCGGGCTGCCCGCCGAAGGACTTGCGCAGCCCGTGCAACTCCAGGTAACCCATCTCAGCCTTCCTCCTCGGCGGTGTTCCGCCGCCGCCCGCCGACGAACGAGAGCAGGAACAGCAGCACGAACGCGAACAGCAGGCTCAGCAGCGACACCGCGATGGACACGCCCGCGTTCCGCTTGCCCAGCAGGTTCACCCGCACCTGCACCGTGTCGAAGTTCAGCAGGGACGCGATGGTGAACTCGCCCAGCACCAGCGCGACCGACAGCAGCGCCGCGCCGAGCAGCGCGGTCCGGATGTTGGGCACCACGACCCGGAGCAGCACCGTGCCCCAGGACGCGCCGAGGCCGCGCGCCGCCTCGGCCAGCGTCTTGAGGTCGATGGCGGACAGTCCCGCGTCGATCGCCCGGTACGCGAAGGGCAGCACCAGCACCGCGTAGGCGAAGGTGAGCGTCAGCGGCGAGTCGCCCAGGAAGTAGTCCACCCAGGCGTAGAGCGGGGCCAGGCCGACCACCAGCACGATGGCCGGGATCGTGATCGGCAGCAGGCACAGGAACTCCACCGGGCGGCGCAGCTTCGGCAGCCGCAGCCGGACCCACGTCATCGTCGGCACCAGCAGGACCAGCATCACCAGCGAACTGGCCACCGCGAGCTGCACGGACACCAGGACCGACTCGACCAGGTCCGGGTCGGAGACGATGCCCGACCACGAGTCGAGGCCGCGCTCGCCGTTCCGGCCGCGCGTGGAGAACTCCGCCATCGCCAGCAGCGGCACCAGGAAGAACGTCCCGAGCACGCCGAGCACCAGCCACCGCACGACCTTCACCGCCATCGCGCGAACCTCCGTTGCAGCAGCGCGTAGAGGCCCATGGCCACCGCGACCACGACGACCATGCCCAGCCCCAGCGCCTTGCCGAGGTTCTCCCGGCCCAGCAGGACTTCCCCGGTCAGCGCGCCGCGGATGTGCAGCGGCACGATGGGGCTGCCCTGCGAGACCAGGGCGGCGGCCGTGGCGTAGGCGGAGAAGGCGTTGGCGAACAGCAACAGCAGCGCGCCGAGGAACGCGGGCAGCAGGATCGGCCCGCCGACGTGCCGCCAGTAGGTCCACGCGGTGCCGCCGAGGCTGTCCACCGCTTCCCTCCACTGTGGACGGAGTCCGTCCAGGGCGGGCAGGAACACGATGAGCATCAACGGGATCTGGAAGAACGTGTAGACCAGCGTCAGGCCGGGCAGCTCGAACAGCCACGCGCCGCCCGCGAACAGGTCGACCCCGAACCGGTCGTCGAGGAACCGCGTGACGAACCCCTGGAACCCCACGGTGGCCAGGAACGCGAAGGCCAGCGGCACGCCGCCGAACTGCGCCAGCACACCGGAACCCGCCACGACGACCCGCCGCAGCAGCCCGGTCGGCTCGCCCACCGCCACCGCCCACGACAGCAGGGCCCCGAGCACCGCGCCCAGCAGCGCGGTCAGCGCCGAGAGCTCGACGCTGCGCAGGAACGCCTGGAGGTAGACGCCTTCACCGAGGGCCACCAGGTTCGCCGCGGTGAACGCGCCGTTCGCGTCCTGGAACGCGCCGGCGAGCACCAGGACCGTCGGGTACACCAGGAAGACGCCGACGTAGACCAGGAACGGCACGACGACGAGCCAGGCGAGCCACGGCTTGGCGGCGGGACCCCGGCCGGGCGCGGCGGTGGGGCCGCCCCCGGCCGGGGAGGTGACGGGTGCGACCACCGGTCAGCCCACCGCCTGGGCCCACGTCTCGGAGAGCACCTTCTTGGCCGCGTCCGCCTGGTCCTGGGTCAGGAACACCGCGTCGCCCCCGGTCTCGGGCAGCTTGGCGTTCGCCTCCGCGTCCACCTCGCCGGACTTGGTCAGCGCCTCCAGCCGCACCGGCCGGGACAGGCCCTTGAGGTAGAGGTTCTGGCCCTTGTCGGAGAAGAGGAACTCCTGCCACAGCCGGGCGGCGGCCGGGTGCGGGGCGTCCTTGTTGACGGCCTGGTTGTAGTACGCGCCGACCTGCGCGCCCGGCGGCACCACGACCTTCCAGTCCGCCTTGCCGGCGAGCTTCGCGGTCTGCGCGGCGTTGGTGTAGTCCCAGTCGACGACCACCGGCGTCTGGCCGGATTCGATGGTCGCGGGCGACGGGTCGACCGGCAGGAAGTTGCCGGCGGCCTTGAGCTGCTTGAAGAACTCCACGCCGGGCTTGACGTCGTCGGCGGAGCCGCCGTTGCCCAGCGCGGCCATCACGACGCCGGAGAACGCCGCGCCGGCCTGCGTCGGGTCGCCGTTGAGCGCGACCTTGCCCTGGTACTCGGGCTTGAGCAGGTCCTTGACCGAGGTCGGGGCGGGCACCTTGCCGGCGTCGTAGCCGATCGACATGAAGCCGCCGTAGTCGCCGCAGTAGAGGCCGTCGGGGTCCTTGAGCTCGGCGGGGATGTCGTCCCAGCTCCGCACCCGGTAGGGCGCGAAGAGGTCCTTGCTCGCCACGGCCACGTTCAGGCCGAGGTCGAACACGTCCGGCGCGCGGTCACCGCCCTTGAGCTGGTTGGCGGCGTTGATCTCCTCCTGGCTGGAGGCGTCGGGCTGCGCGGAGTCGACCTCGATGCCGTACTCGGCCTCGAACGCCTCGATGATCTCGCCGTAGTTGGCCCAGTCCGGGGGCAGCGCGATGACGTTGAGCCTGCCCTCCTTCTTCGCGGCCTCGACGAGCGCGTCGAAGCCGCCGAGGTCGGCGGCGGACTTGGCGGTGGCGGCGGAGGAGTTGTCCGCCGCGCCCTCCTTGGCGGGCGGTGCGCCGCACGCGGCGACCAGCGCCAGCGCGATCGCGCCGACACCGACCGCGCGGAGGACTCGGGTGTGGGTCACGGGTCGAACCTTCCTCGTGGGCAAGGGGTTTCCGATCGACCGGAACGTTCGGACGTGCGGAGGATTCGTGACGTTCCGCGTGCTTGTCAAGCTGACCGGCCCCGGTGAGACCCGTTCGACCAGCCGGGTGAATTCCCGGTGGTTCCCCCGTGTCCGGGGCATTGACAGGTGGTCTACAAGAGCGCGGCCGAACGCCCGCCGGTCGACCCGTGGACCGGTCGGGGCGACGGCGGCGCGGCGGTCACGCCGAGTTCCGCGGTCGCGCCAGGGACGTCCCGGTGTCGCCCGGTCGCCGTACTATAGGTAGTAGAGCTACATGTAGGGGGACGACATGTCGAGGAAACTGCTGGTCTGGCTGCACGTCATCACCTCCACGGGCTGGATGTGCATGGCGTTGGCGTTGTTCGTGGTGGTGACCCACGCCCTCGGCGTGACCGGCCCGGCCCGGACCGCCACGTTCGACGTGGCGGTGCTGATCGACACCGACGTGCTCCAGTTCATGGCGACCACCTCGGCGTTCACCGGCCTGGTGCTGTCCGGCCTGACGCCGTGGGGCTACTTCCGCCACTGGTGGGTGGCGGCGAAGTTCGTGATCACCTTCAGCCAACTCTCCGTCGGGATCTTCGTGCTCAGCCCGCAACTCCACCAGGACGGCTCGTCGGTGCTGATGCGGGTGGGTTCGCTGCTGATGGCGGGTGCGCTCGCGGGCCAGGTGTGGTTATCGGTGGCGAAGCCGTTCAAGCGGACGCCTTGGGCGCGGCCGGGCAAGCCGCCCACCGCACCGGGGTGGGCTTTCATGGCGTGCGTGGCGGTGCCCGCCGTCGACTACCTCGTGGGCGAATTCCTGTTTGGACAGAACATTCCGTTGCTGTCCATGGTGATCGTGGTGGTGCACCCGGTCGTCCGGGCGGTGTCGCGTCGTCGACAGGCGTCGATCCGGGCGGCGCGGGCCCCGGCCGGCGGCGGACGATGACCGGCTCGCGGGCCGTGCGCCGGGCGAGCGGCACCCCTACCCGGTCGGTCCCGGGCGCTCGCGGTGTGGTGCCCGGCGGGCCACCGCCACGGCCTCGACCTCGACCAACTGGTCCCGGTACCCGAGCGCGGCGACGCCCAGCAGCGTGCTCGGCGGCCGGTGCCCGTCGAACCGGTCCCGGACCACCTCCCACACCGCGACCAGGTCGTCCTGCCTGCCCGACGCCACGTAGACCGTGGTCCTGACCACCTCGGCCAGACCGGAGCCCGAAGCCGCCAGCGCCTTCTCCAGGTTGGTCATCACCTGGTGCGCCTGCCCCACCGGGTCACCCGGGCACACGGTGCCCCCCTCCTCGTCCAGCGGGCACGCGCCCGCCGTGAGGATCAGGCGGGTGGGCATCTCGATCGACGCCGCGTAGGCGTACTCGACGACCTCGGACAGGCTGGGGACGGGGACGAACCGCACGTTCTCCGACACCGGCCGAACGTAGCGGACTTCCCGGCGTCCGCCATCTGGTTTTGCCGCCGACGGGCACCGGCCTGCCCGGAGACAGGTCGGTGCGGCACCCGCTGAACGGTCCGCGAGGTGCCGCACCGGTGATCGGCCTGTCCGCACCGACAGGCCGCCCCGTCCTCAGGTGGCGATGTGCCAGCTTCGGGCGTGCTCGTACTGGCTGTGCAGGCGGCTGTAAGGACCTTCCGCGGCGAGGAGGTCGCGCGGCCGGCCCACTTCGGCGACCCGTCCCCCGTCCAGCGCCACCACGAAGTCCGCCGCCGCCAGGGTGGCCGGTCGGTGGGCGATCACGACCACCGTGCGCTCCGGGTCCTGGCCCAGCGCCTCGATCGCCGCGCTGATCGCGCCCTCGTTCTCCGGGTCGAGCGCCGAACCCGCCTCGTCCAGCAGCACGATCCGCGCCCGCTTCAGGAACGCGCGCGCGATCGACACCCGCTGCCGCTCACCGCCCGACAGTTGCGCGCCGCCCTCGCCGACCCGCGTCCGCCAGCCCTGCGGCAGGCGGTGCACGACCTCGTCCAGCCGGGCCGAGCGCGCCGCCTCCGCCAGTTCCTCGGGCGTGGCGTCCGGGCGGGCGATGCGGACGTTCTCCTCGATCGTCGTGTCGAACAGGTACACGTCCTGGAACACGATCGCGATCTGGTCCAGCAGCACCGCGTGGTCCAGGTCGCGCACGTCGACCCCGCCGACCTTCACGCTCCCGCCGTCCACGTCGAAGAACCGGGCCACCAGGCGGGTCACCGTCGTCTTCCCCGAGCCGGACGGCCCGACCAGCGCGGTCGTCGTCCCGCGCCGGCACACGAACGACACGTCGGTCAGCGCGGGCGTGCTCCCGTAGGAGTACGACACCCCGGCGAACTCGACCGTCGAGTCCTCGACCTTCCGGACCGGCCGCGCGCTGTGCGGCAGCGCGGGCGAGTGCAGGATGTTCTCCACCCGGGTCACCGAGTTGTCCATGGCGTGCAACGTCCCCAGCAGCTCGGTCAGCGTGCCCAGCGGCTCCAGGAACCGCACCGCGAGCACGAGCAGCGCGACCGTGTCCGCCACCGCGAGGCTGCCGTTGAGCAGGAACTGGGCACCCAGCACCAGCACCCCGGCGAACCCGGCCATCACCACGGCCGCGTAGGTCAGGTCGGGGAACAGCGCCTTGCGCAGCCCCCGCCGGTACCGGTGGCGGTGGTCGGCCAGCGCGTCCCGCATCCGGACGCTGCCGGTGGAGCCGTGGCCGGCCGCCCGCAGCACGGGCTGCGCCTGGCCGAGCTCGATGGCCCGACCGGCGATCTCGACGGCGGCCTCCTCCAGGTCGCGGTCCGCCTCGGCGGTGACCCGGCCCGCGCGGCGCAGCGCTAGCAGCGCGACCGGCAGGATCGCCAGGAACAGCAGCGCGAGCCGCCAGTCCACGAAGAACGTGACGACGATGATGGTGCTCGGCACCAGCAGGCCGGTGATCGCGGGCGGGCCGAAGGTGGCGGCCAGGTGGGCGACGGCACCGGCCGACGTGGTGACCGTGCGGGACAGCCGCGCCTTCCGGTCGCCGGTGAACCACCCGAGCGGCAGCGTGGCCACGTGCCGCATCAGGTGGTGCCGCAACTGCTCGGCCAGTTCCGTGCTCGCGGCGAACCCGACGGGCGTGGCCACCACCTTGAGCACCCCGTACACCACCGCGCCGATCGCGCCGGCGATCAGCCACGGCTTCGCGGCGGCGAAATCGGGTTCGGCCCGCAACAGCGCCCGCAGGACGGGCACCAGGAGGCCCAGCAGCAGCCCCTGGAGGACGGCCAGCGCGACGTGCAGCGCGGTGAGCCGGACCAGCACGCCGGGGTGCGGCCACAGCCGGTAGAAGTGGCGGATCATGCCGCGGGGTCTCCGTTCTGCTGGGCGCGCCACATGCGGGCGAACAGGCCGTCGCGGGCCAGGAGTTCGGCGTGCGTGCCGGACTCGGCGACCCGGCCGCCGTCGAGCACCACGATGCGGTCGGCCGAGGCGATGGTGTGCAGCCGGTGCGCGATCACGATCACCGTCTTGCCCGCGATGAGCTCGGACAGGGCTCCCTGCACGGCGGACTCGCTGTCCGGGTCGAGCGCGGCGGTCGCCTCGTCCAGCACGACGACGGGCGCGCCGGAGAGGATCGCGCGGGCGATGGTGAGCCGCTGGCGCTCGCCGCCGGACAGGCCGCCGGTCCCGCCGCCCAACACCGTGTCGTAGCCCAGCGGGAGCTGTTCGAGCACGTGGTGGATCTGGGCCGCCTTCGCCGCGCGGCGGACCTCCTCGTCGGTGGCCCCGGGCCGGCCGACGCGGATGTTCTCGGTGACCGTGTCGCGCAGCAGCACGACGTCCTGGAACACCAGGGACATCGTGGAGAGCAGCCGCTCGGAGGCGATGTCCCGGACGTCGACCCCGCCGATGCGCACCGCGCCGCCGGTCACGTCGTAGAACCGGGGCAGCAGGCTGGCCAGGGTGGACTTGCCCGCGCCGGACGGGCCCACCAAGGCGGTCACCGTGCCGGGCGCGCACACCACGCTCACGTCCTCCAGCGCGTTGGTCACGCCGTCGTAGGAGAACGTCACGCGGTCGAGCTCGACGCCGTGCCCCGTCGGCACGAGCGGCGTGGCGGGCTCGGGCAGTGCCTCGCGCGCCAACAGGGTTTCGATCCGCCCGGCGGCAAGGCGCGCCTTGCGCAGGCCCTGGGCACCCTGGACGACCGGCAGGAACGAGGTGGGCAGCCCGACCCCGACCACCAGGAACGGCAGCAGGTCGGGCATCGTCAGCTCGCCCGAGCCGACGAACACCAGGCCGACCGCGAGCACCACGGCCAGCACGGTGGTCTCCGCGCCCAGCAGGTTCGACAGCGCCGAGCTGACCTTCGTCTCGGACACCCAGACCTTGAGCGCCCTGGTGTGCTCGCTCACCGCCGTGGCGAAGCGGTCCATGATCCGGCCGCCGACGCCGAAGGTCTTGACCACGGTGATGCCGTCGGCGTACTCGACGCTCGCGGTGCTGATCCGACCCTCGGCGGCGATCAGCCGGGACATGTGCTCGGGCATGGAGCGCATCGCGAACCGGTAGGCGACGATCGACAGCAGCGGCACGGCGATCGTCACCAGCGCCATCCGCCAGTCCACCAGGGCCAGGTAGCCGATGCCGACGACCAGCGCGGTCGCGCCGGCGGTCAGCTCGCCCAGGGCGTGGGCGATCAACTGGTGCATGTCCTCCAGGTCGTCGGTCATCGCCTTCTTGACCTCGCCGGAGCCCGACGAGCGGAACCAGCCGAGCGGGACCACGCCGAGCCGGCGCACGATCCGCACGCGGATGTCGCGCAGGGCGTCGGCGTCGGCCTGGTGCCCGAGGTGGGAGGACCACCCGAGCAGCGCCAGGCGCAGCAGCGCGCCGATCGCGCCGACCGCCACCCACGTCCACACGGTGCCGGCGACCGCCGCGGGCGACGGCACGGCGAGCACCGCGCGGGCGATCTCGGCGATCGCGATGTACGGGGCGAAGCCCGCCGCGGCGGCCACCGCGGAGAGCACGCCGCAGGTGATCAGCTTGGGGCGCACCGGGTGCAGCAGGCGGGCCGCGGAGCCGACGCCGGCGAGCCGGGGCGCGTCCTCCTGCCCGGGGCTCCCGGCCCGCTCGGGCACGGGTCCTTCCGGCGCGGCGGGCGCGTCCGCCCGGATCGTGTTCGTCGTCATCAGCATTCCTCGTCACTTTCCGACTGGAAATCACCATACTGACCGACGGTCAGTCACACCAGAAGGGTAGGCTACCCTAACGACTGACCGTCAGTCAGCCCGTGGTGAGCGGTGTGGGGGAAAGGCAGGGTGTGCGGTGGACGGTGTGGTTTTACACCGAGAGGTGGAGTTCGGGGACGGTGACGAGCACCCGGCAGATCCGGCCGGCCTCGGTCAGCATCCGGTCCCTCTCGTCCGGGAAGTGCACGACGTGGTCGGAGATCCCGTGCATCGCGTGGTACAGCACGACCGCCGTCGCGCGGGGGTCGGGCAGCGCCGCCCGGACCTCCCCCAGGAGGTCGGCCAGCGCGTCCACGGCGAGGTTCGGCGTCGACTGCTCGGGCCGCGCGGAGTTGTGGAACAGCAGGTCGTGCAGCCGGACGTCGGCCAGGTACTCGGTGATCCCCGCGAGGAACCAGCGCTCGACCCGCTCCACCGGGTCCCCCGCGCCGCGCGCGGCTTCCCGCTGCGCGTCCACGAAGCGGTGCACGTAGCGGTCCCGCAGGCCGCTCACCAGTTCGTTCTTGTTGGCGAAGTGCAGGTAGAAGGTGCCCTTCGCGACCCCGGCACCGGACGTGACGTCGTCCACGGTCAGCGAGTCGACGCCGGCCCGGAGGACGAGTGCCTCGGCCGCGTCGAGCAGGTCGCTGCGCCGCTCCGCGCCCGGTTTCGTCCGTGCCACCCGATTCCCCTCCGTCACCGCCCAGCCTACCGCTCCCCCACCGGCACGTCGGTCGCCCGCCCGTCCACCACCCGGTCGAGGAGCGGCCGGGGATGAGCAGGATCGGGCACGACGGTCTCAACCGCCGGCAGCGCCTCGGCGTGATCGCCGCCCTCTACCTGGTGGCCGACATCGGCTACTCGTACCTGTTCATCACGCTGGCCACCGTCCTGCTCGACCGGGGGGTCGCGCTGGGCACGGTCGCGCTGGTGAACCTGCTGGGGATGTTCTACTTCGGCCGGTTCCTGGTCGGGCCGGTGATCGACCGGATCGGCTCGGCCCGGCACGGGCACTACCGGAGCTGGCTGCTGTCCACCCAGGTGCTGCTGATCCTCGCGCTGGTCGCGCTGGCCGCCGTGGACCCGTCGGCGAACCTGCCGGTGCTGGTGGTGCTGGTGGTCGTGGTGCTCGTGCTCTCGGTGTTCCACGACACCGCCCTCAACGGGCTGGCGGTGCGCATCCTGAAGCCGGCGGACCACGGGCACGCCACCGGCATCCAGATGGCCGCCGCGAGCATGTCGCTGATCATCGGCTCCGGCGGCGCGCTGCTGCTGTACGGGAAGTGGGGCTGGGGACCGACGACGCTGTGCGTGGCCGCCGTCTACCTGATCCCGTTCGCGGTGCTGGCCAGGCTGGTCGAACCGGCCGGGCCGGAGCGCGCGCCGGGCACCTCGCTGCCGCTCTCGGAGCTGGTCAGCTTCCTCGGGCACCGGCGCACCCTGCTGTGGACGGTGGTCGCGGTGCCGGCGTTCCTGCTGGGCGACTGGCTGGTGAGCGCCCCGATGGCGGCGATGCTGCTCGACGCCGGGTGGACCACCGAGCGGATCGGGCTGGTCATGTTCACCTTCGCGGTCGTGGCCATGCTCCTCTCCTCGCTGGTGACCGGGGCGGCCATCACCCGGTGGGGCCGGTGGAAGCCGGCGGTGGTGATCGCCGCGCTGTCGACCGCGTCGATCGCGGGCGCGCTGCCGGTGGCCTCGGGCAGCCGGGACGACTGGCCGACGATCGTCGCGCTGGTCGCCATGTCGGCCTGCTACGGCGCGAAGATGACGTGGATCGCCACCGTGTCGCTGGGGCTGGCGCGCCCGGCGACGGCGGCCACGGACTACACGGTGGCGATGGCCATGACCGGCGCGGGCAAGGTCGCGCTGACCTCCGCCGGCCTCTTCTTCGCCGGTGTGATCGGCTACCCCACGCTGGTCTGGCTCGCGATCGCCTTCGCGGCGGTCGGCCTGCTGCCCGCCCTGGTGATCCGGGTGCGCCCGCAGGAGCACCCGGACGACCTGGCCGAAAGTGCGACCACCGATGCACATCGCGCGGTCTAAGCCTCTTGTACTGGAATGGGCGGCCGACTGTAATGGTGTTCCGACGGTAATTCCCGGACACCTCACCACATACTTCGTCCGCCTTTTCCCGCAGGCCCTTCCCGGTTGAAGGCGTTACCGAGAGGACAGTTGATGACGGAGTCGAGTGCGACGCGGATCGACGCGCGCCGGACGTTGATGAACGCGCTGTTCGGCACGATGATCACCCAGGTGGTCGGGGTGACCGCGCGGCTGGGGCTGGCCGACGCGATCGGGAACGACGGGCGGTCGGCCGACGACCTCGCCGAGCAGTTCGACATCGACCCGGAACGGCTCAACCGGCTGCTCCGCGCGCTGGCCTGCCTGGGCCTGTGCACCGAGCCGAAGCAGGGCACGTTCCTGCTCACCGAGGCGGGTGCCCTGCTGCGCGAGGACAACCCGCAATCGCTGCTGTCCCTCGCGCGACTGCTGACCGACAAATCCATGCAGGACGCGTGGCTGCACCTGGAAACCGGAATCCGCACCGGCCGCCCGGCGTTCACCGAGGTGTTCGGGGTGCCGGTGTTCGAGTACATGGCGGACCGGCCGGAATTGTCCGCGGTGTTCAACGCGGCGATGAGCCAGCGCACGAAGGGCGACGGCGTGGCCACGGCTCTGCCCGAGCACTACGACTTCACGACGTTCGCGAGCGTGACCGACGTGGGCGGCGGCGACGGCACGTTGCTCGCCTCCGTGCTGGAGCACCACCCCGCCCTCCGAGGCGTCGTGTTCGACACCCCGGAGGGTGTGGCGCAGGCGGCGCGGACCCTGGACGCCGCGGGCCTGGCGGGGCGCTGCGAGGTCGTGGCGGGCGACTTCTTCGATTCCGTCCCGTCCGGTTCGGACCTGCACCTGATCAAGAGTGTGATGCACAACTGGGACGACGACCAGGCGGTGCGCATCCTCACCCGCTGCCGCGAGGCGCTGCCCGACCACGGCCGGCTGCTGATCGTCGAACCGGTCCTGCCCGACACCGTCGACCCGAACGGCGACGCGCGCGAGGACCCGTACCTCAGCGACCTGAACATGCTGGTGCTGGTCGGCGGGAAGGAGCGCACCCAGGCCGATTTCGAGAAGCTCTGCGCCCGCGCCGGGTTCGAGGTGACCCGGGTGGTGGAACTGCCCCCGCACGTCGACTTCAGCGCGATCGAGGCGAAGCCCGCCTGACCGGCGGGACCGCGCGGCGCAGCCACTCGGGCGCGCCGCGCGGTCCCGGTCGGCTCAGTCGTTGCCCTCCTCCAGGGCGGCGTGGTCGAGGAGCGCGTCGTCGGCCACCTGGCCGCGCGAGGCGATGGCCTCCGCACCGCCCTCGGGCAGCGCGCCGATCAGCTCGGTCCGGGGCACCTCCGCCACGCTGATCAGCGTGGACTGCCGGCTGCCGACCATGCCGAGCCCGGCGTACTGCTCCAGCTTGGCGCGCGAGTCGGCGATGTCGAGGTTGCGCATCGTGAGCTGGCCGATCCGGTCGACCGGGCCGAAGGCCGAGTCCTCGGTCCGCTCCATCGACAACTTGTCCGGGTGGTAGCTGAACGCCGGACCGGTGGTGTCGAGGATCGAGTAGTCGTCGCCCCGGCGCAGCCTCAGCGTCACCTCGCCGGTGATCGCCATGCCGACCCAGCGTTGCAGCGACTCGCGCAGCATCAGCGACTGCGGGTCCAGCCAGCGGCCCTCGTACAGCAGCCGGCCGAGCTTGCGGCCCTCGTTGTGGTACGAGGCCAGGGTGTCCTCGTTGTGGATGGCGTTGACCAGCCGCTCGTAGGCGATGTTCAGCAGCGCCAGGCCCGGGGCCTCGTAGATGCCTCGGCTCTTGGCCTCGATGACCCGGTTCTCGATCTGGTCGGACATGCCCAGGCCGTGCCGGCCGCCGATGGCGTTGACCTCCAGCACCAGGTCGACCGGGGAGTCGAACTCCCGGCCGTTGACGGTGACCGGGCGGCCCTGCTCGTAGCCGATCGTCACGTCCTCGACGGGGATCTCGACCTCGGGGTCCCAGAACCGCACGCCCATGATCGGGTCCACGATCTCGATGCCCGCGCCGAGGTGCTCCAGCGCCTTGGCCTCGTGCGTCGCGCCCCAGATGTTGGCGTCGGTGGAGTACGCCTTCGCGGTGCTCGACCGGTACGGCAGGTCGCGGGCGAGCAGCCACTCGGACATCTCCGTGCGACCGCCGAGCTCACCGACGAAGTCGGCGTCCAGCCACGGCTTGTAGATCCGCAGCGAGGGGTTGGCCAGCAGGCCGTAGCGGTAGAACCGCTCGATGTCGTTGCCCTTGTAGGTGGAGCCGTCGCCCCAGATCTGGACGTCGTCGTCGAGCATGGCGCGCACCAGCATGGTGCCCGTCACGGCCCGGCCGAGCGGCGTGGTGTTGAAGTAGGCCCGACCCCCGGAGCGGATGTGGAACGCGCCGCAGGCCAGCGCGGCGAGGCCCTCCTCCACGAGGGCCGCGCGGCAGTCGACCAGCCGGGCGAGTTCCGCGCCGTAGGTCGTGGCCCGTCCCGGGACGGAGGCGATGTCGGGCTCGTCGTACTGCCCGATGTCCGCCGTGTACGTGCAGGGCACCGCGCCCTTCTCACGCATCCACGCGACCGCGACCGAGGTGTCGAGACCACCGGAGAAGGCGATGCCGACGCGTTCGCCGGCGGGGAGGGAAGTAAGCACCTTGGACACGGGAAGAAGTATGCACGAGGGTGCATGACGATTCACAACCGGGTCGGTGACATCACACCGGCACGCGCCGGGGTGATGCCACCAGGCCGTCACCGCCGCCTGGCCGTCACCGCCGCCGACCGGTCACTCCGGGCTCACGGCCTTGCCCTTGCCGATGGCGAACGCGCCGACCACGGTCACCAGCGACAGGATCGCGGCCATCAGGAACGCCGTGTGCATGCCGCCCATGTCGGCAGCGGTGCCCGGCCCGCCGGCCTCCGCCAACGCCGCCGTGCGGGCGCTCATCACGCTCACCAGCAGCGCCACGCCCGCTGCGGCGGCCAACTGCTGGGTGGTGCTGAAGATCGCGCTGCCGTGCGAGTAGAGCCGGGCGGGCAGCGCGCCCAGGCCGGAGGAGAACAGCGGCGTGAAGGAGAACGCCAGGCCCAGGCTCAACGCCAGGTGGAACACCAGGACCTGGGCGGTCGGCGTCGACGCGTCGAACGTGGCGGCGAACCACAGCGACCCGCTGGTCGCCACGGTGCCGACGACCAGCAGCAGGCGCGGCCCCACCCGGTCGTAGAGCCGGCCGACCACCGGCGACAGCAGCCCCATCAGCAGACCGCCCGGCAGCAGCAGGAGGCCGGTGGCCAGCGGTTCGAGCTTCAGCACGTTCTGCAGGTAGATCGGCAGGATGGTGGCCACGCCCAGCAGCAGCGCCATCATCACCATCATCAGGCCACTGCTCAGCGTGAACGTGCGGAAGCCGAACGTCCGCAGGTCCAGCAGCGCGCGTTCGTGGCGCTGCAAGGAGATCTGGCGGAACACGAACAGCCCGATGCCCAGCACACCGGCCGCGAGCGAGCCCCACGTGGTGACCGACGAGGAACCGCCGGCGTGGCCGATGCCGGACAGCCCGTAGACCAGGCCGCCGAAGCCGATCACCGAGAGCACCACGGACACGACGTCGAGCGGCGTGTCGCGGGTCTCCCCGACCCGGGTCACCCGGCGCAGGCCCAGGACCAGCGTCGCCACCGAGATCGGCAGCACCACCCAGAACATCGCCCGCCAGCCGAACAGGTCGAGCACCACGCCGGAGACCGTCGGGCCGATGGCGGGCGCGACCGAGATCACGATCGAGATGTTGCCCATCAGGGCACCGCGCCGGGCCGCCGGCACGAGCGTCATCACCGTCGTCATCAGCAGCGGGAGCATGATCGCGGTGCCGCACGCCTGCACGACGCGACCGGCGAGCAGCACCACGAAGCCCGGGGCCAGCGCGGCGATCAGGGTGCCCGTGCTGAACAGGCTCATCGCGACGCCGTAGAGCACCCGCGTGGGCACGCGCTGGATCAGGTAGCCGGTGATCGGGATGACCACGGACATGGTGAGCAGGAACCCGGCGGTGAGCCACTGCCCGACCGCCGCGGTGACGTCCAGTTCGGTCAGCAGGACCGGGAGCGCGACGCCCATGATCGTCTCGTTGAGGACGACGACGAACGTGGCGACGAGCAGCACGGCGATCACGGTGCGGTCACCGCGGCCGAGTGCGGGCGGCGACGACACGGCGTCGGCCACACCTGCGGAAGTCATGCGAAATCCCCCAGAGGAAAAACGGGCGCGAGGCAAGGACTACAACGCCCTGAACGTCCCCACCCTACCCGCGCGACGGGCGCGATCCACCTTGTTATCCGCTGTGGAGGCCCATTTCACGCCGGGCGCGAACGCGCCTGAACCGGCCCCGCGCGACAGTGCCCCGCGCGGTGCGCCGGCCCGGCGTCCCGGGGTGCCCGGCGGGGGTTCCACCAGCCGCGATGCGCCGAGCAGCGGAATGAGCCGCCGACTGCGGCGGACAGCGGCCACCGTCCCCACCGGACAATTCCCGGCGTTCCGCACCGGGCGACCGCCCGCCGTGACTCCGCCGTGGACCGTCCACAGCGACAAAATGCCGGCGGAGGTTCACCTGGTGTACCTCCGCACCCCGCCGGGCCGTCATCGGTCGCACCGGGACGGGGTGCCACGCGGTGTGGCACTACCCGATGGTGCGAATATCGCCGATACCTTGACGCGCATTGCCTTTTCGGCCACCCGCCCGCCGGCCGATCCCCGCCCCGCGTCGCCGGACGATCCCGTCGACGCCATTCCGGACATCGGCATCGCACCGGCCCCCCGGCCCCCCGGCCCTGGACTCCGCGCACCGCGCGAACACCTCGGCCGGACCGGGCGACGCCGACCCGAACCGGCGCGGAGATCACCGAGCCGCCGCCGGCCCTGACGGCGTCGCCCGCGCAATCCCCCTCGACCCGAATATTCCGCCTGAGAGGTCATCGGCAGGCCCTTTTCTAACCTCAACGGCGCATTGCCCGGACAACGCGCGCCGGTATGGTGTTCGGAGTGGCGGACCGCCTTTCTCTACCCACTCTCGTCGTGGTGCTCACCGCACTGCTGGCCGGTGCCGGATGCGTTTCGACGACTCCGGAGAACCGCAATTCACCCGATCCCCCGGCGCGGGCGGACGGCGGACTCGTCTACCAGCTCCAGAATTACTCCGACGGGCGGCTGGACACATTGGCCGACACCTCCTCGCGGTTCGTCGTGGTCGACTTGGCGCGGGACGCCGGGCACGGCTACTTCGCGGCCGACGAGATCGCCCGGCTGCGGCGGTCCGGGAAAACGGTGCTCGCCTACTTCGAAATCGGCTCGATCGAGTCGTTCCGGCCGGACTTCGCCGCGGTGGCCGCCGACCGGGCCGGGCTGCTGCTCAACGAGTGGGCCGACTGGCCCGGTGAGCACTTCGTCCGCTACTGGGAGCCGAGCTGGTGGACCCTGGCCGTCCGGCCCCGGCTGGACCGCGCGCTCGACGCCGGGTTCGACGGCGTCTACCTCGACACACCCCTGGCGTACGAGGAGATCGACCTCGACCTGGTCGGCGGTCTCGACCGGCCGGAGCTCGCCCGCCGCATGGTCGACCTGATCGCCCGGATCAGCGAGTACGCCAAGCGCCCCGACCCCGCGTTCCGGGTGTTCCCGCAGAACTCGCCGGAGCTGCGCGAGTACCCGGGCTACCTCGCCGCGGTCGACGGCATCGGGGTCGAGGAGCTGTTCTTCCAGGCCACCGACAAACCCTGTTCGGCGGACTACTGCGACACGAACCTGGCCGCCACCCGCGCGCTGCGCGAGGCCGGCAAGACGGTGCTGGCGGTGGACTACGCGACGAATCCGCACAACGTCGCGACAGCCTGCCGGCGGTACCGCGAAGAGGGGTTCGAGGGATACGTCACGGTGCGCGCGCTGGACCGGATCAGCACGCCGTGCCGGTGACCGTGGAGAGAACCGACCAGGCAAGGAGCCGAATGTGACGAACGGGTCGCGCGAACCGCGGCGGATCGGGATAGTCGGAATGGGCTACGTCGGCCTCACCCTGGCCGCCGCGATGGCCCGGCGCGGGTACGAGGTGCACGGCGTCGACAGCCAGGCCGCGGTGCTGGACTCGCTGGCCCGGGGACGCCCGCACATCTTCGAACCGGGCGTCGAGGAGGTCTTCGGCGAGTGGGTCGGCAAGCGCATCTTCCTGTCCCCGGAGCTGCCCGACAACGGCGTGGACGCGGCGGTCATCTGCGTCTCCACACCGGTGGAGCAGGCCGGGCACCGGCCGTACCTGGACAACCTGGCCGCCGCCGCCGAGCACATCGCCAAGCGGTGCTCGCCGGAGACGCTGGTGGTGGTGCGCAGCACGGTCCCGGTCGGCGCGACCCGGTCGGTGGTGCTGCCGCGCCTGGTCGACGCGTGGGGCTCGGCGCGCCTGGTGATGGCACCGGAGCGCACGATCCAGGGCCAGGCGCTGCGGGAGCTGGTCGAGCTGCCGCAGGTCGTGGGCGGGTTGGACGAGGACAGCCTGGCGCTGGGCGTCGCGCTGTTCGGCGGGCTGGCGAGCCAGGTCGTGCCGGTGTCGGACCTGGAGACCGCCGAGCTGGTCAAGCTGACCAACAACTGCCACACCGACGTCATCTACTCGTTCGGCAACGAGGTGGCCAGGCTGGCCGAGCGGTTCGGGCTGGACCCGCTGGAGGTCATCCGGGCGACCAACCTGGACTACCCGCGGCCCGACATCGCCAAGCCCGGCTACGTCGGCGGCGGCTGCCTGTCCAAGGACCCGTACATCCTGCTGTCCGCCGGGGCGGACGCGGGCTACGTCCCGCCGCTCATCCAGGCGGCGCGGCAGGTCAACGAGGACACACCGGTGCACGTCGCGGACCGGGTCGTCGAGCTGCTCGAAGAGCCCCGCGGCAAGACGCTGCTGGTGCTCGGCTGGGCCTACAAGGGCTGGCCCCCCACCGACGACATGCGCGGCACGCCGATCGCGTCGATGATGCCGGCGTTCACGGCCGCCGGCGTGCGGGTGATCGGCCACGACCCGCTGGTGGGCCCGGAGGTCATCCGGGCGCACGGCGGTGAGCCGGTCGACCTGCACGACGGGTTCACCGCGGCCGACGCGGTGCTGGTGATCACCGACCACCCCGAGTACCGCGAGCTGGACGTGGACGCGGTGCTGCCGGGCTCGAACGTGCGGCTGGTCTACGACTCGTGGCGGGTGCTGGACGGCGAGCGGGTGGCCGGGCACGGCGTCCGCTACGCGGGCCTGGGCTACCTGCGGGCCGCGCGGTGAAGGCGCTGATCCTGGGCGGCGCGGGCTTCATCGGCCTGCACCTGGCCCGCCGACTGCTCGACGACGGCCACCAGGTCGGCATCGTGGACGACTTCTCGCGCGGTCGCGACGACCCGGACCTGGCGGCGCTGGGCGTGCCGGTGTTCTCGGCCGACCTGACCGACCCGGCCGCGCTGGACGAGCTGCCCCGCGACGCCGACCACGTCTACCTGCTGGCGGCGGTGGTCGGCGTGCGCAACGTCGAGCGCGACCCGGAGCGGGTGATCCGGGTCAACACGCTGGCCGTGCTCAACACGCTGGCGTGGCTCGAACCGCACCAGAAGCTGTTCTTCGCCTCCACCAGCGAGGCGTACGCGGGCGGGGTGACCCGGGGCGTCGTGCCGGTGCCCACGCCGGAGGACGTGCCGCTGCTGGTGGAGGACGTCACCGCGCCGCGCTTCGCCTACGGCATCAGCAAGATGCTGGGCGAGGCGGCGGTGGTGCACACCGCGCGGGCCAAGGGCTTCCCGGCGGTGGTGGGCCGGTTCCACAACGTCTACGGCCCCCGGATGGGCGCGGACCACGTGATCCCGGAGCTGTGCCTGCGGGCGATCCGGCGCGAGGACCCGTTCCGGGTCTACGGTTCCGACCAGTTCCGGGCGTTCTGCCACGTGGACGACGCGGTCGAGGCGATGGTGCGGCTGATGGCGTCGGAGGAGGCCGTGGGCCGGATCGTGCACATCGGCAACGACTCGGTCGAGACCAACATCGGCGAGCTGACCGAGCTGGTGCTCAAGATCGCCGGGCACGACCCGGTGCCGGACCGGGTGCCCGCGCCGCACGGCTCGGTGCGCCGCAGGTGCCCGGACCTGGCGGTGCTGCGGGAGCTGACCGGCTTCGAGCCGGCGGTGTCCCTGGAGGACGGCGTCCGTCGGACCTTCGCGTGGTACCAGGAGCACGCGGGGTGAGCCACGGGCGGTTGGAACGGGCGGTGGCAGCCGTTCCAACCGCTCGCGGTCGTCAGCCGGCCGACGACCAGAGGTCGCGGACCGAGGCCCGCAGATCCCGTCGCGGCGACCAGTCCAGGCTCAGCCGGGCGCGGGTGAGGTCGGCCGCGATCCAGCCCACCGCACCGGATCGCGCGGGCACCGGGTCGGACTCGACGATCCGCCCGGTGAACCCGGCGGCCTCGGCGAGCAGGCCGACCGCTTCCCGGACCGGGACGGCCACCCCGCTGCCCACGTTGAGCACCGGGTCCGGCCGGACCGCCGACAGCGCGGCCTTGGCGACCGCGTCCGCGACGTCCCGCACGTCCACGAAGTCCCGGTAGGCCCCGAGCGGGCCGAGCCGGATCTCCCGGCCGGGCACGCCCAGCGCCGACCGGACGGCACTGGCCGCCCGGCCCAGGACGGTCCCGTCCGGCAGTCCCGCGCCGATCGGGTTGAACACCCGCAGCACCACGGCGTCCAGCCGTCCCGCGCCGACGGCGGCGCGCACGAGCGCCGTACCCGCCAGCTTGGTGATGCCGTACGCCGCGACCGGGTTGGCGGGCATGTCCTCGGTGACGGCCACGCCCTCGGGCACGACGCCGTACTCCGCCGCCGACCCGAGCACGACCAACCGGGCGGCCGGTGCCGCGACCGGGAGGACGTCGAGCAGGCGCGCCGTGGCCGTGACGTTGGCCGCCACGAGTTCGGCGAGGGTCCCGTCGAGCCGACCGGCACAGTTGACCACCACGTCCGGCGAGGTGGTGGTCAACAGGTCGGCCAGCTCGTCGGGGCCGCCGGTGACGAGGTCGTGGCGCACCCAGCCCGCCGCGTCCGGAGCCGACCGCCCGACCCTGACGACCGCCGCGCCGCCGGGGTGGGAGGTCAGGGCTGCGGCCACTTCGCGCCCGAGGTACCCGGACGCGCCGAACAGCAGCACCTTGCGCACCGTCACGACACGGCTCCGAGCGGGGTCTTGTCCCGCGCGCCGGGCAGCAGCACCGATCGCACCTCCCCGAAGCACCTGTTGGCCTCGTCGTAGTCGTCCGGGCGTCCGATGTCGAGCCAGTAGCCGCCGAACTCGAACGCGGCCGGGGCCTCGCCGCGCTCCAGCAGGTCGAGCACCAGGTCGTCCAAGCCGAACGGGACGTCGGCCGGGTACGGTTCCAGCGTTTCGCGCGCCATCGCGTAGACGCCCATGCTGACCCCGTAGGACAGCTCGGGCTTCTCCACGAAGTGGACGATCCGGCCGTGCTCGGTCTCCAGCGTGCCGAAGTCGATCTTCACCTTGCGCCGGTAGGTGGCCACGGTCAGCGGGGCTCCGCTGGACATGTGGTGGGCGAGCAGCGCGAGGTAGTCGAGATCGGTCAGCACGTCCCCGTTCATCACCAGGAACTGCTCGGGCAGCCGGTCCAGGAAGTTGAGCAGCGGGCCGATCGTGGACAGCGGTTTGTCCTCCTCCGCGTAGTCGACCTCGATCTCCCAGCGCGAGCCGTCGCCCACGAACGCCCGGATCAGCGACCCGAGGTGGCCGATGGCGAGCGTCACGCGGTCGAACGAGTGGGCGCGCAGTTGTTGCAGGATGATGTCCAGGATCGCGTACTCCTCGCCGATCGGGACCAAGGGCTTCGGCAACGCCGTGGTGTAGGGCCGTAGTCGCACTCCCTGACCACCGGCGAGTATCACCGCGTGCATTCGAGGTTCCCTTCTGTCAACGGTAGTGCCGTACTTGCCCGACGCTCCGGCGGAGCGCCGCGAGCAGGAGGATCGCCAAGGCCGCGCAGCAGCCCAGGAACACCGGCACGTCGCCGTACCGGGCCGGGCCGCCGGCGGTGACCTCCACCAGCACGACGTCCACCGGCAGCACGAGGGCCAGGCAGGCGGTCGCCCAGCCGGTGCCGCCGGTGCGGATCAGCACGAAACCGAGGAAGAACGCGCCGCCCAGCACGACGTGCGCGTCGATCAGCAACGCGCCGTGGACGGTCAGCGCGCCACCGGAGCGCAGCGCGGCCAGCAGCACCAGGGCCAGCCCGCCGAGCACCAGCAGGCAGGTGGCGAGCTCGCGCAGCAGCAGCCGCCACATCGCCCGGTCGAACAGGGCGGGTGACGCGCAGCGCCGCAGCAGCCCGCCGGCCTGGTCGAACAGCCGGTGCACCCGCCACTCGACCGCGCCCATGCCGACCACCAGCGGTGTCACGCCGACCGCGAGGTCGACCGGGCCCATCACGTACCGGACGTCGGTGTGCAGCAGGAAAGCCGCGCACAGCGCCGCGTAGACCGTGGTGGGCAGCGCGCCGAGCGCCAGCACGCGGGCCGGCGGGACCTTGCCGGGATCGCGGCCGGAGACCCGGCTCGTCCGGTACGCGGCGGTGAGCGCGAGCGACACCGAGACCACGCCGGCCAGCAGCACCGGCGGCACCAGCTCGTCGGCGTAGCCCGAGATCAGGTGCATCAGCCCGGCCAGCGCGGCGGGCAGCATGGCCACCAGCAGCCGGAGTTCCCGGCGGTGGAACAGCAGGATGCCGGAGGCGACCTGGAAACCGGTCTGCGCCAGCACGAACAGCACCAGCTCGACCCCGCCGCCGTACCACCGCAGGATCAGCAGCGCCCCGGCGAGGGCCAGCGCGAAACCGCCGCCGCCGAGCAGCACCAGCGTGCGCGCGGCCAGCTTGCCCGCGCCCGCGCCGGTCAGCCGGTGGGCCACCCAACTGCTGCCCGCGCCCCACACCCACCCGGCGGTCGTGGCGAAGACCAGGCCCCGCAGCATGTCCGGCCCGCCGAGGACGGCGTACACCGCCGGGTAGACGGCGCTGGGCATCAGGTAGAGCAGGCCGTGCATCACGTCCGCCCACCACGGCCGGGTCGGCGCGGGCGGTTCCGGCGCGGTGTCCGGGACCGGCGTGAGCCGCGCGTAGACGTGCTGGGCGAGCTCGAACACGTCGGCCATCCCGTACTGCTCGGACGCGCCCTCGTCGGTCACCCCCTGGCTCTCCAGGACCGCCGCCACCTGGAGCTCGTCCACGGGGTCGGGCAGCAGCGGCCGGATGTTCCCGACCAGGTCGTCCAGCGTCATCCCGACCCCCCGGTGAGCACCAGTTCCGCGTACCGGGCCTGGTAGCTGTCGTTCCAGCGCTGGAGGGTGAAGTGCTCCAGCACGCGTTGCCGCGCCAGGTCGCCCAGCCGCCGCCGCAGGCCGCTGTCGGCGAGCAGCCGGACGCAGGCGCGGGCGACCGCCTCGTGGTCGCGCGGCGGCACGACGAAACCCGCGTCCCCGACCGCCTCCGGCACTCCCCCGACGTTCGTGCAGACCGGCGGCCGGCCGGTGGACATCGCCTCCACCAACGAGAACGGGAACCCCTCCGAGATGCTGGTCAGCGCCACCACGTGACCGGCGTGGTAGGCGTCGACCTGGTTGGGCACCCGGCCCTCGAACACCGCCGAGCCGGTCAGCCCGAGCTCCTCGACCAGGCGGACGCAGCCCGCGTGGTAGGACTCGTTGGCGACGGTCACCGGGCCGAACATGCGCAGCCGGGCGTCCGGCACCTCGGCGCGGACCAGCCGGAACGCCCGGATCAGCGTGTGCAGGTCCTTGAGCGGGTCGATGCGGCCCACGAACACGATGGTCGGCACGTCCGGTTCCCCCGCCGCCTGCGGGAAGTCCTCCGGGTCGATGCCGTTGTACATGGTCCGCATCCGCGCCTCGTCGGCCCCGTTGCGCAACTGCCACCGCCGGTTGTAGCCCGAGTGCGGCGCGAGCATGTCGCAGCTCAGGTAGGCCGCGCCGGCCAACGCGCGGTGGAAGCCGAGCAGGATCTTCTTGACCCGCTGCGGCATCTCCTCCTTCACCGCGGCCAGGTAGCGCTCCCGGAGGTAGACGCCGTGCTCCGACATGAGCATGGGTGTCCCGTGGGCCCACTTCGCCGCCAGGCCGACCAGCGCGCTGAGCCCGTTCATCGCGAGGTGGCACACGTCGACCCTGATCGGCGGGTGGAACAGCGGCCGGAGCATGTGCTCCAGCAGGTCGGCCACCACGACTGCGTCCTGGAGCGGCAGCGGTTCCCCGTACGCCTCGGCGGTCACGTCGACGATCCGGGACACGGCTTCGTTCGACACCAGGGCCGGGCCGACGTCCGCCGAGCGCGCGGCGTCGAACATGGCGCGCAACGCGGCCAGGAACGCTTTCGCCGTGGTGTCGGCGTGCGGGATGAAGGAACGCAGGAACGCGTCGTGGATCTCGGCGAAGCCCTTCGGTTTCCGGCGCCCGCGGCGCCGGCGTCTCCCCCACAGCGGCAGGCTCACCACCTCCACCAGGTTCGCCGGCGCGGACCAGGTCGGGCGTTCGGTGCCGTCGACGGTCAGCGCGACGACGGTGAACGCGTGTTCGGGCATGCCGCGCACGAGCTGGTCGCACCACAGGCTCACGCCGCCCGGGTGGAAGGGGTAGGTGCCCTCCGCGACGAGCGCGATGCGGGTCCGGGTGTCCGGCAGGTGTCTCGTCGTGGTGCGCGGCCGGAGCTGGTACGTGGTCATGCGGCGGGTCTCGTCTTCAGCACGACCCGCTCGCCGCCGGTCAGCCCGACCCGGGAGACGGTGTCCGCACCGTAGGTCTCCGCCTCGTCGGCCGAGCTCTGGTCGGCTTCGGTCGCGGCCCTGGTCTCCAGACCGGTCACGAACAGCGCGCCGGACTTGGCGGGCGTGTAGGAGACCGTCCCCGCGACCCGGTTCCACACCGCGTCGTGCCGCGCGGCGAGCTCGGCGTGGTGCGCGGTCCGCGCCTCCACGTACCGGGCCAGCGTCAGCCAGTCGGGGTTCTTCAGCGGCAGGGCGAAGTGGGCCGCGTACTTCGCGACCGTCGCCTCCACCCAGTCGAACGTCAGGCTGTGGCCGGGCCGGTACTCGCGCACGTTGCCCTGGTGCAGGGTGTGCGCGTACACCGACCCGTTCATCAGGTGCAGGGCGGCGATCTCCGCCTCGGTCTCGATGATCTCCTCGTAGGTCAGGTCCCGGTCGCCGTGCTCCGGGTCGGTGCCCGCGCGGCCGTACGCGGCGTTGAACAGCGCCGTCTGCTCCTCGGGGTCGGTCGCCTCGAACGCGATCGAGGTCGGCCAGTCGGGCACCACGAACACCTCGGCGCGCAACGGGTGCGGGATGCCGCAGTTGGAGCAGGACGGGCGGTGCCCGGCGAAGGACATGTTGCCCTGCACGTAGCGCACGCCGAGGTCGCGCGCGGCGTCGAGCAGGGCCTGGTTCGACCCGCCGAGCCCGAAGTCCGTCGGCGGGCCCGTCACGTCGGCCCGGTCCGGGTGGTAGACCCCCAGCCCGGAGTACTCCGGGGTCTTGAGCACGGTCGGCGGCACCGGGAGCCCGGCCGCCGCCGCGAACTCCAGGTTCCGCTCGATCTCGGCCCGGTTGACCGCGTAGGTGGTGTCGTTCATCTGCGGGTGGTTCGCGGTGTGGTTGATCCACCGGAACTCGTCGACCAGCGAGCGGGAGCAGCCGCTGAGCGAATCCGGGCTGCCGGTGTCCTCGCACGTCGCGGGCGCGCCGGCGTCCAGGCGGCTCCCGTTGTAGGGCAGGTTGAGCTTGAAACCGGCCGCCTGCGGGAACTTCTCGGCCAGCGCGCGCTGCCCGGCGGCGGCGGCCACGGCGTCGCGGCCGTCGAGCCGGTACAGGCCGGTGCGACCGTCCGGGTAGCGCCGCATGGTCACGTTGAACCAGTCGTCGACGTCCACCGAGAACCAGTGCCGCTGCTCGCCGAGCAGCACGCCCCGGGTCGCCCAGCGGAGCAGGCCCCGGCCCAGCAGCAGTTCGGGCACCGAGCCCACGCCGGTGGAGAACGTGAGCGCGAGCCGCTCCCGGCCGTCCGGCGCGCGGACGAGCACCGCGACCGTGTCGTCCCCGGCGGTCAGCAGGGGTTGCGCGGCGCAGCCGGGTGCCACGCCGGTCCGGTACAGGTAGGACCCGGTGAGCGGGATGCGCAGGTCGGGGTTGAGGTAGTCGAACACCTCGCGCCCGACGGCGGTCCGGGTGAGCGGCACGGGGTCCGCCTCCACCGTGACCTCGCCGCGAGCGCGCAGGCAGGAGTCCTCGGGGGAGGTGCCCGGTGCGGTGTTCAGCGCGACCTGCCGGACCCGGTAGGTCCGCTCGTAGTCCCACAGGGCGTTCCACTGCGGGCCGTCGAGCGCCGGCGTGAACTCGCCGTTCGGCTCGGCGCGCAGCAACGCGTTGCTGGTCAACAGGATCGCGTTGTACCGCCCGGTGCCGTCCGGGGTGGTCAGCCGTTCGGCCGTCACCGGCTCGGTGCCCGCGAACAGCACGTCGTAGGGCGTGCCGAAGCGGTCCAGCACCGAACGCCAGGTGTCCAGCCCGAAATCCGCGGGCCCGGTGGCGATGACGAGCTGCCGCAACGCCACCAGTTCGCCCCGGCGCGCGACACCGCTGTCCGCGACCCGCACCGGGACCTCCTCCTTGACGGCGACGGGAACCGGTACGGGCACCGGTTCCGCCCCGCCCGCACCGTCGTCGATGGCCGGACTCGTCAGGGTGATCGCGCCGATCAGCAGCGCGACGACCATCAGCAGCGGTACGTGCGGAGCGGAACCGGACCGTAATCGGCTCATCGGCGCGGGACCGCCGTGGCCACGACCCGACCGCCCGCGGTGAGCGGTACCCGGGTGATGTGGTCCGTGCCGTACCTGTCGGTCTCACCCGACGGCGCGGTCGCGCCGGTCAGGAACAGCGAACCGGTGGTGGCCGCGGTGAAGGTGATGGTGTTGTCGGCCTTGTTCCACACCGGGTCCCGCTTCGCGCCGAGCTCGGCGAAGTGGTCGTTGCGCGCCTTCACGTACTTCGCCAGCGCCGGCCAGTCCGGGTTGCGCAGCGGCACCTGGTAGCGCTCGCTGTACTTGGCCACCACGACCTTCAGCCAGTCGAAGGTCAGGCTGCGGCCGGACGTGTGCTGCCGCAGGTTGCCCTGGTGCAGGGTGTGCGCGTAGGCCGAACCGGACATCACGTGGTGCAGCGCCACTTCCGCCTCGTAGTCGACCATCTCGTCGTAGGTGAGGTCGTGGTCGTGGAAGGGGAACCGGCCGTTGGGCCCGTAGTAGCTGTTGTAGAACAACGTCTGCTCGGCGGGCGCGGTGGTGTGGTAGCCGATGTTGGTCGGCCAGTCCGGCACGACGAGGATCTCCGGGCGCAGCGGGTGCTTGACGCCGCAGTTGAAGCACGTCGGGACGTGGCTGGGGAAGGACATGTTGCCGTGCAGGTACCGCACGCCCACGTCGAACGCCGCGTCGAGCATGGCCTTGTTCGACTTGGTGAGGCCGAAGTCCGTCGGCGGGTCGGTGTCCGGGGCGTCGGGGTCCGGGTTGTACACGCCCAGACCCGAGTAGGCGGGCGTCTTGAGCACGTCGGTCGGCGTGGTCAGACCCATCCGGCGGCCGATGGTGAGGTTGTCGGCGATCTCCGCGCGGCTGGTCGGGTAGTCGGTGAAGTTGAGCTCCGGGTGGTTCACCGTGTGGTTGAGCCAGCGGAAGTTGCGGGACAGGCAGCGCGAGTAGCTGGTCAGCGCGTCCGGCGTGTCGGAGTTGGAGCAGCGCGAGGCAGCTTCCTCGTCGATGCCGCTCGCGTTGTAGGGCAGGTTGAGGGTGAAGCCCGCGGCGAGCGGTGCGCGGCGCAGCGAGCGTTGCTGGGCCTCGGCGGACGCGGCGTCGGTCCCGCTCATCCGGAAACCGGGGTCGGTCTCCAGCCGCCCGTCGGGGTGGAGGTGGTCGGTGGAGTTGAACCAGTCGTCGACGTCGACGTTGATCCAGTGCCGGAACTCGCCGACCAGCACGCCCCGGGTCGCCCAGCGCAGCAGGCCGTAGCCGAGGATGTCGGTCTGCGCCAGGTACTGGTCCGAGGTGAAGGTCAGGGCGGCGCGCTCCCGCCCGTCGGTCGACGTGCTCGTGACGCCGACGACGTAGTCGCCGATCTTGAGCAGCGGTTCCGCCGCGCACCCCGGGGCCAGCGTCGAGCGGTACACGTAGGAGTCGGTGATCGGGACGGTCGCGGTCGACTTGAGGTAGTCGAACACCCGGCCGCCCGCGCCGGTCAGCTTGGCGGTGAACTTCTCCGCCGAGCCGCCCTCCACGCCGGGGCGCAGGCAGTAGTCCTCCGGGAACGTGCCCCAGGAGGTGAACAGCGAGACCTGGCGGACCCGGAAGGCCGCCTCGTAGCCCCACAGGGTCTGCCACTCGGTGGTGTCGAACGCGCTGAGGTAGTTGCCGGAGGACCCGTCCGGGTACAGCAGGGCGTTGTCGGTGAGCAGGATCGCGTTGTAGCGGCCGGTGCCGTCCGGGTTGACCAGCCGGGCGGCGGTCAGCGGCTCGGACCTGGCCAGCAGGACGTCGTAGGGGGAACCCGCCCGGTCGAGCACGGCCTTCCAGGTGGGCAGCCCGAAGTCGGTGGCGTCCAGGCCGATCACCAGCGGGCGCAGCGCGACCTTGTCGGCGGGGAGGAGGGCCGGGGCGTGGGCGGCGGGCAGCGGGCCGTCCAGCTCGGTGGTGGGGGTGGGACGGGCCGGCTTCGGGCGCGCCGGCTCGCCGAGCACGAGGCCGTGCCGGTGGTGGTGCCCTTCGGCCGCGACCGCGACCCCGGCGGTCGGGACCAGCCCGGCGGCCAAGACGACGAGCGTCGCCAGAAATGGCCCCACCCGCTTCGAACCAACAGTATTCGAAACCAAGGCATAACCCTTTCAGGTAGCACGGAATCCCGCACCGTTGCGGTTTGCCAGAAGGTCACGAGGACCCACTCGACCATCTTCTCCGGCCAACCCGCGCAGCGTGGGGGGCCAACACCGGATGTACTCCGGCGACCTTTTATGATCAACTCGGCCGCCACATTTCCGGCCCCGGCCGGGGCGGACAGGCTCCCTTCCGGGCACCTCCGCCGCACCTCGTCCGAGGAACCCGGGACATACCTCGAATAATGTAGACAGCGCCCTTCGGGCACGGGTACCGCGATTCGTGCGAAACACTTTTTGCCCAGGAGTAGCCGACCGAGCGCCGAATGGCTCACGCCACAAGAACCGCCCGGTCGTCGTCCGACGTTTTAGCCGGGTCGGCCGGAATAACCCGGCCACCTGGCCGGCCACCCCTCAAAGTGAGCGTCCCTCTACCGTTTCGGTCCGTTCTGGTACGGAAAAGACCACGATCACCGCGCCGCACAACACGGGTCCGCGCCGACCTCCGGGACCGGCCCGTCTCAATCGGCGGACCCGCCCCGCGCCGGCGTCGCGGCGCATCCGGGCGGCCGGCACCCGCGACTTGGGCCGAACGGTGGACGGGCGGTGACCGCACGATGAGGGGAAACCGGGTGCCGCTACCATTTCCGGTGATCAACAGGCTGTTCCGACCACGTTCACCACCGTTGCCGGTGACGAAGCGTAGTCGATTTTCACGACAGAGCGTAGTGCCGACCGAGATCAGCGCGCCTCCGCCCGGTGCCGGGGCGAGTGCGCGCGAGGGGGACTTCCAGGTGACGTACGCAGCCGAGATCAGCCGGGCCAACCCGGCCTGCATCGTGTTCCTCGTCGACCAGTCCGCGTCGATGAGCGACCCGATCGGGGGCGGTGCGCCGCAGCGCAAGTCCGAGGTGGTCGCCGACGCCATCAACCGGCTGCTCGCCGAGCTCAGCGTGAAGTGCGCGAAGGAGGAGGGCGTCCGCGACTACTTCCACCTCGCCGCCATCGGCTACGGGCACACCGTCGGCTCGGCCTTCACCGGGCCGCTCGCCGGCCGGGAACTGGTGCCGTTGAGCCAGGTGGCGGACCGGCCGGCCCGGGTGGAGAAGCGGGTGAAGAAGGTACCGGACGGGGCGGGCGGGCTCGTCGAGACGACCACCGGCTTCCCGGTCTGGGTGGACCCGGTGGCCCACGGCGCGACCCCGATGTGCCGGGCGCTGGCACGCGCCGAGGCACTGGTGTCGGACTGGGTGGGCCGACACCCCGACTGCTTCCCGCCGATCGTGCTCAACCTGACCGACGGCGAATCCACCGACGGCGATCCGACCAGTGCCGCCTGGTCCGTTCAGACCCACGTCAGCGCCGACGGCGCGGCGCTGCTGTTCAACCTCCACGTCTCCGCGACCAACTCGGTCCCGGTCACATTCCCGACGTCGGACGCCGCACTTCCCGACTCCTACGCGCGCACGCTGTTCGGCATGTCCAGCGTCCTGCCGCCGCACATGCGCTTCTACGCGTTGCAACAAGGGGTCGCGGCCACCGAAACGACCCGGGGGTTCGTCTACAACGCCGACATCACCTCGATCGTCCAATTCCTGGACATCGGCACCCGCGCCACGGACCTGCGCTGACCAGCGGTATGTACACCTCCTCCCTCCGGGCACCCAAACAGGGCAACTCACCGCGGGAATGCGAGGACGCCCACCTCGTCCTGCCCCGGTGCGAACCCGACGACTGGCTCACCGGACCGGTGTGCGCGGCGGTGGCGGACGGCGCGTCGGAGAGCCTGCTGGCGGGTGAGTGGGCGACCCTGCTGGCGACGTCCGCCACCGGTGCCGCGCGGGAGGACGAGGACGTGCTCCGGGACGGGGAGCGCTTCGCGGCGGCCCTGGTCGACGCCGGGGAGGCGTGGCGGGAGTGGCTGGTCGGGTACGTGGCCGCGCGGGAGGCCGACGACCGCCCGATCGCCTGGTACGAGCAACCCAAGCTGGATCGCGGACCGCACTCGACGGTGCTCGCCGCGCGGTTCGCCGGCGGGCCGTCCGCGACGACCCGGTGGGACGCCGCCGCCCTGGGCGACAGTTGCCTGTTCCACATCCGGGACGACCGGCTGCTGCGCGCGTTCCCGGTCGAGTCGTCGGCGGCTTTCGACAACTCGCCGGGGCTGGTCAACGCGTTCGAGCGGGACCTCGCGCTGCTGGCGCGGCACGTGCGCACCGCGTCGGGCGAAGCGGAGCAGGGCGACCAGGTCTTCCTGTGCACCGACGCGCTCGCCGCGTGGTTCCTGCACGAGACCGAGCGCGGGCAACGGCCCTGGCAGGTGCTGGGCGAGTTCACCCCCCACGGCGACCTCGACGGTTTCTCGGCGTGGTTGGAGCGGGTGCGCGCGGAGGGGGCGATGCGCAATGACGACGTCACCGTCGTCCACGTGGACCTCGGCTGAGGAACCGGGCCGCGCCTTCCCGTCCGGTGCGACCTACGTCGAGGCGTTGCAGACCACCGCGCTGTGCTTCCGGGGCACCGACCTGGCCGGCGCGGAGGTCCGCGTCGACGCGCTGGGCCGCCCGCGCGCGATCTCCGGGAACTTCGCCGGCGTCTTCTCGGTGACCGCCGCCGGGGGAACCCGTTACGCCGTCAAGTGCTTCACCCGCGAGGTGCGCGAGCAGGCGGCCCGGTACCGCGCCATCGGCGACCACCTGGCCCGCCTGGACGACGGGTGGACGGTCGGTTTCGACTACCTCGACCACGGCGTCATGGTCGAGGGCACCTGGTACCCGGTGCTGCGGATGGAATGGGTGGAGGGCCTGGGCCTGATCCGCTGGATCGAGCGGAACGCCGCCGACCCGGTGGCGCTGTCGGGGGTGGCCGACCGGTTCGCGGCCCTGGTGGCGGACCTCGCGGCGGCGGGCGTCGGGCACGGCGACCTCCAGCACGGCAACATCCTCGTGGACGGGGACGGCGCGCTGCGGCTGGTCGACTACGACGGCGTGTACGTGCCGGCGCTGGCCGGTCTGCCGGCGGTCGAGACCGGGCACCGCAACTACCAGTCGCCCGACCGGACGGCCGCCGACTTCGGCCCGGAGATCGACCGGTTCTCGTCCTGGGTGGTCTACCTGTCGCTGGTGGCGCTGGCGGTCGACCCCTCGCTGTGGCGGCAGTTGCGCGACGAGGACGCCGAGAACCTCCTCCTCGCGGAGTCCGATTTCACCGATCCGGCGAACTCGTTCCGGCTCGCCACCCTGACCGGCCACCCGGACCCGCGCCTGCGCGGCCTGGCCGCGCGCTTCCACGACATCCTGCTGCACCACCGCGCTGCTCCCCCGCCGCTGGAGCCGCTCGACCCGGTCGGCACCACCGCGCCGGTCGGGAGCGCGGCCGGGAGCGCGGTCGCGGTCAGCGCCGCGCTGCCGTCCTGGATGGCCGAACGCGTGCGGGACCACGTGCCCGCCCCGACACCGCCGGTGCGGTTCGACCGGCGGCCCCCGCTGCCCGCCGCGTTGACGTGGTTGTTGTCGGTGCTGCTGCCCCTGGGCGTGCCGATGGCGCTCTTCGTGGACCCGGCGGTCGCCGTCCTGGACGCGTCGGCGATCCTCGCGTGGGCCGCGGCGACGTCGTCGGACTACCTCCGGCGTCCCGAGCGCACCCCGGCGCGCGCGGCCCGCGCGGAGCACAAGCGGCTCCTCCGCGCCCGCGAGGCCGCCGTGGCCCGGACCAACTGGCTGGCCTGGGAGACCAGGCGGCTGGCGCGGGCCGGCGACGAGCTCAAGGCCGACCAGGACCACCGGCGACGAACCCTCCAGCAGCGCCACAACGAGCGCACCGGCGCGCAGCACCAGGCCGTGCGGCAGCGCCTGGACCGGATCGACCGCGAGCGGCAGGCGTCGGCGACCCGGCTGCACCTGGAAGAGCAACGGCTCCTCGCGCTGCGGCAGAAGGACCACCTCCGCGCGTACCTGGCGAGGTTCCCGGTCCGCAACGCGGGCATCGACGGCATCGGCCGGGCGCTGTCGGCCAACCTGGAGGCGATCGGCATCCGGACCGCCGCGGACTTCGTCGGCGTCAGCTACGCCGTGCGGGGTGCCAACCGGGTGGCGGTCTTCGTCCTGGCGAACGGGCAGGGCGTGCGCGCCTCCGGGGTCGGCGAGGTCAAGGCGGGTCGCCTCGACCAGTGGCGGGCGAACCTGACCACGATCGCCAACGGCAACCGACCGACCGAGCTGGACCCCGCCGAGCTGCGGCAGCTCCGGGACCGCTCCACCGCCGAGCGGGCCGCGCTGGACGCCGAGCACCGGGCGGTCCGGGACCAGGCCGACGCGGCGGCCCGGGAGTTGCAGGCCGAACAGCGCGCCGAGCAGGCCGCGCTGGCCGAACACCGGAAAGCCGCCAACTCGGCCACGGCCCACACCCGGGTGGAGCACGACCGCGCCGTGGCCGAAGCCGCCGTCGTCCTGGAACGCGCCCACCAGGCCGTGCTCGACAGCACGGCGGTGACCGACGTGCACCGCTCCATCACCTACGCGCGCTACCTCCGGTTCCTGCTCACCGGCAAGACCTGACCGACAGGCCGGTCGAGCGCGCGCATGATCGTGCGGCAAGTCCGATCAGGACTGTCCACTGTGGACTGTTATTGCACCGGGGTTCATCGCTGCGCAGGGGGCATGAGGTCTCGCAGGTCCGTCATCGCGGAGACCCCGGGGCAGCCGCGCGGCCGGCACCGACGACGCACCGGCTAACGCGCCGACGTGCCCGCCCTGTTGCGCCCGCGGATGACGTCCTCGCGCGGAACATCCCGCGCCCGGACCTGTCGGCGGCGCACCACCCAGGCCAGGCCGAGCACCTGCGCGACCACCAGGCAGCCACCGGCCACCCACCAGGCCCAGACGACCGCGTCCGACACCGCCACGACCAGATTCGTCACCGCGGCCATCACCAGGCCCGCCAACGAAAACCGCATCACCGAGTCTTCGCCGCTCTCCGTTCCACCCACCGCGCCCCCATCCCATCACCGGCTGTATCGGCGGACAGGACCAACCGGTTACACCGGGGGTCGACCGAAGGGCCCACCGGTACGCCGGGCCGGCCGCACCCTCCCGGCCCTGCCGCGACCGGCCTCGGCGGAGCAGGGTGGCGGACATGGACAACCTGGTCATCTCCCCCGCTCCCCCGGTGGTCGTGGCGACCGGGCGCACCGACCCCGACGACCCCGCGCGGCACTGGGCCGCCGAGCACGCCCGCTACACCGGCGCGCCGGTCGAGGTGCACCCGACCCCGGCGGGCGTGCCGCGCCGGGCCGGGCTGCTGGTGCTCGCCCAGGCCGGCAGCGGTCCGACGACCGTGCGCCGGCACGTGCTGGCGCTGGTGGACCACGCGACGTGCGACGTCGTGGTGGTGCGCGGCGTGGTGCCGACCACCCACCACCGGGTCACCGCCCTGATCACCGGTTCGGACGACGACCGGGTGGTGACGCGCGCCGCCAACCTGGCCGGGCAGCGCGGTGCGGCGCTGCGCGTCCTGCACGCGAGCCCGCCCCTGTCCGTCCGGGCCGACCACCCGGAGTGGCCGCTCGCCCACGCCGACCACGTCCTGCGGGGAATCCGGCACACGTCGGTGCTGGCCCGCATGCACCCGCACGAGGCGATCACCCGCTACGCCGACACGGACCTCCTGGTCGTGGCCGACTCCGGCCCCACCACCCGCGCCGCGCTGCACCACGCCCGGTGCCCGGTGTTCGTGACTCGCCGCGCACCCTCCGACACACTCGGCGGACACATCCCCTCACCCCGCAACCCCGTCGGCGGCACGCGCTGACCGCCGGTCGCGGAGCCGTGCGATCTCCGGAGCGGCGAAGACCCCGGCGATGACCTCGGCGATGACGGAGTCGGAGGTCTCGGTCAGCCGAGCGTGACCGCCGCCGTGAGGGCCGCCGATCTGCGCCGCGACCAGTCGCCGGAGCTCGACGGGTCGCCGGTCACCGCGCCTCCGGTGAGATAATGAGCATTATTCGGATAGTGGGTACTGCGGTAGAGGCCCTCCTGACCGGCCGCGTCGCGCCGACGCCTGCGCCGCGCCGGCCGCGCTCGCCCGTCCCGCGCCGTCCCCGACGTCGCCCAACGGGGGCCGAGGTCGCGACCAGTGGCGGAAACTTCCCCCTGCCCCGGATGAGCGCCCGCCCCTACCGTCCCGGTATGGGCATCTGGAGACCGGGGCGCGCGGAGTTGCCGCAGCCCGTGCGCGGACCGGCGACCCCGGACGACGAGGGCCGGCCGCCGGGCGAGGGTGCCGCGCCGTTCGACTGGCTCGGCACCGCGGAGCCCCGCGCCGGCCTGCGCAAGGAGTTCTGGTGGTCGTTCGCGGTGACGGCGGGCTGCGCGGCGCTCGGCCTCGCCCATCCCGTCGGCTTCTTCCTCGCGGTCGGGATGTCACCCATCGTGCTCCCCCTCGGACTGCTCATGCGGTCCCGGGCGCGGGGGCTGGTGCGCGTCCACGTCGAGCCCGGCCCGGCGGGGACGATCACGCTGGTGCGCACGAGCGGCAGGCCGGTCACCCGCCCGCTGGACAGGGTCACCGCGCTCCGCCCCCTGCTGCTCGGCTACACCGGCGGCGAGACCAACGGCTGGCACGTGGTGGAAATCCGCTTCTCCCGCCGGAAATACCGCACCAGCGCCTGGGGCCCCCGACCCGGGCACGATCCCGGTGATCTGCTGACTGCCCTGCGCAAAGCCTGTCCGACCGCGAAAGTCCTGCCGTTCCGCGATAAACGCCACCGCCTCACACCGGACTGATCACCGGTGCCCGGCGGAGGCACACCCGAGGCGCACCCGAGGCACACCAACACCCTCTGTGCTGGGACGATTCCGATCAGCAGCCCACCGCGCGGCCAGGACTTCCGGCGCACCCCACCGGAGACGAGAGAATTTCTCGGGTACTTCCGCGAGGTCGCGACCCGATCATTCCCGGTCCCTCCCCCATCGCGGGCGCTATTCACTCTTGACCCAACTCGAATCACGCACTCGTCCCGACAAAGGTGGCTCCACCGGTGTTTGTCGGTTCCCCCACCGGGGCAACCGGGGAGCAAGCCGCCAAACTCGACGGGAGGTGTGACGGTGTCACGGTCGCTCGACACGGACCTGTTGGCAGGCCGGTACCGGCTGCTCGAACCGATCGGCGCGGGTGACACCGTGAGAGCCCACCGGGCCTGGGACGAGCTGCTGCGGCGGCACGTGGCGGTCAAGGTGTTCGCACCGATGACCGATCCGGCGGCGGGCAGGCGCTTCGACGAGGAGGTCGGTGCCCTGGCCCGGCTGTCCCACCCGAGCCTCGCCTCGATCTACGACACCGACGTGCACGAGGGCTCCAGGTTCATCGTCCTGCGCCTCGTCGAGGGCCCCACCCTGCGGGAGCTGGTTGACCAGGGCCCGCTGCCGGTGGACCAGGTGTGCCGGCTCGGCACCGAGCTCGCCGACGCGCTGGACCACGTGCACTCCCACCGGCTGGTGCACGGCGAAGTGCGCGCGACCAACATCCTGGTGGACGACGAGGGCGTGGCGTGCCTGGCCGATTTCAGCCTCGGGCACCCGGCCCGCGCGGTACCGCAGCCCCGGGCGGGCTCCCCCGAGCAGCCGCCCAGCGGCGCGACCGACGTGCACGCCCTCGGCGTGATCCTGCTGGAGTGCCTCGCCGGCCGCGACCCGGCGGGCCGGCCGGCCGAGGTCCCCGGTGACCTGCCCCCCAGGCTTCAGGACCTGCTGTCGCGGATGACCTCCCCGGTACCGCAGGACCGGCCGCCGGCCCGCGCCTGCGCGCACGTCCTGGGCGAGATCCAGCCCGCCGTCACGGCCCCGGTCCCGCTCGTCCTCCCGTTCGCCGTCCCGGCTCCGCAGCGGGTGGAGGTCCACCAGGGGACCACGAGGCACGTCGTGCCCCGCCCGTCGCCGGCCCACGCCGCGCCCCGGTCGTTGAAGGTGCTCGCCGCGTCGGCGGGCCTGCTCGTCGGCGCGCTGGCCATCACCTTCGCCACGAGTTCGGTGCTGACCCCGGCGTCGTCCACGCCCACCGGTCCGGCCACGCAGCCCGCCCCGCCCCAGGCGTCGGCGGACGCCCCCCAGGAGGAGGCACGGCCGCAGCTCGTCGGGGTCACGCGCTCGACGGACCTCCCCCAGCCCACCACGTCGACCACCGAGCCCGCCGCCCAGGAGCCCGCGCCGGTGCCGGACACCACGGTCGCCCCCACGAGCATCCCGACGACCGTCGTCACCACCACCACGGCTTCCACCGCGCCGGAGACGTCCGATTCGCCGGCCCCCACGACCGAGACGTCCGCGAGCAGCCCCGCGCCCGGCACGTCGACGCTGCCGCCGGACGAGGTGGAGGACTGAGCGAGGCCGATCCGCCCACTGTCCTCAGAGGACGGTGACCGGCCGGGAGCCCGCACTCCGGCGGCCGGATGCCCGGCGGCGAACCTCTCGGGACGCACCCGGGTTCGTCCATGTCGAGGCCCCGACGGCTCGATCGGCCCAGTGGCACGGCCGCGTGCGGCACCGGGGGTGAGCGTCGCCAGGACCGTTCGGGTGCCATGCCCACGACGCACCCGACAGCGAAGATCCCCTATGGCACAGTGGCTCACCGAACGTCCGGGCTACCGACGCGGGAGGCCAGATGCCGGATCTCGTCGACCGGGTGCGCGCGCTCGTCCCGCTGCTCCGGGCCAACGCCGCGCGGTGCACCGAGGACCGCCGCGTCCCCCGCGAGAACCTCGACGCGCTGCGTGAAGCGGGCCTCTACCGCGCGGGCCTGCCCCGGCACTTCGGCGGTCTCGAAAGCGACATGCGCACGAAGTTCGCGGCCCTCGTGGAGGTCGCGCGCGGCTGCGGTTCCACCGCCTGGGTCTCGACCATCTACACCGACGCCGTCTTCCTGCTCGCCAAGTTCCCCGACGAGGTGCAGGAGGAGGTCTACGCCGATCCCGAGGCGTTCCACTGCGCCACCCTCGCCCTGCCCGGCCGGGCGGTGCCCGTCGACGGCGGCTACGCCGTGTCCGGCCGCTGGCCGTTCAACAGCGGTTGCCTGGACGCCTCGTACCTGCTGCAACCCGCCGTGGTCGAGGGCGGTGAACTGACCCACTTCCTGCTCTCCGCACCGGACGTGACCATCGAGGACGACTGGTACGTCAGCGGCATGGAGGGCACCGGCAGCAACACCGTGTCCGGCCAGGACGTCTTCGTCCCGCACCGGCACGCCATCCCGACGATGCGGTTGCTCGACCAGACCCACCGCAGCGAGCGCAACGCGGACTCCCCCGTCTTCCGCCACCCGCCGCTGCCCTACCTGCTCACCAGCGGCGTCGCGTCGTTCGTCGGCATGGCGGAAACCGCGTACGAGCTGTACCTGGCACGTCTCCCGCGTCGCGGTCAGGTCGCCTACACCGGCTACGCCCACCACCGCGACGCCCCGATCACCCACCACCAGGTCGCCGAGACCCGGTTCAAGATCGACTCGGCCCGCCTGCTGGCCGAGCAGGCCGCCGACCTCCTCGACGAGCGCATCGCCGCGGGGGTGCTGTGCGACGAAGAAGACCGGGCGCGGGTGTGGGGCCTGGCGGGTTACGCGTCACGGCTCTGCACCGAGGCGGTGGAAGTGCTGCGGCTGGCCTCGGGAGCCTCGGGCATCGCCACGAAGAACCCGATCCACCAGATCTCCCGGGACGTCCAGGCGTTGGCGACGCACGCGATCATGGTCCCCACCACCGGCATCGAGCACTACGGCCGGGCGCTGTGCGGCGTCGCACCGAGCACGCCCCTGCTGTAGCGGTCGACCTCCACCTGGTCGAGCAGCTCCCACGCCACCTCGTAGGCGCGCTGCACGAACGAGCTGCCGACGGTCGGCCCGGCGTTGGCCAGGGCCGCGAACGCGAACCCGGCCCCCGGGCTGAACGCGGCGAACGACGTGCAGCCCCGGGTGGCCCCGGAGTGGAACAGCAGCTCGCGGCCCGCCCGCCGGCGCAGGTTCCAGACCAGGCACACCTCGTGGTCACCGGCCGTCACCCGGGGCCGGGCGACGGCGGCCAGGGCCTCCCCCAGCGCGGTCGTGCCCAGCGCGGTCGTGCCCGGCGTCAGGTGCGCGGTCAGGTAGCGCAGCAGGTCGACCGCCGAGGAGCGCAGGGCCCCCGCCCCGGGCATCCCCGGCATGGTCCACGGTGGGCGCGGCCGGCCCCGCAGGTACCCGGTGACCTGGGGTTGCGCCCCGAACCCGGTGTCGACCAGGCCCAGCGGGCGCACCACGCGGTCGACCAGCAGGTCCTCGAACGGCCGGCCGCCCGCGCGGGCCAGCAGCCCGCCCAGCAGCGCCGCGCCGAAGTTCGAGTAGCGGAACCGGCCCGGCGGCCCGGGGTGGGTGCGGCGCAGCGCGGCGGCCAGGTCGGCGGGGCCGTAATCGCGGTAGGGGTCGGTCCGCCAGCGCGGCAGCGCCCGCCACCACAGGCCGGGCGGCAGGTGCGGCAGGCCGGAGGTGTGCGTGGCCAGGGTCTCCAGGGTGACCTCGCGGCTCATCCCGGGTGCCGCGCCCGGCGGCAGCAGCCGCCGGACGGGGTCGGTCAGGCGCACCTCGCCCCGCTCGGCCATCTCGGCCAGCAGCAGCCCGGTGAACGTCTTGGTCAGCGAGCCGATCTCGAAGCGGGTGCGCCCGGTCACCGGGCGCGATCGCCCCCGGTCCGTCGTGCCGCCGACCAGGACCCGCTCCCGGCCGCGATCGAGCACGGCGACGGCGACACCGGTCGCGCCGCCCGCCGCCGCCGGGAGTCCTCGGAGGAGTTCCTTCACCCATCCCTGCCGAGCAGCCGGGACAGCGCGACCGTGCCCGCGACCGCCGCCACCACCGACGTGTGCTGGTGGTCGGCGTAGCGCTGGCGCTCGTCGTCGGAGATCGGGTCGGCGTCCCGGGGCATGAACCCGTCCTCGTGCTGGAGTTTCGCGAACAGCTCCCACTCGGCCTCGACGCACCTCGGCTCGGGCAGGCAGGCGCTCACGATCAGCAACTCGCCGATCAGGTCCCACTGCCCCGCCTCGGCCCACACGTCGAACCACACCGGCAGCCAGGTTTCCAGGTACTCGGCGACGTCCGCCGGCAGGCCGTCGGGGATCGCGCCCCAGTCGGTGATGTGGAAGACCGAGTGGGTCATCTGGTAGGCGGTGTACCAGTCCAGCACCCACGGCTGCGGCGTCCGGCCCAGCCACGTCTGCCGGAACATCGCCGGGAGGTCGTCGTCCCGGGGCACGTCCAGCACGCGGTGGGCGTTGGCCACCGCCAGCCGGCGGTTGGGCAGCACCTCGGTCATCGAGTCGGCGGCCGAGCCCAGCGCGATGGCCTCCTCCAGCACCTCGTGGCGGAAACCGCTGCGCCCGTGGTGGGAGTAGGTCTCCAGCGGGTCGGTCAGCAGCGGGTGCCGCAGTTGGCGCTCGTAGAGCAGGTCGCCGTCGCGCAACTGCCGCCAGGTGAACTCCAGCAGCTCGCGCGCCGCGCGCAGCTCGGCGGTGCCGGCCACGCCGTCGCGCAGGACCAGCGACGCGGCCAGGGCCAGCTCGCACAGCGGCTTGTAGACGTCGTCCGGGTCGTTGATGTCGGAATTGGTCTCGTCCTCGAACGCGCCGAACCGGCGGTTGGCGTGCAGCCAGACGAGAGCACCTCCCGTGACGTCGTGGGCGAGACGGGCCACGGTGGTCATGCGACCTCCACGAGGTGTCGGGCGACGGCGAGGTCGAGCAGTCGGCGCGGCTCCGCGCCGACGCGCAGTCCGATGTGCCCGACCAGCAGGGCCGGGTCGAGCGGCAGCGGGATGCCGGCGGCGTGCAGGAAGGCGACCCAGCGGGCCAGCCGGCTCGCGGTGCCGAAGTCCCGGCGCAGCACCGTCCGCACGGCACCTCGGCACAGGGCCACCGGTTGCGCCCGCACGGCCTCCACCACGGGGCCGGCCGCTCCGGGGTAGGCCAGGGACGAGAGCTGGGCGACCGCGATCGACCAGCGCGCCCACTCCCGCACCGGACCGAGCACGGCGACCGGGTCCTCCGGCGTCGCGACGGGCGCGTCGCCGGAGAGGCGGGCCAGCTCCCGCGTGGTCGACCAGTCGCACCACGCCATCACCCGCTGCTCGTGGGTGGCCGGCGCGACCACCGGCGGGAACACCTCGAAGGACGCCGCGACGACCTCCGCGTCCTGGCTGCTCAAGGGGCGGTCCAGTACGACGTGCGGCAGAAAGACGTCGCCACCCACCAACCGGACCGCCCCCAAGCCGCTGGTCGGGTCGGCGCACGAGTCCAGGAACTCGGCCAGACCCACGCCGCCACTGCCTCGCAGCGCGCCCAGCACACGATCGGCCAGGTGCGCTGCACCACGCACACAGGACGATGAGTCCACGAACCCCTCCTAGCGTCGACCGATCAGCCACTGACGAGATCCCGGGGCACGAGGCCCCGGGCACTGCCTACTTGCGCGGTTCCTTCGGTGTCCCCGGCGACAGCGCCAGGAGCAGGCCGAGCAGGAGCGCGCCGGCGGCGTTCGGCTCGGGCAGCGGCGGGTCCGCCACGGCGGACTCCGACTCCACCATCAACGTGCTGAGCTCCGCGATGTCCGTCGGCGCTGCCACCGGGCGGATCAAGGTACGAACGGTCATGAAAGTCTCCCTCTCCGGTTGGGGCACCGAAACGCTCGGCGTCCCGGTGCCCCGTGTGCCTTGCCAATCGAGTGCAGCACAGCTCGGCGCATCCGTCCCGCCCGCACCGCCGATTCCGGCCCCTACCACCCGTGCAGGTGACACCGAGCTACCCGAAGGAGATTCACAGCACCGAAAAACTCACGCTCCGACACCAATCGCGGTGGGTCGCACCCGCCTGGCGCAGCGGTCGGCCGGAGCCGGGTCCGGTAGTTCGCCGGACACCGGACGAGCGCCCGTTCCACAAGCGACGAACAGCACCGGCGGGGCGCGGAAAATAGTGCACAGAAGGCGAAGCAGCAAGAGCGGAGGTTTCGTCGGCGGCGAGTTCCGGACCGCCGGACGGGGTGCGCCGAGAGCACTCGGCAGGCGCTCCGCACACCGCCCGACCGTCCACACGGTTACCCGACACCCCCGCGAGCGGTCCCGGACGGGCACGCTGGACATCACGCACCGTAGCCAGCGGCGGGGAGCCGATCCCCGCCTACCCGGCACCGACTCTATTGCCGCACAAGGGTTTCCGGATAGCGCCATCACTCTTCCGGTTGCACGCCAACGACTAGTTGCCGGTGAGACCGGATTCGGTGACGCCGCGGACGAGGTGCCGCTGGAGCAGGACGAAGACGAGCACGATCGGCAGGATGGACACGGCCGCCGCCGCGAAGAGGAGCTCCACCTCCGGGTTCTGGGCGGTGAGCAGGCTCGACAACGCCACCTGCACGGTCCAGGAGGACGAGTCCTGCGCGATGACGAGGGGCCACAGGAACTGGTTCCAGCTCCCGATGAAGTCGATGACCGCGATCGCGGCGAAGATCCCCGTCGAGTTCGGGACCACCACGCGCCGGAAGACGCCCCACCGGGACAGGCCGTCCAGCCGGCCCGCGTCCTCCAACGCGACCGGGAAGTCCAGGAAGTACTGGCGGAACAGGAACACGTTCACCGCGCTGAACAGGCCCGGCACCACCAGCCCGCGCAGGTCCGACACCCAGCCGAGGCTCGACACCACCACGAAGGACGGCACGAACGTGACGGCGGTCGGCACCAGCAGCGTCGCCACGACCGCGTACCGCACCGCCGGTTCGCCCCGGAACGGAATCCGCGCCAGGCCGTAGCCGGCCGTCGAGCACAGCAGCAGTTGGCCCAGGGTCTGCGACACCGCCACCGCGGTCGAGTTGACGAGGCTGCGGGCGAACGGGACCTCGTCGTCGGCGAACACCCTCGGCAGCGCGGCCACGCCGTCCCGGACCAGGACGACGAACGGCATTAGGAACAGCGCCGCCGTGACCACCAGCGCCACCCCGCGCGCGACCGTCCGCAAAGGACTCCGGTACCCGATCGGCCGCATCAGCCCGCCCTCCGGAACACCTTGCCGGACAACAGGGTCGCCAAGGCGATCACCAGCGCCAGCACCACCGCGCCCGCGCTGCCCCGCCCGAGGTCCTGGCCGCCCGACCCGAGCGCGGTGTGGTAGAGGTAGACCAGGGGCGGGCGCGCGAACGGCGGGTAGCCGCGCGAGTCGCCGAGGATGTTGTAGAACTCGTCGAACGCCTGGTACGCGTTGATCAGGTTCAGCACGAGCACGGCGACCAGCACCCCGCGCAGGCCGGGCAGCGTGACGTGCCGGAACGTCTGCCACCCCGGCGACGCGCCGTCGATCCACGCGGCCTCGTAGCGGTGGGCCGGAATCCGTTGCAGCGCCGCGAGGAACAGCACCAGGTAGAAGCCGAGTTGCAGCCACAGCCGGGCGGTGACGAGCACGACCCAGTACAGCGGCGGGTCGACCGTGCCGATCCACGCCTGCGGGTCGACGCCGAACCAGCCGAGCGCGGTGTTCACCTCCCCGCTGCCCAGCCCGGAGAACAGCGAGGACTTCCACACCAGCGCCGCCACCACGTAGGAGCACGCGAACGGCAGGAAGAACACCGACCGGAAGAAGGTCTTCGCGATCCGGACCTGGTCCACCAGCAGCGCGAGCGCCAGCGACAGGACCACCGTGACCGGGATGACGAGCGCCGCGAACGCGGTGAACGTGCCGATGCTGTCCAGAAAAGCCCGGTCGGTGAGCACGTCGACGTAGTTCGCGAGACCCACGAACTCCGTCGGCGTCACGGTGTTGTGCGCGTCGAAGAAGCTCAGGTAGGCGCTCCAGCCGATCGGCACGTACGTGAAGACCAGCAACCCCAGGGCGAACGGTCCGACGAACCCCCAGAACGCGAGCGCGGAGCGCCGCCCGCTCACCGGTCGAGCCGCGCGAGCTCGGTCCGCGCCACGTCGAGCGCCGCGCGGAGTTCCGCCGGGGCGTCGGCACCCTGCCGCGCGATCCTGGACACCGCGTCGGACAGCGCCGTGTTCGACCGCGCCGACCAGCGCGCGGGTGCGGCGATGCGCCCGCCGGCCGTGACGAACCCGGCGATGTCGCGGCCGGGGCCCGAGTCGAACCGCGGTGCGCGTTCCGCCAGGCTCCGGCGCGCCGGCAGGTGGGCACCGAACGCGGTGGCGAACTCGGCCTGGTGGTCGGTCTTGTCCACCCACAGCCACTTGACGTAGTCCTTGGCCGCGTCGACGTCGGCGCTGCGCGCGTTCACCATCGCGCTGTACGCCCCGACCGGCACCGAGTCCGCCCCGTCCGCGTCCAAGCTCGGGAAGGCGAGCACGCCGACGTCGTCGCCGTGCGCCGCCACGATCTTCGGCAGGTTCCACAGCCCGGTCCACTGCATGGCGACGAGCCCGTCCACGAACGCGCCGGGGTCGGCCCAGTCGGTGGGCGCGCCGAGCAGCAGGCCGCCGCCCCGGTTCAGGTCGCGGAGCTTGCCGAACGCCACCGCCGCGCGCGGGTCGTCGAAACCGGGTGCCCTGCCGTCCGGGGACAGGAGGTCCAGCCCCGCCGACCACAGCAGCGGTGCGGTGAGCACGGCGACTCCGCCGTCGTTGCCGGCGAACAGGCCGCGCACTCCCCCGGTGGTGAGCCGCCGCGCGGCGTCCAGCAGCTCGTCGACGGTGGTGGGCGGGGCGATGCCGGCCTCGCGGAGCAGGCTCGGCCGGTAGTACAGCACCTGGGTGTCGATGGCCTGCGGGATGCCGTAGAGGTGGCCGTCGACGGTCTGGGAGTCCAGCAGCGCGCGGACGAAGTCGTCCCCGGCGTCACCGAGCAGGCCGTCCAGCGGCACGACCTGCCGCTGCCGCACCCAGTCGACCTTGAGCTGCGCCTCGAACACGTCGGGCACCGCGCTGTTCTGGAGCGCGGTGACGATCTTGGAGTCGTAATCGCCGGGATTCCACTGCACCTCGACTTTCGCGTTCGGGTACCCGGCCGCGTAGCGGCGCACCGCGTCCTGCACGCCGTCCTCGCCGTACGCGTGGTACCAGTGCTTCAACGTACCGTCGGCCGATCCGCCCCGACCTGTGTCCGACCCGCACGCCGCGAGCCCCAGCATGCCCGCGACCAGCAAGAACGATCGACGACCCAGTTCCGCGCCCATCACACACCCCCGATTAGGACCTGACCGGATTATCGAAGCACGACGATCACGTGTCGATCCGGTTCCACTCGGGGGACACCCTTGCGCCTCGACCGGCCCCGTGCATCACCGACGGTGGCGGCCCGCGCTCACGGCCGGCGCACCCCGCCCTCCCCGGGAACCGGGCCGAGGCCCCCGTGCGGTTCACCCGGCTCCCGGGGAGACCGCCGGAAGTCCACCGCGACCACGCCGGGACGGCCCGCCCACTGCCGCGCCGCCGACAGGTAGGTGCCGGCCATCAGCGCCGAGCTCCGGCGGTGGGTGGGCAGCTCGGAGGCCATGCTCGCGCGGTCCCGCTTGCCGTTGAGGAACTCCAGGAACTCGTGGACCGCGCGCCTGCGGCTCGCCGACTGGGACGGCTCGCCGTGCCCGCCGGCGGCCCGCTCCACCGCGTCGCGGTCGAGGCCCTCGTAGCGCCGCCACCCCGGGTTGAAGGCGTCGTTGCGGAAGACGTGCAGGGACACGTGGCCCTTCTCCCCGATGTCGTGCCCGCCGCGCGTGCCCGCCCCGCCGTGGTCGTCGTCCAGGGACTGGAGCGAGTGGAAGTGGATCGCCTGGAACGGGCCCTGCTCGACGATGTGCGTCTCGTGCCGCACCCGGCCGTTGCCCTTGTAGAGGTCGGCGCTGTTGGGCAGGAAGCTGCCCCGCTGCGAGAACCCGTTGTGCACCAGGTTGATGCTGCCCAGCGTCACGGTCCGCCCGGTCGACTTGAAGGCGAGCGAGACGAAGGCGTCCACCTCGCCGAAGCCCGCCACGGCGGCGCGCAACTCGTCCTCCGGGTAGCGGACCGCCTCGGCGAAGCCGGGGAAGAGCCGGTCGTAGTCGGTGTGCGTGAGCTGGGCCAGCAGGTCCACCGGTCGCGTCGAGTTGACGTGCACCTCGACCGAGTCGAGTGCCTTCCCGGGACGTTCGCCCGCCTCGATCAACCACGGCACGATGTCGAAGAAGTGGTACCCCGAGTGCGCGGCCTTGCCGTACCCCCGGTCGAACGAGTGGTAGCCGATGTCGAGGAGCTCGTCGGGCAGCCGCCACTGGCCGTCGCTGTGGAAGGACTGCACGGAGGTCACCGGGCAGTTGGTGTAGGCGGCGACCTCCGCGACGAGGTCCCGCATCACGAGGAACGCGGGGTGGTACCGGCGCTGGCACTGCACCGAGACGACGACGTCCGCGTCCTCCCGCCGCGCCGCGTCGTACGCCCGCGCCAGGTCGTCGAAGTCGGTCTGGATGCGCGCGGCCCGCGCGGGGTCGGTCGAGCTGTCGGCGTGCACGCTCAGCGGTTTGTCCAGGAGCACGCTCAACCCCGCCCCCAGCGCCCATTTGCTGTACACCACGTGGAACGAGGGCTCTGTCGCGACCAGCACCGCGTCGACCGAGTGCTCCCGGACGACCCGGTCCAGCAGGGCGCGCACCTCCCCGGGCAAGGTGTCCTCGGTGGCGCTGAAGGACTCCACGTAGTGCATGACGACCTCGCCGACCGGGCCGGTGGCGCGGTGGCCCTCCACGACGGCCTCGGCCTCCAGCAGGTCCACTCCGACCACGGTGGACACGAGGCCGTCCCGGCGGGCGTCGAGGAGAGCGGGCAGGTGGTTGCGCCGCGCGTGCGGGCCCACCCCGATCAACAGGATGTTCTTCAACTGCTCTTCCCCCTCGGTGTCGGTGCCGGGTGCCGGGAGGCGCGCCCTCCACGTCGGGGGGCCGCCGGGTCACCGGGCCGATGCCAGCACGCGCCGGGACAGCGCCGAGAACGCGATCCCGAAGACGAGCAGCACCACCAGGTCGAGCCAGAGCCCGTCGGTCGGCTGCCCGAAGAACGCGGCCCGCACCGCCGAGCTCGCGTAGGTCGACGGGCTCGCGTGGCTGAGCGCGGTCAGCCAGTCCGGCAGCCGGTCCGCCGGGATGTAGACGGGCCCCAGGAACAGCAGGGCCATCGACGTCGCGAGCGACACCGAGCTGGACGTCTCGGGGCTGCGGCACAGCGCGCCGATCGCCGCGCCCAGACCGGCCAGCGCCCAGGCGGCCAGCAGCAGCACCGGTACGGCCACCAGGCCCGGCCGCACGTCGACGTCCAGGAACAGCCGGGCCACGAGCAGCGTGGCGACCACGCCGGGCAACGACAGGAAGAAGAACGACGTCACCGTGGCGTAGGTCAGCGCGTTCAGGCTGACCGGCATCGTCCGGAACAGGTCGAGCGTGCCCATCGCCTTCATGTAGGCGAAGTTCTGGGCCACCCGGTTGGTGTTCTGGAACATCAGCGTGAGCGTGATCGCCCCGCCCGCGATGTGGACCGCGTCGTCGCCGCCGCGATCACCCGACAGGGCGGCGAGCGCGAACATGATCAAGGCGGGTGTCGCGATGCCCATGACCAGCATGGGTTTCCACGTCCACCGCCAGTTCCGCAGTTGCACCAGGCAGAGGATGGACAGTTGGTCAAGGTAGCGCCGGGTTCTGGACATAGCTCTTGTACAAGTCCTCGATGGTCTCGGTCCGCACCAGCAGGTCCGTCACGTCGTCGCCGACGAGGGAGCCCGCGATGGCGGGAAGGTCTTCGATGTCGGCCGCGTACCGCTGCCAGGACAGGCCGCCGCCCGCCGACCGGTCGCGGTAGGCGACCCTGATCCGCCGCCCCTGCTCCCGCCGGAGCTCGTGGGGCTCGCCCAGCGCCAGAATCCGCCCGCCGCGCATGATCGCGACGCGGTCGATGATCTTCTCGGCTTCCACCGCGTCGTGGGTGATGAAGAAGACGGTCGTCCCGAGGTCGCGGTTGAGGGCGCTCAGCGTGGCCCACACGTGCTCGCGGTTGAGCGGGTCGAGGTCGTTCGTCGGTTCGTCCAGCACCAGCACGGGCAGCCGACCGGTGGTCGCGATGGCCAGTTGGAGGAGGCGGCGCTGTCCCCCGCTGAGCTTCACCGCCTCCGTCGACGCCGACTCGCCCAAGCGCCACGTCTCCAACTGGGAGGTGGTCTCCGACCGCGCCGCGACGCGGCCGGCTCCCCGCAGCCGTGCGATGTAGTACAGCGATTCCCGCACGGTGAGGCGGTTCATGGCGTCGCTGGACTGGGGCATGAAGCTGACCGTCGTGCGCAGGCGCGGCAAATCCTGCCGGATGTCGCGCCCGAAGAGCTCGACGGAACCCGAATCGGGCGCGGTCAACCCGACCATCTGCCGTACCAGGGTGGTCTTGCCCGCGCCGTTGTCGCCCAGTACGCCGAAGATCTCGCCCCGGACGACGTCGAACGTCAGGTCGTCGTTCGCCCTGGTACCCCTCGCCGCGTACGACTTGGTGAGGTTCCGCACCGAAAACACCACGTCCGCCATCCGACCCGATCACATCCCCCGTCGTCGTGCCCGCTGTTCGGTTCCCGCTGTTCGGTTCCCGCTGTCAGGTTCCCGCTGCCGAATTCCCGCTGTCCGCTAGAACTGGTCCGCGAGCCAGACCTCCTGCGCGCTGGTCAACGCGACGAACTCCGCCACCGCCTCCCGGGACCGGGACCCGTCGGACGCGATCCCGTCGAGCAGCGCCGATTCCGCGGAGCGGTAGCCCCCGGCGTACCAGCACGACAACTGCCGCCAGGTCAGCGCGAAGTCGGCCGGGCGGCGGGTGGTCGACACCTCGGCCCGCCCGTTCGCGAACTCCAGCAGGTACGTGACCGGGGGCGCGCCCCCGAAGTCCTCGACCTCCAGCGCCAGCGCGGTGTCCACGTGCTCGGGCCAGCCCCGCAGACCGAGTGCGGCCCGCACGTCCAGCACCCGGAACATCCACGGGTTGTGCGCCTCCGCACGCGCCCGGAACCGGCTGAGGTTGTGCAGCAGCAGCGGTGCGGGCGGCAGGGCGGCCCGGCGGAAGGCCACCCAGTCGGCCCGGCTGTTGTGCCGGCTGAGGAACTCGAACATGGTCGACGCGACCGACGGGTTCTCCGCGATGAAGTCGTGCACCCGCAACTCGGTCCGCTCGGCCCTGGTCACCCCCGCGACCGACAGCACCCCCTGCACGTCCCCGCCGCCGCCCCGGAACTCGTAGGTGTCCAACGAGAAGCGCCGGGTCTTCCAGTCGCTCCACCAGGCCGGGCGCTGGAACGAGCCGTTCCACCGCCGCGCCACCGCGTTGATCAGCTCCTCGCCCTCGTCGGTGCGGCCGTGGGTCACCCGGTGGTCGTGCCGGGGGAACGCGCGGCGCAGGTCGTCGGTCCACACCGTCCACGAGTGCACGGTGGTCGGTGCCTCCCAGCCGAGGGCCCGCCCGTACTCGTTCGACCTGGTCCACGCGCAGGCCACGACGGCTCCGGCCGCGTAGAGGACCTTGAGCCGCTCGGCCAGGGCCTGGACGGCCAGCCGCCTGCCCCGCAGTTCCGGGGCGAGGCAGCCCGCGGCCAGCAGGGCGCTGGGCACCGGCCGGCCGCCGAAGAACTGGCCGACGACCATGCCCAACCCGCCGCCGACCACCTCCCCGGACCGGATCGCCACCCGCCGGTCGGCCACGTCCCGCAGGAGTGCCGCGTCCTCGACGTCGTAGCCGTAGCCGCGCCGGGCCAGGGCCAGGAAGTCGTCCCACTCGCCGTCGGACGCTTCCTTGATCAGGAGATCGCTCATGCTGGTCCTCGCTCGTCCGGGTCAGTACGCGAAGAGGTCGCGCAGCGCATCGGTGTCGGTCGGCACGACGAACGTCCGCTCGAAGCTCAGCGCTTCCCGCTCCGCGACGAAACCGGACGTGCGCAGGGACACGATCCCCAGGTGCGGCTTGGACTTCGAGCGGCGCACACCGGTGACGGTGCTCACCGCGTACAGGGTGTCGCCGGCGAACACCGGCGCGCTGAACCTAGCGTTGTCCAGCGACAGGTTCGCCACCGTCATGCCGCTGAACGTCCGGGTCGTCATGCCGACCGCGATGCCGAGCGTGATCGTGCCGCACACCAGCGGTCGTCGGTGCGGGGACCGCCCGGCGAACTCCGCGTCGGTGTGGATCGGCGCGACGTTGCCCGTCAGCGCGCAGAGCAGGACGTTGTCGTACTCGGTGATCGTGCGGCCGGGGCGGTGCTCGACCACCATGCCCTCGTGCAGGTCGTCGAAGCCGAGTCCCACGACCTCGCGGTACCGGCCTCCCTCGACGTCGCGGAACCCTTGCGGGGCAGCGCTCTCGCGCACCGGGATGCCGGTCATGCCCGCTCCTTCCCGAAGCGCTCGACCAGGCGCACCGCGGCCTCGACGAACGGTGGTCCGATCATGCGGCCGTTCAGCTCCAGCACCCCGACCTCGCGCGCGTCGCTGTCGACGATGGCGCGCGCGAAGTCCAGTTCCTCCGGGGTCGGCGCGAACGCCTCGTTGATCTTCTTGACGTGGTCGGTGTGGATCGCGCCCTTGCCCTCGAACCCCACGGCCTTGGCGGTGGCGCACTCGTCGAGCAGCACCTCGTCGCCGTCCAGCGCGAAGCACGGCGAGTCGATCGCGATCTTGCCGTGCCGGCGCGCCGCGTTGGCGATGAGCAGGCGGACGGTCAGCATCGACGGCGAGCGCACGCTCGCGCCGGTGGTGATGGCGTAGTCGGCGGCACCGAAGGCCACCCCGGCGACCCTGGGGTGGGCGGCGATCGCCGAGACCTCCTCGACCGCGCGGGCCGATTCCACCAGGGCGTACAGCTCGGGCGTGTAGTTCTCGTCGTCCAGGATCTCGGCGAGGACGTCGAAATCGCGCGGCGAGTCGGCCTTGGGCAGCAGGATGCCCTGCGGCCGGGTCTCCCACCGGCTGATCTCCACGACGTCCTGGAGGCCGAAGCCGGTGGTGAGCGGGTTGATCCGCACGCCCCGGAGGGTCTTCGACGCGGCCGGCGCGGTGAAGAAGTCGCGCGCCAGCCGACGCCCCTCCTCCTTCTTCGCGGGGATGACCGAATCCTCCAGGTCGACCAGGGCGACGGTCGCGCCGCAGGTCAACGCGCTCAGGTAGCGATCGGTGCGCAACGCCGGGGTCAGCAGGCAACTGCGCCGGTCGCGGTGGACGGTTGTCGGTGTCGGTGTCGGTGTCGGTGTCGGTGTCGGTGTCGGTGTCGATGGCATGGACGGTGGCACCCCTCATTCGGCACGAGCGGTCAGGACGCGGTCTTGCGCACGCGGCCGGCGGCCTCCGGGATCAGGTCCTCCTGGCCGGCGATGGCCTGCATGCGCCCCAGTTCGAAGAAGATGTCCCACGGGCTCACCCCGTAGTCGTCCGCCGCTTTCAGGACTTTCCGCTTGAACCCCGAGAACACCCCGGCGAGCCCGCTCACCAGGCTCACCGAGTCGATCAGCGGGAACGACTCCACCAGCTCGGCCGCGGCGAGCTCCGAGGCGGTGAGGTACCGGTTGAGGTCCACGCCGGTGCGCTTGCCGAGGCGCTGCGCGACCGCGCAGACGACTTCGAGCTGCGCGTTCCCGGCACCCGCGCCGAACCCCCGGGCGCTCGCGTCGACGATCGTCGCGCCGGCCTCGATCGCGGCCATCGAGTTGGCCGTGGCCAGGCCGAGGTTGTTGTGAGCGTGGAAGGAGATCGCCGCGTTCGGCGCGGCGCGCGCCATCGCCGCGATCCGCTCGCCCACCTCGTGCGGGAGCAGGTACCCGGCGCTGTCCATGATCCCGATCGCGGTGCACCCGTAGCCGGCCAGCAGGGCGGTGCTGCGGGCGAGGCGGTCCGCGCTCGCCATGTGGCTCATGAGCATCACGGCGTGGCAGTCGAGCCCGCTCTGGAGGATCTTCTCCACGTAGCTCTCGGAGAAGTCGACCAGGGTGGAGTGCACGCCCAGCCGCAGGACGTCGACCCCGCACTCCCGCGCCAGGTCCACGTCGCCGAACGTGCCCAGGCCGGGGCACAGGAACGCGGCGAGCTTCGCACCGGTGAGCGCGCGCCGCGCCGTCTCCAGCATCGCGCGGTCGGTCGTCAGCGCCCGCCCGATCTGCAACGAGGACGCGCCGAGACCGTTGCCGTGCCCCACTTCGACGACGGGCACGCCGGCCCGGTCCGCTGCGGCGGCGTAGCGGAAGATCTGCTCTTCGTTCAACTGGTGGGCGACGGCGTGCTGACCGTCGCGCAACGTGACGTCGTACAGGGTGATGTCCAGCCCGATCGCCGGGGCACCGTTCATGACCGATCGCTCCTCGCTGTCGGGATCCGCTTGCCGCGCCCGGGTTCCGGCGGTGCGCGGGAGGGGGCGTCAGCGCGCCGGGCTCTCCGCTCCGCGCCGGGACAGGCTCCGGTAGAGCCGGACGACCTGGAGCGCGGCTCCGTTGGTGATCTCCAGGTTCCCCGCGTAGCCCGGCAGGGTCGGCGCGACCGCCCGCACCCGCACGTCGACGGTGACGACGTCCCCGTCGTTGTCCACCACTCGCGCCGCGTACCCCGGCGCGTAGGCGCGCACGGTGTCCTGGGTGGACTCGACGAGGGCGGCCAGCTCCGCGTCCGAGGCCGGCCGCCGGACGCCGGCCAGCGACACGCTGAGGCGGAAGTCCGGTGCGGGCCTGGCCGGGCTCACGCCCGCGATGAACTTGGCGATCGGCACGCCGGTCAGCTCCCGGATCACGTCCCGGGTGCTCTCGACGAACTCGTTGGCGTTGCGCCGGGTTCCGGGGCCGAAGCTCGAACTCGCCACCGTGGCGTTCACCTCGACGTAGTCCGGGCCCAGGCGCGCGGCCAGCGCGTGCAGGACCGGGATCGACGCCTGTCCGGCGCAGCTCACCATGCTGATGTTCCCGCTGCGCCCCACCTGGTCGATGTTGACCACCGGGACGACCGGGGTGCCCACGTGGCTCGGCGTGAGGTCGACCATCAGCGCGTTCGTCCCGCGCACCCGCGCCCAGTGGTCGACGTGCGACCGCGCGTCGGTGGCGTCGAAGACGACGTCGAATTCGGCACCGTCGTCGAGCTCCTTGACCAGGCCCCGTTCCGAGACCCGGTACCCGTCCGCCGCCAGCCGGTCGAGCCGCTTGCCGGGGGAGCGCCCGATGACCATGCCCACCCGGATGCCGTCGTCCTCGCGAATGCGGTGGAACAGGTCCATGCCGATGAGTCCGGCACCGACTATCGCAACGCTCAATGCCCGCATAGCCCTCTCCTGGGGTTGGGTGGTGGCGAGTGCCCGGAGCCCGGACCCGCGGAACGCGGGCCGCTACCCGAGTCGGACGCCGACGTCCTCGTGCTCCCCCGACCGCGCCCGCACCTCGGACGCACCGTCGAGGCCGACGCTGGCGTGCACCGCGCCGGTGATGACCAGGTCGCCCCGGTGCAGGCCCAGGCCCGAGCGGCGGAGGCGCTCCGCGAGCCAGACCACCGACCGGATCGGGTCGCCGAGGACCGCCTCCCCCGCACCGCCGGCCACCTCGACCCCGTCGACCAGGAGGTCGATCCGCAGGTCCTTGAGCCGGTCGGCCGGCACCGCGCCGGTCACCGGCCCGGTCACCACCGAGGCGCACGAGGCGTTGTCGGCGATGCTCTTCCACAGCGTGATCAGCCAGCTCGGGTAGCGCGTGTCGAGGATCTCCAGCGCCAGGAACGTCCCCGAGAGGTGCTCGCGCACCCCTGCCTCGTCCCAGGGGCCGTCGTCGGCGGCGAGGTCGGTCCCCACCACGACGCCGAACTCCGCTTCGACCCGCGCCTGGAACAGCGAGCCGGCGGCCACGGTCGCGTGGTTCGGGATCAGCATCCGGTCGAGCAGGATGCCGGAATCGGGCTCGGTCACGCCCAACTGCTCCTGCATCGCCTTCGAGGTCAACCCGACCTTGTGGCCGCGCACGACCGCGCCCGCGTCGATCCGCCGCCGGATGTTCAGGTGCTGCACCGCGTACGCCCCGTCGAGTCCGGCGGCGTCGAGTCCGGGACCGTCGAACTTCGCCAGGTCGTCCGCCTCGACCTGCGTGCCGTTGACCCCCGCCTCGTGCAGGAGGTCGGCGGCTTCGGCGAGTTGCGGTGACACAGCACCCCGGGCGTCGAAAGCCCGGCGGAACGAGGTGGTCGAAATGTTCTCCATGGAACAGGTCACTTCCTTCGCCTGGCGATCGGGACCACGCCCCGCATTTCCCCTGGAACGCACGTCGAACAGCCGCCCGCTCCCCCGGAAATTCTTTGCGGCAATGGGAATCCGTACGTGGATGACTCAGTCTGGCATGGCGATTCGGCCGTGTCATTGACCGGACGCGACGCGAACGTTGGCTTACGGCGCGCTTGTCGCAGGGGGTCGACCAGGTGGCGCGGAGGCAGCGCGCGTGGCGGTGAGCAGCGTCGGAGCCGGCCGGCCACGGGGCGCGGCGGTTTGTTCAACTGCGGCAACCCGTTCACTCGAACAGACCTCAGACGGTGCGCCCGGGTGGTGCTAACTTCGGGCCGTACGCGTGTGAGTTGACGCGCGTCACCAAGGGGGAAGTGACGTACCGGCTCCTTTGTCCGGACGTCGGAAATGTTCTTGCCGCGCCACGACGTACGGGCCGGCGACGCCGCACCGGCTTCACGGTGAGCGCGCGACACGGGGGAAGGTCGCACGGGCGATCCTGTGGTGGAAATGCCGCGCACGGGTGGACGGCATTTCCGCTTCACCCGTGTACACCGGCTCTCCTGAGCGATCGCACCGCCGGCGGGCGACAGTGAGCGGGGGAGGTTCGTTGATGGCAGTGGATGTCGGGGGGACATCGGCGGGGAACCGGGTCCAGCCGCGCGGGAGGGCGGGCGCGGGCGACGCGGTGGTCCGGATGCCCAGTCCCCGCACGGGTTCGGGCCCCGTGCGGGCTCGTCGTGCCGAACCTCGGGTGCGGACTACCGAGCTGGGTGACGTCATCGTGCACGAAGTCGTTTTCCGCGCTCCCTGGGGGAATCCGCACGTGCTGGGGGCCCGACCGGGGCACCGCGCCTTCGTGCTGGGCCTGCGCGGTGTGCTCTCGGCCGGGCGCGGGGGCCGCGCCGTCCTGGTGGGCACCGAGGAGCTCGCGCTGTGCGACGCCGCACACCCACTGGTGCTCCGGCCGTGCTCGGGTGACCGCGAGGTCGTCGCGCTCGTGATGGTGTTCCCGGACCCGACGTCGCCGGCGCTCGTCGAGGAGGACCGCCCCGGGCTCGGCGAGGCCACCGGAACCGGTGCCCTGCTGCGCGACCTCCTCGTCGAGGCCACCACGCGGGCACCGGGGTTGAGCGCGTCGGAAGCCACCCGGACCGGTGAAGCCGCGCTGCACCTGGCCGCCGCCGTGCTGGAGCGGCACTTCCCGGTGCCCGGAGCCGATCCGGCCGCGCGGCAGCACGAGTTGGCCGCGCGGATCAGGGCCTACATCGACCGCCACCTGGGCAGCTCCGCGCTGTCGCCGAGCCGGGTCGCGGCGAGGCACCACATCTCGGTGCGCCACCTCCAGCGGCTGTTCCGCGTCGAGGGCAGCACGCCGTCGACGTGGATTCGCCACCGCAGGCTGGAGAACGCCGAGCGGGACCTGCGCGACGCGGCGCTGCGGTCGTGGCCGATCCGGAAGATCGGTCAGCGCAACGGTTTCGCGCAGGCGTCGATCTTCAGCCGGGCGTTCAGCGCGCGGTACGGCCGCCCGCCGGGGAAGTTCCGCGACGACTGGTTCCGCGACGTGCGGAGCTGACCCGGCGGTCCCCCGGGATCACGGTCGCCGCTCGGCGTCGGCGACGACCTCCAGCGTGAACTCGCCCGCCAGCCGGAGGAGGTCACCGGGTGCCGGCGGGTCGGGCACCGGCGGGCCGCCGCGCTGGGCGAGGGCCGCGCGGACGAGGGGCTGCCAGCGGTGCCCGAAGGTGTCGAGCGCGTACTCGGCGGCGGCCTCCTTCGAGATCACCTCGCCGGTGACGACCGTGTGGTGCAGCCGGGGCGGGCCGAGGACCCGGGAGACGGCCAGCCGGTGGGCCGGCACCAGCGGTTTGCGCCGCGGTTGGCCGGACAGGAGCCGGTTCGCCCAGGACCGCCAGTGGCCGCGTAGCTGGTCGAGGTTCCACGCGCGCAGCCGGTCCGGTTCCGGGTCGAGCCCGAGGCCCGCCGGTGCCGGTCCGCGCAGCGCGATCCCGCCGTCCCGCAGCACCTTCCACACCACCGGGTTCACCTCGAACGCGCGACCGCGGTGGAAGGACCAGCCGCTGTGCGACGCCAGCGGGTCGATCCGGGTCACCGGCTCGGCGAGGTCGGCCGCCGAGACGAACGCGCCGTTCACCGTGCCGGGGAGGGTCGGGTCGATCCTCGCGATCGAGCGCCCGGCCGCCGGCGCGTTGCCGAGCAGGTGCAGGGCGCGCAGCCGGCGCACCTGCCCGTCGTCGAGGCCGCCGGCCACCACGGCGATGAAGTCGACGTCGCTGCACCTCGGCTGCCAGGCACCCAGGGCGGCCGAGCCGACGACGTAGAACCCGGTGATCTTCTTCGGCAACAACCGATCGGCGACGGCGAGGTAGTGCGCTGTGGCGCGGGCCGCGTCGTGGGGAAGCATCCACCCAGTCTGGCACCGCGATCGCATCGCCCCTGCGCGGGGAGCGCCCGCTTCGGACGCTCCCCGCGTCAGCGGATCAGCTCTCGAACGGGGTGGTGCCGCCGTAGTTGCACATGGTCGGTGCCATCACTTCCTGGGGACTGCCCCAGCCCGCGCACTGGTGGCCGGAGTGGCCGTACCAGTCGTGGCCGAACTCGTGGGCCGCCAGCAGGGCGTCGTCGTTCACGCCGCCCATGTAGAGGGCGATCCGCTGGCCCTGGCCCCAGTTGCAGCCGACCACCCGGCCACCGCCGCCGCAGTCGGCGATGTAGCCGTTGCGGCACTCGACCGGGGTGCCGCCGGCGCTCTCGGTCATCCCGTTCCAGGCCCGCGCGCCCTGACGGATGGCCGCCGCGTACGGCGAGCAGGAGCTGAGGATGCGGTAGGTCCGGGCGCGCGGCACGGGCCACCCCGCCGCCGGGGCGGCGGACAGCAGCCCCGAGGGCGCTCCCGCGACCTCGGCGGCGCTGGTCGCGTGACCTTCCACGACGAACGAGCCGTGGGAGTTCGGTGCGACGAGAACGGCGACCACCATCGCCAGCAGGGCGGGTATCAAGAACAACTTCTTCACGTTGCTCTTCCTTTCATTGCAGGGACCCGACGCGTTGCAGGGCACGCCGGGCGCATTCGACGCTAGCGAATCGCCCGGACCCCGCTCAACAGGCGTCGGCCGGCCCGCCCTCCGGGCATGATGATCAGGTCGGGAGACGTGACCAGGGACTATGCGGGCCAGCGCGCCCGGCCGCGCTCACCAGGTGTTAATTTAATCAGCCGAGCGGCCGAACGCGGCTCTGCGCGAATACGCACCGGTGGCCTTTTCACCCCGTACCGCGGCCGTTATCGACAGGTGGTGCCGGCCGTTGCGGTAGGTACCCCCGTTCGCCCGGTCGACGCCTTTCGGCGTCGACCGGGAAATCGAACAATGCTCTGCTGCGGGTTACCGGCGGCGGGTGGCCCGCACGACGACGTCGTGGAGAGGGGTCTCCCCGCCCTTGCCGTCGGCCAGGGTCCGCCGACCCTCCTCGGCGGTGACGATCTCCCAGACCTCCTCGTCCAGTCGCGCCGTGATGGCCGCAGCGGTGACCGACGCCTCGGCGGGCGGGTGCTGGCCGCCGTGCCCGTGCCCATGGCCGTGGCCGTGGCCGTGGCCGTGGCCGTGCTGACCGGTGGCGCGGTCGTGCTGGAGGTGGCCGACGATCAGCAGGGTGCCGCCGGGAACGACCCACCCGGCGATGCGGTCGTAGAACTCCAACTGCGGCATCGCCGGGTGGGCGTAGTGGGTGGTCACCAGGTCGAACGGGGTGGCCGGGTGCCAGACGCCCAGGTCGGCCTCCACCCACCGCAGCCGGTCGCCCGCGCCGACGGCCCCCGCGCGCTCGGCGGCGTGCGCGAGCACCTCCGACGAGATGTCGGCCGCCGTCACCCGCCACCCCCGCGAAGCGAGCCAGATCGCCTCGGCCCCCGCGCCGCACCCGGCGTCCAGCGCCGTGCCCGGCACCAGCTCGCCGAGCTCGCGCGCGAGGTACGGGTTCGGCGGCGGCCCGCCCGCGGTCCCCGGTCCGCCGGCGCTCCCCCGCCAGTGCCGCTCCCAGTACTCCTTGTCGAACCCGTGGGTCATCGGTCGTCCTCCCCGTCGCTCGGCCGACCCCGATGGTGACCCCGGGAGGAGCGTTCCGGCAAAACTTGTTGCCGAATGGCAAGCTGGGGCCATGGACGAGGCCGTGGACCGCACGCTCGACGCCGTCGGACCGAGGTTGAAGCGGCTGCGGCAGCGCCGCGACAACACCCTGGCCGACCTCGCGGCGGCGACGGGCATCTCCGCCAGCACCCTCTCCCGCCTGGAAGCCGGCCTGCGGCGGCCCACGCTCGAACAGCTCCTGCCCCTCGCCCGCGCCCACGGGGTGACCCTCGACGAACTCGTCGACGCGCCGCCCACCGGCGACCCCCGGATCAGCCTGCGCCCCATCGCCTGCGGTGACGGGGTGACCGTCCTGCCGCTGACCCGCAGGCCCGGTGGCATCCAGGCCTACAAGTTCGTCCTCCCGAGGGGCGACGACGCGGCCGAACCCGACCTGCGCACCCACGAGGGGCACGACTGGGCGTACGTCCTCAACGGCACGCTCCGGCTGGTCCTCGGTGACCAGGACCTGATCCTGAGCCCCGGCGAGGTGGCCGAGTTCGACACCCGCACCCCGCACTGGTTCGGTGCCACGAGCGCCGGCCCCGTCGAGTACCTGAGCCTCATCGGCCGGCAGGGCGAGCGCGTGCACGTGCGCGCGGTGTCCCCGGCCCGGCCGGCGGGGTAGCCGGGCCGCGACTCCCCCGCCTGCCCCCGCCTTCGCACCGCGACGGGCTCACGCGGGTTCGACGGCCAGCCACAGCTCGCAGGTGGCGGTGCTGAAGTCGTCCGCGCGTTCGAGGACGGCGACGATCGAGGGCCCCGGCCGCAGCCGCCACGGGTTGGCGGGGAACCACTCGGTGGCGGTGGCGGCCCAGGTCTCCTGGAGGGTCCTCGGGTACGGCCCGGAGGCGCGGAAGACCGCCCACCGGCCGGCCGGCACCTCGATGGCGTCGAGGTCGCCGGGGGACGCCGTGCCCCCGGACACCGCGACCCCGTGCAGGTAGGTCAGCTCACTGCCCTCGGTGCTGTCCGGGTCGAGGTCGTCGCAGACCTGCAACAGCCCCGGGGGTTCGGTGTCGCCGAGGGCTTTGAGCCGGAGGTGCTCCTCCGGCGGCAGGGCCGTGATGTGCCGCTGGATGTGCGGGTTGACGCCCTGGTGGACGAGCGGGACCCGGGCCGCGTGCCCGATGAGCCGGAACGCGGGGCGGTCGACGATGCGGGTGTCCATGGGGACCTTCCCTTCGACGGTCAGGCGGAACCTGAGTTGCGGTTGGGTGCGAAGGGGGCCTCCGGTGCGGCGGACGTCACCGGGACCGGTGCCGTGCACCGCCCGGAACGCGCGGCCGAACGCCTCGGTCGAGCCGTACCCGTACCGGACGGCGATGCCCAGCAGGTCGTCCCGACCCCGGACCACGTCCGCCGCGGCGACGGTCATGCGCCGCCGGCGCACGTACTCCGACAGGGGCATGCCCGCCAACGACGAGAACATCCGGCGCAGGTGGTGACCGGTCGTGCCGACCGCCGCCGCCAGCCCGTCGACGTCCGTCTCCTCGCCGAGGTGCTCTTCGACCAGGTCGACGAGCCGGTTGAGTGCCGAGATCACGAGGCCTCCTTCGACGTCGACTCTGGCGGACGGCACCCCCACCGCGCCCGATCGTCGCGGTCCGGTCCGGTCATCCGACCACGCCCCGGTGACCGTCCGACGCCGCGGCTCAGTCCACGGGCACGATCTCGGCCGCCACCAACCGGCCGCCCTCGACGGTGAGCAGCCCGAGCGTGCCGTGCGGTTGCCGCCGGCGGTCCGTCGGCGAGCCGGGGTTGAAGATCCGCACGCCCGCCTCGGTGAGGTCGAGCGGGATGTGCGAGTGGCCGAACACCACCAGGTCCGCGTCCGGGAACCTCCGGCGCAGCCGGGCCGCCCGGCCGTCCTTCCGGCCGCTGTCGTGGATCATCGCGACCCGCAGTCCCGCCAGGTCCAGTTCCACCGTCTCCGGAGCACCCCACGCGACGACATCGGGACCGTCGTTGTTGCCGCACACCGCGTGCACCGGGGCGTAGGCCGACAGCTCGTCCAGCACAGCGGGCACGCACACGTCACCGGCGTGCAGGATCAGGTCGGCACCCGCCAGGTGTTCGGCCACCTTCGGCGGGCACGCCTTCCACCTGCGCGGCGCGTGGGTGTCGGACAGGACCACGACTCGCACCGCACCATCATGCCCGTCACCGGCGACGTCGTCAGAACAGGGCACCGCCGGTCACCTGAGGACCGCGCACCCGTTCCGGGTCAGGCCCTCCAGGACGTGCCGGGCGGGGTTCGACCTCGTTCCAGCGGAGGTCCAGCTTCGCTAACGCGGGCATGCGGACTCTCGGTCAGCGCGTTCTCGCGGAGGTCGAGGTGCCGCGGTTCGACCAGTCGCCGGTGGACTCCGGGAGCCGGGTCGGGGCGTTCTCGCCGACGTTGCGGTAGCGCGGGCCGCTCAGCCCTCCCCGCGATTCGGGCAACGCGCTCAACCGGTTGTCGTGCGGGTAGAGGAAGTCGGTGAGCGACGGCAGGTCGACCCGCTGCCAGACGTCCCCCGGGACCTGCCCGACACCGGAGCGCCAGAGGTCGAGCACCTTCGCCACGCCGTCCCCCGTTCCGGTCCCGCTCGTCCTGGTCGGACGTCGGGCAGGGTCATGCTCGTGGAGCGCGTCGCCCGGCCGAGGGGTTGCCGGCCGGCGGCTTCCGCTGCCACGTCGGCAATTACCCGCGCGCCCGCAGGCGTCGAGGCCGAACCCGTCGTGCGGGGCCGGCCCCGGGAACCGCGTGGCGTGCGGCCGGTCAGCCGGTGCAGCCGGGGACCGCAGGGGTGCTGCCGACGCAGTTGTTCGGGGTGTTGGCGCTGATGGGCGCACTGGTGGTGGTCATCGTGCCGCCCTGGCGGTGGACGCCGCCGGAGTGACCCAGGAGCAGCAGCGCGTGGTTGTTCGTCACGGCGGTCTGCGTGAGCGTCGTGGCGGTGGAACCGAGCGAGGCGATACCGCCGCCCCGGCCGGCGGAGTTGCCCGTGATGAACAACGGGCTCCCGGAGACGCCGGTGACGGTCAGCGTGCCGCGCAGCCCGTTGTAGAGACCGCCACCGTCGCCGAGCAGGGTGGTGTTGCCGGTCACCGGGCTGTTGGTGAACGTCGCGGCGGGTGCGGTGCCGGACGGGGTGTCGGCGTTGGCGAGCCCGCCGCCGTCACCCGAGGCGGTGTTGCCGGCCAGGGTGCTCCCGGTCAAGGTGACCGCGCCCCGGTTGAGGATGCCGCCGCCGTCACCGAGCACGTTCCCCCGGGTGAAGGCGACGCCGGTGGTGAGCGTCAGGCTGCCGGTCCGGCCGACCTCGGCGATCCGGAACAGCCCGAGGCCCAGCAACGAGGCGTTGGTGACGGTGGCCGGTCCGACCATCTCGATCGGGGTCGTGATCACCGGCAGCGCGTTCGACGCGCCACCGTGCCCGGTGGTCATGCGGTAGGTGCAGCCGCGCGCGAGCACGAGGGTGTCCGCCGTGGGGGTGGTGTTGGCCAGTCTCACCGCCGCGACCAGGGCGTTCTCGCCGCACGCCACCGGGATGGTGATGGCCTGGGCCGCCGGCGGGAGGGCGATCAGCCCTCCGGTCAGCACGGTGGCACCGAGCAGGGTGCGGACGATCGTGCGGGTGTGGCTCATGACGACTTCTTTTCCTGGTGATAGGGGATGAGCTGCGCGGAAAACCCGGGAAGAATTCGGACCGGAGCCGCCGGCGATTCAGGCGACGAGCACGGTCGACCCGACCGGAAGACCTCGGCCGCTCTTTCTCGCATCCGAAACGAGAAAATGTCGCGCCACCGGGGTATTGGGTTACCACCGCCAACCTATACCTTCGGCGGATTGCCCGACACCGCCGTCGCCCGAATGGCCGCAAAACCTGCGCCGGTCGGTCGGAAACGGCACCCGGAACACCGGGAAATCCCCTCCCGACACCGTCACGCGGCGGTGACGCCGCCCGGACCACCCTGTGGGCATCCGATTTTCCGGCAACGAAACGGAGGACGAAGTGCGAAGTCGACAGCTCTACCCCGTGCTGGCCGCGGGCATCATGGTCGTGGGCGGTTTCGTGGGTGCCGGGTCCGCCTCGGCGGCGGTCCCGTGCACCGTCGGCCCCAACGTGACGCAGACCGACACCGCCGTGTTCGGGTCCGGCGGGAACGACACGATCGACTGCACCAGCGCCGAACCCGCCAAGACCGTCTACGGCGGCGGCGGGAACGACACGATCACGGGCACCGCGTACGCCGACACCCTCCACGGCGGCGACGGCAACGACACGCTCACCGGGCAGGCGGGCGACGACAGCCTCCACGGCGACCTGGGAACGGACACGCTCAACGGTTCCGCGGGCAACGACGTGCTCCGAGGCCCCGGCACCGATTCCGCCCAGGACACCCTCAACGGTGGCGGCGACACGGACTCGTGCGGGCCCGTCGGCGTGCCCCCCGATCTCCGCAGTAGCTGCGAATCGTAGGACCGCGACACCGGCCGGGGACGACCTGGCCGACGCGAAGACGAGCGACGACCCGGCCCCTCGAAGGGGACCGGGTCGTTCCGCACGTCCGCTCCCGGTACCGAGTCGACCCGAACGGATGGTTTGACCGGTGGTGCGCCCGGGACGCACGCGTGGCGGATCGGAGTCGGCGAAAACCCCGCGAAAGGCTCACCGGTCGCCACACCCGCACTGGTAGCGTGACCACAGCAGTTCAGCCGACCGGCCGGACGCCGCCGACGATCGATTCGGCCGTGGCCGCGCGCCCGCGCAGAACGTGCGGACGAAGTCGAAAGGCTTTCGTGATAATTCTTCCGATTTTACTCGAAACAAGCTCGACACCGGACTCATGACCTCGCTCGCGGTGTCGAAGACGGACCCGGCGCGACACCGGGGATTGCGCGTCGCGCTGCTCGACGGGTTCCGGCTCACCGGGGGAACCGACGCCATCCCCCTTCCCGGCGGGGCCGAGCGGCTGCTCGCGTTCCTGGCGATGCGCCACCGGGCGGCCGGGCGGCTGCTCGTCGCGGGTTCCCTGTGGGCCGACGCGACCGGCGGTCACGCCTACGCCGCCCTGCGGTCGACGTTGGCCCGCCTGACCCCGGCCTGCCGGGCGGCGCTGCTGGTCACGCCGTCCAGCCTGGAACTCGCGCCCGGTGTGTCGGTCGACCTGCACGACGCCCAGGCGCTCGCCCACCGCTTGCTGGAGGCCGGTCCGCCGGCGGTGGCGGACCTGAGCCGGCAGGCGGTCGCCACCCTGTCGGCGGAACTCCTGCCGTGCTGGTACGAGGAGTGGGCCCTCGTCGAGGGCGAGGACTGGCGGCAACTCCGGCTGCACGCGCTGGAGGCGGTGGTGGCCGGACTGGTCCGGGCGAGGCGGTTCGGCGACGCCACGGCGGCGGCGGGCGTGGTCGTGCGCGCCGACCCGCTGCGGGAGAGCGCTCAGACCGCCCTCATCCGGGTGCACCTGGCCGAGGGCAACCGCTCCGAGGCGGTGTACGCGTTCGACCGGTTCAGCCGCCTGCTCCGGGTGGACCTGGGCCTGGCACCCACCCCGGAGCTCCGGGAGCTGGTCGGCCGGTCCGCCGACCGCACGACGGGTTCCGCCGCGAGGTGAGCAGGCCCCACCCGGTGCCGACGTCGCACGCTCACGGGGAGCGGCGCTCGGCAGGCTCGGGGTAGACGTCGTTGATCCCGTCGAGGGCTTCGTACATGTCGTCGAGCGAGAGCCGGGGCGCGTTGGGCGTCGGCGTCCAGGTGTGCGTGGCCACGTAGTAGCCGGACGACTCCCCGTCCGCCTCGCCGGTGACTCGCCGGGACGGCAACAGATCGGATAAGTGAACCATTTTCCCTCTTCTCGTCTCGACGCCCGACGAACCGGCTCCCCCGGAATCGACCGCTCTGCCCATCGGTTCGCCCGTCCGCGTCATGATCACATTTGTGACACATCCACGGCGGATGGTAGCACGCGAAAAAAAGCTTGTACACGCTAGTTCACATTCTTCGTCAGAAGGTATGAATACTCCCCCGTACGAATGAAGCATTGGTAACAAATACGCGTGGCGTTCAGCAGCGCGACCGCCACCGTGATCGCCCATCCGAGATCGGTGACCCCGAGCAGGGAATGACCGCCGGGGACCCGGGGCCACCCGTACCCCTCCGCCGCGGTCTTGTGCAGCAGGAACAGCGCGCTGCCGACCAGGGACAGCACGGCGGACGCGATGAGGCAGACGCGCGCCGACAGCGTGCCCTCCAGCAGTTTCCGGGACGGCGCGTCGAACCCGAGCCACGTCGCGGCCAGGGCGGGGAAGGCGAGGAGGAACGCGGGCGCGTCGGTGTCCGGCGCGGCGGTCCGCGAATTCACGTAGCCGACCAGCCAGAGGATCGCGAACGCGGCGAGGGCCGTCACCGTCGCGCGCATCACCGTCCCCGGCGGCACCTCGAAGAACCGCAACCGGAGCAACGGCCGCTCGCCGTCCTCCAGCGCCGGCAGGTACCGGCAGTAGAAGTGCGCGTGGGGTTGGCCCAGACGCCTGCGGAAACGGCAGTGGGGCAACGTGGGTGCCTTTTCCGCCTGGCGCAGCAGCACGCGGTCGAGACCGATGGTCTCCTGGCGGGCGAGGTAGAGGTCGTCCGGTGCGTGGACGTGCAGGTGGTAGCTCTCGCAGGTGGCCGCGTTGGCGATGTCGAGGTGCAGCGCGACCGGCCGGGCACCGACGAGCAACCGCAGGTAGCCCGCCGGTGACCGGTTCCGCCGGGCGGCCGACCCGCTCAGCCTCACCTCGGGCGTCAACGTCAGCCGGTACTTGAACCGGTGGCGCTTGGCGACCGGGCCGTCGACCGACGCCACGATGGCGAAGTTCCTGCTCAACTGCCGCACGAACAGGCCCGCCAGGTCGCGCGCGCCGGGGTTGGTGACCGCCAGCCGCTCGATCGCCTCGGCCCCGCTGAAGTCGGGCGCGGCCGGGCTCCGCGTGTCGTGCCGGTGCACGATGCACTGGAGCGCCAGCAGTTCCGCTTCCCCCGTGCTCACCGGCAGGTCGGTGCCGCGCGGCAGCCGGTGCGCGCTGAGCAGCAGGACGTGCAGCACCTCGGCGGTCAGGCTGAGGTACTGCCGGTAGGAGAGCCACTGCGTTTCGTCGCTGTTGCTCTCGTAGATGTGGAAGTCGTCGAGCAGGTCGCCCTTCTTGTTGATCACGACCGGCAGGTACACGTGCTCCTTGTTGTTCTTCCCCACCAGGCGCTTGGGGATGTCGATGTCGACCGTGGTCGACTTCTCCAGGGTCCGGCGTCCCGGCGTGTACTCCTCCACGATCCTGCGGCGGAACTGCTCGGGCCGCACCACGGCGGCGGCGAAGATCATCGCTTCGTGGGGTTTCAGGTCGTCGGACTTCCGCACCTCCTCGCGCAACGACCCGGCCCGGTCGGCGGGCACCTGGTGGAACTCGAACGGGTTCGCGGGCTTGGCCAGGAACGGCCCCCGGTGGAAGGTCCGGGTGTACACGCGGAGCACGACGTAGGTGCAGATCAACAACAGGGCGAGTACCGGCCATCCGCTGCCCGCGTTCGCCGTCACCGAGGAAACGGCCACCGCGTCGCCGATGGCCAAGAATAAGAGGAGCAGCACCGTCATCGTTTTCAGCACGTTTCTCACACGCCCTCACCCCGATCGGTCGCAGCGGCCGTTCCATTCGGCTGCATGTCGTCCCGCGATTCGGCCCTGTTAGCCGGGCAGCCGCCCGCCACCTGAGTGGAGCAGCGGACTTGAGGGCTTGTGCCGAGTCGTGGCCGTTTCGACTCGCGATGGTGACCGGATACCGACATTCGCGCGGCCGGCCCCGCGCATTGCGGTTCAATTTCCGAGTCTTTCTCAATAGCTGTCCGGGGACGGTGATCACCGCCGCCCCCGGCGACCGGACGGGGGGACGCCCGGAGGCACCGCGCGTCCGCAGGACCGCCTCGGACGGACGAAGCAAGGTAGTTGAGGAATCAATCAGCGGCGCGGGGCGTTCCCCCCGGTGTGAAGAAGATCGGATTCCTGTCCTTCGGGCACTGGTCGGACAGCCCGCACTCGCGGACCAGGACGGCCTCGGACGTGCTGCTGCAATCGATCGACCTGGCCGTCGCCGCCGAGGAACTCGGCGCGGACGGTGCCTACTTCCGGGTGCACCACTTCGCGCGGCAGCTCGCCTCGCCGTTCCCGCTGCTGGCCGCGATCGGGGCCCGGACCGAGCGCGTCGAGATCGGTACCGGCGTGATCGACATGCGGTACGAGAACCCGATGTACACGGCCGAGGACGCCGGGGCCGCCGACCTCATCGCCGGCGGCAGGCTCCAGCTCGGCCTGTCCCGGGGGTCGCCGGAGCAGGTGATCGACGGCTGGCGCTACTTCGGCCACCGGCCGGACGAGGGCGACACGGACGCCGACATGGCCCGCGCGCACACCGAGGCGCTGCTGACCGTGCTGGAGGGCGAGGGCTTCGCCCCGCCCAACCCGCGTCCGATGTTCCCCAACCCGCCGGGACTGCTGCGCGTCGAACCGCACTCGCCGGGGCTGCGGGACCGGATCTGGTGGGGTGCCGGCTCCAACTCCACCGCCGTCTGGGCGGCCGAGCGCGGCATGCACCTGATGAGCTCGACGCTGAAGAACGACGAGGGCGGGGCACCGTTCCACGTGCAGCAGGCCGAGCAGATCCGGGCGTTCCGGAAGGCCTGGTCGGCGGCCGGGTGGTCGCACGAGCCCCGCGTCTCGGTCTCGCGCAGCATCTTCGCGCTGACCACGGACCTCGACCGCGCCTACTTCGGCCACGACGGCGGCAGCACCGACAAGATCGGCTACATCGACGCCGACACCAGGGCCGTGTTCGGCCGCACCTACGCCGCCGAACCCGACGTGCTGGCCGAACAGCTCGCCGGGGACGAGGCGATCGCCGAGGCCGACACGCTGCTGCTGACCGTGCCCAACCAGCTCGGCGTCGACTACAACACCCACGTGCTCGACAACATCCTCACCCACTTGGCCCCGGCCCTCGGCTGGCGCTGACCGGGGAGGCGGGCGCGAGTCCGGGTCGGCCCTGGTGGTGCGCGTCACCCGTGACGAGATTGCCTGGTCGGGCTCCTGCGGGTGAAATACCCCCAGGGGGCCGGTCATCCCTCGGATGACGACCACAGGTGATCGAGGAGTGCGCGCGTGCTGATCCTGGACGAGAAGTTGGGCGACATCTACGACGAGGTGCTGCGGCGGAACCCCGGCGAGGATGAGTTCCACCAGGCGGTGCGCGAGGTGCTGGACAGCCTCGGACCGGTCGCCGCCAAGCACCCGGAGTACGCCGACGGCGCGGTCATCCGCCGGCTGTGCGAGCCCGAGCGGCAGATCATCTTCCGGGTCTCCTGGGTGGACGACTCCGGGGCCGTCCAGATCAACCGGGGCTTCCGGGTGGAGTTCAACTCCGCGCTCGGGCCGTACAAGGGCGGTCTGCGGTTTCACCCGACCGTGTACCTCGGGATCGTCAAGTTCCTGGGCTTCGAGCAGATCTTCAAGAACTCGCTGACCGGGATGCCCATCGGCGGCGGCAAGGGCGGCTCGGACTTCGACCCCAAGGGGCGGTCCGACGGCGAGGTCATGCGCTTCTGCCAGGCGTTCATGACCGAGCTGTACCGGCACATCGGCGAGCACACCGACGTGCCCGCCGGGGACATCGGGGTCGGTGGCCGGGAGATCGGCTACATGTTCGGCCAGTACAAGCGCATCACCAACCGGTACGAGTCCGGCGTGCTCACCGGCAAGGGGCTGACCTGGGGCGGCTCGCAGGTGCGCACCGAGGCCACCGGCTACGGCACGGTGTTCTTCGTCGAGGAGATGCTCAAGGTGCGCGGCGACTCGTTCGACGGCAAGAAGGTGGTGGTCTCCGGTTCCGGCAACGTCGCCATCTACGCCGCCGAGAAGGTCGAGCGGCTCGGCGGCACGGTGATCGCCTGCTCGGACTCCAACGGGTACGTGGTCGACGAGGCCGGGATCGACCTCGACCTGCTCAAGGAGATCAAGGAGAAGCGCCGGGCCCGCATCTCCACCTACGCGGAAGCGCGATCCGGTGCCCGGTACGTCGAGGGCGGGTCGGTGTGGGACGTCGCCTGCGACGTCGCGCTGCCCTGCGCCACCCAGAACGAGCTGAACGGCCGCGACGCCGCCACCCTGGTGAAGAACGGGTGCGCCATCGTCGCCGAGGGTGCCAACATGCCGTGCACCCCGGACGCCGTCCGCCTGTTCGCCGACGCCGGGGTCCTGTTCGCACCGGGCAAGGCGGCCAACGCGGGCGGTGTCGCCACCAGCGCCTTGGAGATGCAGCAGAACGCGTCCCGGGACTCGTGGAGCTTCGACCACACCGAACGGCGGCTCGCGGACATCATGCACGGCATCCACGACCGCTGCCTGGAAGCGGCGGACCTGTACGGCAAGCCCGGCGACTACCTGGCCGGTGCGAACATCGCCGGCTTCATCCAGGTCGCGAACGCGATGCTCGCCCTGGGTGTGATCTGAGCCGCCCACCGGGTGGTGGCTCTCCCGGTCCGGCGAGCCGGGTGACCCGGCTCGCCGGACCGCACCGGTGTCCCCGGACGGGGTGCGCGACCGCGCGCCGGGCCGGAGATCAGCCGTTGGCCAGTTTCAGGGCGATGCCCGCCCGGCTGGTCAGGTCCAGCTTGCGCAGCACCCGGCCGATGTGGTCCTCCACCGTCCTCGGGCTCAGGAACAGCTCGGTCGCGATCTGCTTGGTGGCCAGGCCGCGCACCACCAGGTCCGCGACCTGCCGCTCGCGCCGGGACAGGCCACTCGGCGTGGTCTGGCGGCCCGCCAGACCCCGTTGCGCGCTGGTGGTCTCGCGCAGCAGGGCGTGCGCGCCGGCGGCGTGGAACAGTTCGCGGGCCCGGCCGATGTCGCGGGTCGCCCCGTCGAAGTCGCCCGCCCGCCCCGCCGCCACCGCGGCGGCCAGGATGGCGCGGCCCCGGTGCAGGGGCATGGACGCGGTGGCGTACGCCGTGGCCGCCGAGGTGGCCTCGGCGGCGGCTCGCCGGTAGTCGCCACCGGCCAGCGCGCAGGCCGCGCGCACCAGCAGGGCCGCGGCGAGTCGGCCGCACAGCCCGGTGCGCACCGCCTCCTCCACGGCCTCGGCCGCGCGGTCCTCGGCCACCGCGACCTCTCCCCTGGCCAGGGCCGCCTGCGCCAGGTGGACCGGGTGGACGGGCAGCGCCGCGCCGGTGTCCCGCTCCGGCGGGCACTCGGCGGGCGGTCGCAGGTTCAGGTCGAGCGCGGCTTCCGCCAGGTGCTCCTCGACCATCCGGCACCACCAGCGCACGGACGGGCGGGGCACCCCGTCCACGGCGTGCCACGAGGCCACCGCGTCCGCGCGGTCCCCGGTGACCAACCGCACCCGCAACCGGATCGCGCGCGCCAGCGGGAGGAGGTCGCGGCGGCCGGAGTCGCGGGCGGTGTCCTCGGCCTCCGTTGCCGCGACGGCGGCGGCGTCGAGGTGGCCGAGCTTCCACAGCACGTGGGCGTGCGCGGTGTGCAGGTGCGGTAACGCCTGGGTCCGGCCGGACGCGCGGGCGACGTGCAGCGCCCGTTCGACCCGGGCGGCTCCGCGCCGGTCGTCGTCGAGCAGGTGGGCGCTCCAGTGCAGGGCGGCGGTGAGGTCGAGCACGTCGCGCAGCGCTTCGTCGGCGAGCAGGTCGAAGCAGTCGGCGGCGGTGCGGTGGCCGGTGCGGGCGTCGGCGACGCGACCGAGGAAGAGCAGGGCGAGGGTGCGCAGGGCGTGCGCGGCGGCGGCGTGGGCGGGTGCGGGTGTCGCGCGCAGGAGCAGTTCGACGCCTTCCAGCGCGCCGCCCGGGTCGCCGTCCGCCAGGCGCAGGGAGGCCAGTTCCAGGTGCAGCGCGGGGTCGCCGGCGGTGACGTGGGTGCGGGCGGCCTCTTCGAGCACGGCCCGCGCCCGCCGGGGTCTGCCCAGGTCGTGCTCGCACCGGGCGAGCAGCGACAGCACCCGGGGGTCGCCCGGCCGCAGCCACGGCATCAGCTCGGCCAGCCGCTCCCGGGCCTGCTCGGACCGGCCCGACACCGCCAGGGCGCGCGCGTGCAGCAGGGAGGCGTCGACGTGCTCCGGCCCGCCGCGCAGGCGCTCCGGCAGGTCGCGCAGCGCGGCTCCGAGCCAGCGGGCGCTCGTGGCGGGGCGGGTCGCCATGACGGCTTCGGCCGCCCCCACCAGTTCGCGCACCGCCGGCAGGTCGTGGTGGCGGTGCGACTTCTCCAGGTGGTACGCCCGGACCCGCAGCGGGGCGTCCCGCCCCCGCAGGTACCGCGCGGCGCGGTGGTGCGCGCCGACCTCGCGGGACGCCGGTGCGAGGCGGTGCGCGGCGGCGTGCACGAGCGGGTGCCGGAACCCCAGTCCGGTGTCGTCGGACACGAGGATGTCGCGGCGCAGCAGGCTTTCCAGCAGGTCGGTCACCTCGGCCTCGGGCCGGTCGCTGAGCACGCGCACGAGGTCCACGTCCACGGTGGTGCCGCAGTGCGCGGCGGCGCGGACGGCGGCGCGCTCCGCTTCGGGCAGGCCGGCCAGCTCGGCCAGGATCGGGCGCTCCTCGACCGCCATCGGCCGGTCGGGGTCGTCACCGGGACCGGGGTCGGCCGACGGCCAGGTGTGGGGCGGCAGTTCGGCCAGGGCGAGCAGGTAGCGCGGGATGCCCGCGCCCGCCGCCGCGATCCGGCCGCGCAGCACCGACCCGGTGCCGGGCAGCAGCTCGGTGATCTCGCCGTCGGTCATCGGCGGCACCGGCACGTACCGCGCCGCCGGGCCGGCCGCGAGCAGGGCGTGCACCAGCTCGGACGGGCAGCGACCGGCGCGCGCGGACAGCAGCAGGCGCAGCCGGCCGGGTCGGGCGCGGACCACGTCGGCGAGCAGCCGCCGGGTGGCCGGGTCCGCCAGGTGCACGTCGTCCACCACGAGCACACCGCCCTCGGCGGCCGAGAGCCGGACCGCCTCCGCGCCGACCGCGCCGCCCTCGGCGAACCGCGCGGGGACCGCGCTCCTGGCCGCGACCTCCGCCAGCAGCCGGGTGCGGCCGACACCGGGCGGCCCGGCGACCAGCACCACCCACGCGGGGTCCCCGACGAGGCAGTCCGCCACCTGGGCGGACCTGCCCACGAATCCACGACCGACCACAGCACAGCCCTCCCACCGATACCGTGTTTTCCCGGATGCTCGCCGCCCCCGCACCTGGTTGATTGACACCCGCACAGTACTGGGGGAAATAGCACGCGGCCCGGCCAGATTACTGGCGGGAATGTCTCGCGACCATCCGTGGACGGCCGCAGGGGCGTGCTCCATTCAGCCCAGATAGGCAGCAAATATAATGAGGGGGATCGGTGCACGCGGTCGACGCCACCCGTGTGGATGGCCCGCGACGCCAAGACAATGCCTGGTCAAGGCCTGTCCAGCGCGTCCGGCAACCGGAACTCCCAGCACCCGCGGGGCACCCTCGCCGGCTCCGCGAGGGCGCTCCTGACATTGGGTTTCCCTATCGCGGTACCCGTTCCGTCCGTTTTGCCGAACAGGCCGCAGAAGTGGTTCGGACGACTTTCGGCCGACCCCACCGGAAACTGCCGGAGAGAATAGTCTCAGGCTGTAACGGAAGGTGTGCGGAGGACGACGTGCGCGCGGGGCGGGTCCGATGAGCGCCGCCCGGCACGTCGTGGTGGTCGGGGCCGGCCTGGCGGGCACGCTCACCGCCGTGCACCTGGCCCGGCTGGGCCACCGGGTCGACGTCTACGAGCGGCTGCCCGACCCGCGCGAGACCGCGCGCGCCGGCGGCCGGTCGATCAACCTGGGCCTGTCCCAGCGGGGCATCGCCGCGCTGGCCGAGGTCGGGGTGCTCGCCGACGTGCTGCGCGTCGCCGTGCCCATGCGCGGCCGGGTCGTGCACCGGCACGGCGGGCAGCTCGCGTTCCAGCCCTACGGCACGGCCGAGGACCAGGTGCTGCGGTCGGTGCTGCGCGAGGACCTGGGCGACGCGCTGCTGACCGAGGCGGTGTCGCACCCCGAGGTGCGGGTGCACTTCGGCGTCCGCCTGACCGCGCTGGACCGGGGCGGCCACGACCGGCGGCCGGTGTGCCGGTTCACCGACGCGCAGGGCGTGGAGCTGGTCACCGAGTCGGACCTCGTGGTGGGGGCCGACGGCGCGTTCTCGGCGACCCGCGCGCACCTGGTGCGCGGCCTGCCCGCCGACCTCCACCAGAAGGCGTTGCCCTGGGGCTACAAGGAGTTCGCCATCCCGGCGGGACGTCCCGGCGACCTGCGCTGCGCGCCCGACGCGCTGCACGTGTGGCCCGGCGACGACGGCCTGGTGGTGGCGCACCCGAACATCAACGGGTCGCTGACGGCCACGGCGTTCCTCCCGCTGTCCGGTCCCGGGAGCATCGCGGAGCTGACCACGGAGGCGGCGGTCCGCGAGCTGTTCGACACGAAGTTCCCGGACGTGCGGGACCTCGTGCCGGACGTGGTCGAGCAGTTCCTGTCCCACCCGACCGGGCACCTGGTGACGGTGCGGGTCTCGCCCTGGCAGCACGAAGGCCGGGTCGTGCTCGTCGGCGACGCCGCGCACGCGGTCTACCCGTTCTACGGGCAGGGCATGAACTCCGCGCTGGAGGACTGCTCGCTGCTGCGCCGGTGCCTGGTCGGCCCGGACTGGGCGGCGGGGTTGCGGGAGTTCGAGCGGCTGCGCAAGCCGCACACCGACGTGCTCGCCGACCTGTCCGAGGAGAACTTCGACGAGTTGCGCGCCAAGGTCGCGTCCCCGCTGTTCCTGGCGCGCAAGAAGGCGGACCTGCTGCTGAGCCGGTTGTTCCCGGGCCGGTGGGTACCGCTCTACACCATGATCTCGCACACCGACACCCCTTACGCGGACGCACTGCGCCGCGCGTCGCGGCAGAAGGCCGCGCTGGGGTGGGCGGGTTCGCTGGCCGCGCTGGGCGCGGTCGTGACCGGGCTGGCCGCCGCGCGGCGTGGCCGTCGAAGAGGAGGCCGAGGCCGATGCTGACCCATCCGAGCGATCCCCGTCGCGTGCTCGTGGAGCGGAGCGACCTCGACCCGATCTCGCTGCCGCCGGAGCTGAGCCGGTACGAGATCCACCTCCGGGCGACGTTCGACTGGGGTCGGGCCTACCTGACCAACCCGCACCCGGACCTGGGCCGGCCGGGCAGCGTGTGCCCGTTCGCGTCCGCGTCGCTGACCCGCGACCGGTTCTTCCTGGCGGTGCAGCCGGGCAGCCCGACCGATCCCCTGGAGCCGGTCGAGACGCTGCGGTTCTTCCGCGACTGGTTCCTCGACCTCGCGCCGAGGTCCCAGCCGTCGGCGCAGATCACCTCGATCATGGTGCTGTTCCCCGACGTCCCGCAGCACGCGGCCGAGTCGCTGGTGGACGGCGTGCAGGCGCTGCTCAAGCCCGAGTACGTGAAGCAGGGCCTGATGATCGGCGAGTTCCACAACGGCCCGCCGGCCAAGGGCGGGCTGTGGAACGAGGACTTCCGGCCGCTGCGCAGCCCGGTCCCGATGCTCGCGCTGCGGCACATGGTCCCGACCGACTACCCGTTCCTGCGCGACGACCCCGAGCAGGTGCGGGTGTACCTGGAGCTGTTCGGCGACCAGGTGCCTGCGCAGTTGCGCGACCAGGTCGAGCGGGAACGGGTGGTGGGCGCGCCGTGACCACCTTCCCCTGCTCCCCGGGCCAGGAGCGGCTGTGGCTGCTCGACCGGCTCGAACCGGGCTCGCCCGCCTACAACGTGCCGGCCGCGCTGCGGCTGACCGGACCGCTGGACGTCGACCGGCTGCGGTCGGCGTTCGAGGCGGTGGTGCGCCGCCACGCCGCCCTGCGGACCGTGCTGCGCGAGCACGACGGCGTCCCGGTGCAGGTGGTGCGGGACGAACCGGTGTTCGGGTTCGCCTGCCGGCCGGTGGCGGCCGACGTCCTCGCCGAGGTCGACGCCGAGATCCGCGCGCCGTTCGACCTGGCGGCGGGGCCGCTGCTGCGCGTGCTGCTGCTGCGCGAGGACGCGCGGTCGCACGTGCTGGTGGTGACGGTGCACCACGCGGTGTCCGACGGCTGGTCGATGTCGTTGCTGCTGGACGAGCTGAGCCTGGTCTACGGCGGCGGGCAGCCGGCCGAGCTGCCCTCGCAGTACGCGGACTTCGTGGCGTGGCAGCGCGACCACCTGGCCGGCCCGGAGGGCGTCGAGCTGCTGGAGCAGGTCGTCGCCGCGTTGCGCGGCGCGCCGGACTTGATCCTCCTGCCCACCGACCGGCCTCGGCCGGAGGTGGCGACCGCCGCCGGCGGGCTGCACGAGTTCGACTTCCCCGCCGAGCTGACGTCGGCGGTGCGGGAGCTGGGCGACAAGGTCGGCGCGACGGTGTTCATGACGGTCCTGGCCGCCTACCAGGCCCTGCTGTGCCGCTACAGCGGGCAGGACGACGTGGTGGTGGGCACCGTCGTCGGCCAGCGGTCCCAGGTGGACACCGAGCGGTTGATCGGGTTCTTCGTCAACACCGTCCCGGTGCGGGTCGGGCTCGACGACGACCCCGCGTTCGCCGAGCTCCTGGAACGCGTGGTCGACGCGCTGGTCGACGCGCTCGGCGCGGCCGAGGTTCCGTTCGAGCGGGTGGTGGAGGCGGTCCGCCCCGAGCGCAGCCTGGCGCACTCCCCCGTCTACCAGGTGGGGTTCAACGGGCACGGCGCGGGCGGCGGTCCGCCCCGGCTGGCCGGGCTCGACGTCACCGGGTTCGACGGTGCCCACACCGGCACCGCCAAGCTCGACCTCATGCTCGGCGTGCGCGAGGAAGACGGCGTGCTGCGGGCCTACCTCGAATACCGCACGGACCTGTTCGACGCCTCGACCGTCGCCGGCTTCGCCGCGAACCTGGTGGCGTTCCTGACCGCGGTGACGGCCGACTTCCAGCTCCGGGTGGGCGAAGTGCCGCTGCCCGCGCCGGCGTGGACCGACGCGGTGCTGGAACTGCCCGACGTGGTCACCGCCGCCGAGCTGGTGCGCTGCTCCGACCGGCCCGCCGTGGACGGCACGACCTACCGCGAGCTGAACGCGCGGGCCAACCGCCTGGCGCACGCGCTGCGCGCGGCCGGTGTCGGCCCCGACGTGCCGGTGGGGCTGTGCGTGCGGCGGTCGGTGGAGACCGTCGTGGCGCTGCTGGCGGTGTGGCGGGCGGGCGGCGCGTACGTGCCGCTGGACCCGGAGTGGCCGGCCGAGCGGCTGGCGCACGTCGTGGCCGACGCCGGGGTGCGCCTGGCGGTCGTGGACCGCGAGCACCCCGTGCCGGGCGTGGCGACCGTGGACGTCGACGGGGACCACCCCGGGCCGGACACCGCGCCGGAGGTCGACCTCGCGCCGGACAACCTGGCGTACGTCATCTACACGTCCGGCTCGACGGGACGGCCCAAGGGCGTGGCGGTGCCGCACCGGGGCGCGCTGAACGCGCTGTGCGGGTTCGCCGACCGGCTGGGTGTCACCGAGGACGACGTGTGGGCCGCCGTCACCGCGCTGTCGTTCGACATGTCCGTGCGCGAGCTGCTCGTGCCGCTGATCCGGGGCGCGCGGGTGGCCGTGGTGGGCGGTGACGACCTGGTCGAGCCGGCCCGGCTGTCCGCGCGGCTGGCGCGGGTCGGTGCCACGATCGTCCAGGCCACGCCGACGCGCTGGCGGATGCTGCTGGTGTCGGGCGGGGTGCCCGCGTGCGTGCGCGAGCGGCTGTCCGGCGGCGAGGCCCTGGACCGCGGGCTGGTCCGGGCGCTGTCGGCCGGCGGTGCCCGGGTGTGGAACGTCTACGGCCCCACCGAGGGCACGATGATCGTCTCGGCGCACGCCGTGCCGCCGGGCGACGGTCCGCCGGCGCTGGGTCCGGCACTGCCCAACACCCGGCTGCGGGTGCTGGACCGGGCGCTGAACCCGGTGCCGCCCGGTGTCGTCGGGCAGGTGCACATCGGCGGCCCCGGTGTGACGCGCGGCTACGCGCACCGGCCCGCGCTCACGGCGGGCGCGTTCGTGCCCGAGCCGGGCGGCGGGCGGCTCTACGCCACCGGTGACCTGGCCCGCCGGCGGCCCGACGGGCTGCTGGAGTTCCTCGGCCGCGCCGACCACCAGGTCAAGGTGCGCGGGCTGCGGGTGGAGCCGGGCGAGGTCGAGGCGGCGTTGCGCACCGCGCCGGGCGTCGCCGACGCGGCCGTGGTGGCGTGGCCGGTGAGCGCGGACGACCTGCGCCTGGTCGCCTACGTCGTCGGACCGGCGGAACCGGAGTGGCCCCGCCTGCGGGAGCACCTCGCGGCCCGGCTGCCCGCCGCGATGGTGCCGGAGGTGGCGGTGTTCCTCGCGGCGCTGCCGCTGACCAGGACCGGCAAGGTGGACCGCCGGGCGCTGCCCGCGCCGGACCCGGCGGCCGGCCGGGTCGTGGACCGGGTCGCCCCGCGCGACGAGGTGGAGCGCGTGCTGGCCGGGCTGTGGGCGGACGTGCTCGGGCTCGACGACATCGGTGCGCACGACGACTTCTTCGCCCTCGGCGGGCACTCGCTGCTGGCCGCGCGGCTGGTGGCCAGGGTGCGCGAGCGCTTCGCCGCCGACCTGTCGCTGCGCGCCCTGTTCCAGGCGCGCACGGTCGCCCGCCTCGCCGACGTGGTGCGCGCCGCCGACCGGGTCGCCGCCGTGGCGGTGCCGCGACGGGCGGGCGGCGGACCGCTGCCGCTGCTCGCCGCCCAGCGCCAGCTCTGGTTCCTGGACCGGCTCGGCGCGCGGGACGGCGTCTACACGATCTCCCAGTCGTGGCGGTTGACCGGTGTGCTGGACCTCGACCGGTTCCGGGCCGCCCTCGGCGCGGTGGTGGACCGGCACGAGGCGCTGCGGGCGGGCTTCCCCGAGGTCGACGGCGAGCCGGTGCAGGTCGTCGCCGAACCCGGTGTGCCGCCCGAGGTGTCGCTGGTGGACCTGCGCCGCGACGACCGGATCGGCCTGCGGGCCGACGCGGCGGTGGCCGCCGAGCTGCGGCGGCCGTTCGACCTGGCCGCGCCGCCGCTGGTGCGCGCGCTCGTGGTCCGCACGGCCGACACCGAATCGCTGCTCGTGCTGACGCTGCACCACATCGTGGCCGACGCGGTGTCGGTGGGCGTGCTGCTGCGCGAGCTGGGCCGGTGCTACCGGGGCGAGGAGCTGCCGGACCCGCCCGTGCAGTACGGCGACTACGCGGTGTGGCACGCCGCGCAGCCGTTGGAGGCCGGCGAGCGGTACTGGCGCGACCGGCTCGGTGACGCGCCCGCGCTGCTGGAGCTGCCGACCGACCGGCCCCGGCCGCCCGCCGAGTCCTTCCGGGGCGACGGGTTCCCGTTCCGCCTGTCGCGCGAGCGCGCCGACGAGGTGGCCGCGTTCTGCCAGGCCCGGGGGCTCACCGCGAACACGGTGCTGCTCACGGCGTTCACGCTGCTGCTGGCCCGCTACTCCGGGCAGGACGACATCGTCGTCGGCACCCCGATGCGCGACGAGTCGGTCCCGGGGGTGGAGCGCTCGGTCGGCATGTACGCCAACACCGTGGCGGTGCGCACCCGGCTGGCCGGCGACCCGACCGCCGCCGAGGTGCTCGGCGCGGTGCAGGACGCGTGCGTCGGCGCGATGGAGCACCAGCGCTACCCGTGGGAGCTGGTGGCGCGCGCGCTGCGGCCCGCGCGGGACCTGAGCCACAACCCGGTGTTCCAGGTGATGTTCGTGCTCAACACCGCGGGCGACGGTCTGGACCTGCCCGGTGTGCGCGCGGACTGGCTCGACGTCCCGGTGTCCACCGCCCGGTTCGACCTGACCCTGGCCCTGGCGACCGCGCCGGACGGCATCGAGGGGCGGCTGGACTACGCCACCGACCTGTTCGACCGGGCGACGGCGGCGCGGCTGGCCGGGCACTACGACCGGCTGCTGGGCGAGCTGCTCGCCGGGGCGGACCGCCCGGCCGGCGAGCTGTCCCCGCTGACCGGGGAGGACCTGCGGTGGCTGCACGGCGGTGGCCACCCGGGACCGGTCGCGCCGCTCACCGACGGCACCCCCGTGCACCGGTCGATCACCGCCCAGGCGCGGCGGACGCCGGACGCTCCCGCGATCGGCGACCTGTCCTACCGGGACCTCGTGCGCGGGGCCAACGGTGTGGCGCTGGCGCTGCGCGACCGGGGCGTGCGGCGGGGTGACGTCGTCGCGCTCGGCCTGCCGCTGGGCGAACACGCCGTGGTGGGCCTGCTCGGCGTGCTGCTCGCGGGAGCGGCGTACCTGCCGCTGGACCCGGGGCACCCGGCCGCGCGGCTGGCGGCGCTGCTCGCCGACGCGCGGCCCGCCGCCCTGGTGACGTCGAAGGCGCACGCCGCCGCGTTCGAGGCGTCCGCGCTGCTGGTGGACGACGTCGCGCCCGCCGACGACGCGCCGGAGGCGCGGGTCGGACCGGACGACATCGCCTACGTCATCTACACCTCGGGCTCGACCGGCGCGGCGAAGGCCGTCGCCGTGCGCCACGGACCGGTGGCCGAGCTCGCCGAGTCGTTCCGCCGCCTGCACGGGTTCGGCCCCGGTGAGCGGGTGCTGGTGCTCCCGCCGCTGACGTTCGACGCCGCCGCGGGCGACATCTTCCCCGCCCTGGTCTCCGGGGCGGCGCTGCTGCCGTGGGCCGACCCGGCGGCGCTGACCGGGCCGGGCGTCGTGGAGCTGTGCCGCGAGCGCGGCGTGACCATGGTGGACGCCGCGTCGGCGCTGTGGCAGAAGTGGACCGCCGAGCTGGTCGCCGAGGACGTCCGCGTCGATGGACCGCTGCGGGTGATGATGGTCGGCGGGGAGGGCGTGCCGCTCGCCGCCGTGCGCGCGTGGGCCGGGCTGACCGACGGCCGGGTGGAGCTGCACAACCACTACGGCCCCACCGAGGCCACGGTGTGCGCGACGACCTACCGCACGGTGGACGGTGCGGAGCTCGGCGATCGCACGCACCTGCCGATCGGGCTGCCGCTGCCCCACGCCCGCACGTACGTCGTGGACGCGGCGCTGCGCCCGGTGCCGGCCGGGGTGCCGGGTGAGCTGTGCCTGGGCGGCGACACCCCCGCGCGCGGCTACCTCGGCAGGCCCGGGATGACCGCGGAGCGGTTCGTGCCCGACCCGTTCTCCCCGACGCCGGGCGCGCTGATGTACCGGACCGGGGACCTGGTGCTGCGCCGGGAGGACGGCGCGCTGGAGTTCCTGGGACGGGTGGACCGGCAGTTGAAGCTGCGCGGCCACCGCATCGAGCCCGCCGAGGTGGAGACCGCGTGCCGCCGGTGCCCCGGGGTGCGCGACGCCCTGGTCGTCGCCCGCGACGGGCGGCTGGTGGCCTACCTGGTCGGCGACTCCGGGACCGACCGCGCGGCGGTGCGCGCGGCCCTGCGGTCGGCGCTGCCCGGCTACCTCGTGCCCGACGCGCTCGTCGTGGTGGCGGAGTTGCCGTTGACCGGCAACGGCAAGGTCGACCACGCGGCGCTGCCCGCTCCCGAGGAGCGGGCCGACGGCGCGGTGCACACCCCGCCCGAGCCCGGCACCGAGGAGGCCGTGGCCGCGATCTGGTCGGCCGTGCTGGGCCGCGACGGGATCGGCCGCGACGACGACTTCTTCGCCCTCGGCGGCCACTCCCTGCTGGCGGGGTCGGTGACGGCCGGGGTGCGCGCGCGGTTCGGCGTCGAGCTGCCGGTGCGGGTGCTGTTCGAGGCGACGACCCTGGCCGCGTTCTCGGCGGCGGTCGAGGTGCGGTTCGACCCGGCCCACGTCGAGGACGGCCACGGCCCGGACCTGGCGTCCGAGGCGGCGCTGCCCGCCGACATCCGGCCCCGCGCCACCCCCGACGAGGTGGTCGCGGCGGTCGGGCGGGCGGTGCGCGCGCGGACCGCGTTCCTGGTCGGCGCGACGGGCTTCCTCGGCGGGCACCTGCTGGCCGACCTGCTGCGCCACTCCCCCGACCTGGTGGTGCGCTGCCTGGTGCGGTCCGGCGGCCTGGACCGGATCGAAGCCAACCTGCGTTCGCACGAGCTGTGGCAGGACGGGTTCGCCGACCGGGTCGTCCCGGTCGCGGGCGACCTGTCGGAGGAGCGCTTCGGGCTGTCGGAACGGGGTTTCGCGGCCCTGGCCGAGGGGCTCGACGTGATCTTCCACTGCGGCGGCGAGGCGAACTTCGTGCGCCCCTACGCCCACCTGAGGCCGGGCAACGTGCTGGGCACGATCGACGTGCTGCGCCTGGCGTGCCTGGGCGGCGCGGTGCCGACGCACCTGGTGTCGACGCTGGGCACCTACCCGCTGGACCGGCCCGCCGTGGTCACCGAGCGCGACGCCCCGGACGACCCCGTCGGCCTGACCCGGGGGTACGAGCGCAGCAAGTGGGTGTCGGACCGGTTGGCCCGCCTCGCCCGCGCGGCGGGGCTGCCGGTGACGGTGCACCGGCCGGCCCGGGTCACCGGGGACAGCCGGACCGGGATCGGCCCGGTGGGCGACCGGTTCGCCAACATGCTGCGCACCGTGGTCGTGCTCGGGTCCGCGCCGGTGGAGGACTTCGCCGACGAGGAGGACATGGCCCCGGTGGACCACGTGGCCGCCGCCATCGGCTCCCTGTCGCGCACCCGCGCCGGGTACGGGGCGGACTTCCACTTCTACAACCCGCGCACCATCCGGTTCGGCGAGGTCGTGGCCGTGCTGCGGGACTTCGGCTACCCGGTGCGCGAGGTGCCGTTCGAGCGGTGGCACCGGGAGCTGACCGACGCGGTGGCCCGCGACGGCGACCCGGCGCTGGGTGCCATCGCGGCCGTGGTCGACCCCGACCCGACACCGCGCCGCACGGTCTTCGACTGCTCGCACACCGAGGCGGTGGTCGGGCGGCCGTGCCCGCCGGCCGACGCCGCGCTGCTGCGCCGGTACCTGGGCCACTACGTCCGCACCGGCCACCTGCCCGAACCTGAGCCCCGGGAGGGCCGATGAACAAGACGATGGGCATCCGCGGGTTCGCCCTGCTGTGGACGGCGCAGTTGATCTCGATCGTGGGGTCCGCGCTGACCGGGTTCGTACTCGGCGTGTGGACCTACGAGCGCAGCGGCTCGGCCACCCAGTTCGCCCTGATCATGCTGTCGGGCGCGGTGCCGGCGGTGCTGATCGCGCCGTTCGCCGGGGCGATCACCGACCGGTTCCACCGCCGCCACGTGCTGGTCGCGGCGGACGTCGTGGCCCTGGCCTCGGTCGGCGCGCTGGCGGCGCTGATCGGCACGGGCGGCATGCAGGTCTGGCACATCTACGTCGTCACCGCGCTCACCGCGATGTGCGGCACGGTCCACCAGATCACCTTCGGCGCGATGATCCCGCTGCTGGTGCCCAAGGAGCACCTGGGCCGCGCCAACGGCCTGTCGCAGGTGGTGTTCAGCGCGCAGATCGCCGCGCCGATCGCGGCGGGCGGGCTGCTGGCGTTCGCCGGGCTGCACGGGGTGATCCTGGTCGACGTGGTGACGTTCGGCGCTTCGCTGCTGGTCGTGCTGCTGGTGCCGCTGCCCGCCGGTGCGGTGCGGGCGGCCGGGGTGGAGCCGGGCGGGCCGTCGATCTGGCGGCAGGTGCCGGCGGGCTGGGCGGAGCTGCGCCGCCGGCCGGGCATGACCGGGCTGATCGCGGTGCTGGGCGGCTTCTACTTCTGCTTCGGCCTGGCGGGCACGCTGATCCGGCCGCTGGTGCTGTCCTTCGCCAGTCCCGCCGAGCTGGGCTTCCAGGTGTTCGCGGGCGGGGCCGGGCTGTTCCTCGGCAGCCTGGTGATGGGCGCGTGGGGCGGGCCGAAGCGCCGGATGCGCGGGATCGCGCTGTTCATGGTCGCCGGCGGGATCGGCATGGCCGTGCACGGCCTGGCACCGTCGCTGGCGCTGGTGATCGCGGTGGGCCCGTTCTTCCTGTTCACCCTGCCGGTGATCACGGGCACGGCGCAGACGCTGCTCCAGACCAAGTCGGACCCGGCGAACCTCGGCAAGGTGCTGGCCACGTCGCGGGCGGTCTCCCAGGCCGCCGGCCCGCTGGCCTACATCACCGCCGGCCCGCTGGCGGACGGCGTCTTCGAGCCGTTGATGCGGGCGGACGGCGCGCTGGCCGGGTCGGTCGGCGCGCTCATCGGCACCGGACCCGGTCGCGGCATGGCGCTGATGTTCCTCCTGTCGGGCGCGCTGCTGGTCGTCCTCGGCGCGATCGCGGCCCGGCCGGGCCTGCGGCGCGTGGAGGACCTGCCCGACCTGGTGGCCGAGGGCGAGCCGGAGGCTTCCCGGCAGGACACCCCCGGAGAAGACATCGCAGGAGAAGACATCGCACGAGAAGACATCGCAGGAAAAGGCACCGCAGAAGGCACCGCAGGAGACACCGCGGGGAAGGGCACCGCGCCGGTCGCGGTGGAGGAGCCGGTGGCCGCCGCCGCCGGTGGAGAGGAGCGCCGCAAGTGACGACCTTGGAGACGGCCGTCCACGTCCGCGTGGTGGCCGCCGACCCGTTCCTGAGAGCCGGGCTCGAAGCCGCCCTCTCGACCGCACCGGGGCTGGCCCTGGCACCGGGCGGGATCACCGTCCTGGCGTCCGACGACATCGACGGCGACGCGCTGCGCGCGATCGAGTCCGCCGAGGGCGCGGTGGTGCTGGTGACCCGGCAGCGCGACGCGGCGGCGGCGGTCCGCGCGCTGGGCGCGGGCGCGTGCGCCGTCCTGCACCGCGACCGGACCGGCCCGGACACGCTGGTCGCGGCGGTCCGCGCCGCCGCCACCGGCCACGGGACGCTGCCGCCGGGCCTGCTGGACGACCTGGTGCGGATGCGCGCCGAGACGCCCTCGCTCGACCCGCGCGAGCAGGCGGTGCTGCGGATGGTGGCCGACGGCCACGAAACCGCCGAGATCGCCACGGCGCTGTCGTACTCGTCGCGCACCGTCAGCGCGATCGTGCACGACATCACCCACCGGCTGCGCCTGAAGAACCGGGCGCACGCGGTGGCCTACGCGCTGCGCCAAGGGCTCATCTGACCCACCGGTGCGGCGGCCCGCTCTAGATGAACCCGTTGCGCACGGCGTACGCGGCGGCGTGCGCGCGGTTGCGCACGCCGAGCCTGGTCATCAGGTCGTGCAGCGTGTTGCGCACGGTGTGCTCGGACCACCCCGTCTCGGCGGCGATCTCCGCGTTGCTGTGGCCGTCGGCGACGAGGGCGAGCACCCGGATGTCCCGGTCCGACAGGTCGGGCGTGGCGGCCATGCCGCCGAGTCTACGAGGGGCCCGCGCCCACCTCCCCGGCGCTTTCGCGGACGAGGTCGGCGAACCCGCGCGCGAGGTCCGCCGCCGCGCCCTCGGTGTAGAGCGCGCGGTCGTAGTGCAGCGTGCCCGCGACGCCCTCGGCCGCGTCGCGCACGGTGACCATCAGGTCGAACGGGTTGCCGCCCTGCCCGACCCGCCACGGCGTCACCGCGACGCCGGGCAGCACCAGCCGGTCGGCGAGCGAGCCGAGGGTCTGGAAGGCGACCTGGGCGACCGGGTTGCGGGTGAGGTCGCGGGGCGGGCGCACGGCGGTGACGATCCGGTCGAAGGGGGTGTCCTGGTGGCGCAGCGCCCCCAGGACGGCGTCCCGGACGACGGGCAGCGCGTCCGCGTACCGCTCCCCCGGCAGGTCGAAGCGCAGTGGCAGCGTGTTGACGAACAGGCCGATCGCGTCCTCCGCCGCCACCGAGGGCCGGTTCCCGGTGAACGTCGCGACCACCAGGTCCCGCCGGCCGGTGAGCCGCCGCAGGTACCGGGCGAACACCGCGAGCAGCGCCGTGTAGTCGGTCACCCCGGCCGCGCGCGCACCGGCCCGCAGGCGTTCGACCACGTCCGCCGACAGCGCGAACTCCGCGGTGCCCTCGGTGGTCTCCCGTCGAGTGGGCCGGGGCAGGTCGCCGGGCACCTCCAGCACCGGGGGCGCGCCCGCGAGCCGGTCCCGCCAGTACGCGGGCCCCGCCGGGTCGGGCCGTTCCGGGGGCACCGGCGGCAGCGGCGGCGGGGTTTCGCCCCGGTACAGCGCCGCCAGGTCGCGCCACAGGACGGCCATCGACGTGTCGTCGGCGGTGATGTGGTGGATCACCGCGAGCAGCACGGACCGGCCCGGGGCGGTGCGGACCAGGCTCAGCCGCACCACCGGGCCGTGCGCCAGGTCGAACGGCCGGACGACCTCGCGGGCGAGGAACTCCTCCGCCGGACCGTCCACGACGGTCAGCTCCAGGTCGGACCCGCCGACCTCGGGGCTGGGCACGCCGCGCTCGGCGCGGTAGGTCGTGCGCAGCGTCGCGTGCCGCCGGCCGAGCGCCACGACGGCGGCGCGCAGGGCTTCGACGTCGATGTCGCCGGCGCACCGGTACGCCTCGTGCATCGAGTACTCGGGCGACGGCCCGGAGAGCTGGTCGAGGAACCACATCCGCTGCTGGGCCGCCGACAGGCCGGGTTCGGCGACGGCGGTGGCCACGGCGGGCAGGTCCCCGGTGACGAGCTCGGCCAACGCCTCCACGGTGGGCGCGGTGAACAGGTCGGCGACGGTCACGCGGCGGCCGAACGCCTCGGTGAGGCGGGCGCACACCCTGGTCGCGGCCAGGGACTGGCCGCCGAGGTCGAGGAACGGGTCGTGGACGCCGACCGGCCGCACCCCCAGCACCTCGGACCAGGTGGCGGCCACGGTGCGTTCGGCGTCGTCGCGCGGGAGGACGAGGGGGACGGCCAGGTCGGGGCGTCGGCCGTCCGGGTCGGGCAGGGCGTTGCGGTCGGTCTTGCCGCTGGTGGTCAGCGGCAGCGCGGCCAGCGGCACCCACGCGGTGGGGAGCACCGCCTCCGGCAGGGTGGTCGCCAGGTGGGCGCGGAGCTCGGTGCCGCGTGGCGGTTCCCCGGCGGGCACGAAGTAGGCCACGAGCCGGTCGTCGCGGACGGCCGCGACCGCCGCGCGCACGCCGGGGTGGGTGAGCAGGGCGGCTTCGACCTCGCCGAGCTCGATGCGGTTGCCGTGCAGCTTCACCTGGTGGTCCAGGCGGCCGTGGTAGTCGATCGTGCCGTCCGGCAGCCACGAGGCCAGGTCGCCGGAGTGGTAGAGGCGCTCTCCCGGCGACTGGGCGAACGGGTTGGGCACGAACCGCTCGGCGGTCAGCCCCGGCCTCCCGAGGTAGCCGCGCGCGAGTTGCACGCCGGCGATCATCAATTCGCCTCGGCCGTCGGTCTCGCGGAAGTCGTTGTCCACCACGTGCAGCCGGGTGTTGGCCACCGGGCGGCCGATCGTGACCCTCTCGCCCGGCAGGCACCGCACGGCCGACACGTCCACCGCCGCCTCGGTCGGCCCGTACAGGTTGTGCAACTCACAACCCACAAGCCGATGGAACGACTCCGCAAGATCGTCCGGCAACGCCTCACCACTGCACAACACCCGCCGCAACGGCAACCCCGGCAACACCCCACCCAAAAACACCCGCAACATCGACGGCACAAAATGCGCCGTCGTCACACCCCGCTCAACAATCACCCGCACCAAATACGCCGGATCACGATGACCACCCGGCTCCGCCACCACCAACGTCGCACCAACCGACAACGTCCAAAAAAACTCCCACACCGACACATCAAAACCACACGGCGTCTTCTGCAACACCCGATCCGACGAATCCAAACCATACTCCGCCTGCGCCCACCGCAGACGATTCACCACCGCCCGATGCTCCACCACCACACCCTTCGGACGACCCGTCGAACCCGACGTATACATCACATACGCCGCATTCCCCGGCCCCACACCCGACTCCACCGGACTCCCCGATGTGCCGGTCTCGGCGACGAAATCCCGGGTGATCACCAGCTCGGCCGAGGAGTCCTCGACCATGAACCTCAAGCGTTCTTCGGGCAGCTCCGGGTCCAGCGGCAGGTAAGCGCCACCCGCCTTCAGCACCCCCAGCAGAGCCACGACCAATTCCGCGCACCGGGGCATCCGCACGCCCACGACCGACTCCGGGCCGACGCCGAGCGAGCGCAGCCTGGCGGCGAGCGCGTCGGCACGAGCGTGCAGTTCCGCGTGGGTCAGCACCACGTCGTCCGCGACGACGGCGACGTCGCCGATGCGCGCGCCCTCGGCCACCAGCTCCGGCAGGGTGGTCATGCGTCCTCGCCCACCTTCGCGCGGCGGCGGGCCGCGAGGATCGGTGCCTGGCGGGGGTAGCCGGCCAGCGCGGCGGACAGCGCCTCGACGGTGGGGTGGTCGAACAGCGCCCGCACGGGCACCGCCACCCCGAGCGCGGACCGCAGCCGCATGGCGATCCGGTTGGCCAGCAACGAGTGCCCGCCCTGGTCGAAGAAGTCGTCGCGCACGCCGACCCGGTCCACGCCGAGCGCGGCGGCCCACACCCCGGCCACCACGTCCTCCTCCGGGGTGCGCGGTGCGACGTAGACCGCCCGGGGTGCCGCGTCCGGCGCGGGCAGCGCGGCGCGGTCCAGCTTGCCCGCCGGGGTCAGCGGGAAGGCGTCGAGGACGAGCAGCGAACTGGGCACCAGGTGGTCGGGCAGCGTCCCGGCCGCCGAGCGCCGCAGGTCGGCGGCCGTGACGTCGCCGACGACGTACCCGGCCAGTTCGAGCCCGCCGGACGCGGCGGTGAACGGCAGCACGACCGCGTCCCGCACCCCGGGTTGGGCCAGCAACACCGCCTCGACCTCGCCGGGTTCGATGCGGTGGCCCCGCACCTTCACCTGGTGGTCCACCCGGCCGAGGATCTCGACGTGCCCGTCCGGCCGCCGCCGGGCGAGGTCGCCCGTGCGGTACAGCCGCGCTCCCGGCACCGGCGAGTGCGGGTCCGGCACGAACCGCTCGGCGGTCAGCGCGGGACGGCCGAGGTAGCCGCGCGCCAGCCCGGCACCGCCCAGCCACACCTCGCCCACCACGCCCGGCGGCGCGGGTTCGCCGCGCCAGTCGAGCAGCCGCACGTCGGTGCCCGCCACCGGTTCCCACACCTGCGCGACCCCGTCGGACACGCCGGCGACGGTGGACCAGACGGTCGTCTCGGTGGGCCCGTAGAGGTCCCACAGCACGGCTCCGCCGGCGGTCAGCGCGCGGGCCAGGTCGGCGGTCAGCTTCTCCCCGCCGGCGAACACGGTCAGCCCCCGGGGCGGCACCCAGCCGGAGTCGAGCAGCACCCGCAGCCGGGACGGGGTCGCCTGCACCACCGACACCCCGGCCCGGTGCACCAGGTCGGCCTGCCGGTGCGGGTCCTCGGCGTCGCCGCCGGTGGCGATCACGGTCCGGCCGCCGACCAGCAGCGGCAGGTACAGCTCCAGCGCGGAGATGTCGAACGAGACCGTGGTCAGCGCGAGCACCGCAGCGCCGGGTGCCAGGCCGGGGCGGTCCCGCATGGAGAGCAGGAAGTTGCCCAGCGCGCCGTGGCCGACCATCACGCCCTTGGGACGCCCGGTCGAACCGGAGGTGTAGATGACGTACGCGAGGTCGTCGGCCTCCGGTTCCCGCGCCTCGACCGCCGGACCCGTCTCGCCGGCGAGGACGACGTGGGCGGTCGTGTCGCCGAGCAGTCCGGTCAGCAGCGGTTCGGTGATCACGGCGTCGGCCCGGGAGTCGGCCAGCACGTACGCCACGCGCTGCGCCGGGTAGTCCGGGTCCACCGGCAGGTACGCCGCGCCCGCGCGGTGCACGGCCAGCGGCGCGACCAGGGTGTCGACGCCCCGGTGCAGCAGGAGCGCCACCAGCGAGCCCCGGCCGACCCCGACCGCGCGCAGCCGGCCCGCGAGGGCGGCGACGCGGGCGTCGAGCTCCCGGTAGGTCAGTTCGTCGTCGCCGGCGACGACGGCGACGGCGTCCGGGTGCGCGCGGACCGCGCGGGCGACCAGGCCCGGCAGGGTCGCGGGCAGCGCCGGGGGCGCGGGCGTGCCCCGCAGCGCCTCGGCGCGGTCGGCGGCGGGCAGGCCGGTGGACCGGGGGTCGCCGCCCGCGCACGCGCTCTCCAGGGCGTGCCGGTAGACCCGCGCCAGCAGGTCCAGGTGCCCGGCGCTCACCTTGTGCGTGAACGCCTCCAGCACGAACGCGCCCGGCGTCGTGGAGACCGAGAGCCCGAACTCGTTGGGGGTGCTGTCCTCCACGCCGTCGAGCGCGACCACGTCCGGGTCGAGCACGTGCATGTCGGTGTGGTTGAAGAAGACGTCGACCAGCGGCGTCGCCCCGCCCCACGCGGCCTGCATCTCGGGCAGCGGGAAGTGCCGGTGGGGCCACAGCGCGGTCTCCGCGGCGAACACCTCGCGCGCCAGGTCGGCCCACGTCCCGGCGGTGGAGCGCACCAGCAGCGGCACGGTGTTGAGGAACATGCCGCGCACCAGCTCGCCGTCCACCCGCTCCAGCCGGCCGTTGGTGACGTACCCGGTGTGGAAGACCGGGTCGCCGTCGGTGGCTCCGGACACCGTGCGCAGCGCCGTGAGGTGGGCGGCCAGCAGCAGGCTCTTGAGCGGCACCCCGGCGTCCGCCGCGACGGCGTCCAGGGGCAGGTCGCCGTGGGGCACGCGCGCGGTGCGGTAGACGCCGTCGTCCTCGCCCGCCCACGCGGCCGGGACGGTGAACCCGGCGATCCCCTCGACCTGGGCGGCCCAGAAGGCGCGGTCCGGCGCGGATTCCAGCGCGAGCAGCTCGCGGGCCACGGTGTCGGCGAAGCGGACGGCGGGCGGTGCCGCGGGCCACGCCCGCCCGGCGCGGACCGCGCGGTAGGCGTCCAGCAGCTCGGCGACGAGGGAGTTCTGGCTCCAGCCGTCGAGGATGGCGTGCACGTAGACGAACGTCAGCCGCCACTCGTGGTCGCCGAACCGGTGCACGTGCAGGCGCAGCAGGCAGGGCCGCGTCAGGTCGAACGGGCGGGGACGGTCGGCGTCGAGGAACGCGCGCAGCCGGGCCGCCCGCGCCTCGCGGTCCAGCCCGCGCAGGTCGGTGCAGGTCATCTCGACCTCGGCGGCGGCGTGGACGCGCTGGAGGGGCGTGCCGCCGTCGGCCAGGTCGATCGAGGTGCGCAGGATCTCGTGCTTGGCGGCGAGCAGCCGTGCGGCCTCGTGCAGCGCGGGGAGGCTGAACTCGCCGTCGTCGTGGACGGGGTAGCCGAGCGCGTTGACGTACAGGCCGCGATCGGTGCCCGCCAGCATGAGGTGCACCATGCCCGCCTGCGCCTGGGTGAGCGGGTAGGCGTCCACCACGTCGGCGGGCAGCGCGGCCCGCTGCTCCGCGCCGATCAGCGCGAACGGGGCGGTGCCGGCCTCCGGGGCGGACATGGCGGTGGTGAGCCCGGCGGCGAGGTCGGCCACCTTCGGGCGGCGGAACAGGTCCTGGACGCCGACGTCGACGCCCTGCGCCCGGAGCAGGCCCACCGCGCGGATGGCGCGCAGCGAGTCGCCGCCGAGTTCGAAGAAGCCGCTCTCCGCGCCGACCCGGTCGGCTCCGGTCGCTTCGGCGAACACCCGGGCGACCAGGATTTCGGCGGGGGTGCGGGGCGCGACGTACCCGGCGGCGGCGCGGCGGGCTCCGGGGGCGGGCAGGGCGTTGCGGTCGGTCTTGCCGCTGGCGGTCAGCGGCAGCGCGGCCAGCACCGTCCACACGACGGGGATCATCACGTCGGGCAGGGTGGTGGCGAGGTGGGCGCGCAGGTCGGACGGCGGCGCGCCGACCGGGACGACGTAGCCGACCAGCCGGTTGTCGTGCACGGCGACGGCGGCGGCCCGGACGTCGGGGTGGGTGAGCAGGGCGGCTTCGACCTCGCCGAGCTCGATGCGGTTGCCGTGCAGCTTCACCTGGTGGTCCAGGCGGCCGAGGTAGTCGATCGTGCCGTCCGGCAGGAGGCGGACGAGGTCCCCGGTGCGGTAGAGCCGTTCTCCCGGCGACCGGGCGAACGGGTCGGGCACAAACCGCTCGGCGGTCAGCCCCGGCCGTCCCAGGTAGCCGCGCGCCAACTGCACACCGGCGATCACCAGTTCACCGGGGACACCCACCGGCACGAGTCGCAGGTCGTCGTTCACCACGTGCAGCCGGGTGTTGGCCACCGGGCGGCCGATCGTGACCCTCTCCCCCGGCAGGCACCGGGTAGCGGACACGTCCACCGCCGCCTCCGTCGGCCCGTACAGGTTGTGCAACTCACAACCCACAAGCCGATGGAACGACTCCGCAAGATCGTCCGGCAACGCCTCACCACTGCACAACACCCGCCGCAACGGCAACCCCGGCAACACCCCACCCAAAAACACCCGCAACATCGACGGCACAAAATGCGCCGTCGTCACACCCCGCTCAACAATCACCCGCACCAAATACGCCGGATCACGATGACCACCCGGCTCCGCCACCACCAACGTCGCACCAACCGACAACGTCCAAAAAAACTCCCACACCGACACATCAAAACCACACGGCGTCTTCTGCAACACCCGATCCGACGAATCCAAACCATACTCCGCCTGCGCCCACCGCAGACGATTCACCACCGCCCGATGCTCCACCACCACACCCTTCGGACGACCCGTCGAACCCGACGTATACATCACATACGCCGCATTCCCCGGCCCCACACCCGACTCCACGGGGCCGTCGGGCTCGTCCAAGTCGACGAGGTCACCGGGCGTGATCACGATCCGCGCGCCGGAGTCCTCGACCATGAACCTCAGGCGCTCCTCGGGCAGCTCCGGGTCCAACGGCAGGTAAGCGCCACCCGCCTTCAGCACCCCCAGCAGAGCCACGACCAGTTCCACGCCGCGTTCCAGCCGCACGCCCACGACCGTTTCCGGGCCGACGCCGAGCGACCGCAGCCGGTGCGCCGCCCGGTCGGACCGGGAGGCCAGCTCGGCGGCGGTGAGCTCGACGTCCCCGGCCACCAGCGGACCGAGGTCGCCCAGCAGGTCGACCAGCGTGCCGCCGGGGTAGTCGGCCCGGTGGTCGGACCAGCGTTCGAGCTGCGCCACCTCGGCCCCGGTGAGCCACGGCAGGTCGGCGACCCGGGAGGCGGGGTCGTCGGCGATGCCGCCCAGCAGCGTCCGGAAGTGGCCCGCCACCCGCTCGACGGTGGTCCGGTCGAACAGCGCGACCGGGTACTCCAGCACCCCGGCGAAGGTGCCGTCCGGCTGCTCGGTGACCTCCAGCGTCAGGTCGAACTTGGCGCTGTGCCACGGGGAGTGCACCGGTTCGGCGTGCAGCCCGGCCGAGGTGAACTCGGCCCGTTCGGTGTTCTGGAAGACGAACATGGCCTGGAACAGCGGCGAGCGCGACAGGTCGCGGTCCGGGGCCAGCACGTCCACCAGCCGTTCGAAGGGCGCTTCCTGGTGGGACAGGCCGTCGAGCACGTCGAGCCGCACCCGGTCGAGGAAGTCGGCGAACGGGGCCGAGGGGTCCACGTCGGCCCGCAGCACCAGCGTGTTGAGGAACAGGCCCGCCATGTCGTGGGTCTCGGCGCGCATCCGCCCGGCGACCGGCGTGCCCACCGTGAGGTCGCGTTGCCCGGCGTAGCGGGACAGCAGCACCTGGTAGGCGGCGAGCAGCACGGTGAACACCGTCGCGCGGCGCTGCGCGGCCAGCGCGGTCAGGCGGGCGGCGACCCCGGCGTCGACGGTGAACCGGACGATGTCGCCGCGCGGGTCGTGCACGGGCGGCCTCGGCCGGTCGGTGGGCAGGTCCAGCACCGGAGCGCCCGCGAGCCGGGTGCGCCAGAAGTCGAGCTGCCGGGTGACCGACGGCCCCCGCGCGTGTTCCCGGTGCCAGGCGGCGAAATCCGCGTACTGGGCCCGCAGCGGGGGCCGGTCGCGGTGGTCGTAGAAGGCGGCGAGGTCCTTGGCGACGGCGGAGGCGGACCAGCCGTCCCAGGCGATGTGGTGGGCCACGACCAGCAGCACGTGGCCGCCGTCGGGCAGCCGCAGGAGCCGCACCCGGAGCGGGGCGCGGGCGGCCAGGTCGAACGGAACGGACGCCTCGGCGAGGGTCGTCGCCGCCACGTCGTCGGTGTGCACCACCCGGAAGTCGACCTCGACCGGCCCGACGACCTGCGCCGGGGTCCCGTCGTGCTCGACGTAGGTGGTGCGCAGCACCTCGTGCCGCCGCACGACCTCCAGCCACGCGGCGCGCAGCCGTTCGACGTCGGGGTCGCCGTCGAGCCGCCACGCCGAGGTCACCGCGTACTCGGTGCCGCCGGGCCGCAACCGGTCCAGGAACCACATCCGCCGTTGCGCGGCGGACAGCTCCAGCGGGCGGGTCCGGTCCACGGCGGGTATCGCGTTGTCCGCCTTCGCGGGCACGGTCCCCCGGAGGTACCGCTCCAGCAACTCCTGCCGCCGTGCGGCCGTGTTCTCGCCCATGACCTCGTCCCCCGCTGACCCGTCCCCCGTGGCCGTCGTCGCCGACGGCGTGTTCCGCCGCGTCAGGCGGTCGCGTCGGCCGCCATGCGTTGGCGCAGGCTCAGCGGGCGCATGTCGGTCCACACCTGGTCGATGTGGTCCAGGCACGTCTGCTTGGGGCCTTGGACGCCTTCGTAGCGCCAGCCGGAGGGCAGTTCGCGGTCCACGGGCCAGATCGAGTACTGCTCCTCGTGGTTGACCACCACGCCGTAAGTGCGCTCGTCGTCGCTCATGTGTCCTCCCCAGTCGGTCGGACGCCGAGCGTGCACGCACGCGGGCGTGCGGACAAGGAACAAACACGCAGCAACGCTCACGCGGTGCCGTCCCTGTGCCGCGCGACGCGCGGCCGTCACCCTGACGACCATGAGCCTGCCGCTGTCCTTCCCGCAGGAGCGCCTGTGGTTCCTCGACGCGCTGCGCCCCGGCGGGAACGAGTACCTGCTCCCCCTGGTGCTGCGCCTCGGCGGCGACCTGGACGTGCCCGCGCTCGCCGGCGCGCTGGACTCCCTGGTCGACCGCCACGAGGTGCTGCGCACCCGCTACCGGGATCGCGGTGGCGCGCCGGAGCAGGTGGTGGACGAGCCGGCACCCGTTCCGCTGCCGGTGCTCGACGTCGCCGGGCACGAGGTGGACGCGCTGGTCGCGGCGGAACTGGCGGCGGGGTTCGACCTGGCGGCGCAGTGGCCGCTGCGGGCCCGGCTGCTGCGGCTCTCCCCGGTCGACCACGTGCTGGTGGTCGTGGTGCACCACATCGCGTTCGACGGGTGGTCGTGGGACGTGTTCGCCCGCGACCTGGCCGCCGGCTACGGCGGCGCGGCGCTGCCCGAGCCGCCCGTGCAGTACGCGGACTTCGCGGCATGGCAACGGGAGTCGGCGGCGGGCCTGGAGGCGCAGCTCGACTTCTGGCGCGCGCGGCTGGCGGGCCTGGCCCCGCTGGAGCTGCCCACCGACCGGCCGCGCCCGCCGTCGTGGGACCCGACCGGCGCGGCCGTGCGGGTGGAGGTGCCCGCCGCGCTGGCCGGCCGGCTGGCGGAACTGGGCCGGTCGCGGCGGGCCACGCCGTTCATGGTGCTGCTGGCGGTGTACCTGGTGTTCCTGCGCCGGCACGCCGGGACGACCGACATCGCGGTCGGGTGCCCGGTGGCGGGCCGCCCGCTGGCCGAGGTGGAGGACCTGGTGGGGTTCTTCGTCAACACGCTGGTGCTGCGCACGGACCTGGGCGGCGACCCGAGCTTCGAGGGGCTGCTGGACCGGGTCGCGGAGACGGCGCTGGCCGCGTTCGACCACCAGGACGTGCAATTCGAGCGGCTGGTCGCGGAGTTCGAGCCCGACCGGGACCTCTCGCGCAACCCGCTGGTCCAGGTGGCCTTCGGGCTCAACGAGATCGCCGAGGACCGGTTCGCCCTGCCCGGCCTGTCCGTGGCGGAGGTCGACGTCGGGTGGGCGTCCGCCACGTTCGACCTCGGCCTCCAGTTCGAGCGCCGCCCCGACGGCGCGCTGACCGGGACCCTGACCTACCCGACCGCGCTGTTCGACGCCGGCACCGCCGAGCGGATGGCGCGCCGGTACGTGCGGTTGCTGGAGAGCGTCGTCGACGCCCCCGGTCGACCGGTCTGCGAGCTGGAGGTGCTGCCCGACGACGAGTTCCGGCTCCTGGTGGACGAGTGGGGCACCGTGCCGGGCGGCGGCGGGGCACCGGCGTGCTTCCCCGACCTGTTCGCCGCCCGCGCCGCCGCGCGGCCGGACGCGCCGGCCGTGCTGTTCGGCGACGACGAGATGACCTACGGCGAACTGGACGCCCGGTCCACCCGGCTGGCCCGGCTCCTGCGGTCGCGGGGCCTGGGCCGGGGTGCCGCCGTCGGGGTGTGCCTGGAACGCGGTTTCGACGCCGTGGTGTCCCTGGTCGGGGTGCTCAAGTCGGGGGCGGCCTACGTGCCGTTCGACCCGGCGCACCCCGCCGACCGGCTGGCCTTCCTGGTCGCGGACGCGCGGGTGGGCGCGGTGGTGACCCGGGCGGGCACGGCCGCGCTGTTCCCCGGCGGCCCGGTGATCGTCCCGGACGACGCGGCGGGCCAGTCCTGCGACCGTCCGGAGTGGACGGTGGACGCGGGCGACCCCGCCTACGTGATCTACACCTCCGGGTCGACCGGGCGGCCGAAGGGGGTGCTGGTCGAGCACGGGGCCTACGCGGAGCACGCCGTGGTGATCGCCGGCGAGTACGGGACCACCGCCGAGGACCGGGTGCTCTCGCTCGCGTCCCTGGCCTTCGACACGTCGTTGGAGCAGATCGGCGCGTCGCTGCTGGCCGGTGCGGCGGTGCTGCTGAGCGACCCGCTGTTCTGGACGCCGGAGGAGTTGGCCGAGCGGCTGCGGCGGTTCCGGATCACCGCCGTGAACATCACCCCGCACTACTACCGCGAGCTGATGTCCGTGATCTCCCCCGACGACGTCCGGTCGCTGCGGCTGGTGAACGTCGGCGCGGACGTGGTGACCGCCGACGACGCCCGCCGCTGGCACGACCTGGCCGTCCCGGGGCGCTTCGTGGCCTGCTACGGCCCGACGGAGGCGACGATCACCAGCCTCCTGCACCGGGCGGTGGGGGCGGACCTGGCCGCGCCGTCGCTGCCCATCGGCCGGCCGGTGCCGGGGACCGGCGCGTACGTGCTCGACGACCGAGGACGCCCCGCGCCCGTCGGCGTGCCCGGCGAACTGCACCTGGGCGGGTCGCGGGTGGCCCGGGAGTACCTGCGGCGTCCGGCGCTGACGGCCGACCGGTTCGTGCCCGACCCGTTCTCCGGCGTGCCCGGGGCCCGCCTGTACCGGACCGGCGACCTGGCCAGGGTGCGCGCGGACGGCGCGGTGGAGTTCCTGGGCCGCGTGGACGACCAGGTGAAGGTCCGGGGCTTCCGGGTCGAGCTGGGCGAGGTCGAGGCGGTGCTGGCCGCGCAGCCGGGGGTGCGGGCGGCGGCCGTGGTCACCAAGGACCTGCCCGACCCGCAACTGGTCGCCTACGTCGTGCCCGCCGGGGACGACGTGGACACCGACGTGCTGCGGGACGCGCTGCGCGCGCACCTGCCGGAGTACATGGTGCCCGGCCTGTGGGTGGCGCTGCCCGAGCTGCCGCTCACCCCGAGCCGGAAGGTGGACCGCGCCGCGCTCCCCGTCCCGGCCCCGGTCTCCGCGCCGCCGACGGCCCCGGAGTCCGAGGTGGAGAGCGCCATCCGCTCGATCTGGCGGGAAGTGCTGCCCCACGGCGACTTCGGCACCCACGACGACTTCTTCCGCCTGGGCGGCCACTCGCTGCTGGCGACCCGGGTCCTCTCGCGGCTGCGCAAGCGGTTCGACGTCCGCATCACCCTGCGCCACCTGTTCACCGCGCGCACCGTCGCCGCGCTGGCCGTGGTGGTCGAGGAGGCCACGGCGGGCAAGTCCTGAACGACACCGCGGGGCGGGCGGGGGCGACCGCCGCTCCCGCCCGCCCCGGTCGGTCTCAGACCGGGACGGCGGCCACGTCGTCGTCGGAGAGCCCGTCGACGTGCGCGACGACCGCGTCGTGGATGTGGGCCGCCGCCCCTTCCACGGTCGGGAAGTCGAACAGGCTGCGCACGGGCAGCTCGACCGGGAACCGCTCGGCGACCAGGGCCACGAACCGGGTGGCCAGCAGCGAGTGCCCGCCCAGGTCGGCGAAGAAGTCGTCGTGCACGCCGATCCGCTCCACGCCGAGCAGCTCGCACCAGATCTCGGTGACGACCTCCTCGACCGGGGTGCGCGGCGCGACGTAGGTGCCGGTCGCGGCGACGGGCACGGTGAGGGCCGCCCGGTCGACCTTGCCGTTCGGGGTGACGGGCAGGCCGGCCAGGAACGACCACAGGCCGGGCACCATGTGGTCGGGCAGCCGCTCGGACAGGAAGGCGTGCAGCTCGTCGGCGGCGGCGTCGCCGACGACGTGGGCGACCAGCACGCGGTCGGACCCGTCGCGGTCGTGGGCGGTCACCACGGCGGTGCGCACGGCCGGGTGGGCGACCAGCGCCGTCTCCACCTCGCCCAGCTCCACCCGGAACCCCCGGATCTTGACCTGGTCGTCCAGCCGGCCGAAGAACTCGACCACCCCGTCGGCGCGGACCCGGGCCTCGTCCCCGGTGCGGTAGACGCGCTCCCCGTCGCCGGTCGGGTCCGGGACGAAGCGCTCCGCCGTCAGCGCCGGCCGGTCGCGGTACCCCCGGGCCACGCCGGGGCCGCCCAGCAGCAGCTCGCCGCGTCCGCCCCGGGCCAGCGGCAGGCCGGACGCGTCGGCGACGAACGCGCGGGTGTTGGCGATCGGGGTGCCGATCGGGACGGCACCCAGGGTGTCGGCGACGGTCATGCCGCGCAGGGCGCAGGCGAACGTCGTGCACTCGGTGGGGCCGTAGCCGTTGCTCATCTCCGCGCCGAGCTCCTCGACGACCCGCCGCGCCTGCACCGGCGGCACCACGTCGCCGCCCGCGATCACGTGCCGCACACCGGCCAGCGCCCCGATCCGGGTGTCCACGACGTGGGCGAACAGGCCGGAGCTGAGCCACAGGGTGCTGACCCCGTGCCGGCGCACGGCGGCCTCGACCGCCTCGGCCGTCGGAGGACCCGGCGGGAGCACGGCGAGGACCGCGCCGTTCGCCAGCGCCCCCCACAGCTCGAACGTCGACACGTCGAAGCACAGGGAGGTCAGCAGCAGGAACACCTGGTCGGCGTCGAAGTCCGCGAAGTCCGAGCCGTGCACGAGCCGCAGGACGCCCCGGTGCGTGACCTGGACGCCCTTGGGCCGGCCCGTCGACCCGGAGGTGTACATCGTGTAGATCAGGTTGTCCGGGAAGACCGCGACGTCCGGCGCGCCGGTCGGACCGGTGCTCAGGTCCGTCTCGTCCACGACGACGACCGACCCCGCCGAGGCGACCCGCCCGACCAGCGACCGCTGCGTGACCACGACACCGGCACCCGAGTCCGCGACCATGTGGTCCAGGCGGGCGGCGGGGTAGTCGGGGTCCAGCGGGACGTAGTACCCGCCCGCCTTGAGGATGCCGAGCATCGCCACGAGCAGGTCCGGTCCGCGTTCGAGGCACAGCGCCACCGCGACCTCGGGTCCCACCCCGTGCGCGCGCAGCACGTGCGCGAAGCGGTTGGCGCGCAGCTCCAGTTCCCCGTAGGCGAGCTCGCCGCCGTCCCACCGGACCGCGACGGCGTCCGGACGTGCCGACGCGTGCTCGGCGAACGACTCGTGCACGCACCGGTCCGGCAGCGGCACTTCAAGGCCACGCAGCAGATCAGTCACGGCCGCAGTATCCGGCCGCGATCCCGGGCGACGGCAGAGACGAACCCGCACACTTTCCGGCCGCCCGCCGCCACGCCCGGCGAGCGCACCCCCTGCCGCCGTCAGCGCGTCACCCGGGCTCGACTCCCCGGAGCCACCGGCCCGCGTTCACCATCGAAGGCGTGGTCGCCCGGAGGAGGGCGGTTGGGTGGTGCGGGCCGCCGGCCGGGAGTCCACCGACGTCCTCGGCGGGCTGTCCGAGCGGTGGGAGAACCTGACGAACATCAGGGATCAGGTGGCCACCCACCGGGCCGAACTGTTCCTCGCGCACGCCAAGGACCTCGTCGACGGGCGTTGATCGTCCAACGCGGGCAGAAGTCGGTCCTGATGTGGATGGTCTACGGCGTGGTCGCGCCATTCGCGCCGGTGATCGTGTTCCACGTCTCCGCGACGGTCGTCACGGGGGTGCTCTCGGCCGTCGAGCCGACCGCCTGACCGCCCGGCCCCGCACCTCGCGGGCCGTGCTGACGGCCTGCGGCGGCCTGTCGGCGATGACCGACACGGCCCTGCGCGACGCGATCCGGGGCCGGGTGCCGGAAAGTGGTCGGCGCTGCCCGCTCATCCCCGGCACAGCGCACGCCCCGGTCGTCACGCGCCGGTCAAGGACGACCACGCCATCGACGCGCTCACCGCGGCCGCCGCACTCGGCCGTCGACCCCCGAGTCGCCCACGCCACCGGTTTATTCCACACTGGAAGTATCTCTTGTCGTTGCGGCACAAGAGATCCATGGTGACCGGGTCGCGGTCGACGCCGCCCGGACCGCCGGGCGGACACCGTCCACAGTGGCCGGACACCTCGTGGCCGGCCCACCCGCGCCGACCGGTCCGATTATTCCACCCGACCGGTCATTTATTTCAGCGCATTATTTAAATCACCCCCTTGAAAAGGGGTTGCGACCTTGCCCACAAAGGGTCCCTTCGGACTCGCGCATACGTTCTCCCAATCCCTGAGAAGGGATCGAATGAGGTGTTCCCGGGCCTAACATGGGGCAGGTGAACACATCCGAAGAGTGACCTTTGTCCGCATCGGTCACCGGCGCGCGGTAGGCATTACCTGGTCGACGACGACCAGGCCGCCAATCCACTGCCGCCGGTACCGGCTCGACTCCCGGCGTACCGGTCCTGGAATCCCACGCCGATGGAGAGCGCGGACCAGCGCGAATCCACCGAAGCCGTGACAGCCACCCTGCCACTGCTTCGGCGCGCCGAAAAACCGAAGCCGCAGCGTCGCGGTACCGATCAACACCGCGGGCCGCCGCGCGATCCGCGCCGGCGACTCGAAAACACCAGTCGGGGGCCTAGACACGTGCGTGCTGACAACGTTGATGTGACCTTGCTCGACGAACGCCCGGTGGACGTGACCGTGCTCGACGAGCGTCCGACCAGCGGGGTTCCCGGTGGGACCGCAGCGGCCCGGCTGTGGCGGCGGCGGCTCATCGAGGCCGAGGCGGGGCTCACCCGGTTCATCGTGGACGGCCGGGCCGGGGCGCAGTTGAACGGATTGCTGGAAACGAAGCGCGCCATCTTCGCGGAGATCCCGGACGGGCACGACGAGGACGAGTGGAAAACCGCTTTCTTCCGGGCCCAGGCGCTCATGGAGAAGTTCGTCGTCACCCACTTCGGCCTCGACCACCTCTCCTCGTGGGCCGCGATGAACAGTTCCGTCTACGCCGCCGTCGACGCCGAGCCCAAGCACGACGCGACGGTGCCGCTGCAACGGCTGAAGAACCAGGCGGGCCTGTACCGGTCGGCCGCCCAGTGGGTCGAGCAGGAATCCGGGCGGGCGGTGCTGCGGATCGGTCACTGCGCGATCTGGGACTACCGGGAACTCGCTCGCCGGCGCGGGGTGGAACTCACGCTCGACGCGCCGTGCGAGTACTGCGTTCCCGCCACCACGGCGATGATCACCAACAAGGGCCTCAACGCCGACTACGAGCTCACCGAGGACGAAACGGGTCACGGTTGTGTCTGGACCGCCTCCCACTGACAGCCGCCTTCCGGATCGGCTGACGGTTGCCCGCGTGACAGGTCGACACGATGAGGAACGGACATGAACGAACTCACGCTCGGTACTCCCGCACCCACCAGGGACCACACCAGGGACCACACCACGGGGTTCCGCGACCTCCCGGCCCACCAGCAACCCGACTGGCCCGACGCCGAGGCGCTGGCCGCCGTCCTGCGCGGATTACCGCCGGAGGACCTGGTGGACCGCGCTTCCGCGACTGAGCTGAAGGCGCGGTTGGCCGGCCTGGAGAGCTCCGGTGCCGTGGTGCTCCAGCTCGGGGACTGCGTGGAGGACATCGACCTCGACGTCGCGGCGGACACGGCGGACAAGCTCGCGTTCATCGACGCGAACCGCGTGCGGTTCGGCGCGCACACCGGACGCCCGGTCGTGGCGGTCGGCCGGATCGCCGGCCAGTACGCGAAACCGCGGTCGAGCAGCCACGAGGTCGTGGCCGGCACGCTGCTGCCCAGCTACCGGGGCCCGATCGTCAACTCACCGGCGGCGAGCGCCGAGGCGCGGCAGGCGACGCCGGGACGGGTCGCGACCGCGCACGCGGCGGCCCGCACGGCGGCCGAGGTGGTCCGGTCCTTCAACCGGTCCCGGTACCGGGACGAGGTCGTATGGACCAGCCACGAGATGCTGCTGCTCGACTACGAGCTGCACTTCCTGCGCGAAGGGGCGATCGACCACCACCTGGCGACGACGCACTGGCCGTGGATCGGCGCGCGCACCCGGCAGTTGGACTCGGCGCACGTCGCGGTCGCGGCAACCCTGACCAACCCGGTGAGCGTGAAGATCGGGCCGGACACGTCACCGGACGAGGCCGTCGAGATCGCGCTGGCGCTGAACCCCTACGACGAGCCGGGAAAGCTGGCGTTCATCGTCCGCATGGGGCACGAGTCCATCCACCTGCTGCGCCCCATCGCGCGCCGCGTGCGGCAGCGGGTGCGCAACCTGCACTGGATCACCGACCCGATGCACGGGAACACGGTGAAGGCGGCCGGCGGCCTGAAGACGCGCCACCTCGACCACGTCATCTCCGAGGTGCGGCACTTCCAGCGCATCCTGCTCGACGAAGGGTTGCGGCCGGCCGGGTTGCACCTGGAGGCCACGCCCGACGACGTCTACGAGTGCGCGGACAACTTCCAGGACCCTTACGACACAACGCGTTACACGTCGCTGCTCGACCCTCGGCTGAACCCCGAGCAGACCGCCCGCGTCCTCGACGCGTGGATCGCCTGACACCCGTTTCCTCCCCCCGCGACCGCGAGGTAGTTGGACGACCATGACTTCTTCGTTCCCCCGACTGGAAGATTCACCGACCACCGATCCCGAGGAGTACCTCCACGCCGCGCTGCGCTGGCACTTCTCCCCGGAGACCGGGTCGCCGCTGTGGCTCGGCATCGCCGCCGAGCTGGACTTCGACCCGGTGCGCGACATCCGGTCGTTCGCCGACCTCGGGCGCTTCCCGGACATCGCCGAGCACCTGCGGGACCGCCCGGTGGCGGACCTGCTGCCGCGCGGGCTCTCCGGGCACCCGGCCCCGTACGTCTTCGAGACGGGCGGCACGACGGGTTCGCCGAAACGGCTGCTCTACACCGAGCGCTGGATCAACCGGTGCCTCGACTGGAAGACCGACGAGCTGCGGGCGGCGGGGTTCCCGACCGGCGACCCGTGGCTGGTCGCGATGCCGTCCGGGCCGCACGCGTTCGGGCACACCACCCGGCTCCAGGCGCGGGCGCTGGGTTCCGTGCTGCACACCGTCGACCTGGACCCGCGCTGGGTGAAGAAGCAGGTGCTGGCGGGCCACCGGCCCGACGCGTACGTGGAGCACCTGATCGACCAGATCTCGCACATCGTGCGCACGCAGGACATCGCCGCGGTGACGACGACGCCCCCGATCCTCGCCGAGCTGGTGTTGCGCGACGACCTGGTCGACCGCCTGCGCCGGACGCTGAAGTACGTCTCCCTCGCCGGGGCGCAACTCGGTGACGACACGTTCGACCTGTTCGTCGAAGCGCTGCCCGGAACGGTGATCCAGAACGTCTACGGCAGCACGATGGTCCTGACCACCGCGAAGATCCGGAACCCGGCGGACCCGGCGGCGGCCACCGTGTACGACGGCTACCCGCCGTTCGTCACGTTCGCCGTCGTGGACCAGGAGACCCACCGGCCCGTCGAGTACGGGCAGCGCGGTCAGGTGCGGATGACCCACATCAGCAGCGCCGTGTTCATCCCGAACAACCTGGAGCGCGACTCGGCGATCCGTCTGCCGGGCCCGGCCGGGGCGGTCGGGGACGCGCTGCGCTCGCCGCAGCCGCTGGAGACCTTCGACGGCGAGCGCGTGATCGAGGGGGTGTACTGATGACCGGGGTCGTTTCCGGGGTCACTTCCGGGGCCGTTCCCGGGGTCACCGTCGCGGCCGTCCGGGACGGGGCAGCCGACCTGCCGGTGCTCCCGCTGCTGACCCACCGGGGCCGGCAGCTCGCGCACGCCCGCGAGGTCGTGACCGGGGTGGACGGCACCCCGGTCGCCTCGTTGTCGCTCGCGCCCGACCTCCTGGTGGCCCAAACGCTGGCGGCGCAGCGGAAAGCGCTGCCGCTGCCCCCGGAGGAGCGCGCCGAGCGCTTGGCGGACGCGGCGCGCCGGTTCGTCGACGAGACCTTCGGCGGGCTCACCTTCGCCGAGCACTCGGCGCGCGTGGCCGCCGTGTCGGGACACAACCGGGCGTTGATCGAGACGTTGGGGCTGGCGGTCGCCCGGTCCATCGCGGACGCGCCGACCCGCGCCGACCAGGGTCGTCCGACCGGGTCCGCGCGGTCGTGGCGGGTCGCGGCGGCCGGCTCCGGCCAGGGGGTGTGGACCCGGCGCGGGGAGACGCTCGGCGCGATCCTCTCCGGGAACCTGCCGACCATCCAGAACGGGTGGTTGCAGGCGCTCGCGCTGGGCTACCGCGTCGTGGTGCGGCCCTCGCGCCGGGAGCCGTTCACCGCGTACCGGGTGATCGAGGCGTTGCGCGCGGCGGGGTTCCGCGACCTCGACGCGGCGTTCCTGCCGACGTCGAGGCAGGGCGTGTCGACCATCGTGCGCCGGGCCCACCTCGGGTTGATGTACGGCGGCGACGACGTGCAGTCCGAGTACGGGTCGTCGCCCGACATCAAGGTCGGGGGCCCCGGCCGGTCCAAGACGCTGGTCGGGCGCGACCACGCGGGTCCGGCGGCGGTGGAACTGGTCGCCGACTCGGTCACCGCCCTGTCGGGTGCCGCGTGCGTCAACACGACCGCCGTGCTGGTGGAGGGCGACCACGCCGCGTTCGCCCGCGACCTGGCGGCGGTCCTCGCGGACCGCACGCGCGGGCGGCAGACCGGTGACGAGCACGTGGGCCCCCGGTTCCCGGTGGACTCCGCGCGTGCGCTGGTGGACCACCTGCGGCACGCCGCCGCGCGCGCCCACGCCGTCATCCCGTGGGACGACGTGGCGACGCCGCACCCCGACGGGGGCGTGGTCCTCGGTCCGGCGGTGTTCACCGTGGCCGACCCGCGGGACGGCCTGCTCGGCAAGGAGCTGCCCTTCCCGTGCGTGTGGGTCGCGCCGTGGCAGCGCTCGGACGGGGCCGAGCCGCTGCGGAACTCGTTGGTGGTCAACGCCATCACCGACGACGACGAACTGGTCGAAGCCCTGCTGCGGGACCCGACCGTGCAGAACGTCCACGTAGGAGCGCCCACCGTGCACAGCGACGGCAACCTCCCGCACGAGGGGTACCTGGGCGATTTCCTCATGCGCAGCAAGGCGGTGGTGTCGACCTGAGGCACCGCAGCGGGACGCCCCCGCCCACCACAGGCCAACGACGCAGGACACGCAGCGCGCAGGAGGAACGTTTTGTGCGGAATTGCCGGATGGGTCGACTTCGCCGGGCTCGGCCCGGAAGCACCCACCATCGCGGCGCGGATGAACGACGCGCAGTCCCACCGGGGCCCGGACGGGTCGGGCGTCTGGAGCTCCCGGCACGCCGTGCTCGCCCACCGGCGGCTCGCGGTCATCGACCTCGACGGCGGCGCGCAGCCGATGGCGCTGCACGCGGGTCCGGGCACGCCCGACCGCCTCGTCCTGACCTACAACGGCGAGCTCTACAACTACCGGGAGCTGCGCACCGAGCTGATCGCGCGCGGCCACGTGTTCCGGACGGTCGGTGACACCGAGGTCGTCCTCGCGGCCTGGGACCAGTGGGGACCGCGCGCGGTCGAGCGGTTCAACGGCATCTACGCCTTCGCGATCTGGAGCAGCGCCGAGGAGACGCTGTGGCTGGTGCGCGACCGGCTGGGCGTCAAACCCCTGCACTACCACCACGAGGGGTCCCGGCTGCTGTTCGGCTCGGAGGCGAAGGCGATCCTGGCGCACCCGGCCGTGCCCACCGCCGTGGACGAGGACGGCCTGCGGCAGCTCGTGCTGTCGCTGGTCAAGTTCCCCGGCCTGAACCCCTACCGGGGGATCTCCGAGGTGTTGCCCGGACAGGTGGTCGCGTTCTCCCGCAACGGTGTGCGCACCACCCGGTACTGGGACCTCAAGGAGGTCATCGGCCGCAGGGCGGAGACCTCGGACGTCGCCGACTCCGCCGAGCGCCTGCGCGCCCTGCTGGACGACGCGGTGGGGCGGCAGACCATCTCGGACGTGCCGCTGTGCACGCTGCTGTCCGGCGGACTGGACTCCTCGGCCGTCACCGCGATCGCCGGGCGGCTGCCCGGACACGACGGGGTGCGGTCGTTCTCGGTCGACTTCACCGACACGTCGGACTCGACCGGCTCGCGATCGGCGCAGGACCGCCGGTACGCCCGCGACGCGGCCGACTTCATCGGCTCGCGGCACGCCAACATCGTGCTGGACAGCGGGCTGCTGGCGGACAGCGCGGTGCGGGACGCCACGATCCGCGCGCGCGACCTGCCCAACGGTTTCGGCGACCTGGACACCAGCCTCCTGCTGCTGTGCCGGGAGATCCGCCGGCACGCGACCGTCGCGCTGTCCGGCGAGGCCGCCGACGAGATCCTGGGCGGCTACAAGTGGTTCCACGACCCGGCGGCGGTGTGGTCGGACACGTTCCCGTGGATCGCCGACAGCCCGGCGCACGGCCACCTGCACCAGAAGGTCCTCGGCACGATCGACCCGGGCCTGCTGGCGAGCCTGCGGGTGGACGAGTTCCTGCGGGAGCAGTACGCCGACGCGCTGGACGGCCTGGTCTTCGAGGAGGACCTGACCAGGGAGGAGCGGCGGCACCGCGAGATCATCCACCTGGCCACCTCGTACTTCCTGCCCATGCTGCTGGACCGCAACGACCGGCTGAGCATGGCCGGCGGCCTGGAGGTGCGCGTCCCGTTCTGCGACCACCGGATCGTGGAGCACGTGGTGCGGCTGCCGCAGGGCGTCCACAACTCGGGCGGGCGGGAGAAGGGCGTCCTGCGCACGGCGGTGCGGGACCTGCTGCCGACGAACGTGCTGGAGCGCACCAAGTCGCCGTACCCGTCCACCCCGGACCCCGAGTACTCCAAGCGCATCGGCGAGCACATCGCGGAGGTCACCGCGAACCCGCCGGACCACCTCCGCGACATCTTCGACCGGAAGGTGCTCGACCCGCACAACATCGCGGGCACGGCGAAGTCCGACGGGCTGGTCAGCAACTACGAGGGCGAAGTGGTCCTGAACTTCGCGTCGTGGCTGCGGCAGTACAACCCGAGCATCACGACCTGACCGCCACCCGCACACCCCACCCCCACCAACCGAACGGAGGACCAGATGTCGGACGACGTCCGGGCGCAGGCCCGCGACCACCTCTGGTTGCACTTCACCAACCACGCGGGCATCGCCGCGGGCGCGGAACTGCCGGTCATCACCCGCGCCGAGGGCGCGTACCTGTGGGACGACAAGGGCCGCAGGTTCCTCGACGGCCTCTCGGGCCTGTTCACGGCGAACGTCGGCCACGGCCGGCCGGAGCTGGCGGACGCGGCGGCGAAGCAGATCCGCGAACTCGACTTCGTGCCGATCTGGGGCCGCGTCCACCCGCGCGCCGCCGAACTGGCCGAGGCGCTCGCGGCGCGGGCACCGGGCGACCTCAACCGCGTGTTCTTCACCAACAGCGGCAGTGAGAGCGTCGAGTCGGCGTGGAAGATCGCCAAGCAGTACTTCAAGGCGATCGGACAGCCGGGCCGTTACAAGGTCGTCAGCCGGAACCTGGCCTACCACGGCACGACGCACGGCGCGCTGGCCATCACGTCGCTGCCGCCGGTCCGGGCACAGTTCGAGCCGCTGGTGCCCGGCGCGGTCAAGGTGCCGCACACGGACCTCTACCGCGCTCCAGAACACCTGGGCGACGAGGAGGCGTACGGGCGCTGGGCGGCGGACCGGATCGCGGAGGCCATCGAGCTGGAGGGCCCCGAGTCGGTCGCGGCGATCTTCCTGGAACCGGTGCAGAACTCCGGCGGGGTCCTCCCGCCGCCGCGCGGCTACCTGGAGCGGGTGCGCGAGATCGCCGACCGGTACGGCGTGCTGCTGGTGGCGGACGAGGTCACCGCGGGCTTCGGCCGCGTGGGCGACTTCTTCTCGATCAACCGGTACGGGGTCGTGCCGGACATCATCACCGCCGCCAAGGGCATCACCTCCGGCTACATCCCGATCGGCGCGACCATCGTCAGCGACCGGGTGTTCGAGCCCTTCAAGAAGAAGGAGAACACCTTCGCCCACGGGCACACGTTCGCCGGCCACCCGGTGGCGGCGGCGGTGGCGCTGGAGAACCTGGCGATCTTCGAGCGCGAGAAGCTCAACGAACGCGTGCGGGACAACGAGGGCGCGTTCCGCGCCACGCTGGAGAAGCTGCACGACCTGCCGATCGTCGGCGACGTGCGCGGCCTGGGCTACTTCTGGGGCATCGCGCTGGTCAAGGACAAGGAGACCAAGGAGGCGTTCGGCGCGCGGGAGCGGCGCGGCCTGATCGACCAGGTCCTCGCCCCGGCGCTGCTCGACGAGGGGCTGCACGCCCGCATCGACGAGCGCGGCGACGTCGTGGTGCTGCTGGCACCGCCGACGATCATCGGGCAGGAGGAGTTCGACTTCATCGAGCAGGCGGTGCGCGCGGCGCTCACCGAGGTGTCGGGGCAGGGGTATGGCCGCGACTGACCTCGACCCGGGCGCGCCGCCGGGACGGACCTGGTCGCTCCCGGCGGTCGCGCTCCACCTGGCGGGCCGGCTCGGCTACTTCGCGGTGGTGGTGCTGGCCGTCTACACGCTGTCCTTCGTGCTGGTGTACGCCCTGCCGAGCGATCCGGTCGCGTTGATGCTGGACCGGCGGTCGTCCGGGGCGGGCGGCAGCACGCAGGCGCAGATCGAGGCGCTGCGGCAGCGCTACGGCCTCGACCACAGCCTTCCCGCGCGGTACCTGGACATGCTCGGGCAGTTGGTCACCGGCGACCTGGGCACGTCGTTCCGGTCCGGCACGCCGGTGGCGACGGTGCTCGCGGCCGTCGCGCCCAACACGCTGGCGCTGGCGGGCACGGCGTTGCTGATCGCGCTGCCGTTCTCGTTCCTGCTGGCGCTGGCCACGTCGTGGCACCCCGGCAGCACCGCGCACCGGCTGCTCGTCAACGTCCCGCCGCTCGTCGCGGCGGTCCCGGCGTTCCTGCTGGGGCTGCTGCTGCAACAGCTCTTCTCGTTCACGTTGCGGTGGGTGCCCTCCACCGGAGGAAGTGGTCTGGTGCTCCCCGCGATCGCCCTCGCGCTGCCGGTGTCGGCATCGCTCACCGCCGTGCTGGTGCGCAGCCTCGACGACGTGCTGCGCTCGTCGTTCGTGGAACTCCTGCGGGCGCGGGGGTTGCCCTGGCGGCGCGTGTACCTCGCGCACGTCGTGCGCAACGCGCTGCTCCCGTTCGTCACCATCGCCGGCCTGACCGTGGGCGGTGTGCTGGTGGGCACGGTGGTCACGGAGACCGTCTTCGCCCGCGCGGGCCTGGGCAGGCTGCTCGTGTCCTCCGTGGAGACGCAGGACGCTCCGGTGGTGATGGCGATCGCGGTGTTCGCCGCGGTGGTGTTCGCCGGCGCGAACCTGCTGGTGGACCTGCTCTACCCCGTCCTGGACCCGAGGCTGAGGCACCGGATCGCGGGAGGCCGGGCATGACGCGGTCCCTTCCCGTGCTCCCCGCCGTCCGGCGGAACCGGCGGCACCCGACGTGGGTCGCGCCGGCCGTGCTCGGCCTGGTCGTGCTGGCGGCCCTGCTGCCCGATCTTCTCTCGACGCACGACCCGTTGGCGGAGAACGTGTCGCGGCGCTTGTCGTCACCTTCCGCCGCGCACCTGTTCGGGACCGACGAGCTGGGGCGCGACCTGTTCAGCCGGGTCGTGCACGGCACCCGGGCGACGCTGCTGACGGCGTTGCTGGCGCTGCTGCTCGCGTTCGGGGCGAGCGTCGTCATCGGGCTGGTGGCGGGCTACCTGCGCGGTGCGGTCGACCGGGTGCTGATGGCCGGGGTCGACGTGCTGCTGGCCGTGCCCGCGCTGCTGCTGTCGCTGCTGATCGTCTCGGGCCTGGGTGCCGGGCCGGTGAACCTGGCCGTCGCGGTGGGCCTCGCCTCGGTGCCCGCGTTCGCCCGGGTCACCCGCGCCGAGGTGCTGCGGGTCAGCTCCCAGCCGTTCGTGGAGGCGGCGGCGGGCTTCGGGGTCGCGCGGCACCGCATCCTGCTGCGGCACGTGCTGCCGCACGCACGCGGGCCGATCACCGCGCTGGCCGCCCTGGAGCTGGCGACGATGGTGTTGTCGGTGTCGACGCTGAGCTTCCTGGGGTACGGCACCCAACCGCCGACACCGGAGTGGGGCAACCTCATCGCGGGCGGGCAGGACTACTTCCGGACCGCGTGGTGGTTGACGGCGCTGCCGGGCGTGGTGCTGGCGTGCGTCGTGCTGGCCCTGCACCGCGTGGGCCGCAACCTCGGAGCTTCGGAAGTGAGCCTGGTATGAGCGTGGAGAACAGCGGCGGGTTCGCGTTGAGGGTCGAAGGACTCCGGGTGGCGTACCCGAAGGGCGACGGCGAAGCCGTCGTCGTGGACGACCTCTCGTTCACCGTCCCGAGAGGACGGACGGTGGCGATCGTCGGCGAGTCGGGCTCCGGGAAGTCCACGACCCTGCACGCGCTGCTCGGCCTGAACCCGCGCGCGGCGCGGGTGGACTACCGGGCCTTGGAGGTCCGCGACCACTCCGGCGCGGTCGCGCGGGTCGACGACCCCCGCGCGCTGCGCGGCCGGTCGGTCGGGCTGGTCCCGCAGGACCCGACCCGCGCGCTCGACCCGCTGGTGCGCATCGGAAAGCACTTCGCCGAGCTGCACCGGCACTTCCTGGGCGTCACCGACCGGGACGAGAGCGCGCGGCGCACGGTCGCGGCCCTGGAATCGGTCGGCGTGAGCCGGCCCGCGCTGCGGCTGCGCCAGTACCCCCACGAGCTCTCCGGGGGCCTGTGCCAGCGCGTCCTGATCGCCCTCGCGCTGGTCGGCGAGCCGGAGCTGATCCTCGCCGACGAGCCCACCTCCAACCTCGACGCCACCGCGCAGCGCCAGGTGCTCGACCTGCTCGACCGGCTCCGCGCGGAACGCGGCCTGTCCGTCCTCCTGGTCACCCACGACATCGCCGTGGCCGGGGAGCGGGCCGATCGGCTCCTCGTCCTGCGCGAGGGCCGGCTCGTGGAGTCCGGTGCCGCCCGGACGCTGCTCGCCGCGCCTCGGGAGCCCTACACCACGCGGCTGCTGACCTCGTTGCCGGGCAACCTCCCGGAGCGTCCCGCGCTGCCCGCCGACGACCCGGCGCGGGTCGTGCTCGAAGCACGCGGCGTGGGCAAGACCTTCGGCGGGCGCACGGGCGAGCGGGTCGACGCGGTCCGCGACGTCGACCTCACCCTGCGCCGGGGCCGCACGGTGGCACTCGTCGGCGAGTCCGGCGCGGGCAAGTCCACGCTGCTGCGGCTGATCACCGGACTGGAACGGCCGGACAGCGGGACGATCCTGCTGGACGGCCGGCACGAGCACACCACCAGGGCCGGGCGCGCCGCGTTCGCCCGGCGCGTCCAACTCGTCTACCAGAACCCCTCGGCGAGCCTGAACCCCGCGCTGACCATCGACCGGATCGTCGCCGAACCCCTGGAGGCGCACCGGATCGGCACGCGCGCCGAGCGGGCGCGACGCGTGCGGGAACTGCTCGACAGCGTGGAACTGCCCGCCGACGTGGCGCACCGACGTCCGCCGCAGCTCTCCGGCGGCCAGTTGCAGCGGGTGGCGATCGCCCGCGCGCTGGCCCTGGAACCGGACGTGGTGGTGCTGGACGAACCGGTCTCCGCGCTGGACCAGACGGTGCAGTTCACCCTGCTGCAACTGCTGCGGCGCTTGCAGGACCGGCTCGCCGTGGCCTACCTGTTCGTCTCCCACGACCTCGGCGTGGTCCGGGCGGTCGCCGACGAGGTCCTGGTCATGCACGGCGGACGGGTGGAGGAGCGCGGTCCCACCCGGACCGTGTTCACCACGCCGGCCGGCCCCCGCACCCGCGCTCTGCTCGACGCGGTACCCGAGCTGAGCGCCGCTCCTCCCCCTTCACCACTAGTCAGGACGGCAAGACGATGACCCGTGCCCCATCCAGAGGGTTGGCCGCGGTCGCGGCAGCGGCCCTGCTCGCGAGCTGCGGCAGCGGCCCCGAGCCGGTCGACCCGACCCACCTCCGCATCGCCTACGGCTGGTACCCGACGTGCTTCGACTACGCGCAGTCGAACCCGTTCGCGATCTTCGGCCGGCAGGTGCTGGACACGCTGCTGAGCAAGAACCCCGACACCGGTGCGCTGGAGCCCTACCTGGCGGAGTCGTGGAAGACGCTGGACGACGGGCGGACCTACGAGTTCACCGTTCGCGACGGCGTGACGTTCAGCAACGGCGAGGCGCTGACCGCCCGCGTCGTCGCCGACAACTTCGAGAAGCTGTGGGAGCTCGCGGGGCAGGGCGTCTCGCCCACGGCCGGCGCGTACCTGCGCGGCTACGAACGCGCCGAGGCGGTCGACGACCGGACCGTCCGGGTCCGCTTCACCCAGGCCAACGCCGGGTTCCCGCAGGCCAACACCGAGGGCCAGTTCGGCATCATCGCGCCGGCCTCGCTCGCGCGGACCCCGGAGGAGCGCTGCGCGCAGGGCACCGTCGGGTCGGGGCCGTACGTGCTGGACGAGGCCGTGCAGGACGAGCGCGTGGAGTACGTCAAGCGGCAGGGGTACGACTGGGCCCCGGCCGCCTTCAGCCACGCCGGCGAGGCCGCCCTGGACCGGGTGACGATCCGCATCGTGCCCGAGGAGAACGTGCGCGCCTCGGGCGTGCTCGCCGGTGAGCACGACGTCGCCTACTCGATGACCGAGACCGGTCTGGCCCAGGCCCGGGGATCGGACTCGGTGGCGACCGTGGTGGCTCCGGGCATCGGCGTGGTGAACAGCTTCCTGGTCAACACCGCGCACCCCGTCCTCGCCGACCCGGCGGTCCGCCGCGCGCTCCAGCACGGCATCGACCGCGAGGAGTACGCGAAGACGTTCTACGGCGAGGGCGTGGAGGCCGCCACGGACGTCGTGTCGCGCGCCCACCCGTACTACCGGGACCGCAGCGCCCTGCTGGCCCACGACCCGGCGCTGAGCCGCGACCTGCTCGACGAGGCGGGCTGGGTCCCCGGCGACGGGGGTGTCCGCGTCAAGGACGGCGTCCGGCTGGAGCTGGAGCTCACCTACTCCAGCGGCGACATCGGCACCGCCCGGTCCGGGTGGGAGTACGTCCAGAGCCGGCTGGCCGAGATCGGCATCGCGCTGCGCCTGAGCCCGGTGTCCGACGCCGAGCAGCTCGACCGCCGGAACGCCGGGACGTGGCAGCTCGCGGTGGGCCAGGGTGCCAGCCGGGGTGACGCGGACGGCATCGCCGCGTTCTACCACACCGGTCTGACCACCTGGAAGTCCCAGCAGGCCCGGCCCGAGGTGGACGAGCCGCTCGACCGGCAGGCCCGGACGGTGGACCCGGAGGAGCGCCGCCGGATCGTCGACCAGGCGGTCACCACCATCCTCGACCAGGGGTACGGCATCCCGCTGTTCGACTCGTCGCAGGTGATCCTGGTGAGCGGCTCCGTGCGAGACCTGACGTTCCCGGTCAGCCCCTGGGAACCGATCCTCTACCGCGCCAAGAAGGGCTGAGGGCGCGCCGCCGCCGTCCCCGGTTCGCGCCGCGAACCGGGGTTCAGGCGATGGCGATCTCCGGCCGCGCGACCGGGAGGCCGGCCGTGAATTCCTCGTCCAGCAGCCGCGCCAGGGCCGTGAGCTGCGGCGTGGTGCGGTCGGTTCGCCAGATCAGGCCGAGCTGCGAGGCACCGCCGAGCCCGGCGACCGGGATGTGGCGCACGTCGCGCCGGTTGCTGCGCTCGACGAACGGGCGGCACACCAGCATCGCGTGGTCGCTGCCCGCGACCAGCGCCAGCCCCTCCTCCAGCGTCGTCACCCTGGTCGTGGACCGCAGCGCCGCGCCGGACGGCGTCGACGGGGGCACCTGGGCGTCGACCCAGTAGCCGGGCGCGTCACCCGCCGGGGCCAGCAGGTCCACCGCCGCCAGCTCCTCGACGTCGAGCGCGTCGCGGTCGGCGAACGGGTGGTCGGTGGCCACCGCCAGCAACTGGTCCTGCGCCGGGAAGCGGAATCCCACGGTCAACCGGTCGTCCCGGACCGGGAGTTGCACGACGGCGCAATCGACCACCCCGTCCAGGACCACCGAAAAAGGTGAACCGAGAGGGATTTCGGTGACCACCACGGAAACCGGGAATTGCCGGCGGAAACGCCGCAGCGCTTCGGTGACCTGTTCGTAGACGCTGCCCTGGAAACCGATGCGCACCTCGCGCAGACCACCTCGCCGGGCCCGCTCCGCGGCGTGCGCGACCACCCCGACCAACTGCTCGTAGGCGGGCCGCACCTCGGTCAGGAACTCGGTGCCGAACCTGGTCAGCGCCACGCGGCGGCTGGTCCGCTCGACCAGGCGCGCGCCCACCCGGCGTTCCAGCGCGGCCACCAGCTGGCTGACCCGGCTCTGCGAATACCCCAGCCGGGCGGCGGTCCGCCCGAAATGCAGTTCCTCCGAAAGCACGAGCAAGCACTCGATACCCTGAACGGGCAACTGGCCCATCAGTACCTCCACGACGTCCGCACCGATCAGCCTAGCTCATCGGTCGTGCAGCGAATCGCTGTTGTTCCACGGGGTGGACGTTGTTCGAATTACCCCATGAACGCCCCCGCTCCCGCACGCGCCGAACCGGACCCGTCCGGCAGCACGGCGCGGCAATGGCTGTCCGTCGCGGTCCTGGTGCTGAGCACCTTCGTCGTCGTGACCTCGGAGATGCTGCCGGTCGGGGTGCTGACCCCGATGGCCGACGGCCTCGACATCGCGCCGGGCACGGCCGGGTTCAGCCTCACCATCACCGGCCTGGTGACCGCCGTGACGGCACCGCTGGTCCCCCGCCTGCTCGGCGACCTCGACCGCCGCGCGGTGGTCGCCGCCGCGATGGTCGTCCTCGCCGCCGGCAACGCCCTGACGGCGGTGGCACCGGGCTTCACCGTGCTCGTCGTGTCCCGCGTCGTGCTCGGCCTCGCGATGGGCGTGGTGTGGTCGCTGGCGTCGGTGGTCGCGCCCCGGCTCGTCGCGCCCCGCCACGCCGCCCTGGCGATCTCCTTCGCGGTCAGCGGCGTGGCGGCGGCCTCGGTCATCGGCGTCCCGCTGGGCACGATCGTCGGCGACGCGTTCGGCTGGCGCAGCGCCTTCGGCGCGCTGGCCGCGTCCTCGCTGGTGCTGACCGCCTGCCTGCGCTTCGCCCTGCCGCCGCTGCCGAAGCCGGCGGCCGGTGCCACGGCGGCCCGGACCGCCGGCCGACCGCTGCTGCGCACGCCGGCGGTCGTCAGCGGCCTGGTGGTGGTCGTGTTCCTGGTGACCGCCCACTTCGCGGCCTACACCTACATCCGGCCCGTGCTGGAGCAGGGCGCGGGCTTCAGCCCGCCGGTCATCGCGGCGGTCCTGCTCGCCTACGGCGTGGCCGGTCTCGTCGGCAACTTCGCCGCCGGCGCGACCGCCGCCCGCCGCTCGCGCGCCACCGTCCTGGGGCTGGCGGCCGGCATCGCCGCCTCGATCACCGCGCTGGCCCTGTTCGGCACCGCCGCCGCCGTCGTGGTCGCCGGGACCGTCCTGTGGGGCCTGGCCTACGGCGGGCTCTCGGTCGGCGGCCAGATCTGGATGACGCAGGCCGGGAAGGGCCGCGAGGAACACGTCACCGGGCTCTACGTCGGGGTGTTCACCGCGTCCATCGCGCTCGGCGCGCTCCTCGGCGGCACCGTGTTCGAAGCCGCCGGCCCGACGCCCCTGCTGTGGACGGCGGCGGCCCTGGCGCTCGTCGCGCTCGCGGCGGGCGCGCTGGGACCCGGCCCCACGCCCACGCCGTCCCGACAGCGGGACGACACCGCACAGACGAGTGAGAAGACCCGATGAGCACCACACCACCCCCCGGCCGGTCCGGCCCCACCCTCCTGCTCAACGCGCAGTACCTGCCCTCCAGCCGGGACTGGCGCACCCCGCAGGGCCGTGCCGACTCCCCGTTCGACATCGGGACCTTCATCCGCGCGGCGCAGCACGCGGAAGCCGCCGGGTTCCACGCGTTCTTCCAGGCCGACTTCTCCGGGGTCGACCGGGCGAGCGTGCGCACCGGCCCGCCGATCAACGCCTTCGAGCCGTTCCAGCTCGCGGCCATCCTGGCGAGCGCCACGTCCACCATCGCGGTGATGCCCACCGCGTCCACGCTCTACAACCACCCCTTCGCCTTCGCCCGCAGCCTGGCCAGCCTCGACCGGATCGCCCGGGGGCGCGCCTGGATCAACGTCGTCTCGTCGTTCCGCTCCGGCACGGCCATCGGCATGACCCGCGACGTGCCCCGGGAGAAGCGCCACCTCCAGACCGAGGAGTTCCTGTCCGTGGCGAGGGAGCTGTGGGCGAGCTGGCCGCCCGGGGCCACCGTCCCCGATCCCGCCGGCGACCGGTTCGTCCGCGACGACCTGATCGTCGACGTCGACCACCGGGGCGAGTTCTACGAGCAGTCGGGGCCGATCGACATGGCCCCCTACTCCGCCGAGTTCCCCTACACGCTCCAGGCCACGTCGTCCCTGGAGGGTCTGCGCCTGGCGGCCCGCACCGCCGACGGCGTCTTCGCGGGCACGCCCACGCTCGGTTCCGCCCGGCAACTGCGGCGGCTGCTGCGCGCGGAGGCCACGCGCGCCGGGCGCGCCCCGGACGCCGTGGAACTGCTGCCGGGTGCGTTCGTCCACATCACCGACACGCCGGGCACGGCGCAGCGGCTGGAGGAGGCGCGCGAGCGGTACGCGGGCAATCCCGTCATCGGCACGTCCGCGCTGCGGCAACTGCGCGACAAGTTCCCCGCCCTGCCGCTGGACGGTCTGGACGCGAGCGACCCGCTGCCCGCCGGCGTGCTCCCGGACGACCCCGAGGAGGTGTTCACCACCTGCGGTTCCCGGTACCTGCCGCTGTGGGACCTGGCCCTGTCGGGCCGGCAGACCGCCGGGGCGTTCGCCGTGCGGGCGGTCGCGCTGGGCGAGCACGCGCAGTTCGTCGGCACGGCCGAGGAAGTCGGCGACGAACTGCGCCGCTGGTACGAGGAGGGCGGCGTGGACGGGTTCCAGATCATCCTGGGCAACGACTTCGAGGCGTTGGTGGAGCGCACCGTGCCACGGCTGCTCACCAGCCGCACGCCGGTTGCCTGACCGGAAACCCGCCCGGGCGGCACATCGGTGCCGCCCGCGCGGGGCCCGGTCGCGGGCTACGGCGAGACCGGCCCGAGGAGGTGGTTGCCCGGCGCGTCCGGGTCGGCGCTGAGGTAGAAGTCGGAGATGGCCTGGCGGAACTCGGCGTGGCTGATCACGCCGTCGCCGTCCAGGTCCAGCCTGACGAACGCCTGGCCGGAGTTCTCGCGGGTGACGCCGAGCACCTCGTACAGGCGCACGTACTCGTCCTGGCTCAGGACGCCGTCGCGGTCGGTGTCCACGGCGTTGATCACCGCGTCCGCGATGGCCATGACCGCGCCCTGGAAGTGCTGCGGAGCGGTGACCTCGGACTGCATGAGCGCGACGAACTCCTCACGCGAGATCTTCCCGTCGCCGCCGGTGTCCCCGTGCCCGAGCAGCAGCCGCCACCACGCGTCGAAGGCGTCGTCGAGGGCGTCGACGGTGGCGCTGTCGCCCCGGGGCGCGACCTGGGCGAACATCCGGGCCATGGCCTGGAAGTCGTCCTGGGTGAGCCGACCGTCGCCGTTCTGGTCGAACCAGTCGAAGAGGATGCTGAACTTCTGGAACTTCAGGACGCTGGTCATCGCGTGGCGACCCCTGTTCGTAGGACGCGCGCCGCACGGTGGCCGGCGCGATCGCGACGAACTTTACGAACCTCCGCCCGCCCCGGGCGCGCACATCGAACCGGTTCACCACACCGGGTGAATCCCGGCGGTCGGAGCACGGCACCTCAAGGTGAGGACAGGTGCGGAATCCACCGGACGTCCACCGCCTGCCGGTCCGACCGTCCCGGACTGCGGGCTACGTGTTGCAGTCGAACTGGTCCGGGTAGACGTTCTGGGTGTTCGTCCCGACGCCGGTGGCCCGGTCCTGCCCCTCTCCTTCCAGGCAGAAGAAGTACACCGGTTCGGTGTCGACCTCCCGCCGCTGCACGAGGACGAGCTCGGAGAACGGCTGCCGGAACCCGTTGAGGCGCAGGACGGCCAGCGCCTTCTCCTCGACCATGGTGAACGGGTCCACCAGCCCGTACATCCCGACCGGAATCCAGTCCTCGGTCCGCCGGTAGCCGCCGTCGACGTCGTAGACGTAGGTGAAGCCGTTGGTCTGCTGGTGCACGGTGAAGTGCACCCGCCAGCCCCGGATGCCGTCGACCTCGGTGACCGGGGGCTGGTCCAGTTCGGCCGCCACCCCGTAGAAACCGGCGTCGGGGTGTTCCGCCCCGGCTTTGGCCTTGGCCGCGTCGACGACGGCGGGCAGGCCCACCCCGATGTCCCGGGCGGGTGCGGCGGTGGCCGCGCCGGTCGCGGTGAGCAGGCTCGCGACGAGCGCCAGGGCCGCCGCCAGGGCGGTGGTGCGCGGTGTCATCTGCTTGTCTCCCATCAGGTCGACGATGGTCTCTGCGATGGTTACCCGAAGGTACTCCTGTGGTCGAGGCAACCGAGAGCGGTCCGTTCCGCCAACAACCTTCACCCCACGGAGGTGGCCACTCACCCGGCCACCGGGCGACCCCCGGCTGTCCGGAGCGAACGCGGGGACGCCGCACGCACCTGGGCCGAGCCGCCCGGACTCAACCCCGGCGGGCCGACGCCTGGTCGATCTGCTCGCGCAGGATGTCGCCGTGCCCCGCGTGCCGCGCGAACTCCTCGATCATGGCGAGCAGGGTCCAGCGCATGCTGACCGTTCCTTCGCGGGGGTTGTCCTTGGTGTCGTCGAGGGTGAAGCGGGCGGCGATCTCCCGCGATCGTCGGCTCGCGCGCTCGAACTCGGCGATCACGTCGGCCAAGGACTCGTCGTCCGCGACGGTGAAGGTGCCCTCGTCGCGGTTCGAGTACCCGTCGCACCCGGTCGCGTCCAGGCCCGCCCAGAACCGCTGGAACCAGATCCGTTCGGCGGCTGCGGCGTGTTTGATCAACGAGATCGGTGTCGTCAGCGAGGCGACGAGCCGACGTCGGGCGTCGACTTCGGAGAGGCCGCGCGCGGTCTCGATCAGGGCTTCGCGGTTGCGGTCGAGCATGTTCTCGATGACCGCTCGTTCGTCGCCGTCGGTCAGTCTGGTGGTACTCATGGGTTTTCACTCCGTTCGGGTGCGTGGCGGGACAACCCACGACGCGGGGGGTGGGGACAGGGCGTCCCGGAACTGGGACGAGTCATGAACGTCAGGGCGTTCGATGCGCTCCACCGCTTCGAGGCGCGGTGAGCGTGCCGGCGCGGGCGGGACTGGAACACCGCAGCCGTGGTCGGTCACCGGGAAGATCCGGTGCACACCGACGACACCACCCTACCGCGTCCTCGCGGGTGACCCGTCCGCCCGGACCCTGAGCAGTCGTCAGGTGTTGTCGGCCGGCGACGATCCCGTTGCGAGAGAACCTCATCTCGGCCGCCTCTCCAGCCGGTCATCCTGACCCGGAGGTAGGTTGCACGCCTGTCGGCTCCACGAAGGGGAACAGGTGACGGACTCGTCGACGCGGCCACGACCGGATCCGGCCGGGCAGCGCGCACCAGAGCACAAACCCGTGTCGCAGCGGTTGTGGCTGATCGGGATCATCGCCGACGTCGCGGCGGTGGCGGCTGTACTCGCGGGTTCCGCGCTGAACATCGCCGTGGTGGTCGGTGCGGTGGCGCTGCTGCTCGGCGGGGTGCAGCTCGTGACCAGCCTCGGGAAACCGGTGGACCGGTGGGTGCTGCTGGCGGTCGCGGGAATCGTCGCCGGCGCGGTGACGATCACCCTCGTGGTCACCCGCTCGCTGGACGACCCCGCCCAGGCGGGCAGCACGACGGCCGGCACGACGACCACGAGCGCAGCGGCGGGACCGACCACGGAGGCGACGCAGCAGAGCACACAGCAGAGCACGCAGAAGAACACGCGGGTGGAGCCCGCCCCCGCGACGCCCGAGATCAGCCGGATGAGCGGCGACCACCCGATTCACCTGACCGATGACTACGCGCTGGACCTGGATTCCCAGGAGTCGGTCTGGATAGCCCAACCGAACGAGGGGACCGGGTCGGGGCAGGACCTCAAATACGACGCGAGCTACCTGTGGGCATCCGCTGGCATCGCACCCGCGAAGGCCGAGTCGACTTTCGAGGAGTGCCTGCGCGCGGGGTACGTGGGCTACATCGGGGCGGAGGACCTCGTCACCGACGCCGCGTTCTGCGTGAAGACGAATACCGGTGCCCACGCGCGGATCGTCATCCGCGCCATGAAAGACCAGCAGATGACGCTGGACGTCGTCGTGTGGCAGAAGCCGACCGGGTAGACCAGCCCCCGAGTCCCCTTCGCCGCCGTCACCGGTGGCTGGTCAGAGGTGGGGTGCTCGGCGGTGGCCGGCGGTGGTGCGTCGCCTGCTCGTAGTCGAACCCGAGCCCGAGCAGGGTCGGTTCGCTGAACGGCGCGCCCAGCAGCTCGACCCCCACCGGCAGGCCGTCCGGGGTGAAGCCGGCGGGCACGGTCAGGGCCGGGAAACCGGTGTTGGCGGCCAGGGCGCAGGCCCGGCCCCCTTCCTCCCGCTGCCCGATCAACGCGGCCGGTCGCGGGACCGTCGGGTAGACCAGCGCGTCGAGGTCGTTGTCGGCCATCAGCGCCCGCAGCAGTTCCCGCGCTTCCGCCCGCCGGGCCAACCGCTGGTGGTAGTCGTCCTGCGGACCGGTCGAGCGACCCAGCCGGGTCTTGAGCCGCTCCAGCACGGTCGGCGTGACCTGGCCGGAGGTGACGATGTCGGCCAGGGTCACCCGGTCCGCCGGCGGTTCCAGCCGGGCCAGCGAGCGCGGGTACCGCGAGCCCGGTGCCGCCAGGTAGCGGTCGAGGTCGCGCTCGTGCTCGTCGTTGATCAACCAGGAGGCGTCCACGGCGGCCATCAGCGCGGGCTGGGGCGGCAGGTCGACGACGGTCGCGCCCCGGCCCGCCATGGTCCGGACCGCCGCCCGGACCAGCTCCGTGGTCGTCCGCTCCGGGGCCGACGTGCCCAGGTAGTCGGTGAGCACCCCGATGCGGGCGTCGTCCAGCGCGGTGTCGTCCAGCGCGGCGGTGTAGGTGGGCGGTACCCGTCCGATGGACGCGGTCGTGGACGGGTCGTCCGGGTCGTACCCGGCGGTGGCGTCCAGGACCAGCGCGATGTCGCGGACCGACTTGGCCAGGGGACCGCCGACGTCCTGGGTGTCCGAGAGGGGCGCGATGCCGTCCCGGCTGGACAGCCCCAGGCTGGGCCGCAGCCCGACCAGGCTGTTGTGCGCCGCCGGGTTGCGGACCGAACCGCAGGTGTCCGAGCCCAGGCCGACCGCGCCGAAGGCCGCCGCGAGGCCGGCACCCGTGCCGCCGCTGGAGCCGCCGGGGTGGCGGGCCTGGTCGTAGGGGTTGCGGGTCTGCCCGCCGAGCGAGCTGACGGTCTCGATGCCGCTGGCGAACTCGTGCAGGTTGGTCTTGGCGACGACGATCGCGCCGGCCTCGCGCAGCCGCGCCACCTGCTCGGCGTCATCGGCGGTGCGCCAGTGCCGCAACGCCAGCGAGCCGTTCGACGTGGGCAGGTTCGCGGTGTCGTAGTTGTCCTTGAGCAGGATCGGGATGCCGTGCAGCGGACCCCGGACGTGCCCGCGACGGCGTTCGGCGTCGAGCCCGGCCGCGACGGCGAGCGCCCCGGGGTCCTCGCGGATGACCGCGTTGACACCGGGCTGGTCGGCGTAAGCCTGCTCGTAGGAGTCGATCCGCGCCTGGTACGCCCTGACCAACCCGACCGAGGTGACCCGGCCGTCGGCCAGCAGTTCGCCCAGTCCGGTGGCGTCGGCGTCCACCACCCACCGGGCGATCCGGCCCGCCGCCACCCGATCACCGTCCGCGCTGCCGCCACCCGTCGCCGTGACGACCGGAAGGAGGTGCGTGGCCAGGACGACGCCCACCGCGAGTGTCGCCGTCCGGTTGCGCAGGCTGTGCGATCGACGCGCCATGCCGGTCCCCCCCACCACCACACACACACCGCCGCGAGGCCCTCGTACCAGTCGATTCTGGACCGGTGCGCGCCGTGGCGACTATCCGTCGAACGGGGTGCGTCGGGCCGACCCCGTCACCGACCACGAACGAGTGATTCGCCACCGATGCGTCGGAGGCCGCCGCACCGGTGTGCGACGGCCTCCGAACGGGTGCTGCCCGCTGAACGGTCAGTGCTGGGCGGGGCGGTCGACGTTCCCGCGCCACTCGCCGGTCTCCTGACCGTCGCGGTGCTCGATGAAGGTCTTGAACCTCTGCATGTCGCCCTTGACCTTGCGGTCCAGGATGCCGAGCTTGTCGGCGACGTTCTCCACGAACCCGTCGGGGTCGATGTCCATCTGCGCGGTCACCCGCGTGGTGGTGTCGTCGATGCGGTGGAACGTGATCACCCCGGCGTGGGTGGGCCCGGCGTCGGAGGTCCACGCGACCCGCTCGTCGGGGTGCTGCTCGGTGATCGTCGCGTCGAACTCCTTGGTCACCCCGGCGACGGAGATCTTCCAGTGGGTGTGGACGTCGTCGACCTGACGGACCTCCTCCACGCCGTCCATGAACCGGGGGAAGGACTCGAACTGGGTCCACTGGTTGTACACGGCGGAGACGGTGGCCTTCACGTCGACGGACTCGGTGATGGTGCTCATCGAACGAAACTCCCGTTCATGTCGGACGCTAAGGGTTTTCAGGACGGCAGGTCGGTCACCCGAGGGATGATCGACCCTGGCACACCGAGACTTACCCGCTCCCGTCGGCGTGAAACAGCGACCGCGCGACGAACACCCGATCAGGGGGTGTCGACCACCGCCGTGGATGAGCGCGTGAAAACGCGGGCAGCGGGTAACCGCGACGACGCGGGACCTGTCGACGAACGGTTCGTGGTCGTGCGGCCACCCAGGTCCGCCGGCTCAGCCGCACAACGGCGAGGAGGTCGCGGTGGCCAGGCAGGACGGCCCGGTGCAGAAGACCGATGACGGGCACTTCGTCGTCATCTCCGGACGCCGCTGGCGCGCCACCGACCCGGAGATCCCGGAGGACGTGGGCGCGGTGCTGCGCACCGCGCTCATGGCCGCGCGGCGCGATGTCGGCCGGGCGCTGCGCTCCGGTGACGACCCGGCGGCGGCGCGGGCACGTGTGCAAGTCGCGAAGGTGGCCCTCGGTGAACGCGGTACGCCGTGGTGGGAGCAGACGCCCGAGCAGCGGCGGCAACGCTGGGAGCACGGCCTGGCCGAGCTCGGGGAGCGGAACCGGTCGACGGCGCGCCCCGACCGACCGCCGCCGTAACCGGACCTTCAGCCGGTCAACGGGTACGAGCCGAACTCGGGGCAGGCGGAATCCCCAACCCGGACAACACCAACGGGTTTTCGCCCCTGTCCCGTGCCGCCGTCCGCTCGGCCGACCACGACTCCCCGGCCGGAGGCAGCTCGCCGTCGCGCCAAGCCTTGTACACCAACCCATCGGGCCCCGGAAGACCGTAGGCGTCCCGCAACGCCACCACGCAGCGTTCCGCCAACGCGGAATACTCGTCAGACGATGCGGGAAGCGGCAACGAGAAGGACCAGTTCGGCGGGTCGATGCCCACCGACGGTGCCGCCCAACCCGCCTCGGTCATACCGCTGAAATCCGCCGACGGCACCACCTCGGGCCCCGACGCCTGCGCGAGCAACTCGTGCGCACCACCGGCGAACTGCACGTACATGCGCCGATTCGCCTGCCAGAAGACGACCAGGAAAACCCGGTCACCCACGTCCCGCAACGTCCCGGCGAGACGTCCGCCGAACTCCGCCCAATCCGACATCTTCAGCAACCCGCCTTCCGATCGGCTTCGACCGCCACGGGGTGCGGAATCCGACCGTCGTCAATTCCGTCCCAGGATAACGGAAACCGGGGAAACCACGGACAGGTGCCAGGTCGCCAGGTCCCGCACCGACCTGTCTCAAGGACGTCCCACCGGGTTGCCTCTCCCCTGCGGTGCGAACGGTGACGTGCGGTGGTCGTCGGGAACCTGCCGACCGATCCTCGATACCCTGGGGTATGCCCATCGACACCGTCACGACGATCGGCTTCATCGGGGTCGGCAACTTCGGCCGCAGCGTCGCCCGCCTCGCCCATGACCACGGCTACACCGTCGTCCTGTCCGACGCCAACGGTCCCGAAACCCTCCAGGACCTGGTCACCGAGCTCGGCGACCGCGCCCGCGCCGCCTCCGTGACCGAAGCGGCCACGGCCGGGGGCGTCGTGGTCCTGGCGGTCCCGTTCCGGGGCGTCGACGACCTGCCCGCCGCCGAGCTGAACGGCAAGGTCGTCATCGACACCTGCAACTACTACCCCGACCGCGACGGCCACATCGCCGCCCTCGACGAAGGGCGAACCACCACGTCGCAGGTGGTCCAGGCGGCGTTGCCGGGGGCCCGGGTCGTCAAGGCGCTCAACCATATCCTCGACGCCCACCTCCCGCTCGACGCCCGCCCGGCCGGAGAGGACCGGCGCGCCGCGATCGTGGCCGGCGACGACCCCTCGGCCAAGGACCTGGTCGCCGCGCTGATCGAGGACCTCGGCTACGACGTGCTCGACATCGGCGACCTCACCGAAACGTGGCGCATCCAGCACGGCACCCCCGGCTACAGCGCCCGCATGCGCCGCGACGAGATGATCACCGCGCTCGCCACCGCCACCCGGCCCGCCGGCCTGGGCTGAGCCCACATCTCATTCGGGGTTGTGGTGGGTCGACAACTCCAGCTTGACGGCTCGGCGGAAGCAGATCACCGCGCAGGCCGGCCGCGCGAAGGCCGTGAAGTGGGTGGCCTTGCGCTCGTAGCGGCGCGCCAGGCGTCGGAACCGGGAAACCCACTCCAGGGTGCGTTCGATGACGCACCGGTGACGCCCCCACCGCCTGGCCGATTCGATGCCACGGCGGACGATCCGGGCGGTAACGCCCCTTCGACGCCGAGGCCGCCCGGCAGGACCCCCGACCGGCCCGACAGCGTCGACCACGAGCACGTGGTGCGACCACCCCGGTCACGCGATGCCCACCTCGCGCGTCCGGGCGTTGCGCGTATCGAAGATCATGTACAGCGCCACGCCGGCGATGATGCACAAGCAGCCGCCCACTTCTCCCGCAGTGGGCATCCGGTGCTCCCAGAACAGGCTCAGCACAGCCCCGAAGACCGCTTCGGTGGCCAGCAGGGGTCCGGCCAGCGGAGCCGGTATCCCCCGGGCCGCGCGCACCCAGATCAAGGTCCCGTACCAGGAACTCACGACTCCCAGGAAGACGCACCACCCGATCAACGTGACGAGGGGCTGCGGGGAGAACGTCTCCGACGGCGTGGTGGCGACGGCGAACGGCAGCAGGACGACCGATCCCAGACCGGCCCCGATCCCGATCAGCGCCGACCAGATGCGCGGGTCGGGTTTGTCGGCCCACGTTCGCTGGGACCGGGCGTTGACCACGACGAAGTAGGCCCAGAGGACGCTCGCGAGCAGCGACAGCCCGATCGCCAGGAGGGAAGCCCCGACGGCGTCCTCCGCGCCGCCCCGGAAGAGTTCATCCGCACCGAGCAGCACCACACCGGCCAGCGTGCAGACGATCGGGGCCGCGAGCTGACGCCACCGCAACCGCTTCTCCACGACGTTCCCGAAGATCGCTATGGTGACCGGCGAGGCCCCGACGACGAGGGCCGTGATGAAGCCGCTCCCGGCGTTCACCGAATACGCGATGCAGAGGTAGAACAGGAAGTAGCCCACCACCCCGAGGTGCAGGCCGAAGAGGATTCGCCGGACCGGCATCCGGGCGACCTCCCGCCGGCTCACCCAGACGACGTACAGGCCGCACAGGATGAACAGCGAGTACCGCCCGGCCACCAGGAGCAGCTCACCGGCCGGCTTGACGGCGGACGGACCGATGTACGCGCAGGCCCAGAGGAACGACGCGACCAGCGCGGCCACGACGTCGCGATTCGCACGCCCGGTCATGTCGGGTCCTCCCCGGTTCGACCCGCCGTTGGTCGAGGCCGACCTGGTACCGGTCTACCCGCGCGACGGGATCGTGGGCCGGGCGCAAGCGCCGCCACCGGACCGGTTCCCGGCCACGACGTCGTCCCGGTCCACGCTCGGGGCCGGCCGCACCAGGTTCGGGGACGGGCGAGCGGAGATCCGTGCCGCCAACTCGCCGACCGGCACCCGCGCGGCCTCCACGGCGGGTCGGACGATCACGCACTCGGCGTGGAACCAGCCGGAGTCCTCCTTGCCGGCCGCGTCGACGCGCCGGTCGGCCAGGTCCCGCAGAGCCGAGTCCCGCTCGGCCGCGTTGGCGAACCGGCGCTGCGGGAAGGTGACGCCCGGCAGCCTTTCCGCGACCAGGTCCCGTTCGGCGAATGCCCGGACGATCTCCGCGTAGTCGAACACCCGGAGGACGAACAGGACCGCGCGCAGGTTCGCCGGGTCCGGGTGGACGTCGAGAATCCGGCGGAACGTGGCGGCACCGACGTAGCCGACGCCTCCCGTGCACGTGATCGTGCGGACACCGGCGAGGCCCGCGACCAGCGCGGCCGACGGCTCCGAGCGTTCGAGGTCCTCCGCCCACCCGTCCGCCATCAGTCCGACGTTCAGCGCGTACCGGATGGCGGGCGTGGACGCGTCCAACCCGACGACGCGCACGTCACGCCGTTGTTCCCGCGCAGCGAAGAACTTCCGGTCGGCGGCGACGAGCGCCCGGGGATCGAGGGTCGCCAAAGCCGGGTCCCGGTAGCGGACGGTGAGGTCGGCGATGGAGAGGGTGTAGCGGAGTTGAGCTGCGCCGACTCCGTAGGAGCAACACACGTCGAGCACCGTTCCCCCGGTGTGCACGTGCGCGATGACGGGCATGGCGAACTCGGGTATCCGGTAGTCGAGCGTGCGCAGACTCGTGTAGAGACGCCGTGGATCAGGCTGCACGTAGAGATCGTCGAAGTTGGCCTTGCTTCTTTCCGTGCGAACGGTCGACATCAAGTCCCCCGTGTTTCACCTGCACAGGCGGGACGCTTCCGACCCGGTGACGCGTCACGTCGTCAGCGGTCGAGAACGCGTGTTTCGTTGCTCAGTCCAGCAGTCCGTCCGCCCGCTGGGCGGCCTTCTCCGTCGCCACGTGCGTGGGCGTCACCCGGCCGTAGATCTGCCGGGCCCGCTCGGGGCTGCTCACCACGCCCGGCTGTTCGCCGTACGCGAAGACCGCGGTGTGGCGGGCGCGAGAGCCGTGCACCGTGCTGACCCGGTGCAGTGCGTGCCGGCCCCGGAAGAGCTGCAAATCACCCAACCGCAGTTCCACGGCGTGGATGAGGTGGTCCGCCTTGCCGGTGAGGACCGCCTTGACGTCGCTCAGGCGCTCGTTCTTCGGAGACCTGATGTCGGGGCAGTACTGGAACTCCCCGCCGGAGTCCGGTTTCTGCGTCATGATCGTCAAGGCGACCTGGCAGACGTCGAAGTGCCACGGGTGCGACTTGCCGGGTTGGATCACGTTCAGGGTGAGGCCGGCGAGCGGATCGGCCAACTCGTACACGGCGGGCATGCCGCACGCCGCGGCGATGAAGTCCTTGAAGCGCGGGTCCGCGTACAACTGCTGGATGATCGTGCTCTCGGGGATTTGATCACGCGTGACGAACGCGTTGCCCCGCGACATGGTGACGCGCGCCGGGTGATCCTCCGGCAACGACGGGTCGACGCCCCGGTTGTAGACGTTGACCTCCTGCGCCTCGTAGTACGCGAGCGGCGCGACCTGCTCGCCTTCCGCACGCAACCGCTCGTGCAGCTCAGGCCGGATGAAATCCCGCAGGACGCGGAAGCCGTGATTCTCGATCTCGGCACGCGTGAGGTCCACTTCGGCCTGCCAGGCCGCGCTGGTGGGATCGTCGATCGCATAGCGTTCGGTGTTGATCCAATCGGTCAACGACTCGACGCCCCCGACCACCGCGGTCTCTCCAGTCCGTACATCCTTCATCATCTGGTCCCTGCCTCGAATCGGGAGAACCGTTCTCGAACGCTCGTCGGATCCCCCTCCCGCCCACCGCGGAAACACGGTGGGGCGAGCCGTCGCCCAATAGGCCCAGGCCATTCGTGGCAAGGCGATGGCGAGCCCCGTGCCGCCCGTGCCGGTGATCTCGCCGATGTCCTGGCCCGGCCGACGTCAAGCCGGGTGGATCAGGCGGCTTTCATGGGCGAAGACCACGGCCTGTACGCGATCGCGGAGTCCGAGCTTGGGCAGTATTCGCCCCAAGTGGGATTTCACGGTGGCTTCCGCGAGGAACAGGGTGGCCGCGATCTCGGTGTTGGACAGGCCGCGACCCACCTGGACGAGCACTTCGCGCTCACGCGCGCTGAGCCGGCTCAGCCGTTCGTCGTGCTCGGCGCTGCGGCCGTCGGCAATGTGCGGGCGGAATTTCTCCAGCAGGCGGCGGGTGATTCGCGGGGACACCACCGCGTCGCCCGCCGCCACACTGCGTATCGCGGTGAGCAGTTCTTCGGGCCTGGTGTTCTTCAGCAGAAAACCCGAAGCCCCGGCGTCGAGTCCGGCGAAGGCGTAGGCGTCCAGGTCGAAGGTGGTGAGGATCAGCACCCTGGTCTGCGGGGACATCCGCACGACCTGCCGGGTCGCCTCGATCCCGTCGGTCCCCGGCATCCGGACGTCCATGAGCACGACGTCGGGGCGCAGTTCCCGGGCCAGCCGCACGGCCTCGCCGCCGTCTGCGGCTTCACCGACCGGTGTCATGTCCTGCTGGGCCTCAAGAACCGTGCTGAAGGCCATGCGGAGCAGCGCTTCGTCGTCGGCGATCAGGATGCGGATCGTCATGCGGACACCGCTCCCCCACTGCCGAGGAAGAGTCGCGTGTGGACTGTCCAGCCGCCGTCCGGAAGCGGTCCCGCCTGCAACTCGCCCCCGTAGGCGGCCGAGCGCTCGCGCATGCCGGGGATGCCGTGACCGGCTGGTGCGGCACCGGTATCCGGCCGTGGCGGGCCGTTGTCGGTGACGTCCACCGTGACGGTCTCCGTCGAGCACCGGAGGCGGACCTCGGCGTGCGTGCCGGTCGGTGTGTGCTTCAGGGTGTTGGTCAAGGCTTCCTGCACCAGGCGGTAGACGGTCAGTTGCGCGGTGGCGGGTATGTGGGTGTGGCCGCCATCGACCTCCAGGCGGGTGGCCAACCCGGCGGCGCACATCTGGTCGACGAGGGTCGCCAGTTGTGCGATGCCGGGCAGCGGGTGGCGTTCCGCGTCCGGTTCGTCGGTTCGCAGGACGCCCAGGGACCGCCGCATGTCGGTCAGGGCCTGCCGACCGGTCTCGGAGATCTGGAGCATGGCGGTGGTGGCCTTGTCGGGCGACCGGTGCTGCGCGTAGACGGCGGCGTCGGTGAGCGCGACCATGACGGACAGGTTGTGGGTGACGATGTCGTGCATCTCCCGGGTGATACGTGCCCTTTCCTCGGCGACGGCCACCCGCGCCTGCTGCTCCTGCTCCTGTTCCAGGCGCACGGCCCGGTCCTCCAGGGCCGCGAGGTAGGCGCGCGTGGTCCACACGTTCACCCCGAGGACGGCGGTGGCGACGGTCATCGCGGTGACCGCGACGAACGGGGTCAGGAACGCGCCGTCGGTCGTCCAGCGCAGGCAGGCCAGCAGGACCCCTGCCTCCACGACGGCACCGGCGACGAGCGCACCGCGCCGGCCCGAGCTCGCGGCCACCGCGTAAAGAGCCACCAGCAGCGCGATGTCCGCCGGGAGCTGGACGTCCACCAACCACTGCACGAACGCTGCGGCTACCACCGCGCCGAACACCGCGAGCGGGGCCCTGCGCCGCCACAGCAGGGGCAGCGAGAGGGCGGCGGTGAGGACCACGGCCACCGGCAACTCGTTCGGCGGGTAGGTGGTCAGGACGTTGAGGAGGAGAAGCGCCGGCAGCAGCGCGTCCCACACCACGGCAGGCAGCACGGAACCCCGCCGCACGACGGCTCTCACCAGGCGCGCCGCTCGTGCGGAGGCCAGATCGGCGTACCTCGTCAGCAGCACGGCCGTTTTCTCCCCCCGCACCCGGTCCCGGCCCCTGACACGGTAGGCCGCGAGCCCGCCGAGCACATGAGACCCACGTCTGACGGCACCGTGCCCGCGTACGACCGCAGGAGGAGCCCCATACCGCCTGGGGTCGCAGGCCGGCCGCTGTTCCGGCACTCGTGGTTGCCACTCCGAACGCACCGGCACCTGCCTCGGATCGCGACCCCGGTGGCAATCCGAGGGCGACCCGGGATCGATGCGGCGGCACCCACCCGACGCCGACCATTGCCGGGTGACCGAGACCATCACGGGACCGCACCTGTCCCCCCTGGAAATCCTCGCCCTGCTGGGCGCGATCGCGCTGGTGGTGGCGCGTTGGCTGCCCCCCACCGCCCGCCCCCGCGTCACGATCGCGGCGGCGGCGCTTTTCGTGCTGTCCGCGATCGTGCTGGGGGTGACGGGGATTCGCTGGCAGGTGTTGCCGGTACTGGCAGGCGCTGCCCTCGCGTTGCCATTCGCCCTGTCCCCTCTGCTGGCACGCCGTACCGGCCGGGTGCCGCGACGGGCCCACTGGGGGCTGGCGTTGCCGGGATCGATCGCCTGCGTCGGTCTGATCACCACGGGCCCGGTGGCCGCCTGGGCCTTTCCCGTACCCGTGTTCCCCGAGCCCTCGGGCACGTTCGCGGTCGGCACCCGCGTGGTGCAGTGGACCGACCCGGACCGCCCCGAGACCTTCACCGCCGATCCGGACGACCGGCGCACGGTCGTGGTCCAGCTCTGGTACCCCGCGCGGAACAGCCCGGCGGCCGGGCAGGCGGCCCAGTACCTCGGGCGCACGGAGCACGAGGCGCGCACCGTCTCCGAGGCCCTGGCCGGCGGAGTCGGTCTGCCGGCTTTCCTGATCGACGGTGTCGCGCGGGCCCGCACCCACTCGACCTTCGACGCCCCCGTGGCCGACGAGGGGGGACGGTTCCCGGTCGTGCTGTTCTCCCCCGGGTCGGGCGGGGTGCGCACCCAGAACACCGCCTGGGCGGAGGAAGTGGCCAGCCACGGCTACGTGGTCGCCGCCCTCGACCACCCGTACGACTCCGCTGCCGTCGTCCTCGCCGACGGCCGGACGATCACCACCGCGACCACCGCCACCGGCGACCCGGCCGAGGACGACGAACTGGCGGCCGGCTGGACGGCGATCCGCGCCGCCGACCTCGGCTTCGTCCTCACCCGGTTGGAGACGTCGCAGTTGGTGACTTCGCAGTCGGAGACCTCGGACCGGGCGGGGAGCGCCGACCCGCTGGCCGGACGCCTGGACACCAGCCGGGTCGCGGTGACCGGCCACTCCATGGGCGGCGCTGCCGCGTTGCAGGCCGCGCGGCACGATCACCGGTTCGACGCCGTCATCGACCTGGACGGCTACCCCCACGGTGCCGACTCGCCCTCGCTCGACCAGCCGACGCTCGCGCTCACCCAGGCCATCACCCCGGCAACCGACCCGCACTACCTGCCCCGCCTCACCGAGGTTCTCGAACGGAGCACCTCGACGAGTTACCGGCTCACCATCCCCGGAGCCGCACACCTCACCTTCATGGACGGCCCCCTGTACCTGCCGCCCGTGCCGTCGATCGTCGGCTCCCTCGGGCGCACCGGGAGTCCCCACGTCGTCGCCACCACCACCCTCGCCTTCCTGGACACCTTCCTGCGCGACAAACCTGACGACCTGGCCGGTGTGCTGTCGGCCTACGGGGAGCTCGGCGTCCACCGCCCCCGCTGAAGCACGTCCGGTCCCTGGTAAGCGGTGCCGGGGCTGGGATGATGGCGTCATGGTTGACCAGGGAAAGCGCGGGGAACCGGCCTCGGGCAGCGTGTTCGACTACGACGCTGAGCTGCGGCACTATCAGCGGCGGTTGCGCGAAGCCGTCGACGTGCGACCGGGCGACACCGTCCTCGACATCGGCTGCGGTGCCGGGCAGACCACCCGCGAGGCCGCCGGGATCGCGATCAGGGGCAGTGCGCTCGGCGTTGACACGTCCCCGGTGATGGTGGCGCGCGCTCGCCGGCTCAGCGCGGCCGAGGAGGTCCACAACGTGCGCTTCGAGCAGGCCGATGCGCAGGTTCACCCCTTCCCGGCACAGCACTTCAGCCTCGGGATCAGCCGGTTCGGCACGATGTTCTTCGCCGATCCGGTCGAGGCGTTCACCAACGTCGGACGCGCGCTGCTGCCCGGGTCGCGGCTGGTCCACCTGGTCTGGCAGGACAGCGGCCGGCAGGAGTGGGTGACCTCGATACGCCGGGCACTGGCCGGCGGCGACCCGCCGCCGGTCCCCGCCGCAGGCGCGTTCTCCCTGTCCGAACCGACCACAGTGGACGGTGTCCTGACAGCGGCCGGGTTCGCCGACGTGAACATCACCGCCGTGAGCGAGCCCGTCTACTACGGCGCTAATCCCGACGCCGCCGTCGATGCCGTGCTCGTGCTGCGCATGGCGAGCGAGCTGCTCGCGGGACTCGATGCGGACGAGACCGAGCGGGCACTCGACCGGCTGCGCTCCAGCATGGCCGCGCACAACACCACCGACGGCGTGTGGTTCGACTCGCACGCCTGGCTCATCACCGCCCGCCGCTAGCGCGTGTTTCAGATGTGGCGTAGCCAGATGTTGATGGCGGTGATGTGGACGGTGGCCTGGTAGCGGATGGCGAGTTTGTCGTAGCGGGTGGCCACCGCGCGGTACTGTTTGAGCAGGTTGATGCCGCACTCGACGGCATGGCGCTGTTTGTGGATCTCCCGGTCGATCGTCGGTGGACACCCACCCGCAGAGCCTTTGGCCTTGCGGCGGGGGCCTGGTCACGGGGCTGGTCGATGGTCACCTTGATCCCACGTTGCCGCAGCTAGGCCCGGTTGGCCTTGGAGTTGTGGGCCTTGTCCGCCAGAACCGGGCCGGCCGGGTGCGTGGTCGCCCGCCGTCCGGGCGAGGTACCCGGATCGCCTCGATCACCGGCACGAACTGCGGGCTGTCGCCGCGTTGCCCGGCGGTGACCAGCCGCGACAACGACCGCCGCCGTTGTTCGCAGACCAGGTGCAGCCTGCCGGCCCACCCGCCTCTCGACCGCCCCAACCCGTGATCGTCCGGCTCGGTCCCGCCCTCGTCAATATCGGGCGGTTCGACCTGTAAATCCCCCTTTTACGCGCACCGCCGGCATGCCGGCGCGCCCGCATGATCGTAGAATCCACGCTCACGTCCCACACGATCGACCCGGCGGCGTACGCATGGGTCTGCAACGCGGCCAGGATCGCCCGCCAGATCCCGGCACGCTGCCACCGCCGGAACAACCCGTAGACGGTCTGCCAAGGTCCGTACTCGGGTGGGAGATCCCGCCATGGGGCACCCACCCGCACCCGCCACCGGACGCCGTCGATCAACTGCCGCCTACTCCACGTCCCGGCCACCGGCACGCCGCCGGTCACCTCACCTGTGAAACACGCGCTAGACGGGCCATTCACTGCTTCGCCCTAGGGTCGGTCGTCCCAGGGCGAGGTGCAGGTCTCGTCCCAGTCGTCCTCCACCGGTCGGCGTCGGGCCTTCGGCGGTGGGGGTGGTTCAGGCGGGTCGAGGAGATCGGCGATCGCGTCGGCGGACTCCCGCGCTTGGCGGTGTTCTTCCGGGGACAGGGAGTCCAGCGCGGGTCGGATGTCCCGCGCCGCCGCCGCGAAGGTCTCCGCGTAGGCGAGGCTGCGGGTGGCCTCGTGCAGCGTCATCCGACCGGACAGCACCTCGCGCGCCATCTCGCCGACCGCCGCCGACGGCGGGTGTCGTGCCAGCGAGCGCAACAGGGCTTGGCCCAGGCGGTCCGGCAGTGGTCCGGTCACCGCGACTGCCTCTGCACGATCGGTGCCTTCATCCTGGTGTACTCGAAGGTGTGGCCGGCCGCGTCGAACACGTCGAGCGCAGTCTGAAAAGTCTCGTAACCGTCCTTCAGCCGCTTCGCCAGGAGAACCACCCGGCTCGTGGCCAGCGCCAGCGCGATCCTCGCCGCGATGCGGGTCGCCGGGTGCGGCACGAACCGCGCCAGCATCGCCCCGCTCGCGATGGCCGCAGCGGTGACCAGCTCGGACAGGACCCCCGAGGCGAGTTCGTTGAACGCGCGCGCCGCCTCCACCGCACTGCGGTAGTGGCCCACCAGCGTCCGGCAGTAGTCCCCGAAACCCGCCGTCGCCCCCGCCAACTCGTGCAGGTACCACTGGGCGGCAACGGCCTCGCGGCCGGTCCACACCGCCGGCAGGTCCTCTGCCGCCCGCGCCAGGTTCCGCGCGACCCGATCGCCGACCGCGCCCATCTGCACCCACGTGAACAGCACGCGTTCGAACGCGGTCCAGTCGCCGGACAGCCACTCCACCGACTGCTCGAACGGGTCCCACCCCACCAGCTCCTGGACGGTCTCGCGCACCCACGACGCCGGGTTGAACCAGTCCGTCGACCGCGGGTCGAAATCCCACAGGGGTTGCTGCTGCCCGATGTTCGGGTCGCGCAGCACCTCCGTCGGCTCCACCGGATCGGTGAACCGCGCGCCTCGGGCGTAGAGCCCGGAGCGCCGGACACCCGGCGTCCGCGCACCCCGTCCCATCAACGCGGTCAGGTCGTCGAACCGGCGACCGGCCTCGTCATCGGCCGTCCGGTAGTCCAGGACGCTCTCGGCGATGCCCTCCACCACGAACTTCGTCCGCTCGACCAAGCCGTCCAGCCCGTCGCACACCGACGTCACCGCCCGGTCGTGCGACCCGATCACGGTCAGCAGGAGGCCACTCTCGCCGAACGACATCACGGCGTACTTCTCGACGTGCTTCTTGGCGGTCTCCGCGTCCACCCGCGCCCGATCGACCTGGCCGGACAACTCGGCGACGCCCTGGTCGACCATCCAGAACCCGTTCACCACCCCACTACCCCACCACTCGGCGGTGATCGACACGACCTGCCAGGGAACGAAACCAGCTACGCCATCTGCCCGGCTTCCGTTCGGTATCGTCCCCGCTTCCCGCCGAACTGCGCGATATCAGCGGAGCGACCTGTGCGGGTAGTCGTCGGACGTCCGATCAGCGGCACTTTTCAGCACTCAGGTCGACGGGTGCGGCCGGTGAGCCGTCAGGGTCCGCTCGACGTACCTGTGGTGGTCGGGCCGGCCGCTGGGTGTGGCCGGCCCGGCCGGGCCGTCACTTGGGCACCTTCGGTATCGTCCGGGTCGGGCTCTCGTCGGGCGGCGGGTTGTCGTCCTTCTTGTCTCCCAAGGTGATCACCTCCCTTCCTGCGTATCGGGGTGCGGGATGACGACGACGGTGATGTCGTCGGCGCTGTGCTTGCGGGAAGCGGTGACCAGCCGCTCGGCGCAGGTCTGCGGTTCGTGGCCGTGGTCGGCGAGCAGCGCGAGGAACTCGTCGTCGGGCAGGGTCAGGCCGTCGGAGGCCAGGACCAGCAGGCGCGCCACGGCCTCGGTGGCCTCGACGCCGCCGACCGGCACCCCGCCGAGGCTGTGCAGGAGTTGGTGATCGTGCCCGCGCGCCTCCTGCTCGTCGGCACCCTGGTCGCGCAGCAGTTGCCCCTGGGTGTGCGGAGTGGTGAAGCGGTGCAGCGTGCCGTCGTCCTTGAGGCCGTAGGCGGCGCTGTCGCCCGCCCACGCGATCCGCCAGTACCGACCGGCCGCAGCGGCGGCGACCACGATCGCGCCATCGGGTCGGGCGCTGCCCGCGACCGGGTCCCCGTAGACCTCGCCCGCCGCGACCACGCCCAGAACCGGGGAGAAGCGCCGGGCGGCGACGCCGACGGCGACGGTCGCCGCCACCCGGGCGAAGTCGGCCACCTCGGGTGTGGAGCCGGTGCCGTCCACGACGGCCACGGCGGTCACCCCGCCGTGCACGGCGAGCGCGTGGGCGTCGGCGTTGACCTCGCGGCGCGGACCTCGGGACGTGGCGGTGCCCACGGCACCCTGGATGACGGTCATGGCCGTCATCCTCGCGCCCACGACATCGTCCCCGCACGGCGGGGCGGACGGACACCACAGCACACCGACAACAACCCCACCCCTTGGCGCACAGAGGAAACAGCGAACCCTGACCAGACGCTACCGGTCCACAGGACACGGCGATGCGCCCGAACAGGCAACAACCGCCCCACGATCGTGCGACTACGACCCCCACGGACTGTCACTTCCACCCCCTCACCGATGCGCGTCGCCTTGGCCCCGGGCACGGCGACCACACCCATCCGTGGTCGCCGACCAAGCACCACATACACGTCTAACCCGCACCACACCCACAAGACCCGGCTCATCGAGCACCGTCGGCCGCGATTTTTGGGATGTCATAGACGTCTACTCCCCCGCCACCCAACCCTTGATCGCCGCTGTGCCGCCGCACGTGGCCGAAGTCGTCCGCGCTCCAACGGTGTGGGCCGTCCGTCCGCTTTCAGCGGCGTGACCGCGCCTCGGCCAACAACTGCCGGCTCTGCTCTTCGAATCGGCGGCAGCCGGTCTCCGCGTGGATGATCCGCGCCCGGGTGGCGTCCTCGATCGCGGCCCGGGGGTCGTCGTCAGCGAGGTGGACCGCTGCCCGTGCCGCGAGCGCACGTCCCTCGTGGGTGCGCAGCCCGCCGGCGCGGGAGCGGTCGAGCACGGTGTTGGCGTGGTCGGCGGCACGGCCCAGTTCGCCCTGCGCGCGGCACACCTCCGACAGTCCCAGCAGCGCGTCGAGCTGCCCCCGCAGGTAGTGCGACCGGTCGGCGGCGTCCAGCGCCTGTTCGAACAGCGCCCGCGCCTCGGGTAACCGGTGCCGCAGGCAGTCGACCTCCCCCGCCGTGTTGAGCGTGTCCGTCTCCACGAAGTGGTGCCCCTCGGCGAGGTCCGCCGCCTGTGACACGAGGTCGTGCGCCAGCAGGTGCTCGCCGTCCAGGAGTGCCAGGCGGGCCCTCAGGTCCAGGCATCGCGCCAGTTCGTGGTCCACCCGGTGGTCGCGGCTGTGCGCGGCGGCGGACTCGGCCAGGTCGGCCGCCTGCCCGAGGTCGCCCAGGTGGTAGTGGGCCTCGGCCAGGAGCCGCAGCGCCGCGCCCCGGCCACGGTCGTGCCCGGTCCGGGACTGGACGGACAGAGCCCGGGTGACGTGGTCCACCGCCTCGGCGGGGCGGCCGAGGTCGAGCGCGGTGGCCCCGAGGTTGAGCCGGATGGCACCGGCGTGGACCAGGCAGGTGGCCTCGGTGGTGGCGAGCGCGTCGGCCCGGCTCAGGTGGTCGAACGCCACCGCCAGGTGACCGGTGAAGTAGTGCAGCAGGCCCAGGTTGGACAGCGCGGTGACCACCCCGAGGTGCCACCCGCCGGCGGTGGCCGCCCGCAGCGACTCGGTGAAGTGGTCGATCGCGGTGGTGTAGTCACCCTCGGTCAGTCCCAGCACGCCCCTGCTGTTGTGCATGGCCGCCACGGCGGTCGTGTCACCGTCCGCAGCCCGCAAGCCCCGGTCCACGACGGAGCGCCAGTGCGCCGTGTTGCCGCGCAGGAAGTAGCCCTTCATCGACTCGGCGACGCCCCAGGCGATCCAGTGCGGACCGGTGTCGGCGGCCACCCGTGCCACCGCGGCGAGGTTGGGGGCCTCGGCGGTGAACCAGTCGAGCGCGCTGTCGGCGTCCACAAACACCTGCCCGCCCTCTCCCCTGGGTGCCAGGCCGGGCAGTCGGGTCCGGCCCGGGTCCAGCGCGTCGGCGGCGTGGTCGGCGGCGGTCGCGTACCAGTCCAGCAACCGGTCGAGCGGGGCACGCCCGTCCTCGACCGCGCGGCCGGCGGCGTAGAGGCGGAGCAACTCGTGCAGGGCGTGCCGGCCGGGCGTGCGCTCCTCGACCAGGTTCGCCGCGACGAGCGTGCGCAACCCGCGTTGGGCCGAGGTCAGGTCGATGTCGGCGAGCGCCGCCGCGACGGGTGCGGTCACGTCCGGTCCGGGCACGAGGCCGAGCAGGCGGAACAACCGGCGGGTCTCGAAGTCCTGCGCGGCGTAGGACAGGTCGAGCGCGGCCTTCACCGCGGACTCCGGGTCTCCCTGCGGTTCCAGGGCGGCGAGGCGGTCGCCGGTGCGCAACTCGGTCACGTAGTCGCCGATCGCCTGGCTCGGACGCGCCGCCAGGTGCGCGGCGGCGATGCGGAGGGCCAGGGGCAGTCCCCCGCACAGCTCCACCAGTTCCCGTGCCTCCCGCTCCTCGCGGACCACCCGTTTCCCGCCGACCGTCGCACCGAGCACCGCCAGCGCGTCGTCGGTGTCCAACACGTCCAGCCGCACCTGCCGCGCACCCTCGCGGACGACCAGTCCGTCGAGCCGGTTGCGGCTGGTGACCACGACCGCGCTGCCGTCCGCGCCGGGCAGCAGGGGGCGGACCTGCTCCACGTCCGCCGCGTCGTCCAGCACCACCAGCACCGGTCGGTCCGCCAGCGCCGACCGGTAGACGGCGGCGGCGGCGGCCACGCTGCCCGGCCGGTCGGTCTGGTCGACGTCGAGGGCCTGCAACACCTCGTCGAGGGCCTGCCGGGGCGTCAACGGCGGGTCGGCCCGGTGCCCGCGCAGGTCCAGGAACAGTTGTCCCGCGGGGAAACGCGACCGGACCGAGTGCGCCCAGTGCAGGGCCAGGGCCGTCTTGCCCACCCCCGCCGCACCGGTGACCACGCACAGCGCGGGGCCCGTGCCGGGGTCGTCCAGGAGCTGGTCCAGGGTGCGCACGACGTCGTGCCGCCCCACGAAACCACTTGGCGCGCGGGGTAATTGCGCGACGACGGTGTTCGGCGCGGGCGGGCGGACTTCGTCGTCACCGAGGATCGTGGCGTGCGCGCGACGCAGTTCCGGGCCGGGCAGCACCCCCAACTCCCGGTCCAGCAGCGCTCGGGTGCGCTCGTAGTGCCGCAGCGCTTCCGCCGACCTCCCGGCGCGGTGGAGGGCGGTCATCAACGTGCCTTGGAGGTGCTCGTGGAACGGGTGCCCGGCGGCGGGACCGGTCAGCGCCGCCACGGCCTCGTCGGCACGATCGGCCGCCACCAGGGCACGCGCCAGGTGTTCGTGGGCCACCAACCGCTGTCCCGCCACCCTGGCCCGCACCGCCTCGGCGGTCGGCCCGGTCACCTCCGGGAAGGGCTCACCTCGCCACAACGCCAGCGCCCGCGCCAAAACCCCCGCCGCGCGTTCCGCGTCCCCGTCACCCCAGGCCCGGCAACCGGCCGAAACCTGGTCCTCGAAGGCGAATACGTCCACGTCGGCGGGATTCGCCTGGATGCGGTAGCCGTCCCGATCACTGACGACCCGCACGTCCCCGTCGGGTCGTTGGTCGAGCAGCAGCCGCCGGAGCGTCGACGCGTAGGTCTTGATGTTCCCCAGCGCCGACGCCGGCGGTCGATCGCCCCACAGCGCGTCGACCAGCCGGTCGGTACTGACCACCCGGTCGGGTGCCAGCAGGAGCGATGCCAGCAACAGCCGCACTTTTCGGGCCGGGATGGCCACGCGGGTGCCGTCGACGGACACCAGCGCCATCGTGCCGAAAGCCTCGAAGAGCACCGACCACCCCCTTTCGACAAGGTATCGCAGCGGTCCGCCCGCCACTGGACCGCGCGTGGACCGGCGCTGAACCGGGCGACCGCACACTTCACCCGGTCGGCCCGCGGAGGGGTCGGGCCGACCGCCCCCGGCCTGTCGTCCGCACTCCGCGAGAGCCGGACCCACCACTGTCGACCGATTGTTGGAGCAGAGATGAAGAAGATCACCGGCGGGCTCGTGGCCCTGCTGACCGGCTTGCTGATGGTGCCCGCGCTCGCGCAGCCGGCGTCGGCGGCGGTGCGGAGTTGGGCGACGCCGGTCGCGTACCCGTACCCGGGCAACTGGCACTGCACCGAGCGCGACAGCTCGACCCACAGCGTCGACGTCTGCCTGATCAACTCCCACAACGGCGTCGAGCCGGTCTACAAGGCCGTGATGATCGCGTGGAACCACCGGGAAGCCGGCTTCCAGATGCGGGCGGCGGTGATCAACATGTGGGCGCAGCCGAGCCCGTCCAAGCAGGTCCGCGACGACGCGTGCCTCGACAGCGGCCTCTCCGGCGGCTACCGCGCGGCCTGCTACGGCTCGGCGATCACCCTGTCCGCGGTGTGCGCCGCGAAGCCGAACGCCACGACGGTGACGGCCAACGGGGCGATCGACATCCCGGCGGTGAGCACGACCCGCATCACCGTGGCCGGCCCGCGCGTGGCGGTGAACTGCTGACGCGACCCTGGTCGAGAGGTCTTCCGAGGCCGGCCATCCGGGTCAAGCGCACCCGGATGGCCGGCCCGACCCGGTATGACGGCGGTCGGCGGTACAGCGCCTCGGCACGTCCGCCAAGCCTCGTCCCCTCAGCCGTGGGTCGACCGACCGACAGCGGACACGAAGATCCGGGCGAGTCTCCCCGTCTTCCACTGCAAGCCGAGTCGGTGCTCGGCGAGGTCGTAGTTGACGGTGACCTCGCCGAGGGCGGGGTTCTCCCAACTGTTGTGCACAACGGCACCGCGCTCCCGCACGTAGGCGTCGACCGGAACGCGTTGCCCGTCGAGGTCGAGCCCGGAGATCACGCGGTCGGCGGTCGGGCAGAGCGCGACGTCGACGGTGATCTTCTTCACCAGCCCGTCGAGCAACGCGATGTCGACGCCGCCGGGACTCCGGTCCACCGGGTCCAGCGCGCCGGGCCGGACGGTCGAGTCGGGGAAGAGCCCGCGCAGTGCCGCGTACGGCGCAGAGCTCTCGGACGCGCCCAGAGCGGCGTACATCGTCGCGATGACGCCGGTCAACGACGTCCCGGGCACAGCGGGCAGGTCGGTCGGGGCAGCCTCGGTCCGCCGCGGTGCCGGTCGCGGGTCCCGACCCCCGAAGGCGGCCACCCGGTCCCAGACCCAGTCGGCCATCGACTCGGCGACGGGCTCGTCGGGATGTCCGGGTCGACGCTTGACCAGCGCCCCGAGCGCGACGGCGACCAGGTACGCCCCGGCGTCGTCGGTCATCACCTGTTCCCAGACCTCGTTCTCGGGCCAGTCCGGGTGCGCCGCCGGGTCGGCCTCGATCTCGGCGTTCATGGCGATGATCTCGGCCGCCGACATCAGGCGGAACGGCTCGGCCAACCCCCAGGCGGCCCCGGAGCCGGGCCGCTGGCCGTCGTGCCAGGCCACCAGGTGCTCCGCGACCAGGGAGCCGAGCTCGTCGCTCTCGGGCACCTCGGAGATCGGAGTTCCCGGTCGCAGCTCGGCGCGCAGTCCGGCGGGCAGCACGTCGTCCAACGCCGCCAGCGCGGAGGGCAGGTCGGTGCCGAGCATCTGGTCGCGGAGTTGCCGCCACCCCAGCTCGATGACCCCGGTGCGGCGGATGTCCTCCAGCGTGATGTCCTGGGCGTGGGCGTTCTCGACGATCCGCAGCATCGTCCGAGCCGTCCCCATCAAACCCTGGAGCAGCTCCTCGGTCGGGTCCTCGCGCAGCAGCCGCAGACCGAGTTGCTCGGCGTCGGCGAACCGGTACCGCACCAGGTAGGACCAGCCGAGCATCAGGGCGACCCAGGAGTTCGCCGCATCGGCCCGGATGGCCTCCTCGGCCGTGGGGATGAACCGGTCGAGCGGTGCGAAGCTCCCCAGCAGGTACGCCGCGCGTTGCCCGAGCGCGCGGGGGAGTTCGTCCGGTTTCGTCCGGGAGCACAGCGCCACCGCCTCGTCGAGCTGGTGCCACCCGTCCTCGTGCTCACCGCAGAGCGCCTGGGCGAAACCGAGCTCCATCCAGTCGGCCCACTCCTCGTGCTCCTCGCCCAGCACCGCGCGCGCCCACCGCAGCGCCTCGGGGTGGTCGTGCTCGGCCAGCGCCAGGTGTCGGAGGGCACGAGCCGCGTTGGTGAACTGGCGGTCGCGGCGACCGGCCACCTGGAGGTAGAGCCGCCGCGCTTCGCCGACCTCGCCGCAGACCTCGCGGTGGTTGGCGAGCAGCAGCGACACGCTGCTGCGCTCCGGCTGGGCCGCGAGCACCCGCAACGCCAGCTCGGCGACCCTGGGATGCGCCGGCTGTGCCGCGAAGAGCTCCCAGGCCAGGTCCAGGCTTCGCTCCACGGCATCTACGTCGCCGGGAACCGTGCGGTCGAAGTTCGTCATCGCATGCCTCGCTTGACCCGGTACGTCCGGAGTTGGTCGAAGGTGCCGTCGTCGACGCCGTACTCCAGCACCGGTGCCACCTGGTCGAACCAGGACCTCGTGGACGGGGTGACGCCGCCGACGGCGGCCAGCATCGCGTCGGTGGTCACCGGCACCAGCGCACCGCTGCTCATCGACTCGACCATGGCCTCTTGCAGCACGGTGGTCGTCAGGTGGCCGAGGTCGGCTCCGGAGAACCCCTCCGTGGCCTCCGCGACGGCGACGACGTCCACGTCGTCGGCGGGCTTGCCCTCCAGCGCGCCCTGGACGATCGCCGCCCTGGCGACCTCGTCCGGTGGCAGCACCAGCACCGTCTTGTCGATCCGGCCCGGTCGGCGCAGCGCGGAGTCGATGTCCCACGGCCGGTTCGTGGCGGCCAGGAAGTAGACCCCGTCGTTCACGCTCGCCACGCCGTCGAGCTCCTCCAGCAACTGGGTGACGAGCATCCGCATCGTCTGGGACCCGCCGCCGCCGGAGGTGCGCCGTCCGCCGAGCGCGTCGAACTCGTCGAAGAAGATCACGCACGGCGCTGCCGCGCGTGCGTCGCGGAACACGCTCTGGATCGCCTTCTCGCTCTCCCCGACCCACTGGCCGAGCAGGTCAGCGAGGGTCACGTGGATGAAGGACGCGCCGAGGTCGCCGGCGATCGCCTTGGCGATGAACGTCTTGCCGCACCCGGGTGGGCCGTACATCAGCAGCGACCCGCCCGGCTTCTGCCCGAACGCCGCCGCCATCTCGGGATTGCGCAGCGGAGCCAGGAAAGCGATGTCCAGGTGCCGTTTGACCTCGGCGAGGCCCGCGACGTCGGCCAGCGTCACCGCCGGGCGTTCGGCGTCCCACAGCGACGCCGACGCGGCGGCACTGCTGTCCCGGCGGTCCTCGTCGGTCGGGGCCGGAATCCGTTTCGGCGCGCTTCCCCCGGGCCGTGCCGTCGGCGCGGACGACGCGGCGGGAGGTGCCGCGGTCTCGGTGGCCGGCGGCGGGTTCGAGGTCCGCAACCGCGCCGCCATCAGCCGCGCGCGCATCAGGCGGACCCGTGCCGGATCACCGCCGAGCGCCTCGAACGCCTTCATCTCGGCGGCGGCGCGGTCCGGGTCCCGCTCCAGCAGCAGCGTGATGAAGTCCTCACGCAACGTCAGGTTGCCGGGATCGGCCTCCACCTCGCGCGCGATCACCTCGACGAAGCTGTCCCCCGGATCGGCACCGTTCACCGCCCCGCCCCTTCGATCCAGCCCTTGAGCAGGGTCAGGTTCGCCAGCGGGATGTAGTGACCGAGGCGCGGGTGGTCCAGCGTCACACCGAAGACGCCGGCCTCGCCGAACGAGGCGACGTAGTCGATCGCAGCCGACGTCGGCACGCCGAACAGCGGTGCCGCGCCACTCCCCGGGTCGACCAGTCCGAGGGCGTGGGCGGCTTCACCCGCCCGAGCGGCGCTGCTGTAGAGGCAGATCATCGGCCCCTGCTCGGCCGCCGCCGCATAGGGACGGGGTTGGTCGGCCGAGCCCCGCGCGAGGAAGAACCAGTGCTCCAACGCGGTCACCTGCCGCCACAGCGCGATCTGCGCCGTCGTGTCCCCCGCCGGCGCTGCCCTGACCGCCGCGTCGAGGCGGTCCAGCTCGGCGACCGCCTCGGGGTTGTTGTCTCTGGTCATCCGGTTCTCTCTCGTCTGCTCGGCTGTCCACAGTGGCGGTCACGACCTCGAACGCGCGCACCCGTCCGGTGTCAATACCAGCATGCCCTCGATCCCGGCGGACATGCGGTCGGACCTGTCACCGTCGACCCGGTTTCTTCTCGTCTCGACCAAATCGACCCCACCGACCGTGTCACCCGTCGTCGCAGTCGGCAGATTCTTGTGCTTGCGGAACCCCTACATCCCAGAGCACCCGCATGGTGTCGTCGGAAAACCGGTTGATGTTCTGCTCACCTCGGACGTGGGCCGTGATGATGTCGCTGCCGTCCGTGACGGCGAGGGTCGTCACTGCGGAGCCGGACAGGGGTGTTTGTGGACAGTCGACCTCGATGTCGCGACCGACATGCTATTCGAGTGACGAACGGGCCGCATCGGTCGTTCGCACCACACCCGCCGGTCAATATTCCCGCGTGCCTGTCACCGTCGCCCGCACGGGCGGGTTGGCGGGTTCTTCGGCTGCTGCTGCGCCGCCTGACTGCGGCAACGCCGGGTAGCGGCGTCGGCGGCGAGGGACGCCCGGGTGCGCGGCGAGCCGAACACCCGGGCGTGGCAGGCAGAGCGACGGGAGCAGGGCTACATGGTCATCGAGACGTCGAAGTTCGCCGCGATGATCCGGGTGAACCGCTCCCGAAGGGCGGGCAAGCGCTCGTCCCCGCTCTTGATCTTCGGTTCCAGGGAGGAGGTCCAGTACCGCTCGGCCTCGGACCGCTCCTGCACGCCCGCCGTCCTGAGCAGGCCGGTGACCTGGTCCTCGTCCTTCTTCTCCGCCGCTCTCTCGGGTTTCCTCCCGATGCGGTCGAGGTAGTTGAGGATCAGCTCGTCGCGCGGCACCAATCCACCGGAGTCCACCGCCCCCACGTCGACCTGCATGGACTCAAGGGCCTCGTACGGCGTGTTGAAATCCGGGTGCGTTTCGCTCACGACGTCGAAGTGGTAGTCCGGGTAGTTGGCGTGCACGGCGGTGATGGCCAGGACCCTGTCGTCAGTGGCGGCCAGCGGCTCGCCGGACCAGCCGCTGCCCGCAGCGCGCATCTGGTTGAGCATGTCGTTCATGTTGTCCCGGTTCGACACCTCGACGTCGATGTCCATCGGTCGTCTGGGAGCCCCTTGCATGCGCGCGCTCAGGCTGCCGCCGAACCGGTAGTTGATGTGCATTCCCTGCATCCACCTGTCGAACTCCCGGAGCACCACCGAGAGCCGTAAGAAGTCCTGCTGCTGCCGTTCAGCTTCGGCCGGGTCGTCGGCCCGGATCTGGTTCAACAACGCTTCCAGTGAGCGCGTGGTGTCGTCGATCGCGCGCTGGAGCACCGGCGGTTCGTCGCCGGGGGCGTGCGCCTTCGGCCTGGCGTGACCGTGCGCCGCCTCGTCCGGTGTGCGCTGCACGGAAACGTCCTTGGCCATGGCCCGCTGGGCGTTCGCCTCGGCGGCGCGCTCGAACCGGTCGTCGGGGTGGGACACCTTCGTGCCATCGCCGGTATCGGTGCCGGAGACCGGTCCCTCGCGCTGCTGGATCACGTGACCCAGCTCGTGGGCCAGCAGCCGCTTGCCCGCCGAGGACGACGTGTCGTAGCTGTCGCGCTGGAACACTATGTGCGAGCCGGTGGTGAAGGCGGTCGCCCGCACGGACTCCGCCGCCGCGTGCGCGGTCGAGTCGGTGTGCAGCCGCACGTCGGAGAAGTCCGCGTCGAGGCGGGCCTCCATCTCTTCGCGCACCGGTTCGTCCAGCGGCCGGCCGGAGGTGCGCAACGCGTTGTGCACCTCCGAGCGCTGCACGGTCGTCTGCCGGGAAGCCACCGCCTGTGCCACTGCGGCGTTGCCGACGGCCCGTTGCAGTGCCGCCACCACCTCCGGCGTGACAGGGCCCGCCAGGTTCGGAATGCCCGACGCGGCCGGGGCGACGTGGCGGCTCGCCCGGCTGGGGCGGTCGTGTTCGGCGTGGTGCCGTTCGTGCTCGTGGTGGGCGTGCGCCATGGCCTCTCCCTCTACCGTGGACCGATCCGGTCCCAGGGTTCCCACCGCGTTCGGGATTCGACAAGCGGTGCCGAGGCAGACCCACTGCCCGGAAGGGCAGCCGGTTGGCGACTGCGTGGCGCAGCGTTCAGGCTTCTCCTGGAGCAGCAGCATCGTTCCCCGCTGATTCCTGGGCGTGACGACATGCTGATCTGTTCCTCGAAGGTCCCCTGGGGCACGGTGCCCGGGATCGATCGGAGCCGGACACCGTGCCTGGTCCTGGGATCAGTGAATGTGGCGCATGGTCTTCTCCTCTCCTCGGCCTGGTCTCTGCTTCGGTGTCAACCCCGACCCAGGTCGAGCCGGTGCAGGCCGCGCAGCGTGACGTTGCGGCGAAAGACCGGTTCGCCCAGCAGCCGGGGCGGTCGGTGTCGACGGGCCAGCGCGCCGAGGGCGGTGCGTGTCAGCAGCAGGGCCAGCGGTGCGCCGAGGCAGGCGTGGGGACCGCGACCGAAGCCCAGGTGCGGGTTCGGGTGGCGGTCCAGCCGCAGGGTGTCCGGGTCGTCGAAGACCCGCTCGTCCCGGTTGGCCGCCGCGACCAGGACGGTGACGATCTCGCCGCGACGGACCGGGTGCCCGTTGACGTCGGTGTCCCGCACGCAGCCTCGGGCTTCGGCCTGGACCGGTCCGGCGCAGCGCACCAACTCCTGGAGCGCCGCGTCGGTCACGCCGTCGGCCAGTGCGTCCAGCGTGCCGGGCGAGCGCAGGCACGCCAGCACGGCGTTGCCGAGCAACCGGCTCGCCGACTCGTAACCGGAGTGCAGGACGACGCGCAGCGAGTTGCGCAGCACGGTCTCGGACACGTCGTCGGTCGCGCGGCGGGAGGCGGCCAGTCGGCCCACCAGACCGCGTTCGCCAGGTCCGGGCGTGCGCTCGCCGAGCCACCGGCCCGCCAGCTCGGCCAGTTCGCCGCGTGCGGCGCGCCCCGGTTCGACCGTCTCCGGGCGCAGCGCGTAGTCCATGGAGTCGACGATGTCCGCCGAGATCGCGACGAACCGGCTCTCGTCCGGCAGGCCGACCCCGAGGACGCCGGTGATGGTGTCCAGTGCCAGCGGTCCGGCGAACTCGCTCATGAAGTCGAACGACGGGCGGTCCGCCAGCGCCGCGAGCCGGCGCTCGGCGTTGTCGGCCGTCGAGCGCCGCAGGTCGTCCCAGCCCAGGGAGCGGAACGCGTGGACCAGCAGCGCCCGCACCGCCGTGTGCTCGGGCGGGTCGAGGGTCTGGACGCTCAGCGCGGAAACCGGGGTGTCCTCCCCGAGCCGCCGCCAGTCCGAGCAGAACCGGTCGGCGTCCGACAGCACGGTCGAGCAGTCGCTCAGCGAGGCCGCCACCCAGGAGTCGAGGGTCTCGCTCCACCACAAACCCCCACGACTCCTGAACGGCTCCCACGCCGAAGCCGGGTCGCTCAACGCTCGCGGTGTGATCAGGTTCCTGATCGGATCACCGACCGGTGCCTCGATCACCGAGACCTCCAGTGCTCGAAAGAAACCACCTGACTCACCAACACACCACAAGCGGCGCGAACCCGGCAACCGGTGGGCCGCAGGTCCACCCGTTCGCGGACCCGGCTGTCCACCACGGCACGTATTGCCCTCGTCGGTGACGTAGCCGAGGTCCAGCCCCAGACGGTCATCATGCTGCGCCGCAGGCCGAAAGCGGTCGTGAACAGCGTCGCGTCGCGGAACGCCGGCAGCCGGCCTTGCCGCCGAACACCCGGATGCGCGCGACCTGGCCGTCAGCTCGGAGCCGCGTGCCCGGCCCCGCCGGGAATCCCGCACCGGGCTGAACGGGCGGGCGGTCTGCCGGGGCGGGCGGCGTCGGACGGAGGAAAGTCGTCGGGAGGTGTGCTACCTCCCGACGCCGCTGTAGCGGATGGCACGAACGGCGTCACGGATTTCCTGAACGGCCATGTGAACATTCGCGGCTTTCGCGTCCGTGCTGTTCGACGCGGCCTCGCCGGCGTCGTCGCCTTCGGCCTCCGGGCTGGGACAGTCGTCGCATGACCGACATCGACCAAGCCGTCGTGCTGCCGCCGCGAATTCGTTCCGGTGATCGTGTTCGCCTGGTGTCGCCGGCCAGCTTTCCCGATGACGAACTGCTCGCGGAGTCCTTACGGACACTGAAGAGTTGGGGGCTGATCGTGGAAGTCGGGGAGCACGCGCTCGACCGTCACGGCTACCTCGCCGGTCGGGACGAGGACCGGCTGGCCGACCTCAACGACGCCTACCGCGATCGCGGGGTGCGGGCCGTGGTCGCGACACGAGGTGGCGCGGGCGCGTACCGCATCGCCGACGGCATCGACTTCGCCGCCGTGCGGGCCGATCCCAAGCCGCTCATCGGGTTCAGCGACATCACCAACCTGCACCTCGCCCTGTGGCGGCACTGCCGGGTCGCCGGAATCCACGGGAGCCTCTACGGTGCCCGCTCCGCGCGGGCCACGCGGCGACTGCTGCTGGACAGCGAAACCAGCACCCTCCACCAGGACGCGGAAGCGCTCACGGCAGCCGCCGACGTCCCCGGCACGGCTGTGGGGCACCTCGTCGGCGGGAACCTCGGTGCCGTCGTCGGCTTCATCGGTGCCGGGCTGCCCAGCCTCGACGGCGCGATCCTGCTCCTCGAAACCGCCCGCGACATCGGGCTGGGGCAGGTCGACCGGCACCTGACCCACCTCATGCGGTCCGGCTCCCTGCACGGCCTGCGCGGGGTCGTGCTCGGCCGTTTCCCCGGTTTCGAGCACTACACCGACCGAGGCTGGACCCTGATCGACGTGCTACAGGACCGGCTGGGAGCGCTGGGCGTCCCGGTACTCGGCGGCATCGACGTCGGCCACGGTGACGACCCGTTGCCCGTGCCGCTGGGACCGGTCGCGGAACTGGACACGACCACGCGCACGCTCACCGTCGGGCCTGCGGTCCACTGACCCCGCTCGCGACAGCGAAGCAGCAGAACAAGGACGATCACACACCACTCGGCAACAACACCCGCCCATGCCGATCAGCGAGCGGCGGGACAGTCCGTTGTGGACGGCCGAGGCCCCGCTCCCTACGTGGGAGCGGGGCCTCGGACCGGGTCCGGTGGGGCTCAGGAGACCTCGAACACCGCGTACATGCCCTTCTTCAGCAGCATGATCGCGTCATCGGCGTCCTTCATCCAGCAGATCGCGATGTAGCGGCCGGGGTGCAGCGGGGGTGTGGCGGTGACCGACTGGCCCGGGGAGAGGGGCAGCAGGCCGGCGGGCTCCGGGTCGGCGAACGGCGGCGGGTCGGTGGGCCACTCGCCGTGGTCGCCGAACTTGGCGACCCAGGCGGTCAGGTCGGCGTCGGTGACCCCGGGTGCCAGCGGGAACAGGATGGCCTCGTTGGCCTGGCCCGGCATGGCGTTGACGAACTTGAGCGGTTGCCCCGCAGTCGGGGTGCCGGTCACCACGAAGCGCGGACCCACACCGCTGACGTCCTTGGCGGTCAGCGTGCCCGCCGCGGCCGGAACGGTGCCGTACGGCGTGCCCCAGACCGTCAGCACCTCGTGCCGGGGCTGGGCCACGCCGTAGCGGAAGTCCATGTGGTCGAACAGGACGTACTCGCCCGGCGCGAGCGACCGGACGAACGTGCCCGGCTCCCCCACCTTGGTCTGCACCCCGCCCAGCAGGGTCACGTCGGCCTGCACCCGCGTGCTGCCGTCGAGGATGGCGGCGGGGTCGGTGGAGGCCAGCTTGCGGTAGTTGTCCCGGAACGACTCCCAGGTCACCCCCTGGTGCAGCTTGACCACGCCGATCCAGCCGGACTGGGCGTCGGTGGTGGACACCTGGAACGTGACCGCTCCCGCCCGCACCGCCGGCTGGACGATCAGGTCGCCCGGGACCGACTGCACGGGCACGGTGCGCGAGTGGGCGGCGGCCACCTCGGCGGACGCCGCGGCGTACCCGGCGGCGGACGCCGCTGTGGCTGGTGCGGCGACGCCGAGCGTCGCCGCGACCGTGACGGTCAGGCCCACCAGCAGCCGGACCGGATTCCCGGTGATCGTCATCGTTTCCTCCCCCACACCGAGAACAGCAGCACAGCCACGTCACGGCCTTCCGGCCGGTCGAGGTTGGCGGTGAACTCGGCGATGTCTTCTTCGGTGGCCAAACCGCTGTCGATCAGCGGTTGGCCCTGGAGCCGCAGGCGGGTCGCGATGAGCTCGTTCTCCTGCGGGGACTGGCCAGGGCCGAGCGGCGTGACCCGGGCACTGATGTCCGCCAACCCGACCCTGGCCAGGGTGGCGGTGAGCCGACGTGCCCACCGCACGTCGACCCCGCCGGTCCGGAACCCTTCGAGGTACGCCCGCAGGACCGTTCTGGCGGCCTCCGACGGGGCGTCCTCCAAGGGCAGGTAGTAGAAGTCCTCGACGAGCAGCGTGCCGCCCGGGGCCAGCCAGCGCGCCGCCGCGGCGACCGCCGCGTCCGGGTCCGGCACCGACGACAGCACCGCCCTGGCGAGCACCAGGTCGAACGAGCCGGGCGCGAAGTCGGCCTCGGTGAGGTCGCCCCGCACGACGGTCAGGTTCGGCGACCGGGCGGGGTCGATCTGCGACACGTCGGTGTCCAGGGCGGTGACCGATCCGCGCGGGACGCGCTCGGCCAGCCAGTGGGACATGCCGCCGCCTCCCGCGCCCAGGTCCAGGCAGCGCGCGTCGTCGGCGAGGTCGAAACCGGAGATGATCCCGCCGGTGTGCGGGAGGTAGTTGCGCTCCCATATGCTCGTCAGCAGCGCGGTGCCGCTTTGCTCCACTGTGGACATCTTGACCCTCCCGGTCAGAACGCGTACGGGTTCTTCGCCCGCGCCTCGCGCAGCGCTTCGCCCCACCAGACGAGCTGGTCGATGAGGTCCTTGGCGACCTGGTCGCTGCCCGCGGGGCTGACCTCGGTGCCGTCGGCGTCGAAGTCGCCCCAGGCGTTGTGGAAGCTGATCATGTTGCGCACGGTGGTGGCGTGCAGCTCGGCGAACACCTGGCGGAGGTGCCCGGCCGCGCGCAGGCCGCCACCCATGCCCCCGTAGGAGATCAGGCCGACCGGCTTGGCCTTCCACTCGTCGAGGTACCAGTCGATGGCGTTCTTCAGCGACGCCGGGACGGCGTGGTTGTACTCCGGGGTGATCACCGCGTACGCCTCGGCGTCGCCGATCCGCTTGCCGAGAGCGGTGCGGACCGCCTCGACCTCGGGCTCGGCCGGCTGGCCGAAGGCGGGCAGTTGCAGCGGCAGCGGGTAGTCGGCCAGGTCGATGACGTCGACCTCGACCCCTCCGTGGGCGACGGCCTGCTTGGTGAACCAGGAGGCCACGGTGGGGCCGAAGCGGCCGGTCCGGACGCTGCCGATGATGACCGCGAGTTTGAGGGGGGTGTTCGACATGATGTGCCCTTTTCCTCTGCTTCAGGTTGGCGGGTGCTTCTTCGGTGGGTTGTGGTGCTGCCCGGGGCGGCCGGTGGGACCGGTCCGGGCGGTGGCCACCCGCCTGGTGTTCAGCCTGGTGGGTGGCCGCCCGCCGGGCCCGTCCACCGCGACTCGGGAACGCGGGAGCCGGTGACCCGGTGCGGTCCGGCGCGGTGGGGGGCGGGCGGGGGTGTGGGGGCCGGCCGCGAGGCGCTCATCGGCTCGGTCCGAACCAGCGGGTGAGCGCCATGGGCAGGTCGGCGTGGCTGCCGGGGGCGGCCCAGGCGACGTACCCGTCCGGCCGGACGAGCAGGGCCGAGGTGCCCGCGACCGGGCTGTCGGCGGCCACCGCGTGCGGCTCGGCGGTGATCACGTCGACCCGGTCGGTCCACCCGGCCGCGCGCGAGCGCAGGACCGCGCTGTCGGTCAGGTCGAGCAGCACGCCCCTGGCGGGGTGCAGGAGCTCGGTCACCGTGGTCTTGCGGTGCTCGCCGACGAGGTCCAGGTGCGGCATCCGCCGGCCCAGCAGCGGGTGCGCCCCGGTGTCGACCGGGTAGCGGATCTCCAGGCCGCTGACCATGCCGGCCAGGTGCTTGGCGACGTCCTGGTAGCCGATCAGCTCGGTGAGCACGTCGCGCAGCGGCTGCACCTCGTCGCCGCTGAGGAACAGCAGGCCCTGGGCCCGGGTGTTCATCAGCAGCCGCTGCCCGACCGGGTGACGCTCGTCGTGGTAGGTGTCCAGCAGCGCGGCGGGCGCTCCGCCGGTGACCACCGCGCCGAGCTTCCAGCCGAGGTTCACCGCGTCCTGGATGCTGGTGTTCATGCCCTGCCCGCCCGCCGGCAGGTGGGTGTGGGCGGCGTCGCCGGCGAGCAGCACCCGGCCTCGGCGGTACTCGGTGACCTGGCGGGTCGCGTCGCCGAACGAGCTGACCCACACCGGCTCGGCGTGCTTGATGTCCTCACCGGTGACCCGCTGCCACCCCGCGGCGACCTCGGCGAACTCCGGCGGGCTGGTGCGCTTCCTCGGCGGGACGCCGCGCTCGCACAGGATCAGCCGGGTGGTCCCGTCGCCGAGCGGGCCGACCATCACCATGCCGCCGGGGAAGGTCTCGCCGATCATGCGCGGGGCCAGGTCGATGCCGCGCACGTCGGCCAGGAACATCTCCAGGGTGGCGGCGGTGCCGGGGAAGTCGAACCCGACGGCCTTGCGGACCAGGCTGCGCCCGCCGTCGCAGCCGACGAGCCACGAGCAGGTCAGCACGTCCTCGCCCGCCCCGGTGTCGACGCGCACCTCGACCCGGTCGCCGTGGTCGGTGACGGCGGTGAGCGCGTGGCCTCGGCGCAGGTCCGCGCCCAGCTCTACCGCCCACTGCTCCAGCACCGCCTCGGTGACCGACTGCGGGACGGTCTTGGCGGCCTGGTGGGCACCGTCGAGCACGCCGAAGTCCACCGGCAGGCCGCCGAAGTGGCCCTGGTCGCTGAAGGTGACGTCGCCGAAGCGGGGCAGCAGCCCGCGCTGGTCGAACACCTCCATGGTGCGGGCGGTGAAGCCCAGCCCACGGGACTCGCCCGTCCTGGCCGGCAACCTCTCCAGGACGATGACGTCGGCCCCGGCGAGCCGGAGCTCGGCGGCCAGCGCCAAGCCGGCCGGGCCCGCGCCGGCGACGATCACTGCGGCGTCCATGTGCCTCTCCTTGCCGTGGTCGGGGGAACGGGCAGGTCGCTCCGAAGTGGACAGACCTGGCACCGCGTCGTGACATGGTCGTGCCACCGGGTTTTCCACCTCCAACCTGTTCGATCCCGACCGCGAATTCAAGGCTCCTACATGCAGACCTGTGTCAAATCGCGTCAGGTCTTCCCGGGATCGGCACCGGGTGCGCCCACCCGGTCCACCGACAGCGGGAAGAACAGCAGCGTCGTCACCGCCAGGGCGGCCAGGCCCGCCGAGATCCCGAAGCCGATCGGGATCGACGTGGCCGCGATCAGCGGGCCCAGCAGCAGCGGGGACAGGAACTGGCCCAGGAACGTGGTGGTGCCCGACAGCGACGTGGCCTGGCCGCGCAGGTCGGCGGGCGCTCCTTCCCCCACCAGGACCGTCAGCGCGGGCAGTGCGATGCCCTGTCCCAGGCCCAGCAGCACCGGGGCGAGCAGCAGCACGATCGGTTGGGAGATCAGGGCGAGCAGCACGAAGGAGGCCGTCCAGCAGCTCAGCGCGATCACCAGGAGCCGCTGGTAGGTGCGGCCCCGGCGGAGGCGGGCGTAGAACACCCCGACCAGGCTCATCGCCGCGGCCATGACCACGGTGTAGAGCGCGACCAGGATCGGGCGCTCCACCCCGAGCTGGGTCAGCCGCTGCGGCAGGAACACGACCAGGGCGTACATGAGGATCGAACCCAGGGCCTGCAACCCGTAGTAGCCCAGCAGGGCCGGGTGGTCCCGGACCAGGCGCAGCACGCCCTTGCGCGGGCGGCCGGAGGCCGCGCCCCTGCCGCCGGTGCGCGGCAGGACCAGCAGCGTGGCGATGCCCAGCGGGATGCCGAGCAGGTAGACGCCGAACGGGCCGTGCCACGACAACCCGCCGAGCACGCCGCCGACCAGCGGCCACACCACCCCGCCGAGGCTGGTCGCGGTGCCCCGGTAGCCCATGACCCGGTCGCGCTCGGCACCCTGGCGGTAGAGCTCCAGCATGGCCACGGTCGTGCCGCTGAACACGGCGGCGGCTCCGATGCCGAAGAGGAATCGGCTGGCGATCAGCGCGGGGTAGCTGTCGAGCACCAGCCCCAGCCCGCCCGCCGCGCCGTAGAGGACCAGTCCCGCGCCGAGCGGGACGCGCACGCCCCAGCGGTCGATCATCCAGCCGACCACCGGGCTCGACACCGCGATGGCCAGCCCGTGGGCGGTGATGATGAGCCCGGCCGCGGTGCCGGTGACCCCCAGGTCGCCCCGGATCACCTCCAGCACCGGGGTGATGATCGAACCGGCCATGACGGTCAGGGTGGAGGCCAGCAGCAGCACCCACAGGGTGCTCGGCCCGGCACCGGGCAGGGTGTCCCCGCCCGCCGCGCTGGTCCCCGTGGTGGTGCTCACGCCGTCACCGCGGACGTCACCGGTGCGGGCGTCTTGATGCCCCGGTTGGGGATGTGCAGGAGCTTGCCGTTGGCGGCCATGAACGGCTGGATCAGCCCGTCGACGAAGACGAGGAAGGCCAGCGTCCCGATGCCGACCGGGCCGCCCAGCAGGAAGCCCGCGGTGAGCAGCACGGCTTCCACCGAGACCTTGGCCGCCCAGAACGGCCACCGCCAGCGCTGGGTCATGCTGATCACGATGAGGTCCATCGCCCGGATGCCGGTGCCGCTCATGATGATCAGCGACGAGCCGTAGGCGCACAGCAGCACGCCCAGCCCCAGCGACAAGACGCCGGGCAGCGGGGACAGGTCCAGCAGGCGCAGCAGGTCGATCAGGCTGCCGCACAGGAAGAAGGTGATCAGCGGCGCGAGCACCGGCCTGCGCCGGTTCCACAGCGACCAGATCGCGATGCACACCACCGCGATCGAGGCCTGCGCGATGCCGATGGTGATGGGGAGGTGGTCCAGCAGGCCGAGCGAGAGCACGTCGAGCGGGTCGACGCCGAGCCCGGAGTGGATGAACAGGGTCGCCCCCGCCGAGAAGATCAAACATCCCAGCAGGTAGATGGCGTAACGCGGCAGCTTCGCCCGCAGGGCTCCCGCGGGGCGCGCCGCGACGGTGTCGGACACGGTGGTTTCCTTTGCGCTGGTGGCTTTGCCCGGGGGGCCGCGCGGAGCGGGCAGGGGGTGACCCGCCCCGCGCGGGGCTGTGAGGCGCAGCTCAGGCGTTGACGAAGATGATCCGGTTGCCCTCGGGGTCGACGATCTCGAAGCGCTCACCGGTCTTGTGCGGGATGAGGTCCGTGGTCGCCACGTCCGCCAGGGCCTCGTGCGCGGCCGGGATGTCGACAGCCGTGAAGGCCATGCTCAGCGGTGCCTTGTAACCGTGCGACTCCACGACCAGTTCGCCGCCGTTGCCGGTGTCGAAGACGGTGTGGCCCTCGCCCTGGTCCAGCACCTTCAGACCCAGGCGATCGCGGTAGAACTCGGTCATCGCCGCGACGTCCTTGCAGTCGATGAGCGTCACGGTCAGGTTCCCGAACATCATGTGGTCCTTTCGACAGGGGAAGATGGGTGCTTGTGCACCAGGCGATCGGGTGGATGGCCCGCGGTTGCGCCGCCGGGTCCGTTCTCCCCCGCCCACTAGGTACACTACACGGGGTAGGGCAATAGGTAAACCGGGTAGTGCAAGTTGAAGGGAAATGCCATGTCACCTGAGCCGACCGGCACGTCGCGGCAGCGCGGCGGCCTGCCCGAGAAGCGCAAGGCCATCGCCGCGGCGGCGCGCGCCGTGTTCGCCAGGGAGGGCTACACCCGGGCCAGCGTCGACGCCATCGCCGCCGAGGCGGGCGTCTCCAAGCGCACGATCTACAACCACTACCGGGACAAAGAGCAGTTGTTCCTGCTCACGATCCAGGAGAGCGCGGTGTCCGTGGCCGCCGCGCACCTGGACCTGATCCGGCACGGGCTGTGCGACCTCAAGGACCTGGAGGAGGACCTGGTCGCCTTCGGCCGCGCCTGGGTGGTGCCGCAACCCGACTTCGAGGACCACTTCGCCCTCGTCCGCGTGATCATCGCCGAGGCGGCCAGGCTGCCGGAGGCGGTCTTGCAGGGCTGGCTGGAGGCGGGTCCGCGCCCGGTCACCGCCGGGCTGACCAAGTCCATCGGCGAACTGGTCGACCGGGGCCTGCTCGTCACCGACGACCTCGACGAGACCGTGCGCCACTTCGTGCTGCTGGTCAACACCGAGGTGCTGGAGCAGTCCTTCCACCACGCCATCCCGCTGCCCGCCGCCGACCTCGACCGCCTGGTCCGCTCGGGCGTGCGCACCTTCCTGCGCCTCTACCGGCCCTGACCGGCGACCCCCGCCAGGCACTCCTCCAGGAACGCCAGCGCGCGCAGGTGGTAGGCGCGCGCGGCCCACCCGAGGCCGACGTTGTGGCCCGCACCGGCCAGCCGGTCCACCACCACCCTGGCCGAACCCAGCCCGGCCGCCAGGTCGGCCAGGGTGGCCTCGTCGTGGTGCCACCAGTGCTCGTGCTCGGCGAAGGTCAGCCGGACCGGTGCCCGGACCCGGGCCGCCACCTCGGCGAAGCGGTGCGGCCAGCGGAGCGCCTCGGCCCGCTCCTCGGCGGGCAGCGGGGCGACCAGGGCGGCGCTGCGGCGCAGCGTGCCCGGCGGGTAGAGGCCGAGCAGCCCCCAGTTGAGCCGCCAGCCGCCGCCGCGCGCGGTGGCGTCCGCGTCCGGCACGACGGCGTAGCGGTGCCCGCAGCCGGAGATGTCCAGGCCGATCACGTCGAGCCCGCCGGACGCCAGCACCAGGGCGAGCTTGCCGCCGTAGGAGTGGGCGACGACGCCGATCCCGCCGCCGGTGTCGTGGCGGGCGGCGAAGTCGGCGACGGCGGCGCGGACCACGGCGGCCTGCGCGTCCAGGCCCAGACCGGCCGGGAACGCCTCGGCGGACCGCCCGTACCCGGGGCGGTCCACGGCCAGCACCGTCCAGCCCACGGCCGGGCCGAGGGTGGTCAGCGCGTCGGCCCGGTCACCGACGCCCGCGAAGTACCCGGCGCGCATCCCGCTGCCGTGCAGGGCGAGCACCACCCCGCGCGGCGGGTGGTCGGCGGGCTCGGCCAGCAGCGCCGAGACGGGGACCCCGCCCGCGTCCAGCTCGACCTCCCGGGTGGTGGGTCGTGCTCCGGTGTGCGCCACGGTGTCCCCGTCCGACTCGGGTCACCGCGAGGCGGCGACCTGCTGCTCCAGTGCTTCGGTGTAGGTCTGCTCGGTCTGCGCGCCGACCATCGGCCGCCCGCCCGCGACGCGGACCCGAGGCACGGCGTGCACGCCCTCCGCGCGGACCCGCTCCAGCGCCGCGCGCAGCTCGTCGTCCCCGCCCTCCGGCGGGGTGACGCCGACCTCGGCGGCGATCCGGGCGAGCGCGCCGGGATCGCCGATGTTGATCCCGTCGGTGAGGTAGGCGCGGAACAGCCGCTCGACGGCGGCCTCTCCCGCGCCCTGCGCCGACGCGGCGGCCACGAGGCGGTGGGCGCGGAAGGTGTTGGCGTGCACGGCGCGGTCGAAGTTGAACTCCAGCCCGTCCCGGGCACCCACCTCGGCCATGGAACCGGTGGCCTCGGCGACCTTCCAGCGGCTGCCGAAGAACCGCTCGTGCACGGCGCTCAGCGGCTCGCCCTCCTCCGGGGCGTCGGAGCTGACCTGGAACGGGTGGAACCGCACCGACACGGCCACGCCGCGCTCGCGCAGGCGGGCCGCGGCCCGCTCGAACCTGGTGAAGCCCAGGTAGGAGTGGACGCAGGTGAGGTCGAGGGTGAAGTCGACCGGCACCGTCGTGGTCTCTGACATGTCGTTGGCCCTTCAGATCGGGGCCGTCCGCGGGCGCGACCACACCCGGCCCGCCGCTACCCGGTCGGCTCCGCGGTGATGCCGGCGACGACGGTGCAGCGCAGGTACTCCGGTGGCGCGGTCTCCCAGTGGGCTATTTCCCCCTGCCCCTCGGTGATCCGCGGGTCGCGCACCCAGGCGGCGTAGGCGGTCTCGCTGTCCCACTTGGGGTGGTTCACGAACAGTGTGCCACCACGGTTGACGAACGGTGTGGCCGAGATGAATCCCGGGAAGGTCCTCTTCCACCCCGCGCTCTCGCGCAGCAGGTCGAGCACCCGGTCGGCGGTGCCCTCCGCGAGGTGGCGGATGGCCACGACGACCACCGCGGGGTCCGCGCCGGCGGCCGGGCCCTCGATGCCGGGCTCGGCGCGACCGGCGAACACGGTGCCGACCTCCACCCCCGGCCAGTCGCCGATGCCGCGCAGCCGCTCGCAGTCGGGGTTGTCCACAAAGGACCGCCGGTAGTCCGCCTCGCCCGTCCACTCGCCCTGGTCGACCAGGGTGGTGCCGTCGTCGGCGAGGTGCAGGTGGGCGGCCAGGAAGCCGGGCGCGCGCCGCAGGTGCGCGCGGACCTCCTCGGTCCAGGTGCGGGCCAGGCGGTCGGCGGTGGCCCTGCCGTCGGTGCGCAGGACGCCGAAGGTGGTGTGCCCGGCCGGGCTGCTCGGTGCCATCGGTGCCGTGTCCTCTCGGTGATCAGCGGAAGGCGTCCACCCGCTCGTGGACCCAGTCCCGGAAGGTGCCGGCGGGGCGGCCGGTCACCTCGGCCACGACGTCGGACCCGACTTCCGGCTCCTCGGTCAGCGTGGCGAAGTACTCCAGCGCGCCGTCGGCGTAGGAGGGCGGCCACCCCGCGTCGACCATGGCACGGCGGGCAGCGTCGTGCTCGACGTCGACCCACCCGACGGGCCTGCCGAGGACCTCGCCGATGATCGCCACCTGGCGGGCCTGCGACAACCGCTCGGGGCCGGACACCAGCAGCGCCCGCCCGCCGAGGCCACCGGAGACCAGTGCCTCGGCCCCCACCGCCGCGAGGTCGCGCTCGTGCACGGAGGTGCGGGTGGCCGCACCGTAGGGGAAGCGGACCACGTCGCCGCCGCGCACCTGGCCGGCGAAGCCCATCGCGTTGGCGAAGAACCCGGTGGTGCGCAGGAAGGTCCATTCCAGGTCGGTGGGGATCAGCAGCGACTCCAGGTAGGCGTGGCAGTTGTTGTCCACCGGTTCGAGTCCGATGTGGACACCGACGGAGGACACCAGCGCCACCCGCCGGGGCACCGAGGCGATCTTGGCCACCACGGCGGGGGCGGTGGTGGTGTCCAGGGTGAAGAACGGCCACATCAGGAACACCCCGTCGACGCCGTCCAGGGCCGGGTCGACGCTGTCGGGGTCGCCGAGGTCGCCGCGGAACACCTCGACCTCGGCGGGCAGCCGCCCGACGGCCGGGTCGTCGGGCAGCACGAGGGCGCGCACCCGCGCGCCCCTGGCCAGCAGCTCGGCCGCGGCGTGCGGGCCGACGTTGCCGGTGGCGGCGGTGATCAGGACGGTGGGCTGGTCGGACACGGTTCTGCCTCTCCTCGTGCGGTGGTGGTGCCTGGTCACGGCTGTGCGCGGTCGCCACCGATGTGGCGACGGCCGGTCGCGGCGGCGGCTGCCGCGCCCGCGTCCGGGCGGGGTGGCGCGGGGCCGGCTGCTGATCCCCGCGAGAGCAGTCCGGCCAGGCCGGCCGCCGCACCCACCGCCGCGACGGCGGTGAGCACGGCGACCGCGCCGTCCCCGGCGGTGACGACCAGGGCGGGGACGACGACCGCCCCGGACTGCACCGCGGTCTGGTAGGCCCCTCCGGTCGCGGCCCGCTCGGCGGGGCCGGCCCCGGACAGGGCGGTGGCGTTGAGCGCGGCGAAGGCGAGCACGAAGCCCGCCGCCACCAGCAGCAGCGCGGGCAGCACGCCGAAGGGGTAGTCCGCCACCGCACCGGGGCGCAGCAGCAGGGCGCAGCCCACGGCGGGCGCGAGCGCGCCGGCGGCGATCAGCCGCCGGGTGCCGACCCGGCGGACCAGGCGGCCGGAGAACGGTGCGGCGACGACGAGTGGCAGGCCGGCGGGCAGCAGGGCCAGGGCGGTGGTCAGCGGTGACCAGCCCTCGCCCTGCCAGCGCAGGGACAGCAGCAGCAGGAGTCCGACGTTGACGCCGTTCATCGCGGCGGCGGCGATCGCCGCCCGGACCAGGGCCCGGTCGCGCAGCACGGCGAGCGGGACCAGCGGGTGCGCCGCGCGGCGCTCCACGACGGCGAACCCGGCGGCGAGCACCAGCGCGGCGGACAACCAGGGCAGCGGCAGCGCCGACCCGACGCCCACCGCGAGCGCGGTCAGCGCGCCGGCCAGCAGCAGCGACCCCGGCAGGTCGGACCGGCCGTCGGCGGGCTCGTCCGCCGGGATCAGCCGGGCACCCGCGACGGCCAGCACCAGCACGACCGGGGCCGGGGCGGCGAGCGCCCACCGCCAGTCCGCAGTGGACAGCACGCCGGAGAGCAGCAGCCCGGCGGCGAAGCCCGCGCCGCCGCAGAGCGCGTAGACCGAGACCGCGCGGTCCCGGGCGGGGCCCGCCGGGAAGGCCGCGCCGAGGATGGCCAGGCCGGTGGGCGCGGTGAGCGCGGCGCAGGCCCCCTTGACCACCCGGGCCGCGACCAGGGTCGCCGGGTCGCCGGCCAGCGCGGCCACCACCGAGGCGGCGGCGAACACGGCCAGGGCACCCAGGTAGACCCGTCGCCTGCCCAGCAGCGCCACCGCCCGGCCGCCCGCCAGCAGCAGGCCGCCGAAGCCGAGGGCGAAGCCGGTGACCGGCCAGTGCGCCGCGTCCGGTGCCAGGCCCACCCCCGCCGCGACCGGCGGCGCGGCCACGATGAGCGCCGAGACCTCGATCGCGTCGATGAGCATGTTGGCCGCCAGCACCAGCAGCAGCCCCCACCCCGCCGAGGGCGGCACGCCCGGCCGCCGGCCGGTCCGGTGTGGTGTGGTCACGGCGTCCCCTCCCTCGGTCGGTGGCTGGTCGGACCGGTCAGCCGAGGAGGCTGCCGCCGGAGGCGTCGACGAAGGTCCCGGTGATCCAGCGGGCCTCCTCCGACACCAGGAACGCCACCACGTCGGCGACGTCCTCGGGCTCGCCGACCCGGCCCAGCGCCGACAACTGCGCCATCTGCTCCACCACCTGCGGCATGTCGAACACCGGGTTGCTGTTGCGGGTGATGCCCGGGGCCACCGAGTTCACCGTGATGCCGCGCGGGCCGAGGTGCTTGGCGAAGTGCCTGGCGAGCTGCTCGACCGCGCCCTTGCTCATCGCGTAGGCGATCTCCTGCGGGTTGGCGACCCTGGTCAGGCCCGAGGAGATGTTCACGATCCGACCGCCGTCGGGCATGATCCGCAGCGCGCGCTGGATGGTGAAGAACGGTGCCTTGGCGTTGACGGCGAAGATCCGGTCGAACTGGTCGGGGGTCGTGGCCTCCGGTTCCACCCCGCCCATGGTGCCCGCGTTGTTGACCAGGATGTCGAGCACGGCCACCCCGGTGCGCTCCTTGAGCCCCCGCTCGACGCCGAGGAACAGCTCGTGCACGTCGCCGGGCACGCCCAGTTCCGCCCGCACGGCGAAGGCCCGTCCGCCCTCGCGCTCGACGCTCTCCACGGTGTCCTTGGCGGCCACGTCGTCGCGGGTGTAGTGGACGGCGACCAGCGCGCCCTCCCTGGCCAGCCGGAGGGCGGTCGCCCGCCCCATGCCCCGGCTGGAACCGGTGACCAGTGCCGTCTTGCCGGTGAACCTGCCCATCGTCTGCCGCTCCCTGTCCTCGGTGTGCCGCGCGTCCCCGGGGGTCGCGCGGCCGTGGGTGGTGCCCGGTCTGGTGGCCGGTCTGGTGGCCGGTCGTGTGGTGCCGGGCCACTCGGTCCCCGGCCCGCCGCGCTCCGCGTCGGGGACGCCGAACCAGCGGCGGAGCGCCGGCTCCGGGTCGCCCTCGCCCGCCCACACCACGTGCCCGTCGGGTCGCACCAGCAGCGCCGGGGCCGGGGCGTCCCGGACCTGGCCGGCCACGGTGACGACCCGGTCCGCCCACGGGTGCGCGGCGGCGCGCAGCCGCTCGGCGGCTCCCGCCCCACCGGTCGGCACCAGCAGCAGCCCGTGGCCGCCGCGCAGCAGCTCGGCGACGGTGCGCTCGCCGGGTCGACCGGTGACCGCGAGCCGGAGGGGCGGGACCGGCGCGCCGAGCAGCGGGTGGTCGCCGGGGCCGACGTCGTAACGCGTGCCGAGCCCGCTGATCGCCCCCGCCAGGTGCTCGCGCGCCTCCCGGTGGGCCATGAGCTCGGCGACGACGTCGCGCAGCGGCTCGACCTCCGGGCCGCCGAACAGCAGCAGCGCCTGCGCGGCGATGTTGGCCAGGGTGCGCGCGCCCACCGCGCGGCGCTCGGCGTGGTAGCTGTCGAGCAGCCCCGGCCCGGCGAGCCCCCGGACCTGGGCGGCCAGCTTCCAGCCCAGGTTCACCGCGTCCTGAAGGCCCAGGTTGAGCGCCTGCCCGCCCACCGGGAGCTGCCGGTGGGCGGCGTCGCCCGCGAGCAGCACCCGGCCGTCGCGGTAGCGCTCGGCCTGGCGGTTGGTGTCGTCGAACCGGTTGAGCCACAGCGGCCGGCCGTGCCCGATGTCCTCGCCGGTGACCCGCCGCCAGGTGTCGACCACCTCGGCGAAGGCCGGTTCGCCGAGGTCGGGGGCGGGCGGGCGGCCGAACTCGTGGACCATGATCCGGGTGACGCCGTCACCGCGCCGGGCGGCGACGGCGAACCCCTTCGCCAGCCGCTGGAACCGCCGGTCGGGGACGTCGATGCCCGCGACGTCCGCGCGCACCAGCCCCCGCACCGCCCCGGTGCCGGGGAAGCCGATGCCCGCCAGCGCGCGGACGGTGCTGTCCTGGCCGTCGCAGCCGACCACGCACAGCGCCCGCAGCCGGACCCGCCCGCGCGGGCCGTCGGCGTCGACCTCGACGTGGTCGGCACCGGCGGTCAACCCGCGCAGCGCGTGCCCCCGGCGCAGGTCGGTGCCGAGGCCGACCGCCCAGTCCCGCAACACCCGTTCGGTGGTGGTCTGCGGCACCTTCCACTGGCCGGGGTGCGCACCGGGCAGGGTGAGGTCGAGCGGGATGCCGCCGAAGTGGCCCCTCGGCTCCTTCGGCGGGTCGCCCAGCGCCTCGACCAGGCCCCGGCTGTCGAGCACGTCCACGGTCCTGGCGTGCAGCGTGGAGGCGCGGGACTCGGTGGTCGGCTCGGCCAGCCGCTCCAGCACGACCACCTCCGCCCCGGCCAGGCGCAGTTCACCGGCGAGCAGCAGCCCGACCGGACCCGCCCCGACGACGACCACCTGCGTGTCGTGCCCACCGGTCGTCGCCACGGCGCTCACCCCCGCCGCTGCTCGGCGTGGGCCTTGGCGTGGCCCAGGGTGGCCAGGCTGTTGGTGCTCAGCGCCGTGGTCACGTACTCCCTGGCCCGCGCCACGGTCGCGTCCGCGCCGAGCACCGCCGCGATGTTCTCCGTGCGCAGCACCACGGTGTGCTGGGAGGTGGCGGTGGTGACCCCGTCCTGCTCGGTGAACGTCCACACCCCGGTGTGCAGGTCCATCAGCGCGGGCAGGGTCACCTGCTTGTAGGCGATCCGGTGGTGCGGCAGGCACACCCGGTAGGACTCGGTGGTGTGCGTCGACCCGTCCTTGGCGCGGGTGTCCATCCGCAGGTTCTGCAAGCCGGGCGCGGGCTCCTCCAGCCGCACCTCGGCCACGTGCGGCAGCCGGAGCGCCCACAGGTCGGCCCGGTCGATGAAGTCGTAGACGTCGTGGGCCGAACCGTCCACTTCGACGCTGTCCTCGAACGAGAACGTCCACTCGCGGGCCGCGTACAGCGATTCCACCGTGGACTTCAGCGCCGCCAGTTCGGTGCGCGAGTTGCGGTCGACCGCCTCGTCGATCCAGGCCAGGCCCACGGGGTCGTCGTCGACCGCGCGGTAGTCGTGCCGCAGCCGGACCCGGGCACCCTCGGGGTGCCGCTCGACGATCCAGGTGCCGCCCATCCGCGCCACTGGCGGTGTCGAGACCTGCTGGCGGAACTCGATGCGCAGGGCCGCCGGGTCCAGGGTGCGCCGCGAGGTCCAGTGCTTGGGCTCCCCGTTGGCGGTGGCCCAGATCCGGATGAGCTCGGCCTGGTCGTCCAGCTCCTCCCGCTCGACGAAGATCGTCGGCGGGAACAGCCGAGGCCAGTTCTCGACGTCGGCCAGCAACCGGTAGACCTCCTCGGCGGGGGCGGCGACGGTGATCTCGTGCTCGACCTCGGTGAGGTCGGGTGACTCGGCCCGGGTGGACATGGGTGTCCCTCCTGTCTTCGGGTGGGTCAGAAGTTGCCCAGGCCGCCGCAGACGTTCATGGCCTGCGCGGTGATGGAGGCGGCGGTGTCGGACACCAGGTAGCCGACCAGGCCCGCCACCTCCTCGGGGGTGGAGTAGCGGCCCAGCGGGATCTTCGCCTGGAACTTCGCCAGGATGGCGTCCTCGCTGGTGCCGTAGGCCTCGGCGTAGCCGGCGCGCACCCTGGCCGCCATCGGGGTCTCCACGTACCCGGGGCACACCGCGTTGACGGTGATCCCGGTGGGTGCCAACTCGTTGCCCAGCGCCTTGGTGAAGCCGACGACGCCGTGCTTGGACGCCGAGTACGGCGCGCCGAGCACCACGCCCTGCTTGCCCGCGGTGGAGGCGATGTTGACGATCCGGCCGCGCGCCTTCTCCCTCATGCCGCCGGCGGTCAGCACCTCCCTGGTCATCCGGAAGACGCTGCCGAGGTTGGTCTCGATCACGTCGTCCCACAGCTCGTCGGCGATCTCGGCGGTGACCCCGCCCCCGCTGCGGCCCGCGTTGTTGACCAGCACGTCGACCGGTCCGTAGCGGTCGACGGCGGCCCGCACGAAGTCCTTGACCGCGGTCCCCGACCGCACGTCCACCGTGGTCCCGTCGACGTCGTGGCCCTCGGCGCGCAACTCGGCCGCGGTGGCCGCCACGGCATCGGCACCGCGAGCACCGATGAAGACCGCGTGCCCGGTGGTGCCCAGCAGCCGCGCGACGGCCAAGCCGATGCCACTGGTGGCTCCGGTGACCAGCGCGACCGGCTTGTCCTGCGTCATGCCCAGTCCTCCTCGTGTTGTCGCCAGGTGTCCGCGCCGCCCGTCAGACGGTGGCGGCCAGCTTGGCGTTGACCGCGTCGACCATGGCGCGCGGCGTCCGGTGCTCGGTGATGGTGTCGTCGTCGAGGGTGATGCCGAACTCCCGCTCGATCAGGCCGCAGGTCTCCAGCAGCGCCAGCGACTCGTAGCCCAGCTTCTCGAAGTCGGAGTCCAGGATGTCGCCGCCGAGGTCGACGGTCTCGTCGGTGCCCGCCCCGTCGGCCAGAATGCGGGTCAGGTCGTTCACGGTGAACCTCTGTTCGGACATGGCTTTCCCCTCGCGTTTCGAAGTCGTCAAGTCTGCTGCGGACAGTCCACAAAGGACCGTGAGGTCCGCGACCCCCGCGCGGTGCGGTGCCGCGCGGCGCGGGGTCAGCGGACGGCGCGCACGACCACGGCCGAGTTGAACCCGCCGTAGCCCCTGGCCAGCACCAGGGCGGTGTGCACGGAGGCGGGCCTGGGCTGGTGCAGCACCAGGTCGAGTTCCAGCCCCGGGTCGGGCGAGGTGTTGGTGGTGGGCGGGATGATGCCTTCCTCGATGGCCAGCAGCGCGGTGGCCACGTCGAGCGGGGCCGCTCCCGAGCAGAGCCTGCCGATCATGGTCTTGGGCGCGGTGACCGGCACCCCGCGCGGGCCGAACAGGTCGACGATCACCCCCGCCTCGACCCGGTCGAGCTCGGGCACCCCGGCCGCGTCGGCGAACACCGCGTCGACCTCGTCGGCGGCCACCCCCGCGTCGGCCAGGGCCAGCTCCGCCGCGCGGCGCAGTCCCGGTTCCCGACCGGAGCCGGGCGCGGGGTCGAAGGTGGCCCCGTAGCCCGCCAGCTCGCCGTAGGCGCGGGCACCGCGCTCGGCGGCCCGGTCGGCGTCCTCCAGCACCAGCATCGCCCCACCCTCCCCCGGCACGTGCCCGGCGGCGGCCCGGTCGAACGGCACGAACGCGCGCTCGGGGTCCTCGACGGTGCTGAGCCGGCCGCCCGCGAGCTGCGCCACCCAGCCCCACGGGCAGATCGGGGCGTCGATGCTGCCGGAGAGGATGAGCCGGGTGCCCTTGCGGATCTGCCTGCGCGCCTGGGCCAGGGCGTCCAGCCCGCCGGCCTGGTCGCTGACCACCACCCCGCTGGGGCCCTTCATGCCGTTGCGGATGGAGATCTGCCCGCTGTTGACCGCGTAGAACCAGGCGAACGCCTGGTAGGCGCTGACGTGCTGGCTGCCCATGCTCCACAGCTTGCGCAACTCGTTCTCGCCGAACTCGAACCCGCCCGAGGAGCTGGCGGTGATCACGCCCATGTCGTAGGGGTCGAAGGAGGACGGGTCGACCTTGGCGTCGGTGAGCGCCCAGTCGGCGGCGGCCAGGGCGATCCTGGTCATCCGGTCGGTCTGCGGCAGCAGCCTGCTCGGCAGGTGGTCGGCCGCGGTGAAACCGGTGATCTCCCCGGCCAGCCGCGCCGGGTAGGCCGTCGGGTCGAACCGGGTGACCCGGCCGATGGCGTTGCGGCCGACCCTGGTGGCCGACCAGTAGTCGTGGGTGCCGAGGCCGTTGGGCGCGGCGGCACCGATGCCGGTGACGACGACCTTCGGTTTCCCGGCGGTGGCGGTGGTCATGCCGCCCTCCGATCGGGTCGGGCGAGCACGATGGCGCTCTGGAAGCCGCCGAAGCCGCTGCCGACGCTCAGCACGGTGTCGGTGCGGTGCTGCCGGGCGGTGACCGGGACGTAGTCCAGGTCGCACTCCGGGTCCGGGGTGTGCAGGTTGGCCGTGGGCGGGACCACGCCGTGCTCCATCGCCAGCGCCGAGGCGGCGATCTCGATGGAGCCGATGGCACCCAGGGAGTGGCCCACCATCGACTTGATGGAGCTGATCGGGGTGCGCCGGGCGTGCTCGCCGAGGGCGCGCTTGAACGCGGCGGTCTCGTGCAGGTCGTTCTGCTTGGTGCCGGAGCCGTGCGCGTTGATGTAGTCGACCGCCGTGGGGTCCACCCGGGCCTCGTCGAGGGCGACCCGGATCGCCTCGGCCATCTCCGTCCCGTCGGGGCGCAGACCGGTCATGTGGAAGGCGTTGCAGCGCGTGGCGTAGCCGGCGACCTCGGCGTAGACGTGCGCGCCCCGGCGCTGCGCCGCGCCCAGCTCCTCCAGCACGAACACCGCCGAGCCCTCACCGAGGACGAAACCGTTGCGGGACCGGTCGAACGGCCGCGACGCGGTGTCCGGTTCGTCGTTGCGCGGGGTGGTGGCCTTGATCGCGTCGAAGCAGGCCAGGGTGATCGGCGAGATCGGTGCGTCGGTGGCACCGGCCACCACCACGTCGGCGCTGCCCTCGCGGATCAGGTCGACCGCGTGCCCCACCGCGTCGATGCCCGAGGTGCAGCCGGTGGAGACGACCGACGCGGGGCCCTCCGCGCCGACCTCCCAGGCCACCTCGGCGGCGAACGAGCTGGGCACGAAGTGGTCGTAGAGGTGCTGGACCGCGTACCGGTGGTCGACCAGCTCCAACCTGCCGCCGTCGGAGACCACCCGGTACTCCTGGTCCAGCCCCATGGTGGCACCGACCGCGCTGCCGATGGTGACCCCGATCCGGTGCGGGTCGAGGTCGACGAAGACCAGTCCGGAGTCCGTCATCGCCTCCCGCGCCGAGACCACGGCCAGTTGGGCGGCCCGGTCCATCCGCCGGACCTGCTGCGGCGACAGGCCGCTGCGCTCGGCGTCGAAGTCGATCTCCGCGGCGATCCTGGAGCGGAAGCCGGTCGCGTCGAAGGTGCTGATCAGCCGGGTCGCGGTGCGGCCGGCGGTGAGCAGGTCCCAGAACGCCTTGGTGCCGATCCCGCCCGGCGCGGTCACGCCGATGCCGGTGATCACCACTCGCCGGCCGCTCACCTGCTGCCTTCCCAGGCGTAGAAGCGCTGCGCCATGGCGTCCTTGGGCGAGCGCCAGGTGATCGGGTCGTAGGCTTCGATGAACGGCTTGAGGCCCTCGCTGATGCCGACGAACCCCGGGTCGGACTTGGCTTCCTCGATCAGCTCGCCGCCGTTGTCGGAGTCGAAGTCCTGCAAGTGGAAGTACAGGCCCCGGTAGGAGAAGAGCTGGCGTCTGCGGGTGCCCATGCGGTGCGGCACGTCGGTGGCGTCGAAATCGCCGAACAGCCGTGCCACGTCCGCGCCGGACCCCGGGTCCATCCTGGCTACGATCAAGGTGCTGTGCATCCGTGCATCCCCCAATACGTCGCACACGAATTCGGTGCCGACGACGCTGTCGGCGACTTCCACCGGGAACGCGGGAGCAACCGCTTATTCCCCGCTCGCAAGGCATCCGGTGGACCTGTTCTCATCGTCGGCCGCCGGGCTCCGACCGGTCAAGGCGCTGCGGTACAGAGCTGTGTCAACTCCCGTCACGACTCGTCAAAGCCGGCGGTCGCGTGGTCCGCGGAGCCCATCCGGAACCCGACGCCGCGCACGGTGATGATCCAGTCCCGCGACCCGAGCTTGCTGCGCAGGCTGCTGACGTGGGTGTCTATCGTGCGCGCGGACTCCATCCACGTCTCCGCCCACACCCGCGACATCAACTGCTTGCGGGAGACCACGATGTCCGGTTGGGACGCCAACAGGAACAGCAGGTCGAATTCCTTGCGGGTCACCACCACCCGCTTGTCGCCCAGGCGCACCTCCCTGGTGTGGCCGTCGATGCGCAACCGCCCGCGCGAAACCTGCTTCGGCACCGACGGGGCGGGCCGCGTCCTGCGCAGCACCGCGTCCATCCTGGCCAGCAGCTCGCGGAAGCCGTACGGCTTGGCCAAGTAGTCGTCGGCACCCGCCTGGAGGCCGAGCACCCGGTCCAACTCGGTGTCGCGCCGGGTCACCGCGATGACCGGCAGGTCGCCGGCCGCGCGGATGCTGCGGCACACCTCCAGCCCGTCGATGTCGGGCAGTTCCAGGCTCAGCAAGACGAATTCCGCCTGGTGGAACGCCTTGAGCGCCGCGGCACCGGTGCTCGCCACGGACACCTCGTACCCGTGCCGCGACATCCCGCTCGCCAGGGACGCCGCCTCGGCCCGGTCGTTCTCGATCACAAGAATGCGCACTGCTGGCTCCTCAGTCGGTCATGGAGCCGGAAGACCCGCTGAACCACCAGCCCCCCCCATGGTCGCTCACCTGCGGTGTGCGCGAACCCGGGCCGCCCATTGCACTGCACTGTGCAGGGCAAACCGGTGTCCGCGCAATGGCACCCGTCAAGTGCCGAGTGCGGTTGGAGGTGGCCACGGCACCACGCCGGTCAATCGGGACGGGCTACCGCCCTCGGCCCACGCCGTGCTCGCACGCCGCCGATCGGTACCGCGTCGAAACCGTTTTCCCCCAGTCCCACCATTTCCGAGTGTGGACCACAAGTTTCCCCGACGAACACCCATTGTGATTTTGATCACTTCGCCTTCGCCAACTTACCCGGGAGAACGCGGAGCGACTTCGGGGAATGCGGAAACCTCACCGGAAAAGGTGAGCGACAATGCATATTTGCCATGTTTGCGCAGCTCAGAGGCCCTGCCCGAAAGGGCAAGGTACCGTAGAGCCCGACTGACCGCACTGGGGCGAAGCGGCCACAAGGCGATCACCGGCCGCCAATCGAGAGGCTCTCGCAGGTCGGTCCATTAAGGAGCTGGAAACCATTACCACGTACGGCTCCGACACGGTAGCGGGTCCACACAACCCGCAGGTTCCACCCCGGGTCACGGGTTCCACCCGGCATCCGAGCCGCGCGGAGCCCCCACCCACGCCGAACCACGATCACCCGTCACGGCGCGATGTCCCGACCACCGCTCCCCGCTCGGCCGGTCATCCCGGTACGCGCGACGCGCCCTTTTCCGGTCGTCGTCACGAATACGGGAGATCGCAGTCCCTCCGCACCGCGACCACACCGCCACCGTTGGCGCGGGCACCCTGCGGCACAAGGGAACAGTCGTCCCGCCGCAGTGAGAACGAACGCTTGACCACGGCAGAGCCGGCCTCACCGCCATGGTGCCCAACCTGCACGACCACTTCCGCGAGCACAACGCTTTTTCCCGCGAGCACAACGCCGTTCACCCTGTCCGGTGACACTGCTCGCCGGTCGAGTCGAGTTCGACTCAGCGCCGGACCGCGACACGGCAGTGGTCCGCCAGAGGCGCGGCGGCCTCCGCTACCGCGATCCGCTCGCGCCGGTCCCGCTCGGCACGGCGGGTGGCAGCGCCGACTTCTCCACGTCGGCCACGCGCCGGGGCCCGGAACCGCTCGTGGCCGCGATCCTCGGCGGCGCACCTGCCGCCGAGACCCCCGGACAGGCGCTTCCGGCGAGGTCGCGCGGCCACGGTCATCGCGGCGGCTTTCCTCTGCCCACCGCAGGTCACCTGCGGCTCACCTGCCGGTCGACTCCGCCGCCGACCCCACGGAATCCCGCGACGGCCCGAACAACCCGTCGAAGTTGTGCCAGCACACCGCCCGCAGCCAGTCCTCGTCCACGCCGAGTCGCGCGAGCCCCGCCACCTGGTCGGCGTACGTCCAGGGGAAGTTCGGGAAGTCGCTGCCCAGCAGCACCTTGCCGGCCATGCCGAGGTCGTGCAGCCTGGGGAGCAGCTCGCGCGGGAACGGGATGAGCTCCTCGAAGAACGAGGTGAACGCCATCGTGGTGTCCAGCGCGACCCGCTCGTACTCCTCGGCCATGCGCAGGAAGGGTTCGTAGTCGGGCATGCCCATGTGCGCCACGACCACCGCGAGCCGGGGGTGCCGGGCCAGCAGCGCGCCGAGCGGGTCCGGCCCGGTGTGCTCGTTCCCGATCGGCACGTGGCCCGCGTGCACCACGATCGGCACGCCCGCCTCGGCCAGCAGGCCCCACACCGGGTCCAGCTCGGGCGCGTTCGGCCCGAACCGGCCGACCTGGAGGTGCACCTTGAAGACCTCGGCACCCGATTCCAGTGCGTCGGACACGTAGTCCACGACACCGGGTTCGGGGAAGAAGGTCGCCGACCGCAGGCAGCCGGGCGTCGCGCGGGCGAACTCGTGCGCCCACTCGTTGAGCTCGACGGCCAGACCGGGCCGGTGGGCGTAGGACAGGGCGCTGAACCGGCGCACGCCGAGCTGGCGCAGGTACGCCACCCGCTCGTCGTCGGGCCAGCGGTAGCGCACCGGCCACTCGCGGCCGACCAGCGGCCCCGCCTTGTCGAAGTGCGCCCACACCCGCTGCATCAGCCAGTCGGGCATGAAGTGCACGTGCACGTCGGCGAGCCCCGGCAGGCCGAGCGACCGCCAGAAGGACGGGACCTCGGTGTCGTCCACGGGCACCGGCACCGCGTGCTCGGCACCGTCGTCCCAGTTGTCATCCGCGCTCATAGGACCAATCCTCCCGCAACTTCGACAACCTGCCCGGTGATGTAGCGGGCCCGGTCGGAAGCGAGGAAGCAGATCGCGTGCGCGACGTCCACCGGCGTCCCCAGCCGCCCGGTGGGGATGCGCGCCTTGACCTCGTCGAGGCGCTCGGCCGGGAGGTCCGCCGTCATGTCGGTCTCGACCAGGCCCGGTGCCACCGCGTTCACGGTGACGCCGAACCGGCTGATCTCCTTGGACAGCGCCTTGGTGAACCCGATGACCCCCGCCTTGGACGCGGCGTACCCGACCTGCCCCGACGCGCCGTGCACACCGACCACCGAGCTGACGTTGACGACCGCGCCGTGGCGCTGCTTCACCATCGGCATCACCAACGGCTGGGTGACGGTGAACAGACCGCCCAGGTTGGTCTCGATCATGTCGTCCCAGTGGTGCCGCGACAGGCGGGCGAACGCGTGGTCGTGGACGACTCCGGCGTTGTTGACCAGCACGTCCAGCGTCCCGAGCGCCTCCAGCGCGGCGTCCGCGAACGCCGCGACCGCGTGCTGGTCGGTCACCTCGGCGGGCAGGGCGAGGCAGTTCCGGTCCGGGTGGTCGCGGTTCAGCTCCGCGCACAGCGCCCTGGCCGCGTCGACGCTGTGGCGGTAGCTGAAGACCACGTCCGCGCCCTGCTCCACGGCGAGCCGCACGACCGCGGCACCGATACCGCGGGCACCGCCGGTGACCACCAGCCGCTTGCCCGCCAGCGGGAGGTCACCGGTGCGCCGCACTTCCGCCGCGATCGCGTCGCTCACTCGGCCGTCCCCGCTGCCGCACGCGCGAGCGGTCGCGGAGAGGCGAGGTCGAGCACCACCTTGTCACCGGAGTCGACCGGTTTCGTGCTGATCTCGCGTTCGCGCAGCACCCGGTACCGCTCCTCGGCGAGCAGCCCCTGGATCATCGGCGTGTAGAACGGGCCGTCGTCGACGAGCGTGATCGCCTCCGGAGTGACCTCGACGAGTTCCCGCTCGCCGAGCGCGTCCCAGATCGTCCGGTACTCCTCGTACACGTCCGCGCCGAACGCCTCGCGGTACCCGGTGCGGCTGACACTGAGCCCGAGCAGGTTGCGGAACAGCATCGCGAGGCCCCAGTCCTGCCTGGTGTGCCCGAAACCCTGCTCGATCGGGAACTCACCCTCGTCGATCATCTCCTTGTAGCGACCGAGGTCGCGCTGGTTGATGAACGACCACGACCGGCCGTCCTCCAGCGCCGTGTCGCCGAAGAACGAGATCGCCGCGTAGCCGAGCCCGACGGAGTCGAGGTTGTCCAGCCGGGGCACGACGCCTTCCTCGTAGTCGCGGCCGACCGGGTCGCCGGGCTTGCGGAAGTTGTAGGCGGTGAGCTGCTCGTAGCCGTGCGACTTGAGCAGGTCGCGGGCCACGCGGTACATCTCCAGGTTGCCCAGCGGCGACGGCAACTCGTGGAACCGGTTGAGCGCGAAGTCCGTCGGGCCGCCCACGTTGAGCTCGTAGTGGGTGAGGTCGTGGACTCCCCACGAGACGACCTGCTCCAGGTCCTCGACCATGGTGCGGACCGTCTGCTGCGGCCAGCCGAAGATGAGGTCGAGGTTGGCCGCGAGACCGAACTCCCGCGCCCACTCCAGGCTCTGGACGGTGTGCTTGAGCGTCTGCTTGCGCCCGCTGAGCTTGTTGAGCCGCTCGTTGATCTGCTGCACGCCCATGCTGATCCGGTTCATCCCGGCGTCGCGGATCGCCTCGACCTTGCTGCGGGAGAACAACTGCGGAATGCCCTCCAGGGTGAGGTCGGCGTCCGGAGCGATGGTGGGGAACAGGTCCCGCACGAGGTCCATCAGCCTGGGGTACATCGGTTCCTTGTACAGGTTCGACGTTCCGCCGCCGAAGTACACGCCGCCGAGCGTCGCCCCCTCGAACGCGCTCCGGTACATCGCGGCTTCGCGCCGGAGGTAGTCGAAGTAGGTTTCCAGCGCTTCGTTGCCCTGGAACTCCTCGACCGGGAACAGGCAGTAGCCGCACTTGCCCGGGTTGGTCTTGATGCAGTACGGCACACCGACGTAGAGGTTCAGCGGTGTGGAGCGGCCCGCGTCCCGGATTCGGTGCCGGTCCTCGGCGATGCCCGCCACCGGGACGGACTGCTCGGTCCAGTAGCGCGGCGACGGGAAGCTGTGCTGGACCTTGTTGACCTGACGCTTGTCCAGGTGCGAGTCGATGTGGTCGTTGACGAACTTGGAGTCGAGCACGGTGGCGCGCTCCCCTCTCCTTGCCGGTGGTGGATGGCGTCAGTCGTTCGAGGCGGGCGCGACCACGAGCACGTTGTCGAGGATGTACTCGGCGAGGTCGGCCATGCTCTGGTACTCGACGGCTTCCATGGCCTTGAAGCGGAAGTCGAGCTTCTCCTGGATGCGGCGCTGGAAGTCGGTGATCATCAGCGAGTCGAGGCCGATCTCCAGCAGTGCCGACGACGGGTCGAGGCTGCTCACGTCGAGCTCGTACTCGTACTCGGCGGCGAGCCTGCCCAAGGTTTCCCTCACCTCGTCGACGACCCACGCCGTCACGACGGTGAGCTGCTTGTCCCTGGTGAGCGAGCCGAGCGTGTCCACGAGCCGCACGCGGGCGTCCCCCGCCCGCCGCAACGCGCCGGGCAGCGCCGCCCCGTCGCCGGACAGCGCCGAGACGTGCCGGACTTCGGCGTCGTCCAGTGCCACCAGCACGACGCCCTCGTCGTCGACCACCCGCACGGTGGCCACGGCGACCGTGCCGGCGTCGTCGAGCCGCACGCTCGCGTGGCTCCACACCTGGGCGGGCAGCGGACCGGCCAGCGCGAGACGACCCAGCCGAGCCGGGACGTAGGCCCCGTCCAGCGCCTGCGAGGCCAGCGTGCCGACCGCCGCCGCCACCACGTGCAGCGCGCCGTCGAGCATGGTGCTGAGCCGGTGCTCGTGCTCCTCGGCGGGTGCGCCGTCGGGCACCACCGTGATCCGGCCGAGCGCCTCCCCGCTGCCCTCCTCGCCGGTCCACAGCTCGCGCACGGTGGAGAAGCCGGCACCGTACTCCAGGCCCGCTTCGCGCAGCCGGCTGTAGAAGCGGCCGGCGGCGAGGCCGGTCACCAGCCGCGTGCGCAGGTCGTCGAGCCGCACCGGCGTGCCGTCGACGGCGGCTCCGGCGGGTTCGAGCGTGCCTCGGCAGTGCTCGACCACCTCGTCCTCGCCGCCGCGCCGGCCGACGACGAACCGCGCGCCGTCCCGCGCCGCGTCCAGGGTGACCTCGACGCCCACCTTCTTCCGGGGTGCCAGCACGAGCGGGCGGACGAAGACGACGTCACGCAGCACGATCGGGCGCGGCACCCCGTCGAGCGCGGCGCGGACGGCGAGCTCCAGGTACCCGCTCGCGGGGAACACCGTCTTGCCGAGGACGCGGTGGTCGACCCACGGCGTGGTCGTGCCCAGCGTCGTGGCGAGGGCGAGCCGGGCGGTGCCGGCGGGCACCTCGGGCTCCGTGGCCACGGCCCGCTCCGGGACCTCCGCCCCGGACGGCGCGGAAGAGGTGGTCCTGGGCCCGTTCGGCGAGAACCAGTAGCGGTCCCGGCGGAACGGGTACAGCGGTGCCGTCAACCGCCGGCGCGGCGAGTCCCCGAACAGCCGGGCGGGCTCCAGCGGGACGCCCGTGACGAACAGCTCCCCCGCCGTCCGCAGCAGGTTGGCGACGTCCCGGCGATCGCGACGCAGGGTCGTGACGAACCGGGTGTCGGTGGCACCGAAGGCTCCCGCGATGACCGGCGACAGCGTCGGGTGCGGGCCGATCTCGACCAGCGCCGGGCAGTCGAACCCGACCACCGCCCGCATTCCGTCGTAGAAGCGCACCGCCTCCCGGGCCTGCCTGCTCCAGTACTCCGGACCTTCGTCACCGGTCATGGCCCGGCCGGTGAGGGTCGAGACGATCGGGATGCGGGGCCGGCCGGTGCGGAGCGTGGCGGCGAACTCCTCCAGCTCGGCGAGCACCGGCTCCATCAAGGGCGAGTGGAAGGCGTGCGAGACCTTCAGCGCCGTGGTCCGCACCCCCCGTTCCCCGGCCAGCCGGGCGATCTCGCCGACCGCGTCCACCGCACCGGACACGACCACGCTGAGCGGGCCGTTGACGCCGGAGATGACGACGTCCCCCCGGCCCGCCACCCACTCCCCCACGACGTCCTCGGCGGCGGCGACGGCGAGCATCCCGCCCTGGCGGGGCAGCGCGCCCATCAGCCTGCCGCGCACCACGCTGAACCGGGCCGCGTCCTCGAACTCCAGCAGGCCGCTGACGCACGCGGCGGCGACCTCGCCGACGCTGTGCCCGATCACCACGGCGGGCTCGACCCCCCACGACCGCAGCAGTTCCGCGAGCGCGTACTCGATCGCGAACAGCGCGGGCTGCGCGAACGTGGTGTCGTCGGGACCGGAACCGCCGAGCTCGCCGAAGAGGACGTCCGCCAGCGGCTCGCCGAGTTCGGAATCCATCACCGCGGCGCACCGGTCGATCGCCGAGGCGAACACCGGCTCGCGGTCGTACAGCTCGCGCCCCATGCCCTGGTACTGGGAACCCTGGCCGGTGAACACGAAGGCCACCTTGGCGTTCTTGCGCGCCCGCCCGTCCACGACGGAGGCGCTGCCGCGCCGGACGCCCCAGCGCCGCAGGCTCTCGGCGACGCCCGCCGCTCCGGTGCCGACCACCGCGACGCGGTGCCGCAGCAGGGCACGGCCCGCCGCAGCGGTGAAGGCCGCTTCGGCCAGGGCCGGGGAGTCGGCGGCGGACAGGAAGTCGGCCCAGCGGCCCGCGAGCTCGCCCAAGCCCTCCTCCGACTTCGCCGACAGCACGAGCAGCTCGTGCGTCCGCTCCTCGGCCTCGGGAGGCCGCGCGGGCGCTTCGCGCAGGATCACGCACGCGTTGGTGCCGCTGTAGCCGAAGGAGTTCACGCAGGCGAGCCGGGGCCGGTCGTCGCGCGGCCACGCGACCGGCGCGGTCGGGACCGCGATGTCGGCACCGCGCAGGTCGATCTTCGGGTTCCACCGCTCGAAGTGCAGGCTCGGGAAGATGGTCTCGTGGTCCAGCGACAGCGCGGCCTTGACCAGGCCGAGCAGGCCCGCGCCCGCTTCGAGGTGGCCGAAGTTGCTCTTCGCCGAGCCGACGTGCAGCGGCTGCCCGACCGGCCGGGACTCGCCGTACACCGCGACGATCGAGCTCATCTCCACCGGGTCGCCGACCGGCGTGCCGGTGCCGTGGGCGTCGAGGTAGCCGATCTGGGCCGGCCGCACGCCCGCCCGGGTCAGCGCCGTGCGCATCACCCGTTCCTGGGCCTTGCCGTCGGGGGCGGTGATGCCGATCGAGCGACCGTGGTGGTTGACCGCGGTGCCGAGGACGCTCGCGACGATCCGGTCACCGCGTTCGATCGCCGACGACTCGCGGCGCAGCAGCACCGCCACGCAGCCCTCGCTGCGCACGTAGCCGTCAGCGGAGGCGTCGAAGGCCGCGCAGCGCCCGGTCGGTGAGAGCAGGCCCCCCTTGGAGAACGCGATGTGCACGTCCGGGAACAGCAGCACGTTGATGCCGACGACGATCGCCGTGTCGCACTCGCCGCTCAGGAGGCTCTGCCGGGCGAGGTGGAGGCCGACCAGCGAACCGGAACAGGCCGTGTCCACCGTCAGGCACGGACCCCGCAGCCCGAGGAAGCTCGCCAGCCTGCCCGCGATCACGCTGATCGCGTCGCTGGTCGTGTCGTAGCCGGTGAGGCCGGCGAGGCCGTCCTCGTGCAGCTTGCGCGAGAAGTGGCTGTTGGTGTTCGACGCGCCGACGAACACGGCCGCGTCACTGCCCTTGAGCTCTTCCGGGCTCTGCCCGGCGTGCTCCAGCGCCTGCCAGACGGTCTGCAACACCAGTCGCTGCTGCGGGTCCATCCGCGCGGCCTCGGCACCGGAGATGCCGAAGAAGCCGGCGTCGAACTCGTCGACACCGCTGACGAAACCCCCGTGCCGCGCGATCGTCTTCCCCGGCCGCACGGAGTCCGGGGAGTAGAACGCCTCGACGTCCCAGCGCTCAGGGGGGATCTCGGTGACGCAGTCGCGGCCGTCCCGCAGGGCGGCCACCAGATCCGGCGCGCTGGACACCCCACCGGGCAGCGCGCAGCCGACTCCGACGACCGCGACAGGCTCGACAGTCATGAACCCCCCAATTGCAAGTTTTCGACGTGGTGCGCCGCCGGCGCACTTAGACTCCCGCAGGAAAGGGCAGCGGGAAATCCGCGGTTCCCGAATCGCAGCACAGGAAACATCGTCACCAGGACGTCAACAGATCAGGACGGACCGCAATGTTTCCCCCCGTGCAACGGATTCGCCCCAGGTCGGCCTTCCCCAAGGCCGGGGCTGATGATCCGGTGATCTTGCGATGCAGATCACTTTTCCACGAGGATGCCAGCCGTCCGACGGACTGTCAAGGAAGCCGCAGAAGTAGTAGCGAGACCGGGTGAACACGTCGATGCATTACGCATCGACCCCCCACACCCCCGGCTGGAGTGCGCTTTCCGTGACGGAAGGCGAGACCGATCCCACTGGAAGATCGATTTAGAACGTGAAGATCAGTTCGGTTTCCGACTCCGTTCAGGAGTCGGTTCCGCGAGCCGTGAACTGCCTGTCGCCGATCCCAAAGTGATCGTTTTCTTCCGCATTGATCGTCCGAGGACGAGGCCCGGTGAGGTGCCACAACTCCGCGCCGGCGCACTGATCCGCGGCGATCGCGCACGGCGCGCGCACCGTTGGCGACATCGACGCCTCCTGGCGGGATTTCTGCGCACGCGGGCCCTGCGCCCGGCGGCCCGCGACTTCGTCCACGGCGACCGTGCCGACGACTCCTTGAGATCGGTGCCGCACCCCACAGGCGCGGTGCAGACGCCCGATGGGCGCGACCAGGCGACGCACGGCATCAGTCGCCGAAGGCCGCCCGGTGGGCCGCCCCGCAGGTGGACGGGAGATCGTCCGGGACGGCGACGCTGCCGACGACCGTCGTGCGCGGCGCGAGCGGGATCGCGCGCACCCGGGTCGACCGGATCTCGGCCACCTGATCGGCGAGCAGCACCGTCCAGCCGCGCGGGTCGGAGCCGACCTCGACGATCGTGTCCTGCACGGTCCCCGCCCGGTGGCCCGGCCGCACCTGGACCCCGGCCTCCCGCAGCGCGGTGAGCACGGCCAGGTCGTGGTCCTGGGAAGCCCGGAAGGGGTCGGCGGCCAGCTCCGCCACGCCGACGACCGCACCACCGGCGGCGGGATGCCGCGCGGACACCACCGCGAACAGGGACTCGGTCCACGCCGGCAGCACCCGCACCCCCGGTGCCGAACGCACCCCGCGCGTCAGCGCCAGGTCGATCTCCCCCTGCCGCAGGGCGTCCAGGCGCGCGGGCAACGGCAGGTGGACGAGCACGACGTCGAGCGCGGCGGCCCGCTCCCGCAACGCGTCGATCCCCCGTTCCAGGCGGGCGGTGAACTGCCCGGCACCCGTCCCGATGCGCATGACACCGGCCTGCTCACGCGCCACGGCCCGGACCCGGTCGGCGGCGGCGAGCGCCTCCCGCGCCGCGTCGAGCACCCGGTGCCCGGCCGCCGTCAGCCGGACCCGCTGCGGTGAGCGGTCGAACAGCCGGACACCCAGCTCGCGCTCCAGCCGCGCGATCTGCCTGCTCACCGCCGGCTGGGCGATGTGCAGCCGGTCGGCCGCCCGGCCGAAGTGCAGCTCGTCGGCGACCGTGGCGAAGTACCGCAACGCCCGTAGTTCCACCGGCCCTCCCCTGCGATGATGCCGTCAGGTTATCGCCGCGCGTCAGCCCTGGTCCTGGCCCGCCTCGGGCCGTCGTGCTGGAGTCGGGGGCATGAACATCGACCTCGGCCTGCTCGGCGTCCACCTGCGCGCGCACGAAGCCACCCCGGAAGGTGCGTCGGAACTCGAACGAGCCGGTTACGGCACGCTCTGGCTGGACGCCTCGCCACCGGCCGACCTCGCCTTCGCGGAGCGGTTGCTCGACGCGACCACCCGAATGGCCGTCGGAACGAGCGTGGTGAACATCTGGACCGCCGACGCGGACACCGTCGCCGCCTCGTACCACCGGATCGAAGCGAGGCACCCCGGCCGGTTCCTGCTCGGTGTCGGGGTCGGGCACCGCGAGGTCGACGCCGGGTACACCTCGCCGTACGCCACGCTGGTGTCCTACTTGGACCGGCTCGCCCAGGCGGGCGTCCCGGCCGACCGCACGGTGGTGGCCGCGCTCGGGCCGAAGATGCTGCGCCTGGCCCGTGACCGCACCGCCGGGACCATTCCGTGCCTGGTGCCCCCCGAGCACACCCGGCAGGCGCGCTCGATCCTCGGTGCGGGTGCACTGCTGCTGCCCGGTCATTTCGCCCTCGTCGAGCCCGACGCCGGGCGGGCCCGTGCGATCGCCCGGTCCGGACCGGGCGGAGCCGCGCTGGGCATCACCAACTACGCGGCCAACCTCCACCGGCTCGGCTTCACCGACGACGACCTCTCCCACGGCGGTAGCGACCGCCTCATCGACGCGCTCGTCGCCCACGGCGACCCGGCCACTGTCGCGGCGCGGTTGCTGGCCCACCGGGACGCCGGCGCGGACCACGTCGGCGTCTTCCCGCTCGGCGACGACCTGATCGCGACGCTCCGCACGGTCGCCGAAGCGGTGCACGCGGCCCAAGCCGGGTGACGTGCCGCCCGGTCCGCGCGCCACTTCGCAATGGCCGGTACGACGCGACGACCCACCACCTCGATTCCGGTGGAACGGGTACTTCCCCCGGGGCACGTACGGCATCCACAAACGCGGCGTGCCGTGGTTCGCGCCGTCAGCGAGCGGAACGTGTCCGGTTCGCCCCCCGTGGTGGCCGTTGATGTCCTCCACACGAACACCCGCCGGGCGGTGAACTGGTTCTCGTTCGTCAGACGTCAATTCGGGAAGGCCATCGGGGGAACCGCGACATCTCCACAACGCCGGGCCGCTCCCGTCATCGGTGCCGATCCCGACTGACGACGAGCCGGCGCGGGATGCGTCGACGGTGCCACTGCCCGAATCACGGAGGAGAAATGGCGAAGATCGCCCCAGGAAGGGTTACGCATCAGTACGACGGTGAGCTGGTGGTGTTCCACATCGGTATGACGTTCAACCAGTGGTGGCGGCCTGATCTCTGCCTGCCGGTCTTCTTCGCCATGCCGGCGATGATGCGCGAGCTCGCCGACGACCCGGACTCGGGACTGCTCGGCTACGAGTTCCTGGTCAACCGCAAAGGGCCGTTCGCCGTGCAGTACTGGTCCTCGGTCGACAAGCTCTACGCCTACGCGTCCGCCGGGTCGCTGAGTCATCGACCGGCGTGGACGAGGTTCAACGCGATGGCGAAGGAGCACCCCGAGGCGGTCGGGGTTTGGCACGAGACCTTCATCGTCGAGCGCGCCGAGAGCATGTTCGTCGGGACGCCGGCCATGGGGCTGCCCAAGGCGACGAAGGCCGTACCCGTCGAGAAGCGCTACCACCGCGCCCGTGCGCGCTTGGCGGACGGTGCCACCACGTTGCCCGCGAGTCCGGAGGACCCGAGCCGTCCGACCGCCGAGTCGGACTGATCACGGCTGTCCTGCTCGTGCGACGGCGACGTCCCGGTGCGGGACGCGAGTCACCGCACTGGCCGTGGTCTCGCGGAGTGCGGCTACCCGCCGCCGGAGGTGCGGGCGGCAAGGGGCGTCCGGCCGGTCCAACGCCGATGGGCGCGGCGGAACTCGCGCCCATCGCTGAAGCCGACTTCGGCGGCCACCGCCAAGATCGCCAGGGTGGAGTGCCGGAGCAGCGCGGTCGCGCGTCGCTCGCGGACGCGGTCGCGGATGGCACCGAAGTGGTCGTCCGCCTCGGCGAGCCGCCGGCGCGACGTGCGCTCGCTGATGTGCATCCGCGCGGCGATCTCGGTCATGGTAAGTGGGCGCTGGAGGTGCGCGTTCAGCAGCGCCTCCACGGCGGCGACGACGCCGGGTCTGGTCCGCGCGGGGCTGATCAGGTTCCCGCACACCGCGAGAACGGGAGCAGGACGGGGTCCGGCCGGCGCTCTCGAAGGTGCAGTTCGCACTCGTCCCCGTCCAGACCTTCCGCGGTGAAGTCGGCAAGGCTGCCGGAAGCCCGGTGCACTTCGTCGACGACCCCGAACGCGTCATGGGCTCCGACCTCGATGCCGAGAGGTCGACCGGGCAGCGCCGCGACGGCTCTGCGCAGCACTGTCCTGGCTTGGTCCAAGGACACGCGGACATGGACGTCGTGGAGGAGTCCGGGATCGAGTCCCGTCCCCGAGAACCAGGCCGAGACCGACAGCCCGGCCTGACGGCCGATCGTCACGACCGCGTTCAGCAGCGTCGGGGGAATGGCCGCGGTAGAGGGTGTTGTCATCGACGAGTCGTCCGGTGGTGGCCGCCGGGGATTCAGAGCAGCCGTCGTTGTACGACATCGGCGACGATGGTGGTGACGACCTCGCCGACAGCTCCGGCAGCCGGCGGGGTGCCGTCCCGGGCGGTGAACAGCAGGTGCCCGGCCCCGATCAGGGCGAGCGCGAGCGAGTCGGTGTCGGCATCGGTCGCGATGCGGCCCATCTCGCACTCGTCGGTGAGGTAGCGGGCGATCATGGCACGGGCCTCCGCCAGGACCGGGATGCTGTGCGGCGGCCTGGTTCGGCGCAGTCGGGCGCGCAACTCGTCCCGGAAGATGATCAGGCTGACGACCGCCACGGTGACCGGGTCGAACAGGTCGATCAGCGCGCCGGTGAGGTTGTCGGCCACGCCGCCGGTCCCGGCGGACCGGCGCAGGGCGGTGGCCTGGTCCTCGATCCGGGCGACGCGGTCGTCGACGAGCTCGGCGAGGAAAGCGTCGAAATCGGCGAAACGCTTGTGCAGCACGCCCTTGGCGCAGCCCGCCTCGGTGGTGACCGCACGGCTGGTCAGCGCGCTCGGCCCGTCCCGGAGCAAGATGCGCTCGGCGGCGTCGAGCAACTGCCGACGCGCGTCACGGATCTGTGTCCCGGTCGGCATACCGCGCACTCTCCTCACCACGAACCACTGCCCGGTTGTCAAGTGGGCACATGCCCACTACGGTGGGCATGTGCCCACATTACCGCAGGAGCAAGCACTTCCGCCCCGGCCCGAGCCTCATCAGGCCAGGCAGGTCGCCGAGTCCTTCGGTGCGGACGCCAACCGCTACGACCGGGCCCGGCCCCGTTATCCCGATGCCCTGGTGGACCGGATCGTCGCCGCCAGTCCCGGGCTGGACGTCCTCGACGTCGGCTGCGGCACCGGCATCGAAGCCCGCCAGTTCCAGTCGGCCGGCTGCACGGTGCTGGGCGTCGACCCGGACGCGCGGATGGCCGAATTCGCGCGCCGCAGCGGGGTAGCGGTCGAGGTGGCGACGTTCGAGGACTGGAATCCCGCCGGCCGGGTCTTCGACGCGGTTGTCGCGGGGCAGGCGTGGCACTGGGTGGACCCGGTCGCGGGTGCGGCCAAAGCCGCGCGGGTACTGCGTCCCGGAGGGCTTCTGGCGGTGTTCGCGCACGTGTTCGAGCCTCCGTCCGGGGTGGCGGACGCCTTCGCCGTGGCCTACCGACGAGTGGTGCCCGACTCGCCGTTCACCGTACGGCCGACGACAAACGGTGTGGACCTCTACCAGGCGATGTTCGCCAAGTTCGCCGAGGGAATCCGGGAAGCGGGCGGGTTCGGCGAACCGGAGCAGTGGCGGTTCGACTGGGAGCAGTCCTACACCCGCGACGAGTGGCTGGACCTGCTGCCCACCACCGGAGGTCTCACGCGGCTCCCGCCGGACGAGCTGACCCAGGTGCTGGAGGAGGTCGGGGCCGCCCTCGACAAGATCGGGGGCGGCTTCACCATGCCGTACACCACATTGGCACTCGCCGCGACGCGAAAGCACGCCACCTGACCAGATAGAGCACATGACCTCTGAGCGACTGCGGCGCAGTCCGCTCATGCCACCGACAACGCGTTCTCCCGACGCTCGGCAGCCGGTAGTCGACCTTGGTCGAGGTACGCGCGTCAGTTGCCCGGTGTTCGACAGCTTGTTGATCTGCTGCCGTCCCGGCCGCCGTGGGAGTTTGGCGGCGGACAGTAGCCGTGTCGGCCAAGCCGCCGGTGCGATGGGCAGGTCTGATCGAACGACGAGGACGTAGACGCTTGGCCGGGCCTGGACGAGCGCGAGCCACGGCCGGTTGGACCGACTTCGCGTGAAACTCCGACAGCGACCCGGAACTCCCACTGTCACCAGACTACGCCGCACTCCCCACGATCAAGTTCGACCTCGTGAAGTACGAGACCGTGCTCCGCCGGTCGTTGCCCTGACACCGAACCCACGGCACCAAGCCCGGCACCGCAGTCTCCGGAGCAAGTCGGCCCGATCACCTCCGGTCCTTCAGACGACGCAGCTTGCGGTCGAGCTTTCCGACCCTCTTCTCCACGTCCTCCAGTCCGCTCAGGCAGAACGCCAGCAAGTGCGTCCGGTTCCGATCGGACTGCTTTTCCCAGGTCTGGAACTCCTCGGCGAGGTCCCGGAGCATCCGGCGGATTTCCCTCAGTTCGGACCGCACCTCCTTGGCGGTCTCCAGGAAGCGCTCCGCGGCTTTGCGGACCTCCCGGTCCCGGCTGGTGAGCTGCGGCGATTTCTTCAGTTCCTCCACCTGTTGCCCGGAGTCCTCGTACACCTGCCGCGTGGTGTCCCGAACGGCATCCAGCTTCGCGGGCATCTCTTTGACGATCCGGTCGACCTCGATCATGGGGAGAGACTTGGTCTGGTCGTCGACGTGGTAGGGCACGCCGAAGTTCTGGGCGATGTCCATGACCTCGTGCAGGGTGTGGTAGGCGAATTTGGTGGTGTGGTCGAAATCCACCCGCCAGAACGAGAATATACCCCAGGCGACCGCCGCGATCTCCTCCTTGCTCGCTCCGACCTCGTCAGCCATCTTGAACATCCGAGCCGCCGTGTACGACTGCCCCGCCCAGACCGGCAGACGCCTGGAGCGGGCGAGCTCGGTGGTCGGCGACTTCTCGTTCCGCGTGGAGGGGTGGCCGGCCTGTCCCCGGTCCTTGCCCGTGATGCGCGCTCCGTCCTCCCCGTAGCCCACGGTGCTCTGCTTGTCCTTGTCGTCGATCTCCTGTACCAGCTCCTTGCCCATGGTGGGCGGGGTGTGCCGGGAGTGGCCGAAGTACTCCGAGAGGTCGTGCAGGGCGATCAGCTTGTCCCGGAACGCGAAGTTATGCGGCTTCATCAGCAGCTTCCAGATGCCGCCCTCGTCGATCAGGCTGCTGCGCAGGTGGCTGCCCTTGAACTCGGGGTTCAGGGCGAAGTGGGCCAGGTACGACCCGATGGGCTTCCCGGCCTCCTCGGGGTCGTGCTTGCCGATGCCGAACTTCCCGGGGATCTTCGGCTGGGAAGAGAGATGGGCGCGCCCGGTGGTCAACTCCTCCTTCATGATGTCGAACTCCTTCGAGGACAGCTTCTTCTTTCGGACCTCGACCTTCTTGTCGCCGATTTCTTCGATCCGGCGGCGGATGCGGCGGAAGAGCACGTTCAGCATCTGCTCGACCTCGCCCTCGCTCTTGATCCGGTTCGCCAGGACCTTCTCTTCGTGGCGCTTCTCCTTCGCGTACACCCAGCCCATGAGGTTCCGCGCCAGGTCCGTGTAGTCGGCGACCCGGATGTCGTGGTTCTTCGCACCGAAATCCGGGTGCGTGCCGACCGGGTTGTCGAGCACCGGGTGCTGCCCCTGGTGCCCCACCGGGGACACGATGGCCTTCTCCAGTTGCTGCCGGATTCGGTGGCGTTCCTTGGTAAACGCCTCGCGTTCCTCCGGCGAGAATTTCCCGGCCGCCTCCTTGTAGAACTGGACGAAGACCTCCTTCACCATCTCGTCGAGCTGTTTCCGCTGCTGTGCGGGGGTGAGCTTGGCCGTTTTCTCCTGGTACCTCCGGGCCAGGTCGTCCTTGCCCACGGTGAGGGCCCGTTGCACCAAGCCGGCCGGTGGCGCGGCGGAGTCGGCCGTCCGTCCGGTGCCGTCCGCCGCGACGTCGGGAGCCGGCTGGGCCAGGCTCCTCCGGGCGTTGTCCTCGGCGGCGCGCTCGAACCGGTCGGAGGGGTCGCTGACCCGCAGCCCGGCACCGTTGTCGATGCCCGACACCGGACCCTGGCGCTGTTGGATCACGTGGGTGAGCTCATGGGCCAGGGTGTGCCGGTCCCCGCCGCCCTTGCCGATGACGATGTGATCGCCCGAGGTGAAGGCACGCGCGCCGACTCCGGCAGCCGCTTCCCGCGCCGCGGAGTCGTCGTGCACCTGCACGGACCCGAAGTCCGCACCGAGCCGCGCCTCCATCTCCTGCCGCACCGGCGGAGCCAGCGGCCGGCCCGGAGCGCGCAGCACGTTCAACGTCGTGGAAAGCGTTGTCCCGCCAGGGGGGTCGGCGTCGTGGGAATGGCTGTGCGGTCCGTCGTGCGACCGCGCCACCACGGGCTCGCCGGCGGCCGGGACGCTGCGGGCGAGCCGGTCGCCCACCATCCTGGCCACGACCTCGTTGCCGACACTGCGCTGTAGCGCCAACAACATGCCCGGTGACAGGCTCTCCGGGTACGAGGTCGTCGACGTGGCCGGGTGCGCTCCACCTGCCGGATCTGCGGTACGAAGCGGGCCGGCCCCGGTGCGATGCTTCCGCTCCGGCTCGTCATGTGTTCGCATGTTCCTCCTCGGCTCGCGATGGCGAGGTTCACACTGCGGTCGACTCGATGTTGGCTCGGCGAGTCCCGCGTCGGAGAGACCCGTGAGGGCAACGACGTGGCAGGGATGTGCCCGTAGGAGCAGCCCGCCCAATCGTGGACGGCGGCACCGGTCGGTCGGGCACGGCCGTGCGGAGGATGGCGGGCCACGTGGCCGGGTCGCCGTCGAGTTCGTCCAGGCGGTCCCGACCGTCCACGATCAGCAGGAACTCCGGATTCCGCTCATCGAGCCGGTTCTCGCCACCGGGGCCGAGGGAGATCCGCAGGGCAGGAACGCGGTTTCGTCGGTAACGGTCGACCGGGTGGAGACCGCGGGGGCGTCGCGGTACTCGTCCAAGACCGTTGCACAGGCTCGGCTGGTCCGGACGTCGAGGTGGCCGGGCAAGGCCGCTCCGATACGGGTTCGGGGCGCACTTCGCGGCCGGCCCGCAGCCCTCCGGGCACGCGACCGGTTGTCGTCGAGGCCACCGCACCGTCATCCGGCGACTGCCGAGCCGGCCGGGGAGAGCCGCACCGGCTGGTTCGCCCGCCGCTCCCTCGACTGGCTCGGGATCGCCTGGGCGGGTGCGTCGGCGACGAAAGCGGACTCCCTGGCCACCGCGCGTTGCAGGTCGTGGAGGTGGTAGCGGTGCGGGCTGGGCTGGGTGAGGACGTTCGCCAGGACGAGGCGGCCCAGGACGAGGCGCAGCACGGCGGTGTCGCCGCCGGTGATCCGGGCGGCGGTGTCCAGGTCGAACTCGCGGTCGACGGTGAAGGAGAGCCGGTGCAGCAGGTTGGCTTCGGTCGGGCGCAGCAGGCGCTGGGGGCGGCTCAACGCCGTGCGCACGCTGGCCTCGTCGTCGTCCCCGGTCTCCAGCAGGTCCAACCGGGTGTCGTCGGCCCGCAACTCCTCGACCAGGGTGGCCAGGCTGAGCCTGGGCACCCGGGAGACCTTCTCCACCGCGATGCGCAGCGCGAGGGGCAGTCCCGCGCACAGCTCCACCAGCTCGGCCACCGCCGCCGGGTCGGCGCGCGCCCGCTCGGGGCCCGCGATGGCCGCGACCAGGTCGTGGCCCTCCTCCGGCGTCAGCCGCCCGACGCTCAGCCGGTCCGCCCCGTCGCGCGCCACGAGTCCCCGTAGCTGCGACTGGCTGGTGACGAGGGTGAACCCGGCCGGGCCGGGTAACAGGGGGCGCACCTGTCCCACGTCGTGCGCGTTGTCCAGCACCACCACCATCGGCCGCCGGGCGACCGCCTCGCGGAACGCCGCGACGCGGGCCCTGGGGTCGTCCGGCACCTCGTCCTCGCCGACGCCCGCGCCCAGGAGCAGCGCGCCGAGCGCTTCGTGGGGGGTGAGCGGCGCGGACGGGTGCACGCCGCACAGGTCCACCGCCACGTGGCCGCCGGGGAACCGGCGACCGGCCCGCTGCGCCCAGTGCAGCGCCAGCGCGGTCTTGCCCATCCCGGCGGGTCCGTCGATCACCACGATCCGCGCGCCGGTGTCCTGGGCGGCGATCCGGCCGAGGGCCGTCAGGTGATCGCGCCGGCCGACGAGGCCGAGCGATCCGGCCGCCTCGCCCTCGTGCCGCCGAACGGCGGTGTCGGCGCAGTCGGCGTTGTCGGCGCTGTCGGCGGTCCCGGTGGTGGGCACGGCGGTCGGGGGTTCGTCCTGCGACAGGATTCGCTGGTGCAGCTCGCGCAGCGGCCCGGACGGCGCGACACCGAGCCGGTCGGCCAGCAGCAGCCGCACCTTCTCGTAGGCGAGCAGCGCCTCCGCGCTGCGCCCGCCGTGGTGCATCGCCTGGATCAACTTGCACCACAAGGATTCCCGCAGCGGGTGTGCGGCCAGCGCGGACTGCAACGCCACCGCCGCGGTGTCCGCCGAGTGGGTCGCGATCAACAGGTCGCTGTGCCTTTCCAGCGCCTGCAACCACTCCTCGGTCAACCCCGACGAAGCCTCCTCGACCCAGCGCGCGCACTCCAGCCCGTCCAGCGGCCTGTCCCGCCACAACCGCATCGCCGAGCCCAGGGCGGCCAGCTCCGCGCGCGGGTCGGCCAGCGTCCGCGCTTCGCGGACCAACCGGCGGAACCGGTGCACGTCCACCTCGTCCTCGGTCGCGCTCAGCCGGTAGCCGCCGGCCACCGATTCGATCACCGGCCGCCCGCCCGCGACGCGCAGCCGCGTGCGCAACCGCTTGACGTAACCCCGCAGCGTGGTCCGCGCGGAACGCGGTGAGCCGTCCTCCCACAGCAGCTCGACCAGCGCGTCCGCGCCCACCGCCTGTCCCCGGCGCAGGGCCAGCGCCGTCAGCAGCAGCCGCTGCTTGCCCCGGGGCACCGCCACCCGGCGGTCGTCGACCCACACCTGCATGTCCCCGAGCACCTTCACGAAAAGCACAGCGACTCCCGGTGGACCTCGGCGTCCGGACCGGGCCGACGCTAACGCCGCCCCGTCCTCCCCGCTGTGGGTCGTTCGTCCGACAGCGGGAATTCACTTCGGGAACCAGAAATTCCCCGCTACGTGTACTAAACGCCGGTCAGTCGATGTGGCGCGCGAGTGGTCGCGCGTGGCGCGCGGGGGTCGCGCACGGCCACGGCCGCGCCACGCCGGTGCCATGCCGCGGTGTGACTGTGGTCGGGCGGCGGTCGACACCGCCGCGAACGGTGAACGACGAGAGGAGTTGGTCCACGTGACCGACGACACGACCGTGTACGAGCCGCCCGCCTTCGTCGAGGTCGGCGACTTCGAGAAGGTCACCCTCGGCCCGCGCGGCTGGGGCTTCGAGTTCGACGTGCGCTGCCTCGTCTGGTGCGACTGACCACTCCCGGTCCGTCCACACAGGACACACCCCTTCCCCGAAACCCCAGGAGGAAAAGATGATCGAGGACGCGAGCACCTACGAGCCGCCCACCATGTCCGACGCGGGCGAGTTCGACGAGGTCACCCTCGGCGGCGGCGGCCGTGGCTACGACTACGACAAGGAGTGCTGGATCTTCTGCTGATCCGGCTCGCGGTACGGGGCCGCGCGGCGCTGAGGCGCGCGGCCCCGCCCGGCCCGGTCCCGATCGCACGTGGTGGAGGGTGACGTGGAGTTCCTGGTTCTTCCCGACAGCGCGGCGGGTGCCCGCATCGCGGAGTCGGTCGGCACGGCCTCGGGCGAACGGGTGATCGCGCACCCGTCCGGCCGGCCCTGGATCGTGGGCTCGTGGCGGCCCGACGAGGTGGTGACCGCCGCCGCCGGGACGCGCTCGCTGGTCCTGCTGGGCTACTCGGCGGCCACGGCGGCGGTCCTGCTCGCCGAGCTCGACCGGCTCTCCGGGCTGGGCGGCCTCGACGCCGTGCCCCGCCGGATCGCGGGCAGCTACCACCTGCTGGCGTCGTTCGACGGCCGGCTGCGCGCGCAGGGCACGATCTCCTCGGCGTGCCAGGTGTTCCGCACCAGGGCGGGCGGCACGACGGTCCTGGCCGACCGGCCGCAGACCCTCGCCGCGCTCGTCGACGCCGGACTGGACGAGACCCACGTCGCCCGCCACCTGATGGCACCCTCCGCGCCGTGGCCGCTCGCCGACCGCTGCGCCTGGACGGGCGTCGTGCGGGTCGAGCCCGACAGCCACGTCGTGGTGCACCCCGACGGCACGCACACCACCACCCGCTGGTGGACGCCGCCGAAGGCGGAACTGCCCCTGCGCGAAGGCGCGGAACGGGTGCGCGACGCCCTGCGGGCCGCCGTCGCCGTCCGCGCCTCCCAGCCGGGCCGCACCAGCTCCGACCTGTCCGGCGGCATGGACTCGACCAGCCTGAGCTTCCTGCTCGCCGAGCGGAACCCGGACCTGGTCACCACCCGGCTGGAGGCGGTCGACCCGGCCAACGACGACGCCCGTTGGGCCACCCGGGCCGCCGTGGACCTGCCCGGGGCCGACCACGTGGTGATCCCCCGGGGCGACGCGCCGCTGAACTTCACGGGCGCGCTGCACCCCGATCCCGACGCGGAGGGCCCCTTCGCCTGGCTGCGCACCAAGGGCGTGCTGACGCACCACGCGCGGCTGCTCGCGGACAAGGGCGTCACCCGGCACCTGACCGGGCACGGCGGTGACGAGCTGTTCTACGTCATGCCCTCGCACGACCACAGCGCGGTGCGCGCCGACCCGCTGGGCTACCTGCCCTACCTGCGGCCCAACCGCAGCCTGCGCCGGTGGAGCCTGGGGCAGGCGCTGCGCTTCCTCGCCGACCGGACCAGCTACGCGTCCTGGCTCGACGCCGCGTCCCGCACGCTCACCGCCGGGCTGGGCCACACCTCGCACCCCAGCATGGGGTGGGGCGAGCCGCCCCGGCTGCCCGCGTGGGCCACGCCGCACGCGGTCGAGGTCAACCGGGCGCTGCTGCGCGAGGCCGCCGCCGACGCGCCCGAGCCGCTCTCGCCGCTCCGCGCCCAGCACGCCACCCTCGACATGGCGCGCACCTGCGGCGACGGGTTGCGCCGCGCCACCCGCGTCACCTCCCGCCACGGCGTGAGCTGGCACGCGCCGTTCGTCGACGACCACGTCGTCGAGGCGGCCCTGTCGATCCGGCTGCGCGACCGCGCGGAGGCCAACCGCTACAAGCCGGTCCTCGCCGCCGCCATGCGCGGCTCGGTGCCCGACCACGTCCTGGGCCGCCCGACCAAGGGCGAGTTCAGCGCCGACGTCTACGCGGGCCTCGACCACCACAAGCGGGAACTGCTCGCGCGGTGCGCCGACCTCGAACTGGAGCGGCTGGGCCTGGTCGACGGCGACGCGTTCCGGCGCGCGCTGGTCACCCCGCACCCGGCGGCCCGCACGCTGATCCCCGTGATCACCACGCTGGCGTGCGAATCGTGGCTGCGGTCCGTCGCCGCCGCGCGGACCACCGCACCCGTGTCCGCCACCTCCGGAGGAGCCCGATGACCTTCACCCTGGCCCGCCACGTCAGCGTGACCGACACCGACAGCGGCATGGTGCTGCTGGACCAGAAGTCGGGGCGCTACTGGCAGCTCAACGGAACGGCGGCGGCCGTGGTGCGCGGCCTGGTCGAGCGCACGCGGCCCGAGGACGTGGTCCGGGCGCTGAGCCTGGCGCACCCGGAGCAGGCGGGGCGGGTGGCGTCCGACGTGGCGGCGTTCCTCGGCTCGCTGCGCGAGGCGAAGCTGGTGACCTCGTGAGCATGCCGATCACGCTCGAATCCGCCGGCCGGGTGCGGTGGCCGCTCCGGGTCGCGGCGCTCGTGGCCGTCGGCGTCGCCCGGGGGCTGACCCGGTTGTCCCCGTGGCGGTTGCGGCGCATCCTGGAGGTCGTGCGGCGCGGTGCGCGACCGGCCACCACCGGCCGCGCGCTCGCCTCCCGCAGCGCCGTGGTCTCGGTCAGCACCCGCTGCGCGGGCCAGCAGTGCCTGCAACGGGCCGTCGCCACCGCGCTGCTGTGCCGGATGACCGGCAGTTGGCCGGACTGGCGCACGGGGGTGCGCACCGAGCCGTTCCGCGCGCACGCTTGGGTCGAGGTCGACGGGAAGCCCGTCGGCGAGAACGAGGACATCGCGCTGTACCGGGTCGTGTTCTCCGTGCCGGCGTCGGTGTGAAGGAGGAGCGGTGGACGCGCGTTTCGGTGTTCTGCTGAGTTCACGGCGCGACGGCGGGCAGTCCGACGCCGACGTGCTCGACCGCACGGTGTCGCTGGCCCGCCAGGCCGACGCCCTCGGCCTGGACGACGTCTGGGTCACCGAGCACCACTTCCTCGACCAGGTGGTCGCGCCGTCCGCGCTCGCGCTGGCGGCTTACCTGCTGGGCGCGACGCGACGGGTGAACGTCGGCACGGCGGTCACGCTGCTGCCGCTGCACTCGCCCACGCACGTCGCGGAGCAGGCCGCGCTGCTCGACCACGTCTCCGGGGGCCGCTTCACCCTCGGCGTCGGCCGGGGCCAGCCGCTGGCCGAGTACGAGGTGATCGGGCGGGGCGTCGACCGCTGGCGCACCGGTCTGACCGGGGCCGTCGAGGAGCTGCTGACGGCGCTGCGCGGCGGGCCCGTCGCGGAGGACCTGGTGATCACGCCCGGCCCGCGCACGGCGGGCGGACCGGGCGTCCACGTCGCCGCCAACTCGGAGGAGTCGGTCCACCTGGCGGCGGCCCACGGCCTGCCGATGCTGCTGTACTTCGACAAGGACACGACCGCGAAGAGCGAGATGATCGCCGAGTACCGCCGGGTGGGCGGGCCGGTGGACGCCGACCACGCCTTCGCCGTCTTCCTGGCCGTCACCGAGTCCGAGGCCGAGGCCCGAGCGCTGATGCGGGACCGCGCCCGCACGGTGGTGGGTGCCGTCAACCGGTCGCGCCACCTGGTGCCGGTGTCCCGCACGCCGCCCACCGGTGCCGCGCTGGAGGCGGTGCTGGACACCGTCACCGACCGGTTGTCGAGCGCGCACCCGGTCGGCACCCTCGACGTCTGCGTCGAACGCCTCGCCGGGGAGATCGCCGCCTCCGGCTGCACCCGGGTCCTGTGCCAGGTGGAGTCGCCCGGGAACACCGCCGACGCGGAGCGCCAGTTGCGGCTGCTGGCCGAGGCCGTCATCCCCCGCGTCCGCGCCGCCCTCGCCACCGCGCACGACCGGCCGGCACCCGCCCTGCGCTGACCCGACCGCTGTGACACCACCCCGAGGAAGGACGGCACATGCGGTTCGACGGGCGGTTGCTGCTCACCGCCGGCAAGGCGAGCGGGTGGTACGGCGTGGGGATCGCGGTGGCCGCCGTGGTCGAGGCCGGGGCGGCGCTGACGCTGCCCGCGGCGGTGGCGCGGGCCGTGGACGGGGTGATCGCGGGCGCGCCGGTGTCGGTGTGGCCCATCGTCGTGGCGCTGGCGCTCGTCACGGTCGCCGAGGCGGCGGCCGTCGTGTTCGAGCGGCGGGCCGAGGCGCGGGGCGCGTGGCGGCTGCGGCGGACGGTGCTGCGGCACCTCCTCGCGCTCGACGTCGCGGCGACGCGGCGGTGGACCACCGGGGAGCTGCTCGGCCGCGTCCTCCAGTCGACCACCGCCGCCGCGTCCGTCACCAGCGCCGCGATCGGGCTCGTGGTCTCCCTGCTCACCTCGCTCGGCGGCGTGGTCGCCCTCGTGGTGGTGGACGTCTGGCTCGGGGTGGCCGTGCTCGCCGCCGCACCGGTGGTGCTGTGGCTGTTCCGCTGGCTCACCCGGCAGGTCAGCGCCAACACCGGTGACTACCAGGACGCCTTCGCCGACCTGGTCACCCGCTTCGGCGACGCCGTGAGCGGTGCCCGGACCATCCGGGCGAACGGGACGCTGGACCGCGAGACCGCGCGCGTGCTCGACGTCGTCCCGAGGCTGAGCGCGGCCGGCACGCGGTTCTGGCGCATCCAGCGGACGGCCGTGTGGCGCTCCGGCCTGGTCATGCCCACGTTGCAGGTCGCGGTGCTGGCCGTCGCGTGCGCGCGGCTGGTGGCCGGCCACCTCAGCGTCGGCGAACTGCTCGCCGTGCAGGCGTACTTCGGTTACGCGACAGGTCTTTTCCGGCAGAACGTCCTGCTGAGCAGGGTCGCCCGCGCGCACGGCTCGGCCGAGCGGGTGGCCGAGGTCCTGGCGGAACCGCTGCCGCCGTCCGGGAGCGCGTCCCTGCCGGCGGGCGGCGGTGCGGTGGAGTTGACCGACGTCGGCGTCGTTCGCGGCGGGCGGGTCCTGCTCGACCGGATCACCCTGCGGGTCCGCGCCGGGCAGACGGTGGCGATCGTCGGCGGCACGGGGTCCGGCAAGTCGACCCTCGCCGAGGTCGCGGGCGGGCTCAGCCACCCGGACACCGGGCGCGTGCTGCTCGACGGCGCGGACCTCGCCGCGCTGCGGGTGTCGGAGCTGCGGGCGGCGGTCACCTACGCGTTCGAGCGGCCCGCCCTGCTCGGTGCGACCGTCGCCGACGCGATCGGCTACTCGGACCGGCCGGCCTCCTCCGCGCGCGTCACCGCCGCGCTGCGCGCCGCCGTGGCCGAGGACTTCGTGCGCCGGCTGCCGCTCGGGGCCGACACCCCGCTCGGCGACCTGCGGCTGTCCGGCGGTGAACTGCAACGCCTGGGCCTGGCGCGGGCGCTGTGGCGCGATGCCCGCCTGGTCGTCCTGGACGACGCCACGTCCAATGTGGACGTGGTGACCGAGGAGCGGATCACCACCGCGCTCGGCGCGGCGATGCGCACGAGGACGCGGCTCGTGGTCGCCCACCGGATCGCCACCGCCCGCGCCGCCGACCTCGTGATCTGGCTGGAGGGCGGGCGGGTCCGCGCCACCGCACCGCACGCCGACCTCGCCGTCGACCCCGACTACCTGGCGGTGTTCACCGCGCCCGACCTCGCCGCGCCCGACCTCGCCGAGCCCGAACCCGCCGAGCCCGAGCCCGCCGGCTTCGACCGCGTCCGGAGCGTGTGACGTGGCGGGCTCGCACCTGCTGCGCCCGGTGGTGGTCCGGCACCGGGCGGCACTGCTCGGTGTCGTGGGCTGGTCGTCGGTGGCGGCGTTGCCCGCCTTGTCCTCGGGCCGGTTGATCGCGCTCGCGCTCGACGACGGGTTCCTCGCCGGGCGCGTGCCCCTCGGGTTCGCCCTGCTCGCGGTCTACGCCGCCACGCTGGTGTTCGGCGCGTTCGCGGTGCGCCAGGCGATGCGCCCCATGGGCGAGTTCACCGAGGCGGCGCGTGACCACCTGGTGCGGACCGTCGTGCGCGGCGGGCTGGGCGAGGCGGTCGCGGGCGGCCGGGGCGGGTCCGGGGTCCAGGCGCGGCTCGTCGGCCAGGTGGAGACGGCCCGGCAGATCGTGTCGAACCTGGTCATGTCGGTCACCTCAGCCGGGTTGATGGTGCTCGCCGCCGCCGTCGGGTTGATCGCGCTGGCCCCGGTCGCGCTCGTGGCCCTGGTGCCGCTCGCCCTGGTCGCCGGGGCGGCGCTGGCCGTGCTCACCCGGTTCTGGCGTCGCCGCTACCGGACCGCGCTCGCCCGGGAAGAGGCGCTGACGGGCGAGGTCGACGCCGTGCTGCGCGGTGTGCGCGACGTGGCCGCGTGCGCCGCCGCCGGCCGGGCCACCGCCGACCTGGACCGCGTGCTGGAGGGGTACGCGACGGCGGTCGGGCGGGCGGCGGACCTCGGCGGGGCGCGGATCGCGGTGATCGGGCTGGCCGCCCGCCTGCCGCTGCTGTTGCTGCTGCTGCTCGCCCCGGGCCTGCTCGCCGGCGGCACGCTCACCCCGGGCGAACTCGTCGGTGCGGTCGTCTACGTCGTCTCCGGCCTCGAACCCGCCTGGCGGGCGGTCGCGGAGATCCTGGGCAACCAGGGCGTCGAACTGGGCACCGTGCTCGCGCGGCTGGCCCGGCACTCGACGGTCCCGCCGCCGCCCGCGCCGGGCGTCCGGCCCCCCGCGCGCGGCGCGTTGGCGTTGCGCGCGGCGACCTTCCGCTACGGCGAGCACTCCGACCCGGTCCTCGACCGCGCCGACCTGGTGATCGAGGACGGGGAGTGGGTCGTGGTGCTCGGGCCGAGCGGTATCGGCAAGTCGACGCTCGCGACCGTCCTGACCGGGCTGGAACGGCCCGAGTCCGGCTCGGTGGAGTTCGCCGGGCTCGACGTGTCCCGCTACCAGGCGGCGGAACTGCGCCACCGCATGGCGTTGATCCCGCAGGAGGCGTACGTGTTCTCCGGCACCGTCCGGGAGAACCTGGTGCCGCTGGCCCCGGACGCCGACGACGCCACGATCGACGCCACGATCCGCGCGGTGGGGCTGGAGGAGTTGGTGGCCCGCCACGGCGGGCTCGACGGACCGGTCGTCCCGCAGACGCTCTCGGCGGGCGAACGCCAGCTCATCGCACTCGGCCGGGTCCACCTCTCCCCCGCCCGCGTCGTCGTCCTGGACGAGGCGACCTGCCACCTCGACCCCGCCGCCGAGGCCCGCGCCGAAAACGCTTTCCACCGCCGTGGTGGCACCCTGGTGGTCATCGCCCACCGCGCCACCTCGGCGGCCCGCGCCCACCGCGTCCTCGTGCTCGACGAAACCGGCCTGCACGACCACGCCACGACGTCCGGTCGAAGTCTGCGGTGAACTCGACGATCACCTTCTTCGGTGCCCGGGGCCGCTGTCGACCAGCGGCCTGACCCTGGAGCCGCAGTCCGGTCACGATGAGCCGTACCGGGAGTCGCTGTGAGCTGCGACCATGTCCAGCACAACTCCAAGGAGGAGTGCACCGGATGACTGTCGTTCCCCCCGCGAACATCGCGGAGCACATGACCACCGAGCTGGACGGGCGCTCGTCGTCCGTGTTCTTCGTCCTCTCCGGCCCCGGCGGGACCGGGAAGAGCACGTTGATCCGGAAGTGGCTCAAGGCCGACCCCGACATCGGGTACGTCAAGAACGTCACGACCCGCAACCGCCGCCCACCCGACCCGACCTCGGGGGTCGACGACGACGACTTCTTCGACTTCGTCTCGCGCGCGCGGTTCCGGGAACTCGTGGAGACCGACCGGCTCGCACAGTGGGTCAACCCCCAGGAGGGCTACTACAGCGGCACTCCACGCCAACCGCTCCTTGACGCCATCGAACAACGCCGCGACCTGGTGTTCGACTACACACCACAGCTCTACCTGAACCTCCAACGCGCATTCCCCGACCAGGTCGTCGGCGTGTTCGTCGCACCACCCTCGATGGACGTGCTGCGCGACCGGCTGGCAGGCCGCTCCTCCGAGCACGCCGACAAGCTCCAGTTGAAATTCGCCATGGGCGTGCAGGACCTGTCCTATGTGGACCTGCACCACTACCACGTGACCAACCACGACCTGGACGAAACCCTGGAAACACTGCGCAGCATCCTGCGCGCGGAAAAACAGCGACTGGACCGGCTGCCCGAACTGCGCGCACTGTACGAATCGCTGAAGGACCGCCGCCAGATGCTCTTCTACTACGACCCCGCCGGGAGCCGAATTGCCGACATCTGACCACACCGGCGGGCAGACCTGCGACTGGGCCGAAGTTGACGTCAAACATTTGACGTACTCAGTGCGTTATTCAGAAATCCTTCTTCACCAGCCCAGGCGGTATAATTCCAGGGCGACGACGACTTTGACGACGCTTGGGTGCAGGGAGAAAAGATGACGATGCGCGTCAAGGCCGCGAGCGTGCAGTTCTGCCACCGCGCGGGGGACAAGGAGTACAACCTCGCCACGATCGCCCGTTATGTGCGGGAGGCGGCGTCCCGAGGTGTGCAGCTGATCGTGTTCCCGGAGATGTGCATCACCGGCTACTGGCACGTCGTGGGCATGGACCGGGCGGGCATCGCCGCCCTGGCCGAGCCGGTGCCCGACGGCCCGAGTGTCACCGCGCTGCTCGCGCTGGCCCGCGAGCACGGCGTGGTGCTGGGCGCGGGCCTGATCGAGGTCGACGGCGACACCCTGCACAACAGCTACGTCGTGGCCGAGCCGGACGGCAGTTGGCACGTCCACCGCAAGATCCACGCGTTCGAAAGCGAGCACATCACCCCGGGCGAGGACTACACCGTGTTCGCCTCCACGCTCGGCTGCACACTGGGCGTGCTGACCTGCTACGACAACAACATCGTCGAGAACGCCCGGATGACCGCGCTGCTCGGTGCCGACATCCTCCTCGCACCCCACCAGACCGGCGGGGTGGCCTCGCGCAGCCCGCACGCCATGGGCACGATCGACCCCGCCCTGTGGGCAGCCAGGGACACCGACCCACAGGCCATCGAGGCGGAGTTCCACGGCGACAAGGGTCGCGGCTGGCTGATGCGGTGGCTGCCGTCCCGGGCGCACGACAACGGCATGTTCCTGGTGTTCGCCAACGGGGTCGGCCTCGACCACGGCGAGGTCCGCACCGGCAACGCGATGCTCATCGACTGCTACGGCCGGATCATCGCCGAGACCTGGCGGGCCCGCGACGAGATGGTCGTCGGCGAACTGGACCTGTCCCTGCTGGCCCGCAGCACCGGCCGCCGGTGGCTGCGGGGACGACGTCCCGAGCTCTACCGAGCTCTGACGGAACCGACCGGCCGGGAAATGGCACCCCTCGAAGCCCGCTTCTCCCCCGAGCCGACCTGACCGCCCGCCGCGCCACCGTCTCCGCGAGCGATCCCGGGCCCTCGCCGCCCCCTGGCCGGACCGGGAATTCCGGCGCAGTGCTGTTCGACCTCGCGAGTACGTACGGGCGGGCACCGCTCAGGGTGGAGGTCTCGAAGAAGTCGCCTGCCAGCAGGGCTTCGGCCCAGGAGTGGAGGAAGGTCGGCCGGGGCGCTCGGGGCGGGATCTCGCCGCGTGGTGTCGTGCGAGGAGGCCCCGGTGCCACCGCAGCACTGATCGCCGGTGGAGAACTGCGTTCTGGCACTGCCCAGTTGACGTCCCAGGACGGTGATCCGGTGCCGTAGCGCCAGTATCTCCACGGCCTTGCCCCGATCGCTCATGAGCGGCAGACGCAGCAAGGCGAACACATCGGTCACGCCGGGGTAGGCCAATCGGAGCAGCATGGCCGGTCGTCATGCCGCGCCGTCAACGAGGCCGTGAACGCGATCTCTTCCACGGCTGTTCCGATCTCTTGTCCTGCTCACACCTCTCGCCGGCATGGATGAGGTCATCGGCGGGCACAGGGCCAGCGGCGCTGCGATGTCGTCGGTGCCGCCGCTTGACATTGTTTGTAATACCACCCATACTGATTGTAGTTGGTAATACAAACTACTTCTACGTGCCCGGAAGGTCCCCATGCGAAAAAGCACCGAAGTCACACTGGCCGCTGCCGTGGCCCTCACCGCCGTGCTGGGTTCGACGGTCGGCTCACCCCTGGCAGAAGCCGACGACAGGAACCCCGCACCCGCGAGGACGGTTGCCGCCGGCGGGATTCCGGCACTGGTGCACCCGGCCGCCGATCTCGGTGCCAAGACGCCGGGTCCGGAGGACGACTGGGCCGACTCGATCTACTTCACCAGCCGGGTGAACGCCGGGGGCCACGACCTAGGTCTGCTGGTGCACACCGTGCGCATTCCGAAGGGGCCGGGCAACCTGCTGCTGTTCTCCGTCCACGACGCGACCACCGGCTGGTACAAGAGCCACGCCACCAGGGTCGACGCGAGCGACTACGCCTGGAGCACGACGGGCCTCGACATCACGGCACCCGGTCTGAAGTGGACAGGGGACGCCCAGCGGATGTCCGTCTCCCTCGACGTGCCGTGGGGCTCCCTCGACGTCGTGCTCCAAGCGCGCGGACCGGCCCTGAACTACGGCGGCACCGGAGCGTTCTCCCTCTTCGACCGGACCAACTACGAGTTCGCCCTTCCCGACCTGCGGACAACCGGCACCCTCACCCTCGACGGGCACCCCCGGCAGATCACCGGCCAGTCCTGGCTGGACCGGCAGTGGGGACCGACCGACGGGGCACCGGGCAATCACTGGAGCTGGATGAACCTCACCATGCCCAACGGTGATGCGGTGGCCGTCTGGGACGCCGTCCGAGCCGACGGTGAGACGCACACCTGGGCAACGGTGTTGCGCAAGGACGGTTCCTACGAGGTGGCGTCCGTCGTGCCGCTCGCCGACGACGCGGGTGAGCACTGGACCAGCCCCACGACCGGACAGAGGTACCCGACCCGGTGGATCGTCAGCATCCCGGCGCTGAAGACCCGTCTCACGGTGCGAGTCACCGGCAACCCGGGACAGGAGATCATCCTCGGCGGCAACGGGCGGCTGGAGGCCACCGCCGCGTTCGCAGGGACCTACCACGGTGCCGGGGTCACCGGTAAGAACTTCGTCGAGATGTTCGGCGACTGGCACTCCTGAACCTCCTGCGGTGCCGGGCGCTCTCTGCTGTCCTGGGGCTCGACAAGTCCACGTTGTCCGGCCTCGGCGAACGGGCCGGGTGCCGCAGACTCGCGGACGGTCCGGGACTGCCCCGGCGTGCCGCCCGGCCCCGGGAGGGAGTGGGCCCACGGTCTCTCAGCGGAGCGCCGCGTCGAGCGAGACGGCGGCGGGAGGGGGCAGCGGTGCGCCGCCGTCGGCCCGGAACGCCTGCAACAGGTAGGCGACCAGGCGGCGGGAGGCGGCATTGGTCGCCTCCGGTGTGTCGCCCCGGACACCGCTGTTGGCCAGCAGGACAACGGTCAGGTCGGTCAGGTCGAAGTCCCGGCGCAGCGCACCGGCGGCCTGCGCGCGCTCCACCAGTTCCGCGAACCCCCGCTCGGCCCGCTCGCGCGACGCCCGGAACTGCGCGGTGTTGGGGAAGGCCGTAACGCACGCCTTGGAGAATCCCCGGTCCTGCGCCTGCATCGCGCACATCTGCCCGATCACCTGGCAGAAGGCGTGCCACGGGTCGGGGTCGGAGAGCGCAACGTCGAGCAGGTCGCCGCATTCGACCATCTGCTCGGAGAACACCGCCGCGACCAGGTCCTCCTTGGTCGGGAACCGGCGGTAGAGGGTGGCGACGCCGAGCCCGGCGCGGCGCGCGATCTCGCTCATGGGGACGCCCAGCCCCTCCGTCGCGAACACCTCCCACGCCGTGTCGAGGATCTTGGTCCGGTTGACGGCCGCGTCCGTGCGCAAGCGGGGTGATGTCGTCGGCACGTCTCTCACTTTAGGCGAAGCGGAAGCCCCCGTCCGGTTCCGCTTGCTAGAAGTGGAGCATGTCTTCCACTTCGATGCGCCTGGCCACCTTCGACCGCTACGGACCGCCCGAGGTCCTGTCCGTGACCACCGGGCCGGTGCCGCGCCCTCGCGCGGGCGAGGTCCTGGTGCGAGTGCGGGCGGTGTCGGTCAACGGAGGCGAACTCGCTCTGCGCGCCGGGCGGCTGCGCCCCTTCAGCGGCAAGCGGTTCCCGAAAGGGGTGGGGATCGACCTGGTCGGCGAGGTCGTCACCGCGTCCGGCAGGTTCGCGGCGGGCGACCTCGTGTGGGGGTTGTTCGGGCGGCGGGCGGGGTCGGCCGCCGAGTACGCCGCCGTGCGCGCGGATCGGCTCGACCACGTCCCCGCCGGGCTCGACGCGGTGCAGGCCGCCGCGCTGCCCGCCGGGACCACGGCGATCACCGCGCTGCGCGACGTCGCCGCCCTCGCGCCCGGCGAGCGCCTGCTGGTCCGTGGCGCGACCGGCGGCGTCGGGTACGTCGCCGTGCAGTTGGGCAAGGCGATGGGGGCGCACGTCACCGGACTGGCCGGCGCGCACAACCTGGACCTGGCAAAGGAACTCGGCGCGGACGACGTGCTCGACTACCGCGCCCCCGGCGACCTGGGCCGCTTCGACGTCGTCCTGGACACCGTCGGCACCGACCTGCCGGCTTTACGCCGCCTACTCACCCCGCGCGGACGTGTCGTCACGATCGCGTTCGACCTCGACCACCCGGTCCGCTCACTGGCCTACATCGCCGCCCACTCGGTCCACCGTCGCCGCTGGGTGCGCGCTTTCAGCGGCAACCCGACCGCTCCGCTGTTCGCCGAACTCGGCCGTTGGGTCACGTCCGGGGCGATCCGCCCGCAGGTGGACCGGGTGTTTCCCCTGGAGCAGATCGCGGGCGCGCACCGCGCGCTGGAGCAGGGCGGTGTCCGGGGCAAGATCGTCGTGCGGATCGACTGACACCCCTTCGCCGTCCGTGCGTCCGACCGACTTCGGGTGACCAGAACCCGAATCGTCAGCAGGCCGCCCGTTCGGCCGCGTGGCGACGGCGCAACGCCGGGTCTTGGAGAGCCGGTGGGACGTAGGAGATGTCGAGCGGGCCGAGGTCGGTGCCCGGCGGCACGATACCGTCGATCCGGTCGAGCACCTCGTCGTCCAGGATGGTGGTGGCACCGGCCAACAGGTCTTCGAGCTGCTGCACGGTTCGCGGGCCGATGATCGCGGAGGTGACGCCGGGGTGGGTCACGGCGAAGGCCATCGCCAGGTGGGTCAACGAGAGTCCGGCTTCCCGGGCCAGCGGGAGCAGTTCCTCCACCGCGTCGCGCTTGCGCTCGTCGGTCATGTGCCGGGGCACCCAGTGCATCTTGCGCGGGTCCCGCACCGGGTCGCCCTTGCGGTAGCGGCCGGTGAGCAGCCCCATCCCCAGCGGGCTCCACACCAGCACGCCCATGCCGAAGCGCACGCAGGTGGGCAGGATCTCGCGCTCGATGCCCCGGTTGAGGACGGAGTACGTCGGCTGCTCGGTGCGGAAGCGCTGCAACCCGCGCCGGTCCGCGACCCACTGCGCCTCGACGATCTCCGAGGCCGGCAGGTTGGAGGAACCGATGGCGCGGACCTTGCCGCTGCGGACCAGGTCGGTCAACGCGGACAGGGTTTCCTCGACATCGGTGTGCGGGTCGGGGTGGTGGACCTGGTAGAGGTCGATGTGGTCGGTTCGCAGGCGTCGCAACGAGTGCTCGACCTCGCTGATGATCCAGCGGCGGGAGCTGCCTCGGCGGTTGGGATCGTCTCCCATCGGGCCGTTGACCTTCGTGGCCAGCACCACGTCATCGCGACGTCCCTGAAGCGCGGTGCCCACGATCTCCTCGGAGACCCCGTGGGGGCCGTAGACGTCGGCGGTGTCGATGAAGTTGATTCCCGCGTCCAACGCCCGGTGGACGATCCGGGCGCAGTCGTCGCGGTCGGGGTTGCCGATGCCGAAGTTCATGGTGCCGAGGCAGTAGGGGCTGACCTGGATTCCGGTGCGGCCGAGTGGGCGCGTCCTCATTGCGGTGGTGTCCTGTCACGTGTGGGCGATGACCGTGGCCCGGGAAGACCACGTGCGAGCGAGGGCGGACCCCGCTCCGTTCGCCCACTGTCGCAGGGGAAGCGGCCGGTTTACGTCCTCCACCCCGGCGCGCGATCAACGAGCGGAGCGGCCGACATGGCCACAGGCGCTCCTCCCCCGCGAGCACCGCTGCCGGGTACGAGGTGCGAACTCGAAGCCCCAGTCGCCGGACCGGATCAAGGGGTTCCCCCGGCGCGTGCGGCGCGACGGCCCAGCTCAGTGAAAGCGTTCCGCAGAGGAGGCGGGCCGACCACCTCGATCTCGGTGTCGAAGCGTGCCAGCCGCACCGCGAGCGCGGGCCAGGACCAGGAACCGGTTTTCAGCCTGGTCCTCGTGGGACCGACCTCTTCGGCGACACCGTCTCCGGCGAACGGAGCCACCTCGGCGAGGGGGAGCCCGAGGATCACCTCCCCCTGGCACGGCCAGGCGTCGACGCTGTCGGAACCCTTGAACCGCGCGGAAAGGAAGGTGACGACGTCCCCGCCGGGCACCCGCCGTGCGGTGAAGCGCGGCCCGTTGGGCACGCGGAGCGTCATCCGGTCCACGCGGTGGACGCGCCAGTCCTCGCGCTCGGCGCTCCACCCGACGAGGTACCAGCGACCGGCCCGGACCACCAGGTGGTGCGGCTGCGTCCGGCGGGGCTCCTGCGGGCCGCCGACTTCGCCGCCGCCCGGTGAGCGGTAGTCGAACCGCAACTCTTCGCGGGCCCGGATGGCATCACTCACCGCCAGCAGCAGGTCGACGTCCACCTGCGGGTCGCCGCCGCGCCCGGTCGATTCGGCGGCGGTGATGTCGAGGGTGTCGACACGATGGCGCAGCCGGGACGGCAAGACCTGCCGCACAGTCCCGAGAGCCCGTACGGCGGCCTCCTCGATGCCCGCACCCGTTGCCGCCGCGATCCGCAGTGCCACGGCGATCGCGATCGCCTGCTCCTCGTCGAACAGCAGCGGCGGCACCTGACTGCCCGCGTCCAGCCGGTAACCGCCGTCCGGACCTTTCACCGCACGGATGAGGTAACCGAGCTCGCGCAACCGGTCCACGTCGCGGCGCACGGTCCGTTCGCTGACACCCAGCCGCTGGGCGAGCAGTGGTCCGGACCAGTCGCGGCGCACCTGCAACATCGACAACAACGCGAGCAACCGGGCGGACGTGGTCGTCGACGACGAGATCGGCATGGCCCCCATGGTGGCACCAGTAGCGGACATTCCTTGTCCGCTACCTCCGTCACGATGGTGTCGCCGCCGGGAATCACCGACGGCGAACACCACTTCTCGAAGGACCACACATCATGTCGATCAACGCTGTCGCACACCTGAACTTCCACGGCCAGGCCAGGGAAGCCCTGGAGTTCTACCGGTCGGTGTTCGACGGGAAGGCCACCGTCGCCACCTACGGCGACTTCGGGATGCCCGCCGGGCTGCCCGACGCCGAGAAGGTGGTGTTCGGTCAGGTCGTCGCCGACAACGGCTTCCGGGTCATGGCCTACGACGTGCCGGGAGAGAGCACCCCCGTGGCCGGTGGCGCGCCCACCACGCGTCGGGAGAACGGCACCACGATCACCGAGGAGCCCTTCTTCCTCTCCGTCCGCGGGGAGACGGTCGACGAGGTCACCGAGTACTGGAACCGCCTCGCCGAAGGCGCGACGGTCGTCGAGGCCTTCGGCCCCGCACCGTGGGCACCCGCCTTCGGGATGCTGACCGACCGCTTCGGCGTCACCTGGATTCTCGACGTGGCGGCCGGTTACGGCCAGTCCTGAGGTGACGGTGCCGAGGAGCGGCCGTGCCGCCCGCTCCTCGGCACCGCAGGCGCGACCCGGCGGCCGATACCGTGGTCGATAGCGGCGATGGCAGGGCGTTGATGTCGGATCAGGACACCACCGTCGCGATCCGCTGGAGGATCGCCGCGTTGGTCCTGGGCGCGTTCGCGGGGGTGCTCAGGTCCTTGAGGCGCTCGTCCGCCTCGAAGACGGCCGGGTCGGCGTTGGGTTCGTGGTAGAAGAACCGCCGCACGCCGGCCTTGGTCGTCAGGTAGCCGGAGCCGCTCATTGTGCCCACCCACACGACCTCGGTGAACCCGCGATGCCCGATGTCGCCCGCGCGCAGTGTGGTAATCACTTGGTGGATCGCCTGGACTCCGGCGTCGAGGGTGTGGAGCCGACTGGGAGGCAAGGTGCTTCGGCGCGGCCGGCAGAGTTCGCCGTACACGTGAGCCTTGCCGACCCGCGCGACCGAGACCGGAACCCGCACGCCACAACAGCGCGCATCACGGTATCCATCCTGCACAACGCTCGTGTTGCGCTGCGAGGTGGCGTAGGGAGGCTGGGCCACGACCATGGTCAGGGGTCGGGCAGTTGCGGGAATCGCGCCTAATTTATGGCCCACGCCACGAGGAGCCGGCGCTTCCACCGCGTCAGGGGCCGCGCCGACGTGGTTCTCCTCGGCACCGGACGCGGCCACCACCGCTGCGAGCAGCCCTCGGCGGTAGAACACCTCGGCCGACCCGGCGGTCAGACCGCGCAACCCGAGCGGGAGCGCCTTGAACGGCGACCCGGACTCCTGGTCCCGTTCGAGGACCAGCACCGAACAGCCGGTCAGGGCGAGTTCGCCCGCCAGGAACAGGCCGACCGGACCGCCGCCGACGATCAACACGTCGTGCACGGGAATTCCCCCTCGTGAGAAGACCGATGGGCGAACCCGGTCGGGTGGGTCAGCGCAGACGGGCCAGGCCGTCGAGCACGATGGCGATGCCAGCGAGGAACTGCTCGCGGTCGTCGTGTCCCCTGTCCTGGTCCACGATGGTGCGCAGGAACGGGTAGTTCTCGGCGTCGAGTTCCCGCCACGTCGTCGAGAGCACGTCGAAGAACTCTTCACGGTCCACATCGGACGGCCCGCCCGCGGTGTCCCCGTCGAGACGGGCGTGCTGGCCGACCGCTCCGAGGATGTAGTGCACGAGTGTCGACGTCGCGTTGAACCAGGAGGCTCGCGGGACGCCCAACGCGCCCACCTGGCTGCCGATCCTCTCGAAGACCTCGACCGTCACCGGCCCGGCCGGGTCGGGTCGCGGACAACCTGGAGGGTCAGCCGCGTGGCGAGCCACCGGTGTTCGGCTATCGCGTCGAACAGGGCCAGCGCGACCGCGCGGATCTCCTCCTCGGGCGCGGCACCCGCCCGAGGAGGCTCGGTCGCGAGAGCCGCCGTGACGATCGTTTCCGTTGCCGCGTCGAGCAGTTCGTTCCTGGTGCCCACGTGGTGGTAGACCGCCCCGGACCCGGTCGCCAGCCGCTCGGTCATCGCCCGGACCGTCAGCGCGCCCTCGCTGCCCGAATCGAGCAGGTCGATCGCGGTATCGAGGACCTGCTCCCGGGAGAGCACCTGGTTACGCCGCCGAGGTTGGCGGGCTCGTGCGGTCACCGGCCCACCGCAACAGGTTTTGGAGCGCTGCACCAAGTTGGTGCAGCGCTCCAAAACACGACGCGTGGCGATGAGTAAGCCGATCGAAGGCTCGTAGGGTCAGCGCCGGGCGCTGGGTGGTGTCCGTCCCCGCCTACTCGGTGAACATGGTGAACGACAGCGTGCGGTCGAAGCGCTTGTCGGCGAGATCGTCGCGACTGATCAGGAAGCACCCGTGGTGGACCTCGCTCCGGGTGCCGAACTGGGCGAGCGGCAACCATTCACGAGTCAGCCGGTACTTCTCCACCTCGCCCGGGTAGAACCGTTCCGATCCCGGGAAGTCCGAGTCGTCACGCCGGCTCGTGATGCCGGCGCGCGCCATCTGCGTCCACGGGTCGTCCTGGCCGCCGATCTCCGAGCAGTACCCGCCGATGGTGATCACAAGGTTTCCGTCGGCATCCGGCCAGAGCTCGTCGACCAGCTCGCACAGGTCCTCGACGTGCTCCAGCTCGTCGAGTAGCTGCTCCTCGATCGCCGAGTCCAACTCGTCGAAGTCGTAGTCGTCCTCTTCGATCCACTCCGGCAACTCCGGCTGGACCCAAGCGGAAAGCGGGCCTTCGGGGGCGAGGAAGGGGATGTTCTCGTGGAAGGGCGTCGTGCTGTCGTGGCCGGGCGGCGGTGACGCCACCGCCGTCTCCGCACCCGCCGGGACGTGCACGACGCGAGCGAACTCCGGCACGTCCGTGCCGAGAGGAGCCAGCAGGTCGTCCTCGTGGTGCAGGAAGAAGAGCAGCGAGCCGTCCTCGGGCAGGGGAAGCCTCCCGACCCTCGGGAGGACCGCACAGTCGACGGAGGCGATGAACGGCAACGGGTTTCCTCTTTTATCACTCGGCCACTCCGCACCCACCGGCAACCGGGGAAGCCCTCCCCGCTGACCGACGACCTGCTCGTCGTGGCCGGGAGAACCCAAGCAGATCGCGAATCGGAGGTGATCCGTGAACTTGTCGATCTCGTCGTTCGAGATGCCCCGATCGATCGCCGCACGACGGAACTGCTCGTAATGATCCATGGTGCGGCATGATCGCAGACGGCCGGAGGTCCCTCAAGCCGGACCGTTTAAGGCCGGTTTTCCCAGAACCTGTTCAGCCACAGGCATGTGCCGACGTCCCGCAAGGCATGGGCCGCGAGTTCCCTACCGCGACCTGGCCCGCGTTCGACCGCGCCGACGTGCCGTGCACTGGTTGCACGACAGAGGTTTCCGGTCGGCTGCCGCGCCCTTCACATTGGTGTTGAACGGTTCTACGGACCGTTGACGGGCAAGGTGCCGGTCACGCCCCTCGTGTCCGCTGTTCCCCCACCGGAGAGGGAGTCGAGCAGACCGGTGAGCAGCCGGCGTTCGTCCGCGCGCAGTCGATCGAGGAGCGGCGCGAGTGTCGCGCGGACCTCTTCCTGCACCCGTTCCGCCAGTTCGTGTCCCGCAGGTGTGATGAAGACGTCGACCGCACGGCGGTCTTCCGCCGACTTGCCCCGGGCCACGAGACCCCGTCGCTCGGCCCGTTCGACGAGTCCGGACATCGTGGACTTGTCCAGACCCAGGAACGCCGCCAGCTCGGTCATGCGCGGCCGGCGGTCGCGCAGGAGACCGAGCACCCGCAACTGGGTCAGGGACAGGTCGTGCTCGGAGCCGATGCGGGTGAGCACGGCCATCACCCGGAAGGACGTCCGGACCAGAGCGTCCTCAAGCGCAACGTCAGATCTCATGTCCCGATCCTACTTGACATAGTTTGCCTTGCCAACCAAACTCAAAGTAGTGGGCAATGCAAACCAAACCTGAGGGGGTGCCGACACGGTTGTCCACTCCCCCTCCTGCACGACGTGCAGGCCCGCAAGGCACCGGTCCACCAGCCCCCGTCCCAAGGAGAGCCATGCCCGCCACCAGCCAGAAGCGTTGTCTCGTCGTCGGTTCCGGCATCAGCGGTCTGGCCACCGCGATCCGCCTGCGCCAGATCGGCTGGGAACCGGTGATCGTGGAGCGAGCACCCGACCGCCGGTCGGGCGGCTACTTCGTCGCCCTCTTCGGTGCCGGTCGGGCCGCCGCACGACGACTCGGCTTCGACGACGCCATCCCCGACCGGTCCGTACGCGACGGCAGGACCTACGTCGTCGACCGGGCCGGCCACCGCAGACCAGGTCTGGGATTCGGAGACCTCCCCGGTGACCAGCGCATGATGCTGCGCGGTGACGTCGAGACCGCCGCGTTCGACGCACTTCCCGGCCACGTGGAGATCCGCTTCGCTACCCGACCCACGAGGATCGAGCAGGACGAGTCCGGTGTGGACGTGACCCTCGACCACGACGGGGTGACCACCACGGAACGGTTCGACCTCGTCGTGGGCGCTGACGGCCTGCGCTCCACCGTCCGGCAGCTCGTCTTCGGCCCGCACGAGCACCACCTCCACCGGCTCGGCCACATGATCGCCGCCCTCGCCCTGCCGGACCCGCTCGACGGCGTCCCTGCGCGCGACGGCATCAGCCTGTTCGAACCAGGCCGCGCGATGTGGCTCTTCCCCTTCGCCGACCGGCCGCACAGCCTGCTCTTCTCCTACCGCACCGATGACGTCGACGGGCAGTTCACCGGACGACCCGCCGACCGGGTCCGCGCCGCCTTCGGTCCGGAACCGGCCGGTCCGCTGCTCGGACCGGCACTGGACGCGCTCGACGACACCGGCGACTTCCTGTTCGACACCGTGGAGCAGACCCGGATGGACACCTGGTCACGCGGCCGGGTGGTGCTGGTCGGCGACTCCGCCTGGTGCGTCAGCCTCTACGCCGGCATGGGCGTCTCCGCCGGACTGGCCGGAGCCGACCTGCTCGGCACCGTGCTGCACCACCACTCCGGTGACATCCCCGCCGCACTCAAGTCTTGGGAAGCCCGTCTGCGGCCCCACCTCACCGTCTACCAGCAGGCGGGCTTGAGCGGACAGTCCTTCTTCACACCCGACAACCAACGGCAGATCGCACTTCGGCCGATCATCGCGCGCAGCACCCGGCTCCCGCTGATCGGCGACGCCCTGCGATTCCTCCAGGCCAACAGCAAGATCAACCGAGAAAGGGGACTCGACATCGCCCACGATTCCGTTGTGCCGCCCGGACGTGCGAACCACCGGCACCAAGCCCGCTCGTCTGCGTGAAGGTCCAGAAGATACCGGGCAGTCAGCCTTCAAGCCGCGAACTCGTCGCCCGCACTCACGGCGGCACCGCTTGACGGTGTCGTCCACTCAACACACAAGGGGAAGATCAATGCCCACAAACCAGACCAGACGCCGAGCGGTGGCCCTCGTCGCCGCAGCGGTGACTGTGGCATTCGGTGTGCCGATCGGCTCTTCCGTCCAGGCCGCCCCCTCCGAGGCGTCCACCCCCCGCCCGACCACGTCGGGCATCCCGGCCATCGTCAATCCCGCGACCGACCTGGGCCGGCACGCGCCGGGGCCCCAGCCGACCTGGTTCGACTCGGTCTACTTCACCAGTTCGGTGCGGGCGAACGGTCAGGAGTTCGGCCTACAGGTCCACACCCGCATCCTGCCGAACAGGGGCGAAGCCGCGTACCGCTGGACGTTCTCGGTGATCAACAAGACCACCGGGTGGTACAAGGACCACGCCGTGATGGTCGAGCCGGAGGACTACCGGTGGAGCCAGGGCAAGCTCGACATCCACACGCCGGGACTGAGCTGGACCGGTGACACCACCCGCCAGTCGGTGCAGGTCCAGACGCCCTGGGGATCGCTCGACGTCCAACTGTCACCCACCGGCCCCGCCCTGAACTACGCGTCGACCGGATTTTTCAACCTGGCCGACGGCGTGCCCAACTACCAGTTCGCGCTCCCGGCGATGCGGACGTCCGGAACGCTCGTCGTCGAGGGCAGGAAGCACCAGGTCGTGGGCACCTCCTGGCTGGACAGGCAGTGGGGCGAGATGCCCACGTCGCTCGTCCGGTGGACGTGGATGAACCTCGGCATGCCCAACGGTGACAAGGTCGCCATCTGGGACACGATCGGCACCGAAACCAAGAACAGTTGGGCGACGGTCCTGCACCCGGACGGCTCCTACGACGTGGTCGCCGTCGAACCCCTCGCCCAGGGCGTCTCCCGGCAGTGGACCAGCCCGGCCACCGGCCAGACGTACCCCACCCGGTGGCGCATCCGGATTCCCGCCCTGCGGTCCGAACTCGACGTGCAGGTCACCGGAAACCCGGACCAGGAGATCGAAACCCCCGACGGGAGCGGTTACCTGGAAGCCACGGCGGCGTTCACCGGCAAGTACGACGGCAAGAACGTTCGCGGCGAGAACTACGTCGAGATGACCGGCGAGTGGTAACCCTGACCACCACCAAAACCGTTCGCACCTGACACGAACCCAGGCAGACTCCCCGGAGTCGCGAATCGGCGTGGCGCGTGGACAGTTCCCGGAACCGCTCGAAGCGGTCGGAGCAACGGTTTCACACCGGCAGCCCGGTATCGAAGTCAAGTTTCGGGCTGTCCACGTGCGAGTAGCAATGCCCCAGGTGGGGGCGGGGCTCCGTCCCGTCCCCACCTGGGGCACGGCCGGTCGACCGCAGGCCGGTGTCCCCCGTGAGGACTACAGAGAAGTGTCCCCACCAAGGGGATTCGCGGTGTCGCAGTCCCCCATAGGTTTTGCCGAAGACGGCGTCAGTGCGTCACGGCACGCCGAGAAACTGGAGGGCAAGCGCGTTGAAGACAATGCAACGGTCAGCGGGAACCGATATCACCCGGAGGTTCACCGGCGTGGTGATCGCGGTGGCGCTCACCGTCTCAGCGGCGGCCTGCGACTCCGACCCGGAAGGAAACGCGACGAGCGAGGACGCACCACCGGCCGTCACCGAGGTGGTCACCACGCCGCACATCACCTGGGGCACGTGCCCGGCGTTGGCCGAGGGTGCCAGTCGCGACCCCCTGCTCACCTGCGGAACGGTGAAGGTCCCGCTCGACCACCGGAACCCCGGTGGCGAGCAGATCGAGGTGGCCGTCTCGAAGCTGCCGGCGGCGAAGGCCGGCGACCGCCGTGGTGTGCTGCTGCTGAACCCGGGCGGCCCGGCGTTGCCCGGCCTGGACACACCGGGTGTCGTGGCACCGACCCTGCCGCCGTCGGTGTTGGCGGCCTACGACCTGATCGGCTTCGACCCGCGCGGGGTCCAGCACAGCACCCCGCAGAGCTGCGGTCTCGACGACCCGTCTCTCGTCGGCCTCTTCCCGTACCCGGCTGCGGACGGCTCGATCACCGCGAACGTCGACCACGCCCGCACCAACGCCGAACGGTGCACGACGAAGGCCGGTGCGAAGCTCCGGCACTTCACCACCGCCAACACGGCCCGCGACATGGACCTCATCCGCGCGGCGCTCGGTGAGAAGAAGATCTCCTACTGGGGCCAGTCCTACGGCACGTACCTCGGCACCGTCTACGAGTCGCTGTTCCCGGAGCGCGCCGACCGGGTGGTCCTCGAAGGCAACGTCGACCCCACGAAGGTCTGGGCCAACGCGAAGGACAACTGGGGCAAGGCCATGTCGGAACGCTTCCCCGACGCGGCAAGGGTCGCCGCGGCGCAGCACGCCACGCTCGGCCTGGGCGGCACCGTCGACGAGGTGACCCGGAAGTACCTCGCACTCGCCGACCGCCTCGACCGCACCCCCGCGCCCGTCCCCGGCACCCCGCTGGCCCTGACGGGTGCGATGCTGCGCACCGTCACCTACAGCCTTCTGCTGAACAACGAGACCCTCCCGGTGCTCGCGCAGTTCTGGAAGGCCGCCGTCGGGCTGACCGATGGCCCGCTCACCGAGGCGGACCGCCAGGTGCTGCAACAGGTGTTCACCGCGCCGCCGCCGACCCCGGGCGTGCCGGTCGACAACCAGGCCACCATGTTCCTGGCACTGACCTGTGGTGACGCGCAGTGGCCCGGCGACGTCGACGAGTACGCCCGCCGCACTGCCGAGGACCGCGCGGCCTGGCCGCTCACCGCCGGGATGCCCGCCAACATCTGGGCGTGCGCGTTCTGGCCGAAGCCGATCGAAGAGCCCGTCCGCGTGACCGACAAGGGGCCGCGCAACACGCTGATCCTCCAGAACCGCAGGGACAACGCCACGCCGTGGGAGGACGGCCTCGGGCTGTACGAGGTCCTCGGCAAGCGAGCGGCTTTCGTCGGCGCGGACAACGGCGGTCACTACGTCTACAACCAGGGCTCCACGTGCGTGGACGAGGCGACGGTGACGTTCCTGATCACCGGCCGGCTGCCGGACGACAAGGTCCACTGCACCGACATCACCCCGCAGTGACCGCAATTGCCAGCGGTAGGTATTGGTAGACCAGAAACTCCTGGTGGCGCGGCCGGACACCGGAAACCGCACCTCGACGGTCTGCACCGGGGCCGCCCGCAGCGCCGCCACGTGCTGGTCCGGGTCACCGGTGGTGGCCGTG
>NZ_JBFABG010000010.1:0-285650 GCF_040640215.1 Actinosynnema sp. NPDC023587 | reverse complement strand
GAGTCCTCCTCTCTCGCGCTGTGCGCCCGGGGCCACAGTGACATCGGGCCTGCTTGTGGGGGGTGGGGGCCACCCCGCGTGGGTGGCGCGCCCCATCCCCCTTCCCCTCGTGCGCCGACCGGACGAAGGAGACCGGCGGCGACCCCGGGCCGCCGTGCTCGCGGTGACGGCGTGGTGGGCGTGGGTGGTGACGGCGTGGTGGACGTGGGCCGTCACCGGAAATCCACAATGGACCGTTGCACCGGCCTGTTCGCCAGTCCGCACAACTGCACCCTTCTGCCTGGGCGACCACCGCCAGGGCGACCCGCCGTCTACACAGGACAGACGGTCTGGAAGACTGTCGGGACAGGCGTGGAAGTGGGGCGCGCGGGTCGTGGCGATCGCGTCCGGCGAGCAGCCGGCCGAACCGGCGGCGGCTACCGGCAGTGCGCGGGCTTTCGGGTCCGGTCACCTAAGAGCGGTGACATCGGTGACCGGAGTTTAGCCTTGAAATACCTGGCTACGGCCGGTGTCGCGGGGCGCGCGGGGTGTCCGTCCCCAATGGCGGCACCGCGACCGGGAAACGTGGTCGAACAGCAGTTCGCGGGTGGTGGTGCGCCTGCGGTGACGACGTCCGGTGCAGCCGGGGCGCGACGGTCCTCCCGCGCGCCGGAAGACGTCCGTCGCCGTGGTCGACGGCAACTCCGGGTGACCCCTGTAGGTGGGGCGCGGACTACCTGATAGTGATCCAATATCCGCCTACCGTTGAGGTCAGGCGCTGGTAGAGCGCCCCGAACTCACGAGGAGCACAGTATGTCGATCATCCGACGAGCCCTGCTGATCGTCCCGGCGGCCCTGGCGGCTCTCGCCCTGTCCGGCACCGCCGCCCAGGCCAGCACCGATGTCGTCTTCGGCGACGACAACACGGTCACGAACGACACGACGACCAACAACCTCACCTCGGTCGACGACTCGTTCAACGAGATCTCCACCGTGGACATCCAGGTCGCCGTCGAGCAGGCCGCGGCCGAGCACCTCCAGCACGACCACGTGACAGACGACGGGGACGACGACTGACCCCGGTCTGACACGGCCCTCGGCGAGGCGGACCACCGCCTGTCCGAGCGGGCTCGACGGGCGGTTTCCCTGCGGGGGAACCGCCCGTTTGGCGTGCCGACCGCGTGACCGGGGCAGGCATCCCCGGTCACGCTGATGTCGACCGCGAACCGCGCCGGGTGGACGACACCGGGGTGAACAGAGCGGAGTGGACGGAAGCGGGTCGTGTTCCCGAACCATTACCGTCCATTTCGGACATTCGCGTGCCCGGGTCGCGTCCTCGGTGGAGTGTCGGGAATGTCGATGGTGTGGCGGTCGGACCCGGCAGCGGCTACTGGGTGTGGTCCTCGGTACCGGAATCACCGATGTGGTTGTGCGACAGGATGAGTGGGCTCCGGCGGGGTTGTGCAGCGCCCGCCGCCCGCCCACGGTGTTAGGCGGTGGCTGTCCGCCGCCTGAGCATCTGAACGAGAGGTTGAGATGACCATGACCAAGAAGACGCTGCCGGAGCGGTACGAGGCTCCCCAGGCCGCGGAAGTCGGCCGGTTCGCCACGGACACGCGGGCGTGGCCGCACGGGTTCCGGGACCACCGCGGGCGTGGTCGGCGTCGCGGCTGATCACCACACCGGATTGACCGCAGTCAGGTCGGCCGGCGCGGTCGGGGACCACGGGTCTCCGACCGCGCCGGCGCGAATCTGCCGGGGCCGACGATCGGGAGTCCTTGATGCACGGGTTGTCCAGCAGTCTGGTCGTGCTGCCCGACCACCCCGGCGCAGCCGCCGCGGTGTCCCGGGTCCCCTACGACGCACCTCGCGTGGTGCCCCACCCCTCCGGGCGGCCGTGGCTGGTCGGCACCTGGCCGGCGGACCAGCTCCAGGTCGCCTCGGCCGGCTCGGTGCGGATCGCGGTCTTCGGCTTCTGCCCGGTCACCGCCCACTGGCTGACCACCCGCGCGGAACGGCTGCGCACCGTGGCCGACGCGGACCTCATCGCGCGCCGGTTGCCCGGCAGCGCACACCTGATCGTCTCGGTCGGGGGTCGGGTGCGGGTGCAGGGCAGCCTGACCAACCTGCGCCGGGTCTTCGTCACCGAGGGCCGGGACCGGGTGCCGATCGCGAGCGACCGCGCCGACGTGCTGGCCGCGATGGTCGACGCGGACCTGGAGGACGACCTCCTCGCCACGACGATCGCGCACTCGAACTCGTACTACCCGTTGATCGAGAAGAGTTGGTGGCGCGCGGTGCGCGCGGTGCCCCCGGACTCCTACCTGGACCTGCCCGTTCGCGGTGCGGCCCGGTTCGTGCGGTGGTGGCGGGCCCCCGATCCGGTGCTGCCGCTGCGCGAGGGCGCGCGCGACGTGCGCACGGCCCTGTCCGGTGCGGTGGCCAGTCGACGACCCACCACGGGGAGGCTGTCGGCGGACCTCTCCGGCGGGATGGACTCCACGTCCCTCTGCTTCCTCGCCGCCGAGCACACGCCCGACCTGCTCACCTTCCGGTGGACCGAGGGCAGCGTCCGCAACGACGACCCCGCGTTCGCCGCGGCGGCGGCCGGGCTGCTGCGCGACGCGCAGCACGTGGAGCTGTCGGGCGACGAGGGGCCGGCGCTGTTCGCGCCCCCGTACCGGACCCCGGACGTCGAAGCGCCGTGGGTGATGAACCGGGGCCTCAACCACAGCGCCCACGAGCGGCAGGTGCTCGTCGCCCACGGGTCGGGCCTGCACCTCGCCGGGCACGGCGGTGACGAGGTCTTCAGCGGCCCGCCCGGCTACCTCCACACCCTCCTGCGTCGGGCTCCGCTCACGGCTCTGCGCCGGCTCCGGGTGCACCGCGCCCTGGCGGGCTGGCGGTGGTCCACCGTGCTGGCGGCGATGGCCGACCGGCGGAGCTGGGCCTCGTGGTGGCACGAGGCGGCCGACGACCTGACCTCGGCCCCGGTGCCCCTCTTCGCACCGTCGCTGGGCTGGGAGACCCCGACCCGGGCCGCTCCCTGGGCCACCGGCGACGCCGTCGCCACCGCCCGGCGGTACCTCCACACCGTCGCCGACGAGGTGCGGCCCCTGTCCGCCGATCGCGGCCAGCACCAGGCGCTGGCCGACCTGCGCCTGGCCGGGCCGCTGTCCCAGCAGGTCCAGCGCGAGTACGCGAGCTCCGGGCTCCGCCTCGACCTGCCCTACCTGGACGACCGGGTCGTCGAGGCCGCGCTCGCGGTGCGCGTGTCGGACCGGATCACCCCGTGGCGCTACAAGCCGCTGCTCGCCGACGCGATGCGGGGCGTCGTGCCCGACTTCATCCGCGACCGCACCACCAAGGGCGACTACCAGGACGACGGCGAGCCGGAGATCCGTCGGCACGTCCCCGACCTGCTGGCGTACTTCGCCGACTCGGCACTGGCCGCGCGCGGCCTGATCGACCTCCCCGCGCTGCGCGCCCACCTGCTGCGGCCACGCCTGGACGACAACGCCGAGGCGCACCTGGAAACCACCCTCGGCTGCGAGATGTGGCTCCGCGCCGTCACCGACGCCCGACCCACCACCGACCGGAGGACACATGCCCCTGCGCCTGCACTCTGACGCGGTGTCGACCGGCACCGAGGGCGGCTCGGTGCTGCTCAACAAGCGCACCGGGCGCTACTGGCAGGTCAACCTGACCGGAGCGCACATCCTCGACAGGCTGTTCGCGGGCGAACCCGCCGACGGCATCGCCTCGGACATCGCCACCCACTACGGCATCGACGCCGCCGCCGTCCGCGCGGACATCGCCGCGTTGACCGACAACCTGCTGGGAGCCGGATTGGTCGAGACGTCGTGAGCGTGCGGAACGTGGTGCCCGACCGGGTGGTGCTCCCCCTGCACCGCCGAGCCCTCCCGCTGCTCGCGGTCGCGGCGGCCACCGCCCTGACCCGCCTGCCACCCCGGCACCTGTGCCTGGTGCTGGAGAGGATCCGGCACCGCGCCCGACCCTCCACCGCGGCGCAGGCCACCGTCGCCCGCAGAGCGGTCGTCGCGGTCAGCCTGCGCTGCGCGGGCGAGGGCTGCCTGCCGCGATCCGTCGCCGCCGCCCTGCTGTGCCGGTTGCGCGGCACCTGGCCGACGTGGCGGACGGGGGTCCGCACCGACCCCTTCGCCGCCCACGCGTGGATCGAAGCCGAGGACCAGGTCATCGACGAGATCCACCCCGCCGGGCACTTCACCCCGATGTTGACCGTCGCGCCCGAACCTCCCGCCCAGCGAGGGCGAGCACGGCATCGCGCGCGATCCGCCGATCGCGGGTGACCCCGGGAGAGCGTCACTGTCCGAAGTAGATCCTGGCCGCAACCTCCTTTGTGCACGCCGGTCACGTCGTCGACGTGACCGGCGTGCGTCTCATCAGGACAGTCGTGGAGCGTGGGTCACACGGACGAGTGGTGTGGACGCGTTCGACGGCTGAACGCCAGGAACACGGGAACTCCTCCACCGGTACAACCCCACTCCTTGGAGGAGCCATGAACCAACGCATCGCCGCCGCGCTGATCGGTACCACCATGGGACTGGCCACGTTCGCGGGCTCGACCCTCATGGCCTCGGCCAACGCGCCCGAGCCGACCGAGTTGCAGCAGGACCAGGTCTCCGAGGTGATCTGCGACATGTTGGAGGAGCTGGACCTCCTCGACCACCCGGAGCTGGCGGACCTGGTCGAGAAGCTGGGCTGTGAGGATGACGACGACGACACCACCACGACCCCCACGAGCACCACCACGACCTCGACGTCGGCACCCGACCCGGGTCGGCGCTGACCCGATACGAGCACCGCGTTCGCCGGCCGCCGGTGGGGGAAGCGGCGCTCCGAACCCGGTCGACGAAGTTTCGCGGACGGCGCGACCTTCCCCGTGGAGGTCGCGCCGTCCGCACGTCCAGGTGACAGCCGCACCGGGCACACGTCCCTCCCCCACGACCGGCCACCGACACGTTCGGGTGGCCCGGGTCGCGCGAGGTCGTGGCACACCGGGACTTCTGGCTAGCGTCGGGGGCAGGCTTGGAGGACTCACGACCGGCGGCAGCGCCGGGACGATCGATCCGATCCCGCGTCCTGGGGCCGTCGTGGTCGGCGAGGAGGAGGTCCGTCGTGGGCAGGTCGGTCGAACTCGTGGTGGTGTCGGCGGTGCCGGCGCTGGGCACGGACGTGTTCGTCGGTGTCGCGGAGGCCGCGCCGGTGCCGTCGGGGGTGGCAGCACGGCGCGGGCAGCGACGGCTTCGAGTGCACCTTCGGCGTGCGGAGCGCCGCCGTGCGGTGGGGTTGATCGTCACCCTGCCCGCCGACCGGACGCACTGACCGGAAGCGCCTCCCGGGCGGGCGGCGCGGAAGACCGGTGCCGCCGGGTCCGGCGACACCGCGTTGTGGGGCCGCCCTTGGCAAGGGCCTCTCGGCCCGATCCGCCGGCCGTCTCGCGTGATGGGATCCGGTCGTGCACAACGACGGTCAGCACCCGGCGGACGGAACCGGGGAGGGTGCGGAGGACCTGCGGGAGCTGGTGGCCCAGTTGCGGCAGGCGCTGGCGACGCAGCCGGTCATCGAACAGGCCAAGGGCGTGCTGATGCTGGCGCGCGCCTGCACGGCCGACGAGGCGTTCGCCGCCCTGCGCGAGGTCTCCCAGCGCACGAACGTCAAACTGCACGACGTCGCCGCCGCCCTGGTCACCCTGACCCGGCCCGCGCCGCCCCACGACCCGTCCGCCGTTCTCCGGGCGGTGGCGGCGGCGGTCCGGGCCGCCCCCGCCCGTCCGCGCCCCCGGCGCTGAGGAACGGGCTCAGCCCTCGGGGTCGTCCTTGGTCAGCCACCGGCCGCTGTCGTACCGCCAGGTGAAGTCGTCGTCGTGGTTGAGCGGGCCTTCGAGCTTCTGCGACAGCCGCACCACGGCCGACTGCGCGGTGGTGCCGACGTCCTTCACCTTGACCTCGGTGATCTGCACGTCGGCGTAGGTCTTCCGCGCCGACTCGCCCATCCGGTTCCAGATGTTGGTGAACGCGGCCGGGCAGGTGCCGTCACCGAGCTTCGTGCCGAACTCGCGGGCCTTGGCGGCCGTGAGCAGGCCGCACGCGATCGTGCTGTTGCCCGAGGACCACGCGTCGAGGTAGGCGCGGGCGGCCTCGCGCGCACCGGCTTCCCCGCCGTCGGTCCCGATCTGGCCGAGGTCGCCGTCCTGGTCCAACCCCTGCCGGTCACCCGAACCGCAGCCGCCCAGCAGTGCGCAGACCAGCGCGCCGGCGGTGACTAACCCGGTCCTCCCCACGACAGCTCCCTCCGTCGGTGATCATCCCGCTGCGGGAAGCACCCTAGCGGCCGACGCCCCGCCGGACACCACCGGCAGACTGGTCCCATGACAGGGCTGACCGCCGAACTCGTGGTCGACGGCCGCGTGCCGCGAACCCCCGAGCTCGCCCCGAACGGACGTCGGCTCTGCTTTGTCCTGGCTCCCACCAGCCGGGCCGGCGACCACCTCGACACCGGGGTGTGGATCGCCGACTCCGGCGGCACCGCGTCGCACCGGGTCACCACCGACACCGCCACGGAGTCCCGGCCACGGTGGTCCGCGGACTCGCGGGCGGTGTACTTCCTGTCCGATCGCACCGAGCGCGGTACGCCGCAACTGCACCGGGTGACCGTCGCCGACGGCGTGGTGACCGCACTGACCAAGTGGCCCGCCGGCGTCCTGGACCACCTGCCGCCGGCCGACCCCGACCTGGTCGCGCTGCTCGCCGAGGACGAACCCACCGGGCGAGACGCGCGGCGCGCCGCCGAGCGTGACGACGCCGTGGTCGTCGGGGAGCGCGAACCGCGTGCCCGGTTGCGCCTGCTCCACCTGCCCACCGGCCGCATCACCACCCCGGACGTGTTCCCCGACCGACACGTGGTGGAGCTGCGGCAGCGTCCCGACGGCGGTCCGCTCGCCGTGCTCACCCAGGCCCGCGCCGACCACGACGAGGGTCCGCGCACCGGCCGGCTGCACCTGTTCGACCCGACGACCGGCGCTGCGGAGGACCTCCGGGCGGTCGAGGCCGACGCGCGCTCTCCGGCCTGGTGGTCCGACGAGGACGGTTGGCACGTCGGCTACCTCGCTCTCACCCCGCCGGTGTCGCAGGCCGGCACCGCCGTGTTCGACCTGGCGCTGGGCAGCCGCGTCCTGCGCAACCGCACCGCCGGCCTCGCGATGTGCCCCACCGAGCTGCGCCAGACCGGTGCCGCCCCGCTCGTCCTGTTCGCCGAGGGCCTGAACACGACCCTGGCCCGGCTCGATCCCGCCGGCGTCGTGACCCTGTCGCACCACCCGGGTCTGCTGGAGCACCTCACCTCCGCCGGTTCCGGCGGGGAGGTCGCGGTGCTCACCGGAACCCGCTACCGGACCCCGGACGTCCACATCGGACTCCCCACCGGACCGCTGCGGAGGATCACCCACACTCGCCCGGAACTGGACGGCGTGGTGTTCGGCACCCAGCGACCGCTGGCCTACCGCGCCGCCGACGGGCTGGAACTGGACGGCTTGCTCGTCCTGCCGGCCGGGAGAACCGCCGCCGAGGGTCCATTCCCCCTGATCACCATCGCGCACGGAGGCCCCTACGACCGGTACGCCGATCGTTGCCAACTGTTCTGGTTCCCCAGCGCGCAGTGGTTGGCCACCGCCGGCTACGCGGTGTTCCTGCCCAACCCGCGCGGCGGCCGGGGCCACGGCCACCGGTTGGCGGCGGGCGTCGCCGGCCGGGTCGGGCGCGAGGAGTGGACCGACATCCTGACCGGAATCGACCTGCTCATCGCCGAAGGCGTCGCCGACCCCGACCGGCTGGGCATCGCCGGCTGGAGCCACGGCGGGTTCACGGCGGCCTGGGCCGTCGGCCGGACCGACCGGTTCCGCGCCGCGCTGGTCGGTGCCGGCGTCGTCGACTGGGGAATGCTCGCCGCGACCGGGGAGAACGGCCTGTTCGAAGCCGCGCTCGGCGGCGGCACCGGCTGGTCCGGCACCGGCCCGCACCCCCACGACGCGGTCAGCCCGATCTCCTTCACCGACCGCATCCGCACCCCGGTCCTCATCCTGCACGGCGCGCAGGACACCAACGTCCCCCTGGGCCAGGCCGTCTACTTCCACCGCGCACTGCGCCACTTCGACGTCGAGCACGAGTTCGTGGTCTACCCGAGAGAAGGCCACTCGATCCGCGAGCGCCACCACCAGCTCGACGTCCTGCGCCGGACGCGCGACTGGTTCGACCGCAAGCTCCGGCGTTAGCGACTGCGGGGGAACGGCTTCCGGGGCGGGCAGCCGGTCAGAAGAACTCGTCGAGCAGCCGGTAGTACTCGATCCGCCACGGGTCGGCACCGGTCCGCCGCGCGACCCACGCGGCCGACGCGGGTCCGTAGCCCGGGTTGAGGTCGACCGCCGACATCGAGCGCGTGAGCAGGGCGACGTCGAGGTGGCGGTCGGCGATCCCGAGGCGTCCGACGTCGAGAATCCCGGTCACCGCGAGGGAATCCGGGTCGACCAGCACGTTGGGCAGGCAGAAGTCGCCGTGGCAGACCGCGAGGTCGGCCCGCTCCAGGACCTCGGCCCGCTGCCGCTGCGCCTCCACCAGGTCGAGGAGGTGCGCCGAGGACTGCCCGCGCCGCTCCTCGTCGAAGTCGTCCTGGTCCACGAGCCCCGCTCGCACGTTCGCCGCCGCCGCCGGCACGGTGCGCCCGAGCCGCCGGTCGAACGGGCACTCGGCCACCGGGAACCCGTGCAGGACGGCGAGGAACTCCACGAGCCGCCGAGCCGCGACCGGGGTGTCGGCCGGCGGGAGCGCACTGGCCGGCACCCCGCGCAGCGTCGAGGTGATCAGGGTGCTGACGCCGTCCCGATCTTCCCAGTCGAGCACCCGGGGCACGCCGATCGGCACTGTGCCCAGCCACACCAGGCGGTCCCGCTCGTCGGCCAGCTCGGCACGGGCCGAGGGGGTCGACGCGGTCTTGACGAACCGCCGCCCGTCGGGGCTGCGGCGCACCTCCGCCGCACCGCGGCCGGTGGTCACCAACTCCCAGTCGTGCACGGACCCCATGGTGCCAGGGCGGCACCCGGTGACCGGGGCCTAGTGGGTTCCGCCGCCGCCCGGCGGGTCACAGCACGGGCAGCAGGGTGACCTGGTCGGTGGTGGTCCACTCCAGCATCAGCAGGGTGGCGTCGTCCTGGAGCTGACCGCGCTGGTGGTCGAGCACGGCCCGCACGACCCGGCGCAGCGTCTCGGGCGCGGGCAGCCCGGCGGCCTCGTGGCGTTCCGTCAGGTCGATCAGCCTCTCCAGACCGAACTGCTCGCCTTCGGGGCTGCGGGCCTCGGTGACGCCGTCGGTGTAGAAGAGCACCCGGTCACCGGGCTGGAGTTGTTCGGTCAGCACCACGGGTTCACGCGTGACGAGGTGGCCCAGTCCCAGCGGGGTGCGACCGGCCCCGCCGAGCATCCGCACCACCCTCCCCTGGCGCAGCACCACGGGTTCCGGGTGCCCGGCGTTGAGGTAGCGCAGCTCACCGGTGACCAGGTCGAGTCGTGCCAGGATCGCCGTGGCGAAGGAGTAGGCGTCGGCCGACCGGTGGGCGGTGATGGTGTCGTCGGCCAGCTCGGCGGCGGCGACCAGGTCCAGGTCGCTGCGGCGGGCGTTGCGGGTGGCCGCGAGCGCGATGGACGTGGTGAGCCCGGCGTGCAGGTCGTGGCCCATCGCGTCGAAGATCGCCACGTACGCGCGGTCGTCGTCCACGGCGTAGTCGAAGCCGTCGCCGCCGACCTGGTCGTAGGGCTCCATCGCCGCCGCGATCACCACCCGGTCGCAGGCGAACACCTTCGGTGGCAACAACTGCCACAGCAGCTCCGAAGCCACCGAGAGCGACTTCGTCCGCCGGACCCGGTGGAACAGGTCGCTGTAGAGCTGCTTGCTCAGCACCAGGTGCGCGATCTGCCCCGCCAGCACCCAGCAGTGCTCGCGCAGCACCCGGTCGTGGGGGTCGGCGTCGGCGGGCAGGCCGAGCCGCAGCACGCCGAGCCGCTCGGTGCCGTCGAGCACGGGCAGCCACAGGTGCGCCGGCTCGCCGTCGACCACCGAGACGGTGATCTCCAGCTTGGCGAACGCCCGTCCCGCCAGCGTCGCCTCGATCGACAGGGACGTCCCGCCCCGCGCCCGCACCGGGTGCAGCTCCCGCTGCCCGAGGTCGACGAGGTACAGCTCGGCGGTCATCCCGATCAGCGCGGTCGCGTCGTCGACGAGGCCCGGCAGGTCGCCGGCGGTCGCCAGGTGCGAGCGGCTCTCGATCCGCGCGAACACCACCGGCCAGCGCCGGTCATCGCCATCCACCCACGCAGGGTAGGTGACGGCGTGGCGAATTCCGCCATCCGAGTCGGCGTGAGAGCGCTGACGGTGGTGTCCGGGCTGCCTCAGGACGGAGATCGTCCGAGGTCAAGGCGTTGTAGTGGGGACCAACACGCACAGGGCGTTATTTCAGGCGCTCCACGGCAGTGGCATCAGCGCGTGATCCGCGTAGGGGGCCAGGCGGGCCTTCAGGTCCGCTGAAGGATCACCGTTCGGACTGAATCGCACCTCGGCCGAGCGATCGCCGTCGAACACCCGGCGCACCCACCGGGCGATCGCCGAGGGCTCGGGCACCGCGTCGGCACCGAAGCGCGCCACCAGATCCTCACCGCCGCGCGTCTCCACCGCCAGTGACCACCCGGTCACCTCGTCCCACAGCAGTGCCACGTCGCGGTCACCGAAGCCGGGAAGGCGGCCGTCGAGCGCCACGTAGGCGCTTATCGGCCGTTCTACCTGCACGTACGAGCTGTCACCGGAGAGCCGCAGCTCTTCGGCCACCCGGCGCACGTAGCCCCGGACCGCCCGCACCAGGAAATCGTCGAAGTCCCACTCCACCCGCATCGCCGCCTTCTGCCGGGTCACCGATGCGCCGACTGTTTGACGCATCAACCGGGTACCCGTGGGATGAGGTGGTAAACCAATCGAGTGATGAGCAGGGGCGACCTGCTCGCCGCCGAGGCCGTCGCGGCGGCCGGACCGGTGCCGTCCCGGCCAGGCCGGGACGGCGGCGGGGGTCAGACCCGGGCGAGCAGGTACTGCGTCGAGGCGGTGGGGCTGAACGCGCAGTTGTAGTTCGTCCGCGTCGCGGTGTAGGTGAAGCCGGCCGGGACGTGGCAGGCCCACAGGCCCGTCTCCGGCAGCGTCACCAGGAACAGCGGCGTGCACCCCTGGTCGGCGCGCACCATCGTGTAGGTGTGGCCCGTCGGCACGTAGCCGCACTCCCAGCGAGAGGGCCCGGCCTGCGCCGGCGTGCTCAACGCGGTCGCCGCGAACAACGCCGCGACGAGAACACCGAATGCCTTGCCGATCATCACGAATCCACCTTCCGCCGCCGTGCACGGCCCCGTGGTGAGGCCGGCTCAAGCACAGCAGGTGGAAAGCCCTCAATCATCTACCGATTGGTTGAACCAATCGAGGCCAGTGGACCGGCGGCATTCCACCTGATGGAGCATCGCCGCCGGTGCGGAGTTCTTCCCCCGCCACCCGCTCCCCCGCTGGTGGCGGAACCCCGAACCCATCGCCGGAGCCGTGCGGTCGGTCCCCGGGTGGTGGCGCGTGAGCCGCGCGGCGGGCGGTCCGTCCCGACGCGGAAACAGACCATTACCCGATCAGGGGAAAGTCGTGGCGGTCGGCCGTGGCCCAGGAGTATCCGGTCGGGTGGCGTGCCCCGCGCGCGTCGTTTCGGCGGCCGTGCACCGGTTACCCGGCCATTACGTCGGAGCACCCTTCCCGCGTGCGTTGCCCGAACCGCCGGCCGATGTCAGCACTCGACGGGAGTCCGCCATGACCGGAAAGCCCAGTCCGACCCCCGGGGCCGTGGTCACGTACCTGAACCCGGACGTGCACGACCCGACCACGTTCGTCCACGGCGTGATCATCGGCGAGTCCGTCATCGACCCCGAGACGTGCCGCGCCTGGGTGCCGGTGCTGCGCCCCGGTCGCGCGCTGTCGATCCTGGACACCGCGAACATCGTCGAAGTGCAGCCACGCGACACCTGAGCGCGGAGGACCCGGCGAGGCCGGGTTACCGCGCCGGTCCACCCCACCGGGGCCGTCCACTCAGAACGCCTCCAGCCAGCCCATCACCCGGGCGACGATGAACGCCACCACCAGCAGCGTCACCACCGCCAACACCGTCAACGTCACGACCGGGCCCTTGCGCGAGGGCATCGGCTGCGGGTGGGACAGACCCGAGGTCTGCCCCGAGTCCGGCGGGGTGTCGCCGGGAGCGACGCCGCCGCCGGGTTCGAGGCCCGGCGTGCGCGCCGGGTCCGGGTCGGGGGGTGTGTCGCGCGGCTCGGGTGTGGTCATGCGGGTCGAATACCCGGACTGGGCCGGTGGACACCTCGCCTCGGCGGTCCCGCCCCCGGATGAGCGGGGGCGACCGGCGTGGAGGAATCGAAACGCCACGAACGGGTAGCCGACCGTGACACCACGAGAGGTGGCCATGAGCAACGAGGACAGGCGAGAGCAGAGCGCGACCGGCGACGATCTGGCCGTACGGTTGAGCGATCTGGCACGCAGGCTGCAAGAGCAGGAGAACGCCCAGGACACGCTGGACTCCATCGTCCACGCCGCAGTCGGCACGATCGTGGGCGCGGAGCACGCCGGCATCATGGTGGTCCAACCCAAACCCAAGGTGGTCACCATCGCGTCCACCGACGAGGTTCCCGTCGCCGTCGACCGGCACCAGCTCGACACGGCGCAGGGGCCGTGCCTCGACGCGCTGTTCCACGAGCGGGTGGTGTCCGTTCCGGACCTCGACGCGGAACCGCGCTGGCCCGCGTTCGCCGCGCGGGCGAGGAAGACCGACGTGGCGAGCATGCTGTCGTTCCGGTTGTTCGTCCAGGGCGAGAACCTCGGCGCGCTCAACCTCTACGCCGGCGTGCCGCACGCCTTCGACCAGGAGTCCGCACACGTCGGGTCGCTGTTCGCCACCCACGCCGCAGTCGCCCTGGCCAACGCCCAGGAGCGGGACCACCTGGCCGAGGCGGTGCAGACGCGCGACCTGATCGGACAGGCCAAGGGCATCCTCATGGAGCGCTACAAGCTCACCGCGGACCAGGCTTTCGGCCTGATCGTGCGCGCCAGCCAGCACACCAACACCCGCGTGCGGGACCTGGCCGAGCGGCTCGCGCACACCGGTCAGCTCACCCCGTCGGGCGACGACGCCGCAGGCGCGTGATCCGGCCGCGTCGACGGCGGCGCGGTCCGCTTCGGACGGCCACTGGGGACGAGGTGTGAAGGTCCCCGAACCGGGGAACGACATGCCCATGCCGACCACCTTGAACCGAGCCGCGAGCACGTCGCTGCTCTACTTCTTCGTCCTCGGTGACATCCTCGGGGCGGGCGTGTACGTGCTGGTCGGCTCGGTGGCGGCCGAGGTCGGCGGCGCGGTGTGGCTGCCCCTGATCACGGCGCTGTGCCTGGCCGCGCTGACCGCCGCCGGCTACGTCGAGCTCGTGACGAAGTACCCCCGGGCCGGTGGCTCGGCCCACTACGCGACCCGCGCGTTCGGCCCGGCCGCCGGGTCGTTGGTGGGGTTCTGCATGGTGGCCGGCGGGGTGGTGTCGGTCGGCGCGCTGGCCCGCGCGTTCGCCGGCGACTACCTCGACGCGCTGGTCCACCTGCCGACCGTGCCGGTCGTGGTGGTGTTCCTCGCGGCACTGGCCGCGCTGAACCTCAGCGGTGTGAAGGAGTCGTTGCGCGCCAACGTCATCGCCACCGTGATCGAGGTGGGCGGGTTGCTGCTCGTCATCGGGTTGGGGGCGTGGGTGGTGCTGCGCGGGGACGCCGACCCGTCGCGCTTGACCCAGGTGGACGGCGGCGGGGGCGCGGTGAACGCGGTCCTGGCCGGCACCGTGCTCGCCTACTACTCGTTCGTCGGGTTCGAGACCTCGGTGAACCTCGCCGAGGAGGTCCGCGATCCGCGCCGGTCCTACCCCAGGGCGTTGTTCGGTGCGCTGGCCACCGCCGGCGTGGTGTACCTGCTCATCGGCCTGGTGACCAGCGCGGTGGTGCCGACCGACCGCCTGGCCGCCTCCGACGGGCCGCTGCTGGAGGTGGTGAGCGCCGCCGGCGGCGTCCCGCAGTGGCTGTTCGGCGTGATCGCCCTGGTCGCGGTCGCGAACGGGGCGCTGCTGACCGGGATCATGTCGTCCCGCCTCGCCTACGGGATGGCCGGCGACGGGCTCCTGCCGGCCGCGCTGACGCGGGTCCTGCCGGGCCGCCGCACGCCGTGGGTGGCGATCCTGGTCACCTCGGCCGCGTCGCTGGTGCTCGCCCTCACCGGTGACGTCGCGGTGCTGGCGGAGACCCTCGTGCTGCTGCTGCTGGTGGTGTTCACGGCGGTCAACGCCGCCGTTCTGGTGCTGCGCAAGGACGAGGGCGCGGCCGATCACTTCCGGGTGCCCGTCGTGGTCCCGTGGCTGGCGCTGGCGTCGTGCCTGGTGCTGTTCACCCGCGTGGACGGCGAAGTGTGGCTGCGCGGCCTGGTCATGATCGCCCTCGGCGCGGCCCTGGCCGCCGCGAACCACCTCCGCCGGCGGCGACACCGCGAGCACGCCCACCGCGCCGGATGAGGGCGAGCCGCCCGGCGCGCGACCGAAGCCGATCACCCGCAGAATGGGACGTGGAGGTGATCGGCTTTGACCGAGCGGAAGACCGTGCCGGTGGTGCGCCAGGTGGTGCTCGACTGCACCGACGCCCGATCGTCGGCGGAGTTCTACCGGCTCTTGCTCGACCTGTCCTACCGGCGCGGAGACGAACCGCCGGCCGCCGGGGCCGTCGACGAGCGCGGCACCGACTGGCTGGTGCTCAGGAATCCCGGCGGCGTCCAACTGGCTTTCCAGCAGGTCGACCGACTTCCCGAGGCGAGCTGGCCGGACCCCGATCCCGTGCCGCAGCAGGTGCACCTGGATCTGACCGTGGACTCGGGCGAGGCCCTCGACGCGGTGCACGACCGCGTCCTGGCGCTCGGCGGGCGACTGCTGGCCGACCGCCGCGATGATCCGGAAGAGCCGCTGCGCGTCTACGCCGACCCGGCCGGCCACCCGTTCTGCGTCTTCGTGTCCGCCTGAGGGTCGGGGGGTCCGGGCGACGACTCGCCGGGACTCCCCCGCCCCGGCGGCGGTTCCCGGGCCCCGACGTGTCGTTCGTCGTCCGTGCGCGGAATCCGTTTAGCCGAACGCCCGACGCGGAACGCTGCACCCATGACCGACGACCTCGACGCGCCGACATCCCTGCCGAAACGCTCGTGGTGGGCAGTGCTCAAACGCACCGCGAAGGAATTCGGTGACGACAACCTCACCGACTGGGCCGCCGCGCTGACCTACTACGCGGTGCTGTCGCTGTTCCCCGGCATCCTGCTGCTGACCTCGCTGCTGGGCCTGCTCGGCCCGGACGCGACCAAGGCGCTGATCGACAGCCTCGACGTGCTCGGTCCGGGCGAGGCCCGGGACCTGGTCGTCGGTGCCATCGAAGACCTCCAGTCCTCCAAGGCGATCGCCGGTCCGCTCGCGATCGTCGGCCTGGTCACCGCGCTGTGGTCGGCGTCCGGCTACCTGGGCGCGTTCATGCGCGCCGCCAACGCCATCTACGACGTCGAGGAGGGCCGCCCGCTCTGGAAGGTCGTCCCGCTGCGCCTCGCGCTCACGGTGGGCGTCGTCGTGCTGCTGGCCCTCACCGCCCTGGGCGTCACCACCACCGGCGGCGTCGCGGACTGGCTGGGCGAGGTCCTGGGCCTGGGCGACACGGTCGTCGCGGTGTGGGACATCGCGAAGTGGCCGGTCCTGTTCCTGCTGGCCAGCCTCACCATCGGCCTGCTGTACTGGGCCTCCCCCAACGTCCGCCAGCCCCGCTGGTTGTGGATCACCCCCGGCGGCCTGATCGCGGTGCTGGTGTGGATCATCGCCTCCTTCGGGTTCGCCTTCTACGTCAGCCACGCGGGTTCCTACAACAAGACCTACGGCTCGCTGGCCGGCGTGATCGTGTTCCTGGTGTGGCTGTGGATCTCCAACCTCGCCCTGCTGCTCGGCGCGGAACTCGACGCGGAACTCGAACGCGGTCGTCGCATGCGCAAGGGCGAGTCCGGCGAGGACCCCGTCGCCCCGCCCCGGGACACCCGGGCCATGGACTGACCGGCGTTAGACTTCGGGCTGTGGACGAAGAACTGGTCGCCGCCCTGGTCGACGAGGCCGTCACCCGGGCGGCCGGTGGTGAGCACGACGCGGTGGTCTCGTGGACCTCCGCCGAGGGCCACTGGCTCCAGGTCGCCTGGGACACGGTCAACCTGGCCTACCCCCGGCGGCAGCCGCCCGACGTGGTGTTGGCCGGCATCACGCTGCCCGAGTACGTGGAACTCCGGGAGTGGGCGGCGGACTCCCACGTGACGTTCGACCACGGCGCGCACGACACGGCCGCACTCGCCGACTTCGTGGTGGCGTGCGGCGAACGCCTCTGGTCGCCCACCGCGTAGCGGATTCCCGCCCGTGCGGCGGTTCCTGGTCACGACGTAGGTGACGGCGTCGGCGATGTCGTCGGGCGGCATCGGGTCGACGGTGGCGAGTCGCGCGTGCATGTCGGCGCGCGAGCCGGGGTCGAGGTGGTCGTAGATCTCGGTGTCGACCACGCCGTGTTCCCCGACGCCCACCCGCACGTCGTGGACCGCCCGCGTCGCCTGCCCGGGACGTGGGCACAGCGGACTCCTCGTGGACGGCAGGGGACTCGGTCACGACCGTGGCAACCGATCATCCGGCACGGCTGTCGCGGGAAGTCCCGTCGCGACCGGTTCCGGCCGTCGAGACCACTCCGGGGTCGCGTCGAGGTCGTCGAGCTGTTTCCCGACGCGCTCGGCGTCGGTGTCACGCCCCAGTTGGCGGTACAGGTCCAGCGCTTCCCGCCAGACCGCCCGCGCCCGGTCGTGGTGACCCAGGGCGGCGTGCGGGTGGCCGAGGTTGTCGAGGGTGTCGACGGCCTCGGCGGTGTTGCCGACGCTGCGGTAGAGGGCGAGGGCCTGCTGGTAGCGGTCGACGGCCCGGTCGTGGTGGCCGGTGCGGTGGTCGATGAAGCCCAGGCTGTCCAGGGCGTCCGCGACGCCGTCCGGGTCGTCGTGCTCCCGGTGCAGGACGAGGGCGGTTTCGCAGTGGTCGCGGGCGGCGGCGTACTCGCCCAGGTGGGCTTCGTGCCAGCCCACCGCGTTGAGCGCGTCGGCTTCCCACACCGGCTGGTCCAGGCCGCGACACAGGGCCAGGGCCCGACCGGCGTGCGCCAGGGCCCGGCGGTTGTCCTCGCGCTCCTCCCAGGCCCACGCCAGGGCGTGGTGGGTCCGGGCCTGCTGGCCGGGGTCGTGGTGGTGCTCGGCCACGGCGAGGGCGTGGTGCAGGTGGGCGATGGCCTCCTCGTGCCGGCCGATCTCCGCGTGGGCGTGGCCGAGGCGGCGGAGGGCGTGGATGAGGGCGGCGGGGTCGGCCAGGTGCCCGGCGGCGTCGACCGCCGCCCGCCACACGGCCAACTCGTCGTGGCGGTGCCCACGGCGCAGGTGGAACGTGGTCAGCGCCCAGGCCAGGTGCCACGCGGCCTCGTGGCGGCCGTGGGCGGCGGCGGTGCGCTGGGCGGCCAGCAGGTGGGCGTGGTGGGTGTCCAGCCAGGCCAGCGCGGTCTCGTGGTCGGGCACCGGCAGGGGGTGGGTGCCGGGGACGGGCGGGTCGAACCGGGCCGGCGGGCGCAGGGGTTGCAGCACGAGGTCGGCGGTGTCGGCGGTGTACCGGTAGAAGTCGACCACCCGCTCCAGCGCGGCCCGCCGCACGGGCTCCGACAGGTGGTCGTGGGCGGTGGTGGTGGCGTAGGCGCGGACCAGGTCGTGCATCGAGTAGCGCCCGTGCGGGTGCCGGTCGAGCAGGAAGTGGTCGTCCAGGGCGCGCAGGGCTTTGCGCGCCCTGGCCTCGGGCAGGCCGGTGAGGGACATCGCGGCGGGCAGGTCGATGTCCGGTCCGGGTGCCGTACCGAGCAGCGCGAACACCGTCCGCTGCTCGTCGGTGAAGCGGCGCAGCGACCAGGACAGCACGGCGGGCAGGCTGGCCGCCGGGTCGCTGTCGTGGTCCAGCGCCTCCAGGCCGAGCCGGCGCAGCTCGGCGGCGGATTCCGCCAGCGGGATCGACGGCCGGGTGGCGGCGTGCCGGGCGATCATCGCCAGGGCCAGCGGGTGGCCCCCGCACAGCTCGACCAGCTCGTCGGTCACCTCCGACTCGCGGTCCACGCGCCGGTCCCCGAGGCGGGCGGCCAGCAGCGCGCGGGCCTCGGCGCGGGTGAGCAGGGCCAGCGGCAGGTGGTGCGCGCCGTGCCGGTCGACCAGGGAGGCCAGCCTGGCGCGGCCGGTGACCAGCACCGCGCAGGTGGCGCTGCCCGGCAGCAGGGGCACGACCTGCTCGACGGTGGCGGCGTTGTCCAGCACGACCAGCACCCGCCGCCCGGCCACCAGACCGCGGTAGGACGCGGCCAGGGCGTCCACGTCCGCCGGGAGCGCGTCCGGGTCGACGCCCAGGGCGGTGAGGAAGCCGCGCACCGCGTCGGCCGGTTCGGTCGGCCGTCCGGTCGGGCTGAAGCCGTGCAGGTCGACGAACAACTGCCCGTCGGGGAACCGGTGCAGGTTGCGGTGCGCCCAGGCCAGCGCCAGCCAGGTCTTGCCGATCCCGCCCGCACCGGCGATCACCGGGACCACCGCCGTCGCGGGCCGGCCGGGGCTCCCCTCGTCCGGGGTGGCCAGCGCGCGGTCCAGCTCGGCCAGCTCGGCGGTGCGGCCGGTGAACAGCGCGGGCGCGGCCGGCAGTTGGCGTGGTGTCACCGGTGGCCGCCGCGCCCCCGCCGCCGGGACGGCCAGCGCGGGGTCGGCCGCCAGGATTCGCTGGTGCAGGTGCCGCAGGTCCGGCCCGGGGTCGGCCCCGAGCTCGTCGGCCAGCCGGCGGCGCAGCCGCCGGTAGTGGTCCAGGGCGTCGGCCTGGCGTCCCGCGCGGTAGAGGGCGAGCGTGAGCTGGGCGGCCAGGTGCTCGTCCAACGGGTGCGCGGCGGCGCGGGCGGTCAGCTCCGGCAGCAGCGCGGCGTGCCGGCCGGCCCGCAGCGCCAGGTCCAGGCGGTCGGTGTCGGCGGCGAACCGCTCCCGTTCCAGCCCCTGCCGGACGGCGGCGATCCACGGGGTGTCCAGACCGGTCAGCGCCTCGCCCCGCCACACGCCCGCCGCCCGTTCCAGCGACTCCAGCGCGGAGGTCCGGTCGGGATCGGCGCGGGCGGCGGCGACCAGGCTCCGGAACCGGTGCAGGTCCACCCGGTCCGGGTCGACCAGCAGGACGTAGCCGCCGGCCCGCCGCCGGATCACGACCTCGTCCGCGACACCGCCGGCGGCCAGCAGGTGGCGCAGGACGGACAGGTAGTTGCTGACGAGCTGCCGGGCCCGGGAGGGCGGGTGCCCGCCCCAGATCCGGTCCACCACCTGGTCGGTGGCGACCACCTGGTTGGCCTGCGCCACCAGGACCGCCAGGACGCACCGCTGCCGGGCGTGCCCGAGGTCCACCCGCGTCCCGTCCACCAGGAGTTCGACCTCGCCCAGCACCCGCAGCTCCACCCTCATCGCACAGCACGTCCTTCCGAGTTCGCCGGCCCGCGCCGCGGCGAGGTCCTGTCTATTCCCGCCCTCCCCCGGTCCGGCACCACTGAACAGCGGATTCGCACGACGTCGTGTTACCACCAGGAACCGGTCCGCCACGCTGGCAATCGCGGTGGAACGCATTCGCCGCGGCGAGGTGGGGCGCGGTGTGCACCGGCGGTCGGACCGACGAGGGGTATCGCCGGTGGACCCGGCGCGGTGCGCGGTGCGGACCGCCAGGACCACGCTTGACCTGCCGCGAAGCCGGTCGCGCGGCAATCGGGCGAAGTGGTGTCGATCCGGTGCACCTCGATATTCCGCGCTGTTTGGCATTCCTCGGTGATTGACGGCAGAGGCACGACGACACAAGAGCGAGGAGAAAGCGCATGCTCGGTCGACTCGGACGAGTTGCCCGCTGTTTATCCGTATCCGTCCTGGTGCTGAGCGCCGGAATGGTCGGCACCGCGCACGCCCAACCCACGGCCCTGGCCTCCTGGCAGTGGTCGGACCAGGGGCTGCCGGGCGGTGCCTCGGTGGTCGAGCGGGTCGGCACGGTGTCCATCGCGAACGGTTCGAGCGCCCCCGAGCGCCCGTACGCCTTCGTTCGCGCGTCCGACGGGAACCTGTGGGTCAACTGGTGGAGCGGCAGCGCGTGGTCCTGGACCAACCAGGGTGCTCCCCCCGGAGGGGTGGCCGGCGGTGTGGGTGCGGTCGGTGTCAAGGACACGCCCTCGTCCGCCGCGCGTCCGTACGCGTTCGTGCGCGGCGGCGACGGCAACCTGTGGGCCAACTGGTGGACCGGCAGCTCGTGGAGCTGGTCCAACCAGGGCGCGCCCGCCGGCGGTGCCGCCGACGGCATCGGCGTCCTCACGGTGAAGGACACGTCGAATTCTTCCGAGCGCCCGTACGCGTTCGTGCGCGGCGGCGACGGGAACCTGTGGCTCAACTGGTGGAGCGGCAGCTCGTGGGCGTGGTCCAACCAGGGCACGCCCAGCGGTGGGATCAGCCTCGGCGTGGGGGTGACCAAGGTCAGGAACAACTCGGCCTCCTCCGAGCGCCCGTACGCCTTCGTGCGCGGCGGCGACGGGAACCTCTGGATCAACTGGTGGACCGGAAGCTCGTGGAGCTGGTCCAACCAGGGCGCGCCCGGCGGCGGGATCGCCGGCGGCGTGGGTGCGACCGGCGTCCGGAACTCGCCGTCGTCGGCGGACCGCCCGTACGCGTTCGTGCGCGGCGGTGACGGGAACCTGTGGCTCAACTGGTGGAGCGGCAGCTCGTGGGCGTGGTCCAACGAGGGCGCGCCCGGCGGCGGCGTGGCCGGCGGGGTGGGGGCGGTGTCCGTGCAGGACTCGCCGTCGGCCGGGCACCGGCCGTACGCCTTCGTGCGCGGCGGCGACGGGAACCTGTGGGTCCGCTGGTGGAGCGGCAGCTCGTGGGCGTGGGCCAACCAGGGTGCCGCCGCCGGCGGGGTCGCCGACGGGATCGGGGTGACGACCGTGAAGAACACGTCCTCGGCGTCCCAACGGCCGTACGCGTTCGTCAAGACCCACGCCGGCCGCTTGGCGGTCAACTGGTGGGGGTGACCTGAGCTTGACCGCTGCCGCGCCGGGCCGATCCGGGCCGGCGAGGTAGCGGGTGCCGCCGCCACCGCCGCCACCGGCGCTCCTCCCGCCGGTGGCGGCGTCGCACCCGGACGCCGCACGGGATCGGCCATCCGCTTGACCGCCACCCGGTCCACCGTGGTCTCCTCGTGGACCGGATCTCGCCGGTGGTGGACGAGGAGGTCCCGGTGACGCGGACGACAGCGGTGCGGACGACAGCGGTGCGGACGACAGCGGTGCGGACGACGGTGGCCGCGACGATGGCCGAGCTGGCCGCGCTCGACGACCCCAGGGCGCGCGAGGTGAACGAGAGGCACGGCGACGACCACGGGGTGAACCTCGGCGCGCTGCGCGCGCTCGCGAAGCGGCTGAAGACCCAGCAGGAGCTCGCGCTCGAACTGTGGGGGACGGCGGATTCGGCGGCGCGGCTGCCGGCCGTCCTGATCTGCCGCCCCAAGGCGTTCGAGCGCGCCGAGCTCGACGTCATGCTGCGCGAGGCGCCCACCCCCAAGCTGCACGACTGGCTCGTGAACTACGTGGTGAAGAAGAGCCCGCACGCCGAAGAGCTGCGGCTGGCCTGGTTCGCCGACCCGGATGCGGTCGTCGCGAGCGCCGGGTGGGCGTTGACCACCGACCGCGTGGCCAAGAAGCCCGGGGGACTCGACCTCACCGGGTTGCTCGACGTGATCGAAGCGGGCCTGCGCGACGCCCCGGACCGGCTCCAGTGGGCGATGAACCACTGCCTGGCCCAGATCGGGATCGACCACGCCGAGCACCGCGCGCGGGCGATCGACATCGGCGAACGCCTCGAAGTGCTCAAGGACTACCCGACTCCCCCGAACTGCACCTCGCCGTTCGCGCCGGTCTGGATCACCGAGGTGGTGCGCCGACAGCAGGCGAAGTAGCGCCGGGGTCGTGACCGTCAGGCCGGGCTCACCCGTTCGGAACACGCCATCGGCGACCGGGCAGACCTTGGAGACTGATTCTCGGTAGCGGTGCGTAGTATTCCTCGTGCGCAGAGTTACCTCCCTTGTACGGTTCGCGCCGCCGACACCGCGTCTCCGGGAGGATTTAGTGGCGAACGTCCGCACTCGACTGGCCGTCCTGGGCTCTGCCGCAGCCGTCACAGCGGGCGTCTGCACACCCGCGTTCTTCGCCGGCGCGGCCCCGGCCGTCCTGGCCGGCTTCGACTGGGTGGCGCTGGGCGACTCCTACACCGCCGGGGTCGTCCCGGCGGCGGGCGAGACCTTCGAGGTCCCCCGGGACGGCTGCGACCGGACCGACCTGGCCTACCCCCAGGTCGTCGACCGCGAGCTGGGTTCGCTGGTCGACCTCACCAACGTGAGCTGCGGTGCGGCGACCGTCGAGGACGTCGCCGCCACCCCGCAGAACCCGATCGGCCGCCACCTGCCGCCGTTCTCCGAAGACCCGGACCACCCCTTCGCCCCGGTGCCGCCCCAGTCCTCGGCGGTGGGCTCCGCGACGGACCTGATCACCGTCGGCGCGGGCGGCGACACGCTCGGGTTCGCCCAGGTCCTGGTCACCTGCCTGCGACTGGGCGAAGGCAGCGGGGGCGCGGGAACGCCCTGTCGGGACGAGCTGGCCGACTCCGTCCCCGCCCGGCTGGCCGAGGTGCGCGAGGACTTCCACGGCCTGCTCGACACCCTCCGGCAGCGCGCGCCGAGCGCCGAGGTCGTCGTCGTCGGCTACCCCACGATCGTGCCCGCCGACACGGCCAAGTGCCGGTACGGCGACCGGGAGCAGTTCGCGTCGATCACCCCGGGCGACCTGGGCTGGCTCCGCGACGAGGTGCTCGAACCGCTCAACGCGGAGATCGAGCGAGCCGCCGGCGACCACGGGGACGTCTTCGTCGACCTGCACTCCCCCTCCCGGGACCACAGCGCCTGCGACTCGACCAAGTGGGTCGAGGGCGTCTTCGCCCGGTCCCCGCAGGGGGCGGCTCTCGTGCACCCCAACGCCCGGGGCCACCGGAACGCGGCGAACCAGGTCATCCCGGCGATCCTCGACTCGCTGGGCGTGAGCTGAGCGGCGGCCCGGCCGGGCCCTGATCGACCGCGGGCGATCAGGGCCAAACGTGGGCGTCGTCACCGCGTGTGATCCAGCTTGCCCGCCGGCGGGGTGGATTGCGGAGCGCGGGCGCTTCGGGTGCGCCGATCGGGGGTATGCCGCACTCGCGAAAGCCCATCAGACTCCCGAGGAGCGCCATGCGACTGCCCCAGCCCCGAGGGCCCCTCAGCGCCACGCTGGTCGAGACCCTGCGCCGGTCGCAGGACGGCGTCCAGCCGGGGCCCGACGACGCGCGGACAGCCGACGTCCTGCACGACCACGACCTCCAGCTAAGCCTCTGGATGTGCTACGAGCTGCACTACCGGGGGTTCGACGACGTCGACGACACCTGGGAGTGGTCACCGGACCTGATCTCGTGGCGCAGACGACTGGAAGACCGGTTCCTCGCCGGGCTGCGCGCCCTCGCCCCCACCCCGGCGGTCGCGCCGGAGGCCGTGCCCGACGCACTGGCCGACCTCGTCGCCGCCGACGACGGGCCGTCCCTGGCCGGGTACCTCCAGCGCGAGGCGACCCTGGAGCAGTTCCGCGAGTTCGTGGCGCTGCGCTCGGTCTACCACCTCAAGGAGGCCGACCCGCACTCCTGGGCCATCCCCCGCCTCGAAGGCCGCGCCAAGGCCGCGCTGGTGGAGATCCAGGCCGACGAGTACGGCGGCGGGCGGGTCGAGCGGATGCACTCCGAGCTGTTCCGCGACGTCATGCGCGCGCTGGACCTGGACGACACCTACGGCCACTACGTCGACCGGGCACCGGCGGTGACCCTCGCGGTCACCAACACCATCTCGCTGTTCGGCCTCAACCGGAACCTCACCGGCGCGCTGGTCGGGCACCTGGCCGCGTTCGAGATGACCTCGTCGCTGCCCAACCGCCGCTACGGCAACGGGTTGCGGCGGCTCGGCGGCGACGAGCGGGCGACCCGGTTCTACGACGAGCACGTCGAAGCCGACGCCGTCCACGAGCAGATCGCCGCCCACGACCTGTGCGGCACCTACGCCAAGGCCCACCCCGACGCGGCGGGCGACGTCTTGTTCGGCGCGGCGGCCTGCCTGGCCGTGGAAGCCGAATTCGCCGGCGCGCTCCTCGACCGGTGGGGCCTCGGCCTGTCCGCCCTGCACACCTCGGCACTGGAGCGCACCGCATGACCGAACGGGCCACCATCACCTCCTACGAAGACGGTCCCCTGCTCGTGCGGGGCGACTTCGAGCTGCGCACCCACGACGGCGAGCTCATCGACCCGGGACGCGGCACCGTCGCCCTGTGCCGGTGCGGCAAATCGGCCCTCAAGCCGTTCTGCGACGGCACCCACAAGGCCGCCGCGTTCCGCGCGTCCGGAGGAGACCGGGAGAGGTGATCGCCGGGGGCGGGGCACGGCTCGCCCCTCGCCGACGGAAAGGGCTTCTCCTGGTCGGTAAACTACCGCGCATGCGAAAGTCCGGTGTGGTGGCAGACGCACGGGGATTGGGGGTCCACGACCACGTGTGCTGGCAGTACGACGACCCGGCCGACTTCCGGCTGCGCGCCCGCGAGTTCCTCCTCGACGGCCTCGCCCTCGGCCAGCGAAGCGTCTACCTGGCGTCCGGAGAGGTGCCCGCGCTGGTCGAGGACCTGCACGGCAGTCCCGACCTGGCACGGGCCCTGGACGACGGCTCGGCCGAGGTCGCGTCGCTGGACGCCGTCCACCCGCACGGCGCGGTGGTCGACCCGGCGGCCCAGGTGCGGCACTACGCGCAGGCCACCGGGGAGGCGCTGGCGGCCGGGTTCACCGGCCTGCGGGTGGCCGCCGACTGCACGTCCCTGGTGCTCACCGATGACCAGCTCGACGCCTTCGCGCGCTATGAACACCTGATCGACCGCTACATGGCCACGCGTCCCTTCTCGGCGCTGTGCGCCTACGACAGCGGTCGGCTGGACGGGCGCAGGATCGCCCACCTCGCGTGCCTGCACCCGAACACGAACGCCGAGCTCGCCGGTTTCCGGCTGCACGCCTCCGGACCGGAGGGCACCGCCCTGGGCGGCGAGGTCGACGCGCTCACCGACGAGCTGTTCACCTCGGCGCTGGTCCACGCGGACCTGCGCCCCCACGAGGGCCGTCTCGTGCTCGACGCCGACGAGCTGACCTTCCTCGACCACAACGGCCTCCTGCGCCTGGCCGAACACGCCGACGACCGCGATGCCACGCTCGTGCTGCGCACCTCCTGGCCGGGGGTCGCCCGACTGGCCGGAGCGCTGGACCTGCCCAACGTGCACGTGGAAAGAGCCGCATGACCGACACACGCGTGACAGCGCCGCACGAGTTCGTGCACCCCGCGCTGTTCTACGGGTCCGACGACGAGTACCTGACGGCGCTCGTTCCGTTCGTCACCGACGGGCTGCGCGAAGGCCACCCCGTGGCGGTGGCCGTGCCCCGCGCGCGTCTGCGGCTGTTGACCGAGGCGTTGGGCGCGAGCTCGGACGACGTGACGATGATCGACATGGAGACCGCCGGGCGCAACCCGGGGCGGATCATCCCCACCGTGCTGCGCCGGTTCGCCGACGCCAACCGCGACGGGCACGTGCGCATCGTCGGCGAGCCGATCTGGGCCGGCCGCAGCACCGCCGAGTACCCCGCCTGCGCCCAGCACGAGGCGCTGATCAACCACGCCTTCGCCGGGCGCGACGTCACCATCGTCTGCCCCTACGACACCTCCGCGCTGGACGACCGGGTGCTGACCGACGCGCTGGCCACCCACCCCGTGGTGTGGGAACGGCGACGGCGCTACGCCAGCGAGCGGTACGCGCCGGACGCCGTCGTGGACCGCTACAACCGGCCGCTCGACGCCGGTCCGGACGCGGTCGACCTCCTGGTCGCCACGACGGCGCAGCTCCGGGAGGCGCGCAGGTTCACCACCGGGCAGGCGCGACGTCTCGGCCTGGACGTCGAGCGCGCCGCCGACCTCGAACTCATCGCCACCGAACTGGTCACCAACAGCCTCCGGCACACCTCCGGCGGCTGCCGGCTCCGGCTGTGGCGCGACTTCGACCACGTGGTCTGCGCCGTCGAGGACGGCGGGCACCTCGCCGACCGGCTGGCCGGACGCCGTCCGCCGGTGCCGGGGCAGTACTCGGGCCGGGGGCTGCTGCTGGTCAACCAGCTCGCCGATCTGGTCCGCACGCACACCACCGCGAGCGGCACCACCACCTACGCACTCCTGCGGCTGACGACGACGCGGTCCTGACTCCCCCGGCCGTACGCGTGGTCCGGGAGTGGTGTCACCGGACCCGGTGGCCTCGCGGGAGCGCCGAGGGTGACACGGCCCCCGAGCTCCGCACCACTACCCCACCACCACACGTGGCGGGTTGGCCGTGAACGGGAACGGGTAGCTCCTCATCGCCCGTGGTGTGCGGGGTGGTGGTGGCGAAGGGCGCAACATGGGATTGTCGGACTCCTCCCGCGATGAGAGCGACTCGGCGTCGCCGAGCGAGAGCGGCCACCACGACCTGGTGGCCCAGCCGCACCGGGAGGACGAGGAGGGGCCGGTCGCCGAGGCCGAGGCGATCGCCGCGGAGATCAGCACGCCGCAGCAACCCCTGGGGCGGCCGGGCAAACCGCTCAACCACCGCTCGCCGTTCTTCGTCGGCATGCTCGGCGCGGCCGGGGTCGCCACCACCTACCTGCTGGCCCAGCTCCTGATCACCGCCCAGGACATGCTGGTGCTGCTCGGTCTGGCGTGGTTCATCGCGATCGGGCTGGAACCCGGGGTGTCGTGGCTCGTCGGTCGCGGTCTGCCGCGCTGGGCGGCGGTCACGGTGGTGTTCGTCGGGGTGCTGGGCCTGGTGGGCGGTTTCCTGGCGGCGGCGATCCCGGTGATCGTCGACCAGGCCGGGGAGTTCGCCGACGAGGTGCCCGGCTACCTGAGGGACTTGCAGGACGAGCACTCCGCGCTCGGCAGGCTCGACGAGCGCTTCGGGGTGCGCGAGCGCGTGGAGCAGTTGGTCTCCGGCGGGTCCCAGGACTGGATGAGCGGCGTGCTCGGTGCCGGGCAGGCGGTGCTGGGCGCGGTGGGCGACTTCCTCGTCGTGGTGGTGCTGATGGTGTACTTCCTGGCCGACCTGCCGCGCATCCGCCAGGGCCTGTACCGGCTGGTGCCCCACTCGCGCCGGCCCCGGGTCATCCTGATCGGCGACGAGATCTTCGCCAAGGTCGGCGGCTACGTCCTGGGCAACCTGACCATCTCCCTGATCGCCGGCGCGCTGACGTTCCTGTGGCTGCTGGCCTTCGGGGTGCCCTACGCCCTGCTGCTGGCCGTCACGGTGGCCCTGCTCGACCTCGTGCCGGTGGTCGGCGCGGCGCTGGGTGCGATCATCGTGAGCCTGGTCGCGTTCACCGTGTCGCCGACCGTCGGCCTGATGACCATCGGGTTCTTCCTGGCCTACCAGGTGCTGGAGGACTACGTGCTGGTGCCCAGGATCATCGGCCGGGCGGTCAAGGTGCCCGCCCTGGTCACCGTGGTCGCCGTGCTGCTGGGCGGCGCGCTGCTCGGCGTGGTCGGCGCGCTGGTCGCCATCCCGATCGCGGCGGCGCTCCTGCTGATCCTGCGCGAGGTCGCCTTCCCCCGCCTGGACAAGGCGTGACCACCGGCCGCGACCCGGAGCGGGCCGTCAGGCCGGATCGAGGTGCAGGACGAGGCTGTGGATCTGCGCGACGGTCACCTCGGGGGCGTCCGGCATGATCAGGTCGACCGGGTCCGACAGCTCGTAGCGCCCGTGCCCGGACGGGGCGGACGCCCGCGCGGTGCTGAACCCCACCGCGTTCCTGGCCGCCGCGTGGACCACCCCGTCGGGTTGTTCGACGACCGCGCCGAGGGTGACGACGAGGTCGTTCGCGAAGCGCGCCGGCGAGTCGGGCCGGGGGCGCAGCACCCCGTCTGCGTCGTCGGCGTCCTGCTCCAGCGTGACCGTGCCGCCGTCCTCCCGACCGCCGGGGTCGGGCAGGTCGGCCACCAACCGCAGGCCGGAGACCCGCAGCCGCACCGAGTCCGGGGAGTCGGGGTCGGGTTCGGCGGTGAGCCGGCAGGTGCCGGTGAAGTCGACCACCACCGGCTTCGACCTCAGGGTGAACTCGACGCCGGAGGCCCGGCACCGCAGCTCCGACTTCGCGCCGGGCTCCGGGAGGTCGGCACTCGCCATGGTTCTCCTCCTGTCCGATGGGACGGGTTCGCACCGCCGCACACCCGTGCTTACCCCGGACGGACCACCCCAAACGGCAGGCCGGGCGAGGTGCCCCACCGGGCCGGCGGGCGGTGATCCATCGGGTGACAACCGCCGTTTTCGCTGTCGGCACAGCTCAGCGGTGGTTGCGCGGCGCGGGCACCGGGTACCTCGCCACTGGCCGATCAAGCACCCACCACAGGAGAGGGCCTGATGACGACAGGACAAGGTTCGGCCGGTGGGGACGACGGGGGTTCCGCCGACGTGACCCGCGACTTGGCCACCACGTCCAACCGGGAGATCCGGCGGCTGGTCGCAGATCTGCTGCACGACCACGGCGGCGTCGTCACCGAGGACGCGGTGCTGGTGGTGGACGAACTGGTCGGCAACGCCCGCCGCCACGGCACCCCGCCGCTGCGCTGCCGGCTGTCCGTGCTGCCGCGCCGGTTCCGGGTCGAGGTGGACGACACCGACCAGCACCGCCCGCGCATCCGCTCGGCCGACGACACCGGCGGTCGGGGCATGGTGCTGGTGGAGCGGTTGACCGCCGAATGGGGTGTCCTGCACCGCAGGACGCACAAGACGGTGTGGGCCGAACTGGAGCTGGACCGGCCCACCAGCCCGCTGCTGACCGTCGTGCACGGGGCCGGCCGGTGACCGGCATCACCCGGCACGAGGTCGACGGCATCCCGGTCGTCGAGGTCTCCGGCGAGGTGGACGACGGCTCGTCCGACGACGTCCGCACCGCCGTGGCCGCAGCGGTCGACGACTGCCCGACGTGCGTGCTCGACCTGACCGGGGTGACCTTCCTGAACCCGGCCGGGCTCACCGCCCTGGTCACCACGTCGTGGCAGGCGATCGCCCGGCGGGGCCGCCTGCGCATCGTGGTCGACGGGAACCGCACGGTCATCCGGCCGCTGGAGATCACCGGGCTCGACGAGGCGCTGACGTTGCACCACAGCGTGGAGGAGGCCCTCGCGGCCGAGGAACGCGCCGCGCAGGCGCGCTGACACCGGCCGGCGGGTGCGCCCCGCCGGCCGGAGCCGTGCCGGTCATCCCGACAGCGCGCGCTTGCGCGTGGTGGGTGCGGATTCCCGCAGGCGCAGGGCCGCCAGCCGGCCCGAGATGAGCACCGGCGGGATGCCCACCCCCGGCGTCGTGCCGCTGCCGGCCAGCACGACGTTGCCGCGTCGGAACGGCAGGTTGCGCGGCCGGAACGGACCGGTCTGGCCGAAGGTGTGGGCGGCGGAGAACGGCGTGCCCGCCGCCTGGCCACCGGCCGCCCAGTCGTCGGGGGTGGTCAGGGCGAGCCTCGTGACGTCGTCGCCGGAGGCGATCAGCCCGCGCCGCACCAGGGTGTCCACGAGTTCGTCGGCGTAGCGGGAACCGCGCAGGTCCCAGCGCAGCGGATTGCGGTCGAGGTTCGGGCACGGTGCCAGCAGGTAGTGCAGGTCCCGGCCGGGCGGGGCCAGCGAGGGATCGGTGCGACTGGGTGTGGTGAGCAGCAGCGAGGGGTCCGACATCAGCGCGCCGCGCGAGATGATCTCGTCGAAGGTGCTCTCCCAGGCGTCGCCGAAGGAGATCGTGTGGTGCGCCAGGTCGTCCACGACCCGGGTCGCGCTCAGGTGCGCCACCACCGCCGACGGCGACCACCGGAGGGTCCGCCGGGGCCGGCCGCGCAGCAGCCGGGTGGTCTGCGCGGGCCCGGTGGCCAGCACGACCGCACCGCACGCGATCCGCTCGCCCGCCACCAGCACCGCCCGCACCCGGTCGCCGGTCCGCTCCAGCCCCAGCACCTCGGTGCCGTAGCGGAATTCGACCCCGGCGGCGTGCGCCGCGTCCGCCATCGCGGCGGGCACCTGCCGCATCCCGCCGCGCGGGAACCACACCCCCGCCACGGTGTCCATGTAGGCGATGACGGCGTACGCGGCCAAGGCGTCCTGCGGCGCGACGCCCGCGTAGAGCGCCTGGAACGTGAACACCCGCCGCAGGCGCGGGTCGTCCAGGAACCTGCCCACCGCGCCGGCGAGGCTGCCGAACCCGCCCAGCCCGGCCAGCACCGCGAGATCACGGCCGACGAGGTCGAGCGGCGAATCGAAGTTCGCCCCGATGAACCGGTCCCGCTGCACCTCGTACAGCCGGGTCAGCCAGACCCGCAGCCGCCGGTACCCCTCGGCGTCGGCACCGCCGGAGAACTCCCGCACGGCCTGCTCCATCGCGGCGGCGTCGGTGCTCACGTCGATCGCGCTCCCGTCCGCGAACACCGCGCGGTACGCGGGGTCCAGCCGCACCAGGTCCACCCGGTCGGCCATCCGGTCGCCCACGGCCCCCAGCGCCTCGTCCACCAGCTCCGGCATGGTCAGCACCGTCGGTCCGGTGTCGACGGCGTGCCCGTCGAGGTCCAGCCTGCCCATCAGCCCGCCGGGGTGGGCCGCCTGCTCCACCACGACGACCTCGTGCCCGTCACCGCGCAGGTGCAGCGCGGCGGAGAGCCCGGCGAGCCCCGCCCCGACCACCACGACCGGTCCGCCGCTCATGCGCACCCCGCCACGTCGGTCCCGGCGCGGCGGGTGGGAGCCGGGTGCACCCGGTGCGCGGTCACCACTTCCTCGCCGTCGCCTGCTCGGCCAGGTCGGTGAGGCGGTCCCGCGCGATCGGCAGGACCACCGCGCGGTCGAGCGCGCACAGGCCGGACGCGGTGAGCGCGGCGATGCGCTTCTCGATCACGGCGACCGCGCCCAGCTCGTGCAGCAGCGCCCGCACGTCGGCCAGGTCGTGCCCGGGTGGACCACCGCCCTCCAGGCAGTGGCGCAGCACGCGGACGGCGTCCTCCCGGCCGGCGGCGCGGGCCAGGCCGAGCGCGGTGGCCATGAGCGGGGTCCGCTTGCCCTCGCGCAGGTCCTCGCCGACGGGTTTGCCGGTCAGCCGCACGTCGCCGAACACGCCCAGCAGGTCGTCGCGGAGCTGGAAGGCCACGCCGATGTCCCGGCCGTACTCCCGCAGCGCCGCGATCAGGTTGGGCGGCGCGTCGGCGACGGCCGCGCCCAGGTGCAGCGGGCGTTCGACGGTGTAGGCGGCGGTCTTGAGCCGGGCGACCCGCAGGCCCGCCTCGACCGACTCGGTCCGCCGCGCGCCGCCGAGCAGGTCGAGGTGCTGGCCCGCCATCATCTCCGTCCGCATCGCCTGCCACGGACGCCACGCCCGGACCAGGGCGGGTCCGGGCAGACCCGCGGTGACCAGGGCGTCGTCCGCCCAGGCCAGGGCCAGGTCGCCGACCAGGACGGCGGCGCAGTCCCCGTAGTGGTCGGCGTCACCGGCCCAGCGCTCGCGGCGGTGCCGCGCCGCGAAGGCCTGGTGCGCCGTGGGTCGACCGCGCCGCGCGGTCGACCGGTCCATGACGTCGTCGTGCACGAGCGCGCAGCACTGGAGCAGCTCCAGCGACACCAGGGCGCGCAGCACCGCGTCGGCTTCCGCGCCACGGGCCGCGCCGCCCGCCGCCCGCCAGCCCCACCACGCGAAGGTGGGGCGGAGCCGCTTGCCTCCCCCGAGCACCAGCTCGGTGAGCGCGGCGACCAGTTCCGGCGCGAGGTCCGCGTCCCGGCGCTGCACCAGGTATTCCTCCAGCGCCTCCGCCAAGCGGAGGGGCAGGTCGTCGTCCACGATCGGCCCGACGGCGATGAGCGACATGCGGCCTCCTCACGAAGTGCGATCCGCTGTTTAACCAAGCAGTGTTGTACGGCTTCCGCATGATGAGCACGCCCGTTGTGCGAACGGGGTGGTGTCGATCTAGCGTGGGCTCCGGGTGCCCGAGGACGAGGAGTCGAACCCTGATGTCTGCGGATCGAGAACTCGACGCGGCGAAGATCACCGATCCGGCGCTGCGCGAGGCGTACCGGCGGTGCCGGTCGCTCAACGCCCGGCACGGCCGGACCTTCTACCTCGCCACCCGCCTGCTGCCGGCCGACCGGCGGCCCGCCGTGCACGCGCTGTACGGCTTCGCCCGCTGGGTGGACGACATCGTCGACGAGGTGCACGACGGCCGCACCGGTGCCGAACGCGCGGTGGAGCTGACCGCCGTCGAGCGGCGCTTGGACGAGGGCTTCCGGACCGGCGCGAGCGACGACCCGGTGATCTCGGCGCTGCTGGACACCGCGAGCCGCTACGGGCTGCCCCGCGAGTACTTCGACGACTTCATGGTCTCGATGCGGATGGACCTGACCGTCGCGGAGTACCCGACCTGGGACGACGTCGCCCGGTACGTGTACGGGTCGGCGGCGGTGATCGGGTTGCAGGTCCTGCCGGTGCTGGGCACGACCGTGCCGCGGGCCGAGGCCGAGCCCGCCGCCGCCGCGCTGGGCGTCGCGTTCCAGCTCACCAACTTCCTGCGCGACGTCGGCGAGGACCTGGACCGGGGCCGGGTCTACCTGCCGGTCGACGAACTCGCCGCGTGTGGCGTGGACCGCGAGCTGCTCGTCTGGTCGCGGTCCACGGGCCGGGTCGACCGGCGCGTCCGCGCCGCGCTGGCGGCGCAGGTGGAGCGGGCCCGGCGGGCCTACCGCGAGGCCGAGCCCGGCGTGGCCGTGCTCGACCGGCGGTCGCGGCCGTGCGTCGCCACGGCGTTCCGGCTCTACCAGCGCATCCTCGACCTGGTCGAGCGTGCCGACTACGACGTGCTGTCGCGGCGGGTGGTGGTCTCGCCGGGCCGCCGGCTGGCCGTGGCGCTGCCCGCCCTCGCCCGCGCCGCCCTGGCCCGCTGAGCCGGGCCGCCGACCTCCTGGGAGAAGACCCGTGCCGAACCTGCCGCTGCGGCTGTTCCGCAGCCGCCCGTGGCCCGAGCAGGAACCGACCTGGCGCGCCGCCGCGCCGGCGGTGATCGGGGCCGCGCTGACCCGCGCGACCTCCCGCCCGTCGGGCAACTGGTACACGGTGTGCGCGAGCCGGGAGGTCTCCGGCGACGTGCCGTTCGGGCGGGTCGTCGCCGGTCGCGAGGTCGTGCTCTGGCGCGGCGCGGACGGTGGTCTGCGGGCGGGGCCGGGCGTGTGCCCGCACCTGGGCGCGCCGCTCGCCGACGGGGCCGTGCACCGGGGCGAGGTGGTGTGCCGGTGGCACGGCTTGGCCTTGGGCGACAAGAAGTTCGGGAGCTGGTGCCCGTACCCGGCGCACGACGACGGCGTCCTGGCCTGGGTGCGGCTGGACGACGTGGGCGACGAGGAGCCGTTGCCCGCGCCCGTGCTGCCCGTGCGCCCGGCGGCCGGGGCGATCGACGCGGTGACCACGGTGATCGGCCGGTGCGAGCCCGAGGACGTGGTGGCGAACCGGCTGGACCCGTGGCACGGCGCGTGGTTCCACCCGTACTCGTTCGCGAACCTGCGGGTGGTCGACACGCCGACCGACGACGAGGACCGGTTCCTGGTCGAGGTGACGTTCAAGCTCGCGGGCCGGCTCGGCGTGCCGGTGGTCGCGGCGTTCACCTGTCCGGAGCCGCGCACGGTGGTGATGCACATCGTGTCGGGCGAAGGGGAGGGCAGCGTCGTGGAGACCCACGCGACACCCCTGGGCCTGGGTCCCGACGGCGCGCCGCGCACCGCCGTGATCGAGGCGACGGTGGCCCACTCGTCCCGTCGCGGTTTCGCCCTGGCCCGCCCGGCGGCACCGGTGATCCGCCCGTTGATGAGGTGGGCGGCGGCCCGGTTGTGGCGCGACGACCTCGCCTACGCCGAGCGGCGCTACGCGGTGCGGCACAAAGAGGTCACCCTCCCCTAGGCGTTCTGTCCCGTACAGGGGGCGGCGGGTGTACCGCCTCCCCGGAGCGGTGCGAGCGGGGCCCGTCCTCCACGCCGGCGCGGTGGGACTGCCTACGGGAAGCCGAAGCCCCCACCGGATTGGTGGGGGCTTCGGCGCGTTCTGCGGGACGTGGTCAGCTCGGGTTGCGGCCCCAGGTGCGGGCCACCCCCCGCAGGATCGGGCCGCGCCCCTTGGTCGGCACGCTCCACAGCGGGGTGCCGCGCACGCCCCAGCGGCCGAGCAGGTGGTTGGCCGCGGTGAAACCCGTGGTGGCGGCGCGTTCCATCAGCGCGACCGGCAGGTCGACGCGGACCAGGTCGCCCGCCAGCACCAGGCCGTCCTGCGGGGTGACCACGGTGGGCCTGGACCGCCAGCCGCCGGGCGGGAACAGCGGGCAGTCCGCGCGCAGCTCGTGGCGCTCGTCGACGGTCCGCGCCTCGCGCGTTTCCGGGTACACCTGGTGGAGCTGGTCCAGGAGGAGCTTCTCCGCGCCGTCCACCTCGGCCAGGGCGTAGCCGTGCAGCTCCACCACCGAGCCGCCGGTGCGGGCCGCCCACGCCCTCGCCTCGTGCTCGAAGTGGTCGAGCACCGAGACGTTGTCCAGCGGGCCGTAGCCGCTGGTGCCGAGGAATCCCGGCCGGTCGGCGCGGACCGGCCGGTCGAACCAGTAGCGCGACACCAGGAACGGCGGCGCGGTCTCCAGCGCGGCGATCGAGTCCCGCCACCCGGGCGTGCCGAGGTCGGGCGACGCGGCCACGACCGCGCGCAGCCCCGGCACCTCGGCCGCGAGCACGACCGCGTCGACCTCCACGTCGTCGGTGGCGTGCACCACGAACCCCCGGGACCCGCCGGTGGACACCGCCTCGACCGGTGTGCCCGTGCGCACGGTGGCGCGCAGGCGTTCCAGGCGACGGGCCAGCGGCTGCCACAGGCCGTGCGGGAACGGGTCGGCGGCGACGTCGAACAGCAGCCCCTCGGAGGACCCGAGGAAGTAGATGTGGAACATGGTGACGAGCTCGGCCGCCGACATCTGGCGGGGGTGGGCGAAGAAGCTGCGGGAGAACACCTCGAACGCCAGGGCGTGCGCGGGTTTCGGGAACCGGACGCGCTCCAGGTAGGTCGCGGCGTCCAGGTGGTCCAGCGCGTCGTAGGTGCCGGGCACCGACACGTCCAGCATCGGCAGGGCGGCGCGCGCGTCCACGTCGGGCAGGTCGCGCCACGCGAACGTCGGACTGCGGCTCAGGAACGCCAACGCGTTCCACGGCACCGCGCGCGGCAGCCCGGCGAACCCCTCGCGGTGTCCGCCGGCGTGCCACAGCGGGTAGTCCGGCACGCCGACCAGCGCCGTACCGCCCGGGTCGACCCGGGCGACGAGGGCCCGCAGGTTGTAGTACTGGCGGAAGAACGCGTGGAACCCGCGGGTCATCGTGACGTCGCTGCCGTCGGCCAGCCGGGTCGGCCACCCGCCCACACGTCCGCCCAGGTGGTCCTCCCGCTCGTAGAGCACCACCCGCGCGCCGCGTTCGGCCAGCACCGTCGCGGCGGCCAGTCCCGCCACACCACCGCCGACGACGGCCACGGTCCTGGTCCCGTCGAGGGTCGGCCCGCCCGGCGGCGGGTCGATCCGCACCGCCCGGCGGTCGCGCCCCCTCACCGGTGCTCCGGGGCGCGCCCGAGGAAGGTGTGCGTGATCCCCCGCTGCCACCCGCCCGCGCTGCCCCGGCGCACGCCGGTGAACCCGGCGCGGCGCAACCGGTCGCGGAACGCGTCGGCGTCGTCGAAGGCCAGGGCGCTGCGCCACAGGTAGGTGTAGAGGGTGCGGTCCCGGGTGACCACCCAGCCCGCCGGGATCACCACCGACCAGCACACCGCCGTCCAGATCGCGCGGCGCAGCGCGGAGTTCGCGATCGAGTAGTCGTGCACCACGAACGGCGCGCCGGGTGCCAGCAGGTCGCGGACGTGCCGCAGCACCGGGTCCGGGTCGGGCAGGTTGCGCACCAGGTAGGCGGCGAACACCGCGTCGAACGGTCCGGTCACGCCCGTGGCGGCCAGGTCCTCGGCCCGCGAGTGGACGAACTCGACGCGTCCCGGCCACCGCTTGCCGCGCGCGGCGGCGAGCATCCCCTCCGACGCGTCGACGGCCACCACCTCGGCCTCGGGCGCGACCTCCAGCAGCGCGGCGGTGGAGGCACCCGTGCCGCAGCCCAGGTCGAGCACGCGCGCTCCCCGACCCCGGTCGGGCAGGCGCAGCGCACGGGCCGCCGCGCGCAGGGCCGCGTGGTAGCCGGGGTTCAGCCCCACCAGCAGGTCGTAGCCGGGTGCGGAGGCGTCGAACGCGCCCGGCACCGTGCCGGCCGTGACACCGGTCATCGCACGGCCTCCTTGCGGCGCTCCCACAGCAACAGGGTCAGGGTGACCATCGAGAAGGCGAACAGGAAGTCCTCCACTGGGATGTCCCACGGTATCCGCAGGCCGCTGATCGTCCAGTCGGCGTAGCGGACCACCGGGGCGGTCAACTTGGTCAACCAGCCGTCGACCGGGATCTGGAAGGCCAGGACGACGGCGAGCGCGAGCCAGTAGGCGGGCTTGCGGAAGAGTCCGGTGCGCCAGGCGAACAACTCGACGGCGACGACCAGGACCACCGACACCACCGCCGTCACGAGGTACTCAGGCACGCACGCTCCCGACCGGGAGGCGTCGGACGACGCCGTCCACCGCCTCGTAGGTCGACAGCGCGCACAGCGGGATGACCACGAAGAAGAACAGCTCCTCGACCGGCATCCCGCCCGGCAGGACCACCCCCAGGGTGAACTCGTCCGCGAACGTCCAGTGCCCGCGCGCGATCGCCACCAGGTCCCACGCGCCGAACAGCGCCACCACGGGCCACAGCGTCCGGGCGAGCGTGCCCGCGCCCCGCCGGTACACCCCGGCACCGAGCGGTTCGAGCGGCACGGTCACCACCAGGCACAGCGCCAACAGCGTCGCGTACTGCCACCGATCCACTCCCGACCTCCTCGTGCGACTGCCACCGACCGTATGGGCCTCGGTGGAATCCCGCACAACGGCGGCGGTGGTCCGGTCCGCCGCACGGCAGCCCGGTGCGGGTCAGCTCTCGGCCAGGCGGTGCAGCAGGTCGAGCACGGTCGCGTCGGCCTGGCCGAGCAGGGCGCGTTCGACCTCGGCCACCCGCACGGCCAGCCGCTTGTGCAGCGCCCGGCCGCGCGGGCTGAGGTGGACGCGCACCCGACGCCGGTCCTCGGGGTCCACCTCGCGGTACACCGCCGCCGTGCTGACCAGCTTGTCCACCACCCTGGTCACGGTGGGGCCGCTGGCCGGGGTGCGGGCGGTCAGCTCCGTCATGGTCAGGTCGGACTCCTCGGCCAGGGCCGCGAGCACCAGCCACTGGTCGAGGGTGAGGCCCTCGGGGCGCAACACCCGCTCGACGTGGCCGGTCACCGTGCGGACCGCCCTGGTGAGCGCTCTGGTCAGCGGCTCGCCCACGGACCCTCCCTCTTGCGGAACGTGCCACCGATTGTAAAACTTCCACGGGAAAACAACAGCCGAGGGTCGAGAGTTGTCCGGATGGCAGGAGTCGCCTCGCGTGCCCGCGCCGACTGGCGCGTCGCCCTGGTGATCCCCTTGCAGGGGCCGGCCGGTCTGTTCGGGCCGTCCTGCGAGGCGATCGCCGAGCTGGCCGCGCGCGAGCTCAACGCCGAGGGCGGCCTCCTGGGGCGCGAGGTCACGTTCGAGGTGGTCGACGGCGGCGACGCGCCCGAGCGGGTGGCGGCGGAGCTGGGCGAGCTGGTGGCGGCCGGCCGGGTGGACGCGGTCAGCGGCTGGCACATCTCCTCGGTGCGCCACGCGATCGCACCGGTCGTGGCGGGCCGGCTGCCCTACGTCTACACCTCCCTGTACGAGGGCGGCGAACGCCGTCCCGGCATCTTCTGCTGCGGCGAGACGCCCCGGCTGCAACTCGCGCCGGCACTGAAGTGGTTGCGGGACAACGTGGGCGCGCGCGACTGGTTCCTCGTCGGCGACGACTACGTCTGGCCGCACACCTCTGCGGCGGCGGTCCGCCGGTACGCGCACGAATTGGACCTGCGGATCGCGGGCGAGGCGTTCGTGCGGTTGGGCACCGACGACATGGCGCGGGTGGTCGGGCAGGTCGAGCGGTCGGCGTGCGACGGCGTGCTGATGCTGTTGGTGGGTCAGGACGCGGTCGGGTTCAACCGCGCGTTCGCCGCGCGCGGCCTGCACGAGCGCCTGGTGCGGTTCAGCCCGCTGATGGAGGAGAACATGCTCCTGGCCAGCGGGAATGACGCGACGCGGAACCTGTTCGTGTCGGCGGCGTACTTCCGGTCCATGGTCAACGCCGACGCGATGGACATGCTCGGTCGGTACGTCGGGTTGCACGGCCCGACCGCGCCGGCGCTGAACAACGCGGCGGAGTCCTGCTACGAGGGGCTGCGCACGCTGGCGAGCCTGGTGCGGCGGGCGGGCACGACCGGCCTGACCGAGCTGAACGCCGCGATCGACGGCGTCGCCTACCACGGTCCACGCGGGACGGTGGAGTTCCACGGCCCGCAGGCCGAGCAGCACGTGCACCTGGCCGTCGCGAACGGCTACGACTTCGACGTCATCACCCGCCTGCACCCCGGGCGCTGACCGCCCCCGCCGCTCCCCCGGGCCCCTTGACGTGCCCTGGACGGCCAATTACCTTCACTTGAAAATATTACAAGTGGTGCCAATGGGGAGGCGCACGCGCGGTGCCGGTCCGCCGGGGGAACGCGGACGCGGTGCCCGTCGCCTCGGCGCACGTCGTCCGCCCCCCGCCCCTCCCGGCCAAGGAGAGCTGATGCGACACGGTGACATCTCCGCCAGTCCCGACACCGTCGGCGTCGCGGTGGTGAACTACAAGATGCCCCGGCTGCACACCCGGGCCGAGGTGCTGGCGAACGCGCGCGCGATCGCGGACATGGTGGTGGGCATGAAGACCGGCCTGCCCGGCATGGACCTGGTGGTGTTCCCGGAGTACTCGACCCAGGGCATCATGTACGACCCGGGCGAGATGTTCGCGACCGCCGCCTCCGTGCCCGGCGAGGAGACCGACATCTTCGCCGAGGCGTGCCGCCGGGCGGACACCTGGGGCGTCTTCTCCATCACCGGCGAGCGCCACGAGGACCACCCGCACAAGCCGCCGTACAACACGCTGGTGCTCATCAACAGCGCCGGCGAGATCGTGCAGAAGTACCGCAAGATCCTGCCGTGGTGCCCGATCGAGGGCTGGTACCCCGGTGACGCCACCTACGTCACCGAGGGGCCGAAGGGCCTCAAGATCTCGCTGATCATCTGCGACGACGGGAACTACCCGGAGATCTGGCGGGACTGCACGATGAAGGGCGCGGAACTCGTCGTGCGCTGCCAGGGCTACATGTACCCGGCCAAGGACCAGCAGGTGCTGATGGCCAAGGCCATGGCGTGGGCCAACAACTGCTACGTGGCGGTGGCCAACGCCGCCGGGTTCGACGGCGTGTACTCCTACTTCGGCCACTCCTCGATCATCGGCTTCGACGGCCGGACCCTCGGCGAGACGGGCGAGGAGGAGTACGGCATCCAGTACGCGCAGCTCTCGGTGTCGGCGATCCGCGACGCGCGCCACCACGACCAGTCGCAGAACCACCTGTACAAGCTCCTGCACCGGGGCTACACCGGCGTGCACGCGGCGGGCGAGGGCGACAAGGGCGTGGCCGACTGCCCGTTCGACTTCTACAAGACGTGGGTCAACGACGCCACCAAGGCCCAGGAGGAGGTGGAGGCGATCACCCGCGACACCCCCGGGGTGCCCGGCTGCCGGGTCGGCGACCTGCCCACCGGACCCGCCTGACCCCTGCCCCTGGGGGACCCGGCCGTCCACTCCGGACGACCGGGTCCCCCGCGCCGCGCACCCCGGCCCGGCGCGCCGCCGCCCGGCGGTGCAGCCAGACCACCACCACTGCCCACTTCACCAGCAGCGCACCCGGCAACCCCAGCGCGTCGAGCACCAGCTCCACCGCGTCCGCCGGTGCCAACCGCTCCGACCACGTCCGGCCGCTCCGCGCCGGTCCCAGCACCACCGGCACCGCGCGGACCACCAGGCACACCGCACCGAACTGCACGAGCAGCAGTTGCCAGCACACCACCGCGCACAGGTCCCACCGCCGCCGCACCCACACCTCGCGCGCCCACGACCCCGGGTGCACGGGCCGACCAGAGTTCGCCATGATCACCACGGTCCCGCCGGGCGGCTCCGGCCAGTAGGTCACGTGACGCACAAGGCCGGCATTCACCCGGATACCGATGCACCGCACGGGGCCCTTCGGCGTGACAGGTCCGCTCGCGGGGGTTGCGGACCCGGCCGTGGGCGGCGGCTACTGTCGTGGGTGACCGCACGACCGCGTGGAGGGGCAGATCATGACCACACTGGACCAACGGCCCAACACCGCGCTTCTCGTCGTCGACGTGCAGAACGGCGTGCTCGCCGGCGCGTACGACCGCGAGTCGGTGGTGGCCAACATCGGGACCTTGGTGGCGAAGGCGCGCGAGGAGGACGTTCCGGTCGTGTGGGTGCAGCACTCCTCCGAGGAGCTGCCGCCGGGGAGCGAGCAGTGGCGGATCGTGCCGGAGCTGGTGCCGGACGCGGTGGAACCGCTGGTGGCCAAGGAGCACGGCGACTCGTTCGAGGCCACCGTGCTGGAGGAGGTGCTGGCCGGCCTGCGGGTCGGGCGGCTGGTCGTGGTCGGCGCGCAGACCGACGCGTGCGTGCGGTCCACTGTGCACGGTGCCTTCGTCCGGGGCTACGACACCACCCTGGTCTCCGACGCGCACACCACCGAGGACCTGTCGGAGTGGGGCGCGCCGCCGCCGGCCCAGGTCGTCGCGCACACCAACCTGTACTGGTCGTTCCAGACCGCGCCGGGGCGCACGGCGGCGGCGGTGCCGACCGGGGAGGTCGACTTCGCCGACCGGGGCCGACCCGCCGCCGCGAGCCGGTGACGCGGCGTAACGTCGCGGGCATGACCAGCACCGTGCGCGCCGCCGTCGTCCAGGCCGGGGCCCGCCTGTTCGACACCGCCGACAACCTCGCCAGGGCACTGGAGTTCATCCGCCGGGCGGCCGGCAACGGGGCCGAGGTGGTGGTGCTGCCGGAGGCGTTCCTCGGCGGCTACCCCAAGGGGCTGGACTTCGGCGTCACGGTGGGCGACCGCACGCCGGAGGGCCGGGACCTGTTCCGCCGCTACCACGAGTCCGCCATCACCGTCCCCGGGCCGGAGGCGCACCGGCTGGCCGCGCTCACCCGGGAACTGGGCTGCCACGTGGTGATCGGCGCGATCGAACGGCGGCGCGGCACGCTGTACTGCGTGGCGCTGTTCTTCGGCCCGGACGGCTACCTGGGCCTGCACCGCAAGCTCGTGCCGACCGCCGCCGAGCGGTTCCTCTGGGGCCGGGGCGACGGCTCGACGCTGCCGGTGTTCGACACCGGCCGGGGGCGGCTGGGCGCGGCGATCTGCTGGGAGAACTACATGCCGTTGCTGCGCACGGCGATGTACGCGAAGGGCGTGGACCTGTGGTGCGCGCCGACCGTGGACGACCGCGAGGGCTGGGGCGTCACCATGCGCCACGTGGCCCGCGAGGGCCGCTGTTTCGTGCTGAGCGCCAACCAGTACCTCACGCGGGCCGACCAGCCGGCCGACGTGCGCCCGGCGCGGGACGACGACCCGGCCACCGTGCTCATCGCGGGCGGCAGCATGATCGTCTCGCCGCTGGGCGACGTCCTGGCCGGGCCGCTGCGCGACGGCGAGGGCGTGCTGAGCGCGGACCTGGACCTGGGCGACCTGGCGCGGGCCGGGTTCGACTTCGACCCGGTGGGCCACTACGCGCGGCCGGACGTGTTCACCCTCGGGGTGGACGAGACGCCCCGGCCGGCCTGAGCAGCTCGCCGTGAACCGTCGCCGGGACCCGGGTGCGACGGTCCCCTTGGGAGCGGCCGGAGCACTCGCCGCGCCGGGACCGGACCGGCGGTGACGGGTGAGCAAACTTCGTTGCTGTTTCCGGGATTGCGGGCGTGGTGTCATGTCGGGCATGACCCAGTTCGCGGACATCTCCGGGGCCCTCGCCGACATCGGTCCCCGGCTCAAGCGGCTCCGGACCCAGCGCGGGCTCAGCCTGTCCGCGCTGTCGGGGATGACGGGCATCTCCAAGAGCACGTTGTCCCGCCTGGAGGTCGGGCAGCGCCGGCCGAGCCTGGAACTGCTGCTGCCCGTCGTGCGGGCCTACCGGATTCCGCTGGACGAGCTGATCGGCGGGCCGGAGGTGGTCGACCCGCGCAACCGGCCGACGCCCCGGCGGGTGGACGGCAGCGTGGTGCTCCCGCTGACCCGCCGGACCGGAGCGCGCCACACGTTCAAGACGATCATCCCGCCCTCGCGCAACACCCCGGAGCTGTGCACGCACGACGGGTACGAGTGGCTCTACGTGCTCTCCGGCCGGTTGCGGCTCGTGGTGGCCGACCAGGAGGTGGTGCTGGAGGAGGGCGAGGCCGCCGAGTTCGACACCCGGCTGCCGCACTGGTTCGGCAGCACCGGGGAGCTCCCGGTCGAGGTGCTCAACATCCTGGGACCGCAGGGCGAGCGGATCCACCTGCGGGTGCGCAGCCACGCCGGGCAGTAGTCCGCGTTGCCGTTTCCGGGAAACGCATTGCGGACTCCCGGTCGCCGGTGCGAGTCTCCCGACAGGCCACCCGGCACGCCCTCCGACGACGCCTCCGCGCCCGGCGGCTCCGGTGACCACGCGAGCGGGCCCGCACCCCCCCAGACGGGCCCGTGCCGCGCGAATGGATGTCGCGCCGGAGTCCCCAGCTCCGGCGCGACATCCCCTTCCCCGCACGGGGTCCGCGACCAGCCCGGCCGGGCACGAACCCGCAGGGCACGAACCCGCAGGGCCGGTCCGATGTGGACCGCCTCCCCCTCGTCGCCGCCCCGGCCGGGCGCGGGCCGTCCGCGACGACCCGGGCGCGCACCGCGTCGAGCCGGGACCGCTCCGGTCCCGGCTCGACGCGCGCGGCGGTCACTCGCCGCCGGGAGGGGCCTCACCCCAACCCCACTGCTTCAACGAGTCCCGCTCCTTGGGCACCGCGCCCGGCTTCGAGTTCGCCATCGCCCGACGCGAGCCGAACTCCAGGTAGCCCACGAACGCCGACCGGAATTCGGGGTCCTGCGGGAACCCGACCTCGTCGGCCGCCTCCAGGATCAGCCGCACCCAGCGGTCGCGCTGCTCGGGCTGGATGTCGCGGTTGCGGTGCTTGCCGACCAGCCGCTTGAACCCGCCGTGCTCGTCGGTGTACTTCGTCGGCCCGCCGAACACCTCGCCCAGCATCACCGCGACGTCGTGCGGGTGCTCGGGCTTCATCCGCCGGAACAGCGGCGCGATCAGGTCGTCCACCATCACCTTGCGGTAGAAGACCTCGGTGAGCCGCTCGAACGCCTCCGCGCCCCCGGCCCACTCGTAGACGGTCGGCACCCGGGGTTCCACAGCTTCTCCCACAGCACATGTCCTTTCCGGCCGTCACAGGCCGAGAGATCGACCGATGAGCTCTTTCATGATTTCGGTGGTGCCGCCGTAGATCGTCTGCACGCGGCTGTTGGACCACTCCCGGGCGATGGGGCTGTCCCTGAGGTAGCCGTACCCGCCGTGCAGTTGCAGGCAGCGGTCGGCGACGCGGACCTGGAGCTCGGTGGTCCACCACTTGAGCTTGGCCGCGTCGGTCACGGTCAACCGGCCCGCGTTGAGCTCCGCCACGCAGTGGTTGAAGAACACCCGCGCCAGGGTCACCTCCGTGTCCAGCGACGCGAGCACGAACTTGTTGTGCTGGAACGACCCGATGGGCTGACCGAAGGCCTTGCGGGTGCGGGCGTGCTCCAGGGTGTCGGCGAGCATCTTCTCCGCGGTGGCCACGGCGACCGCGGAGATGCACGTCCGCTCGCGCGGCAGCCCGCCCATCAGGTAGCCCATCCCGGCGTTCTCCCGGCCGAGCAGGTGGGCCGCCGGCACCCGGCAGTCGTCGAAGAACAGCTCGCTGGTGTCGCTGGCCCGCCAGCCGAGCTTGTCCAGCCGCCGGCCCCGGGTGAAGCCGGGGGTGCCGCTCTCCACCACGAACAGGCTGATGCCGGGCGCGCCGCGCGGGGTCGCGGTCTTGGCGGCGACCACGACCAGGCCGGCCTTCTCGCCGTTGGTGATGAACGTCTTCTGCCCGTTGAGCACGTACTCCTCGCCGTCGCGCACCGCCGTGGTGCGGATGCCCGCGAGGTCCGAGCCCGCCTCGGGTTCGCTCAGCGCGATGGCCGCGATGAGCTCGCCCGAGCACAGGCCGGGCAGCCAGCGCGCGCGCTGCTCCGGCGTGGTCCGGGTGGCCAGGTAGGAGGAGATGATGTCGTTGTGCGCCACCAGTCCCGGTGCGGTCACGCCCGCCCGGGTCAGCTCCTCGACGAACACCGCGGTGAACCTGAAGTCGGCCTGGCCGCCGCCGCCGTGCTCGACCGGCGCGTCCACGCCGAGCAGCCCGGCCGCGCCGGCCTTCTTCCACAGCGCGTCGTTGATCAGGCCGTCGCGCTCCCACTGGTCGTGGTAGGGCACCGCCTCCCGTTCCAGGAAGACCCGGCACAGGGCGCGGAAGTCCTCGTGCTCGGCCTCGTACGCGTTGGTCTCCACGTCATCTCCCCTCGTCGGAGGTCGCCGCCGACGGGCTGGTCGCCTCGTGCACCACCGCGAGCACCGCGCGCGGGTCGCGGATGGCCGCGAAGTGGTCTCCGGGCACCTCGACCCGCCGGGTGGGCGCACTCGTGTGCCCGGCCCACCGCCACATCTGCGCGGGCCGGACGTGCACGTCGTCGGTGGCGGCGACGAGCACCAGCGGGAAGTCCACCCGCAGCCCGGTCTGCTCCCGGTACTGCGCCCGGATGCGGTAGTCCTCGCGCATCAGCGCGAGGAAGTAGCCCGTCATCGCGCTGGAGGTGGTCAGCTCGGACGGGGTGCCGCCGTCGCGCATGATCTTGTCCAGCAGTTCCGCGTCGGACAGCGCGGTGGTCACGTCGCCGGGTTCCTGCAAGGCGGGCGGCAGCGCGGCGGACAGCACCGCGCACCTCGGGTCCTCCCCCAGCAGCGCCGCCACCCGGCCCGCCACGGCGAGCCCGAGCAGCGCGCCGAAGCTGTGCCCGAAGGTCGCCCAGCCCACGTCGGGCCGCTCGGCGCGGGCCTCGCGCAGGTCGTCGAGCAGCCGCCCGGCCGTCCAGTCCACCAGGGCGGGCAGCCCGGCGAGCTTCGGGTGCCGCGCCGCCGTGCCCCGGCCGGGCCGGTCCAGGCCGACCAGCCGCACGTCCGGGCCGGTCAGCTCCTTCCACGGCCGGTACACCGCGGCGGTCGCCCCGGCGTGCGGGAAGCAGTAGAGCCGTGTGGTCACCTCACTCACCCACGCCCGGTGCGATCCGCTCGGCGAGCATGATCGTGGTCAGGTTGGTGGGCGCGCCCGGCATGGTGGGGAACACCGAGGCGTCCACCACCCGCAGGCCCGCGAACCCGCGCACCCGGCACCGCTGGTCCACGACGGCGGCCGGGTCGTCCGCGGCACCCATCCGGTTGGAGCCGATCGGGTGCCAGCCGGGGCTCACCACGTTGCGCACCGCGCGGCGCAGCAGGTCGTCGTCGGCCACCACCGCGTCGGTCCACGCCTGGACCTCCTCCAGGCGGTCGGCGAACACCGGCGACCGCAGGACGCGCCACGCCTTGCGCACGCCCCGCGCCAGCCGCTCCACGTCGGCGTCCACCGAGCCGAAACCGAGTTCGATCACCGCGCCGCCGGCCGGGTCGGCGTAGACCCGGCCGCGCGACTCCGGGCGCAGCAGCATCACCGAGATGCCGACCACCATGTCCCAGCCGAGCCGGTCGGCGAAGCCGGGGATGGTGGAGCGCTCCACGTTGTTGAGCAACCAGATCTGGAGGTCGACGTCGTCGTCCAGGCCGCTGGGCACCCGCGCCGCGACCTGCCGCCACGGCACCCCGGGCCGGCACAGGCCGTCGCGGGGCTTGGCCCACATCACCACCGACGGGTGGTCGACCAGGTTCTCCCCCACGCCCGGCAGGTCGGCGACGCACCGCACGCCCAGCGCCTCGACCACGTCGCGCGGTCCGATGCCGGAGCGCTGGAGCACCAGCGGCGAGCCGATCGCGCCCGCGCTGAGCACGACCTCGCCGGCGAGCACGGTGGTGACCTCGCCGTCCCGCTCGACCTCGACGCCGGTCGCGCGCCGCCCGTCGAGCAGCACCCGGCGCACCTGGCTGTGCGGTCGCAGCTCCAGGTTGGACAGGTGGCGCACCGCCGCCAGGTAGGTGGCGGTGACGTCCATCCGCTCGCCGTCGACGGCGTTGGCGGGCACCGCGCCCACGCCGTGCTCCACGCCGCCGTTGAGGTCGTCGAGGGTCGGCACGCCCATCCGCTCGCACTCGTCCCAGAACGCCCGGTCGAGCTCGTGCAGCGCGTCCCGGCGGGGCCGGCGGATGGGGATCGGCCCGTGGTTGCCGTGGTCGCCGCCCCGGAAGTCGGCGTCGTCCTCCACCTTCCGGAAGTAGGGCAGCACGTGCTCCCACGACCAGTCCGGGTTGCCCTGCTTGACCCACGCGTCGAAGTCGGCGGGCAGGGCGCGCATCGCGACCGCGCCGTTGACCGACGACGAACCGCCCACGACCTTGCCCAGCCGGTAGGGGAAGCGGGTCCACAGGGCGCGGGAGCGGGTCGCGCCCGGCCCGCGCAGGTTCGCCCGGTGGTCCCAGTTGAACCCGTCGAGGATCAGCCGGGTGCCGTCGCGCACCGGGTTCGGCTCGTCCCGCGACACCGGCTGGTCCGCGCCGGCTTCGAGGAGCAGGACGCGGTGGCCGCGGGCGGCGGCGCGGGCGGCCACCACGACGCCCGCCGACCCCGCGCCCACCACGACCACGTCCCACCGCTCGTCGGTCATGCCCGCACCCCGGCCAGCGAGCGGATCAGGTCGCCGAACTCGGCGATGCTGGAGTTGGTGAACAGGCCCTCGACGACCTTCTGCTCGCCGGCCGAGTCGATGGCGAACTCCGCGCGGAGCTTGCCGATGATGCCGACCGCGTGCAGCGAGTCGCCGCCGACGTCGAAGAAGCCGTCCTCCACGCCGAAGTCCTCGTGCCCGAGCTGGTCGCACCAGATCCGCAGGAGGCGCTGCTCGACGTCGTCGCGCGGTTCGGCGCGCTGGTCGGCCTCCGCGCCCTCGTGCCACGGGGTGGGCAGCGCGCCGTGGTCGATCTTCCCGTTGGGGGTCATCGGGAAGGAGTCGACCGCGAGGTAGTGGGTGGGCACCATGTAGCCGGGCAGCACCTCGGCGAGCGCCTTGCGCAGCAGCGCCGGGTCCGCCGTGCCGTCGGCCACCACGTAGGCGGCGAGCTGCCGCTGGCCGCTGCGCGGGTGCACGGGCGCGGCGACCAGGGCGTGCGCGACGCCGGGCTGCTTGCCCAGCGCGGCCTCGATCTCGCCGAGCTCGACCCGGTAGCCGTTGATCTTGACCTGGAAGTCGGTGCGCCCCAGGATCTCGATGTCACCGCCGGGCAGGTACCGGCCGAGGTCGCCGGTCCGGTAGAGCCGCTCGCCGGTGACCGGGTGGGTGAAGAACCGCTCGGCGGTGCGCTCCGGGTCGGCCCAGTAGCCCGCCGCGACGCCGACCCCGCCGATGTGGATCTCGCCGGTGCTCCAGACCGGGCACGGTTCCAGGCGCTCGTCCAGGACGTGCATGGTCTGGTTGGCCAGCGGCTTGCCGTACGGGATGCTCGCCCAGTCCGGCGAGACCTCGCCGATCGGGTGGTGGATGGACCAGATCGAGCCCTCGGTGGCCCCGCCGAGGCTGATCACCGCCAGGCCGGGCAGCCGCTCGGCCAGCCGGCCGGGCAGCGTGACCGGGATCCAGTCGCCGCTGAGCAGCGCCAGCCGGACGCTCGCGCCCGCCGCGCCGGGCCGCTCGGCCAGCGAGTCGACCCACAGCCGCATCGGGGCGGGCACGCTGTTCCACAGGGTGACCCCGTGCCGGTCGACCAGCTCGGTCCAGTGCGCGACGTCGCCGCCGCGCCCGGCCTCGGGCACGACCACCGCACCGCCCGCGCCCAGCACGCCGAAGACGTCGTAGACCGACAGGTCGAACCCGGTGGGCGCGAGCGCCAGCACCCGGTCGGACGGGCCGACCTCGAAGCGCCGGTTGACGTCCTGCACGGTGTTGCCGGCCGAGCGGTGGGAGATCATCACCCCCTTGGGCTCCCCGGTGGAGCCGGAGGTGAAGATCACGTACGCCAGGTCGTCGGGTCGCTGCGCGCCCGCCGGGCGATCAGTCGGGCAGGCGCGCGTGGCCTCGTCCTCGGGCGTGATCACCTCCACGTCGTCGGGCCAGGCCAACGCGTCACGGGTGGCCGCGTCGGTGATCACGGCCTTGGCCGCGCACCGCGCGAGCAGCCGGTGCCGGCGCTGCTCGGGCAGCTCGGGGTCGATGGAGACGTAGGCGGCACCGGCGTGCAGCACGCCCAGCAACGCGGAGAACAGCGCGGCACCCGGCCGCATGGAGACCGCGACGAGCGTGTTCGGCACGCCGTGGCCGCGCTCGCGCAGCCGGTGCGCGAGCCGGTGGGCGTCCTCGACGAGCCGGCCGAAGGTGACCTCCGCGCCGTCGGCGATGATGGCCACCGCGTCGGGCCGCCGCCGCGCGGCGTCGCCGACGAGGTCGTGCAGCAGCACCGCGGGCAGGTCGGCGGCGGTGTCGTTGGCGCGGTCGCGCTCGATGCGCTGGTGCACCGGCAGCGGCACCAGGCCGCCGGTGTCCTGCCACGTCGACTCCTCCGCGCCGAGCCGGTCCAGCAGGCCCGCGTAGGCGTCGAACATGTCTTCGAGGACACCGGCCGGGAACAGGCCCTCGACGGCGTTCCAGCCCACCACCAGGCCGTCCGCCCGTTCGCGGACCTGGTTCTCCAACCAGACCTGCGGGGTCTGCGAGGCGAAGTGCACGACCTCGCCGAACAGCTCCAGCGCGGCACCGCCCGGGTCAGCCCCCAGGGTGCTGGTGAACACCACGGGCATCCCGACCGCGCGGCCGTCGCCCCTGGCGCGGGTGAGTTCGCGGAGCACGCGGATGCCGCTGAACGCGGCGTGCTCCGCGTCCGCTCGCAGCAGGTCGGCCAGGGCGCGCACGCGGCCGGCGAACGTCTCCCCGTCCCCGGCCCGGGAGGTGGGCAGGCCCAGCGACAGGAAGTCGCCCACGACCTCGCCGATCCGGGGGTGCAGGGGCAGCGGGTCCAGGACGGTCCGGGCCACGGTGAAGTCCGACCGGCGCGACCACTTGCGCACCACCTCGCAGTAGGCGGCCAGCAGGACGGTGTCCACCGGGACGTCGTGGCGGTCGGCGGCCTCCCGGAGCCGGGTCCACCGGTCGCCGGTCAGCCGCGTCTCCAGCCGGCGGAACACGGGGCGGCCGAGCAGTTCGGGCGAGGTCGCCAGCGGCAGGTCGGGGCCGAGGGGCAGCTCGGCCAGGCGGGAGGTCCAGTACTCCCGGGCCCGCCGCCCCTGCTCGCCGTCGGCGAGTTCGGCTTGGCGCAGCACGTAGTCCCGGAACGACGTGCCGACCGGCTCGGGGACCAGGTCCGGCTCGTCGTAGGCGCGCCGCCACTCGGCCAGCACCGCGAACAGCCCGCGCAGGTCGACGAAGAGCAGGTCGAAGCTCAGGTGCAGGCGGGTGCGGTCCGGCGCGGGCAGCGAGGCCCGGACGTCGAACAGCGGCCACCGGTCGGTCGGCCGCACCTCGTCGGACAGCGCGGACCGGATCGCCTCCAGCGCGGTGCGCCGGTCGTCCGCGGACCGGTCGCGCAGGTCGACGACCTCGATGGAGTAGGCGGGCACCTCGTCGAGGACCCGCTGTGCGCCATCCGGCGTGGTCACCGCGCGCAACATGTCGTGGCGGGCCACCACCTGGCGGAGGGCGGCGGCCAGCCGGGCGACGTCGAGGGTCGGGCCCTCGATTTCGAGGTAGACGTGACCGGCGGCGCCGCCCAATTCGATCCCGCGGTGCCGGCCGATCACCTGGGCGTGCTGGATATCGGTCAGCGGAAACGGTTCGCGGTTCCGGACCGGCGTGCTCCCGGGTTCCGCCCGGCCATTCAGGAACGTCATTAAAGACGAATACGGGTCGCCCACTTGCCCTTCCTTTCCTGGAGTGCGGCGAAGCACAGCAGGGCACAGCCGCAGCGGATGACGCGGCGCGGAAATTCATCCCGGCAGGCTGTTGCCGACCCCTGGATGACAGCAGTCCCGCGAGATCCTTGTCAACCGGACACCATCCCGCGCAAATGCGCGACCGGTGGTCGGGCGTTCGTTGATACCCGCCCCGGCCGGGGGCACCATGCACTTATGATCGAAAACACCGAAAAGCCCTCCGGACCGCGCGTGCTGGTCGGCGTCACCGGTTCCGTCGCGGTGACGAACCTGCCCGCCCACCTGACCGCGCTGCGCGACCGGCTCGGCGGCACGATCACCCTGTTGATGACGCACACCGCGACGGCTTTCCTGTCACCCGCGACGGCGGCGATCCACGCGGAACGGGTCATCAGCGGTGAACGGCCCGAGGACTGGCCCACCGACAAACCGTCCCGGCTGGTCGCCGACCACGACGTCCTGGTCGTCCTGCCGGCCACCGCGAACGTGCTGGCCGCCGCCGCGACCGGCGCGGCACCCAACCGGTTGACCACGGTGATCCTGGCCGCCACCTTCCCGGTCGTGTACTTCCCGTCGATGGGCGGGTCGATGTGGCGCAAGCCGGCCGTGCGGCGCAACGTCGAGCAGATCCGCGCGGACGGCGGCCACGTGCCCGAACCGGTGTGGCACGACAGCTTCGACGTCGGGATGCGCACCACCTCGCACCACCCGACGATGCCGCCGCCCGAGCACGTCGCGAAGATCGTCGCCGAGCTGCTGGCCGGGCCGGCGGCATGACCGGTCGGGAGGGCTCGCCGGCCCGGCGAGCCCTCACCGCCCGTGACCTCCCCCGCCCGGTACCGCCCGGACCCGGCGCGTCAGGATTCGGCGCGTCAGGATTCGGCGCGTCAGGATTCGGCGCGTCAGGATTCGGCGGGCACGCCCCGGTCCAGCCACATCGCCAGCTCGTTCCACATCTCGGCGTAGGACTGCGCGAGCTCGGCGACGATGCCCCGGCAGTGCGCGGGCACCGAGTCCAGCACCTGCTTGCGGCCGAGCTCGTCGAGCAGTTGCGCGCTGAGCAGCCGGATCAGCGACCGGCCGGTCTCGGTGAACCGCAACGACGGGTCGCGCTTGAGCTGCACCAGCAGCGTGCGCTGCTCCTCCACGCGGTCGGCGCACCGGCCCGGTGCGGGCGACGGCTTCGCCTCCGCCGCCCGCAGGGCCCGGCGCTGCCGGGGCGGCACCGGGTCGTCGCCCCGGGCCAACCGGTCCCGCACGTCACGCACCGTGCCCAGCGAGACGCCCGCCTGCACCGCGATCTGGCGCAGCGAGGTCGCCGGTTTCTCGCGCAGCAGGGCGCTGGCCCGCAGCCGGCCGTCGGCGCTGTTGAGCGGCCGGGTCCGACCGTCCCGGCCGACCCTGCTGAGCGACTGCGGATCGTCACCACTTGCGCAGGTGCGGATCGCGCACACGGTCTTGGCGGCCAGACCGGTGGCGGAGGCGATCGCCCGGTCGGACCACTGCGGGTGCGAGGTGATGATGCGCAGGGCGGCGGCGCGCCGGTCGGGCAGCGTCAGCGGCATCCCGTGGTCGACGTTGGCCCGCACCCCGAGCACGAACGCGTCGGCCGCGTCGCCGTCGAAGAACCGCACCCTGATGCTCTCCTCGCCGCGCAGGACCGCCGCTTGGAGCCGGTGCATCCCGTCGATGACCCGCATCGTGGGCCGGTGCACCAGGACCGGGGGCAGCACCGCGTCGGTCTCGGCCAGGACGCGGGCGTGCTCGCAATCCTCACCGGCCAGCCGGGGAGAATCCGACGGGCGCAGCGCGGCCACCGGAACGATCGCCGAGGATTGACCTTCGAGCCACAGTTCAATAGTCTCCCCGGACTCCGCCGAAAGTTGTCCGGCGCTCCCGGGTAATGAGTACTCGACACAGCGGAGCAATTCGGTCCCCCTAGCCGGCGCAGTCAGCAGCGCACCCCGAAAACGTTCGGCGAAGGATCGGCGCGCCAGTTCCACGACCCGGCGGCGGGCCCTCGCCGTAACGCACGGGGCGGCCACCCAAGAGTAGCCAAAGCACCACGGAAAGCAAGGTCGATCGGTGTCCGAGGTACTACGTCACTGCGGTGTCGCCCAGTCTTGTCGGGCCCACCCGGCAAAGCAGCGGAGATAATTAATGCGCACCGACGAATACGTGGGAACTAGGGCGCGTGGAGCAGTTCGATACGGCGACCGGGCGCTTTCCGCGGATTGTCCGGCGGTCGGCGCGCAGCCCACCGGGCCGGCGGTCGACGAACCCCGCGCGGGACACCCGCGAAGCCCGCGCCGCGCATTCCCGGCGCACCGGCCGGCCGCGCGAGGCGGTGTCGCCACCCCTTCCCGTCAGCCGGGCGGGCCGCGCCGCGCGCCGGCCCGCGCCCGGTGCCGGCGTCCCGACCACTTCGGCGGCGACCACGCGGCGGGGGCCGCCGCGCGTGCGCGCCGCGCCTCCACGTCCCGCCGACCCACGGTCGCCCCTCCCAGTTGAAGCCACCTTGAAGTCCCGCCGCCCTGAAATTACCGTATTCCACAGATCCTGAGAACAGTGGAGTGTGATGCCGGATGACCGATGACGGCTCCAGGCCCGCCTTGTTCGAGCTGCTGGCGCACGTCGCGAAGGCCCTGGGCAACGGCAAGCGCCTCGAACTGATCGAGCTGCTGGTGCAGCGGCCACGAGGGGTCGTGGAGCTGGCCCGCGCCGCCCGGCTCAACGTGACCACGACCTCGGCGCACCTCCAGACGCTCAAGCAGGCGGGCCTGCTCACCACCTCGCGCGACGGCACCACGGTCCGGCACAGCATCGCCGGCACCGACGTCGCCGCGCTCTACGGGCAGTTGCTCACCGTCGCCGCGACCAGGTCCGCCGAGGTCGCCCGCGCCTGGCGCGGGCACGTCGGACCGGACGACACCGAGGAGGTGGACCGCGACGAGCTGATGCGCCGGGTGAGCACCGGCCAGGCCGTGGTGGTGGACGTGCGGCCCAAGTCCGAGTACGACGCCGGCCACATCCCCGGTGCGGTCTCCATCCCGATGGACGAGCTGGCCTCCCGGCTCGGCGAGCTGCCGGCCGACCTGGAGGTCGTCGCCTACTGCCGGGGCGTGTTCTGCGCGTTCTCCCACGACGCGGTCCGACTGTTGAACTCGCGCGGGTACCGGGCGGTGCGGCTGGCCGACGGCGTCCTGGAGTGGCAGCTCGCCGGGCACCCGCTGGCCGGCGAGCGGTCCTAGCGCGCCGGGTCGCGATCACTGCGGGTCCCCGCAACGGCCGGGACCGCGTGGCGGCGGGCCCGTCCGATCGGCGAAAGCCATTCGGACGAGTCCGCCGCACAATGTGCGGTCGGCCGGTCCGGGCACCCGTCGACGCGCGGTGGAGGTCTTTTCGCGGGGGATTGCCAGAACATCGCGGGCCCGTTCGGAGTAAACGCGGGCAAAGAATTCCGTCACGATCCGCGCATAGTCGGAGCGAAATGGAATCATTTTCGCCCGCAAGGGTCTTGACCTGCAAAAACTCTTCTTTGTCCGGATCGTTCGGCCCATCGCGCCACCGCATCGCGCGCAGGCCTCCACGCGGCCGGTGGGCGTTCGGGGGACGCGGTTCCAGAGCCGGTTGCACCGTTCGACCGAATACCGGAGGAGCACCCGGCTATTCCGTAACGGGAACTCCGGGCGGGCCGATCCCCGACGTGGAACCTGGGCCGTCAGGCCCCGAGGGGAGAAACACATGTCATTGCCCGGTACCCGATCCAGACCCGGCTGGGCCCGGCTGCTCGCGGTCGCGGTGTTCGCCGCGGTCGTGCCCGTCGTGACCGTCCCGCCCGTGGCGCACGCCGCCCCGTCCATCGCGATCACCGACACCCCGGCGGGGGCCACGGTCGGCGCGCCGTACGCGTTCGGCGGCACGGTGTCCGACGACGCCGGGATCGCCGGGGTCGAGGTGTCCTCGGACAACGGCGTCCACTGGCAGAACGCCACGTGGACGGTCGGCCAGACCACGTGGAGCCACAGCTACACCCCGCAGGCCTCAGGCACGGCGCAACTGTCCGCGCGCACGGTGGACGCCACGCACACCCAGACCGGCATCACCACCGCCGGCCCGGCGGTCGCGCCGCGGGTGTGCCCGTGCGGCCTGTGGAACGACGGCGACGTCCCGGCCAACCCCGACGTCGCCGACTCCTCGGCGCTCGAACTGGGCGTGAAGTGGCGCTCGGGCGTGGCGGGTCACGTGCGCGGCGTCCGGTTCTACAAGGGCGCGGGCAACACCGGCACGCACACCGGCTCGCTGTGGACCACCTCCGGGCAGCGGCTGGCGACCGGCACGTTCGCCGGCGAGACCGCGACCGGCTGGCAGACGCTGATCTTCTCCTCGCCGGTGGCGGTCGCGGCGGACACCACCTACGTGGCGTCCTACCTGTCCCCGACCGGGCACTTCGCGCTCGACTCCGGGTACTTCGGCTCCTCGGCGCGCCACCTGGAGCCGCTGACCGGGCTGCGGTCCGGCACGGACGGCTTCAACGGCGTGTTCCGGGGCGGCGCGGGCTACCCGGACCTCAGCTCGAACGACGCCAACTACTGGGTGGACGTGGTGTGGGCACCGGAGGCGGGTCCCGACACCCACGCGCCCGACCAGCTCTCCACCACTCCCCCGGCGGGTGCGGGCAGCGTGGGCCTGACCCCGTCGGTGACCGCCGGGTACGACGAGGTCCTGGACCCGACCGCGGTGGAGTTCACGCTCACCGGTCCCGGCGGCGCGGTCGCCGCGCAGACCTCGGTGACCGGCGGCGGCACCACGGCCGCGCTCACCCCGGACGCCGCGCTCACGCCCGGCACCACCTACACGGCCTCGGTGCGGGTGGAGGACGTGGCGGGCAACCGGACCACGGCCTACACCTGGACCTTCGCCACGGGTGCGCAGCGCCCGGCGGACTGCCCGTGCACGATCTGGGACGACTTCGCCGCGCCCACCCTGGCCAGTGCCGAGGACTCCGGTGCCGTGGAACTCGGCACGAGGGTGCGCTTCACCGGTCGCGGCGAGGTGCTGGGCGTGCGGTTCTACAAGGGCGTCGGCAACACCGGCACGCACACCGGCACGCTGTGGTCGTCGAGCGGGGACCGGCTCGCGACCGGCACGTTCACCGGCGAGAGCACGGTGGGCTGGCAGACGTTGACCTTCGCCACCCCCGTGGTGGTGGCGGCCGACACCGACTACGTCGTGTCCTACCACGCGCCGAACGGGCACTACGCGGCCGACCAGGGGTTCTTCAGCTCGACCACGCCGGTCGGCCACGGCCAGATCCAGGCGGCGATCGACAGCCTCGCGGTGCCCAACGGCGTCTACAAGTACGGCGGCGGGTTCCCGACCACCGGGTTCAAGGCGTCGAACTACTGGGTGGACGTGGTGTACCGCAACGGCACCAACGGCGACCACGTCCGCCCGACGCTGGACACCCGCACGCCCGCGCCGGACGCCGCCGACGTGGCGCTGGACGGCTCGGTGGGCGCGGGCTTCAGCGAGGCGATCGACACGACGTCGGCGCGCATCCGGATCACCGACGACGGCGGCGCGGCGCTGGCGGGCACGGCGGTGTGGTCCGGTGACCTGAGGTCGGTGACGTGGACGGCGAACGGCGCGTTCACCCCCGGCACGCACTACACCGTCTCGGTGAGCGTGACCGACGTCAACGGCAACGTGATCGCGACCCCGGCGACGTGGGCGTTCACCACGCAGGCGGTGGAGTTGGCGACGGCCTCGCTGTTCAGCACGGCGATCGTGCCGGAGGTGCGGTCGGGCAGCGCCCGCAACGCCCGCGAGCTCGGGGTGCGGTTCGGTTCCCCGTACAACGGCGTGGTGAGCGCGATCAAGTTCTACAAGGGGGAGGGCAACACCGGCACCCACACCGGGTCGGTCTGGAACGACCACGGCACCAGACTGGCGACGGGGACGTTCACCGGCGAGTCGGCGACCGGCTGGCAGAGCCTGACGCTCGACCCGCCGTTGGTGATCAAGGCGAACACGGTCTACGTGGCGTCCTACACCTCGCCCGACGGCGTGTACTCCTACGACCCGGGCTACTTCGACCGGCGCAGCCCGGTCGTGTCGGGTCCGCTGTACACGGCGTCCGGCGCGTACGCGAACGGCCGGTACTCGACGACCCCGGGTGGGTTCCCGACCGACTTCTACAGCGGGAACTTCTGGGTCGACGTGGACTTCACGCCGTACGCCGACCAGACGGCCCCGGTGAACACCGGCCACACCCCCGCGCACGAGGCGACGGGAGTCGGCCTCGACGGCCCGGTCACCGCGACGTTCGACGAGGCCGTCAGCCTGACCGGCACCAGGTTCCGCGTCGAGACCCGGTGGGGTGTCCCGCTGCGCGGGAACCTGGCGTCGGCCGACGACGGCAGGACCCTGGTCTGGACCCCGGTCGCGCCCTTGTCCCGCGACAACGCCTACCGGGTGACGGTGGAGGCGTGGGATCCGAGCGCGAACACCGCGGCGGAACTCGCCTGGTCGTTCACCACCGGCGATGCGGCGTGCCCGTGCTCGGTGTTCAGCGCCTCGGAGACACCGCAGATCGCGGAGACCGCGGACGGCAACCCCTACGAACTGGGTCTGCGGTTCACCCCGGCGGTCGACGGGCAGGTGACCGGGGTGCGGTTCCACAAGGGAGCGGGCAACACCGGCACCCACACCGGCTCGCTGTGGACCACGACCGGGACCCGGCTCGCGACCGGCACGTTCTCCGGTGAGACGGCGAGCGGGTGGCAGACGCTGACCTTCGCCACGCCGGTGTCGGTCACACCGGGCACGACCTACATCGTGTCGTACTACGCGCCCCACGGCCACTACTCCCACGACCCCTCCTACTCCAGCCGTTGGCTGTTCCCCGTGAACACCCCGCAGCTCGGCGGTGTCGGGTCGGTGTACGGCAACGGCGCGGGCTTCCCGACGATCGCGACGAACGGCAACTACGGCCCGAACTTTTGGGTCGACGTGCTCTTCGCCAACTAGGCAGGTCCACGGGAGAGGCGTCCGGAGACGGGGAGCGGGGGTGTCGGTGCACGGGTGGTGACCACCGGCATCGACACCCCCGCATCGACACCCCCGCCACCGCGCCGGAGGTCGGAATCGGCGATCTGCTGTAGACCGGTCCGCGTGGAGTTCGCGGGTGCGGGAGGCGAATGCGCCGAGGTGTCCACTGTGGACTTCGGCGGCACGGGGGGCGAGGGGCTGCGGGTGCCGGGCCGTGGCGGGCGGGGCAGGCCGACGACCTTGGGGGGCAACAGTTTAAATCAGTCGCTTGACTTACTCCGGGTGCGTCGTTTGACTGGCCGCAGGTCACGTCGAGGCGGAGGAGACCACCGGTGGGGTCCGACGAGCTGCTGAGCCACCCGATGCCCGACCCGACCGCGCCGGTCGCGCCCCGGGTGCGGGCCGGGCCGCGCCGGGCGGGCACGACCGCGAGGTGCGGCACGGTCCCGGCCGGCCGGGGCGGTGCGGAGTTCGGCCGTGCGTCCGAAGTGGACCTGACGGGCACCGGGTCGCGGGTCTGGGTGAAATTGTTGTCGCGCGGGCATTCCTGGTCGACCCCGGCCGTCGCGCCGGACGGGCCGGCGCGGGTGCGCGGCCCGGTGGCCGAGGGGCTGAGCACCGTGCCGGTACGGTGGTGACCGTGACGACCGACGTCGACAGGACCGCGCGGGCCGAGCAGGTCGACGCCACCCGCCGGCAGATCCTGGACACGGCCGAGCGGCTGTTCGCGGAGCAGGGCCTGTACGCGGTGTCCAACCGCCAGATCAGCACCGCCGCCGGGCAGGGCAACAACGCGGCGGTCGGTTACCACTTCGGCACCAAGGCCGACCTGGTGCGCGCCATCGTGCGCCGGCACGCGCTGCGCGTGGAGGACGTGCGCGCCGGGCTGGTCGAGGCCGCGGGGGACTCGACGGACCTGCGGACCTGGGTGGGCTGCCTGGTCCTGCCGGTCACCTCGCACCTGGCGTCGCTGGGCGACCCGACGTGGTTCGCCCGCTTCGGCGCGCAGGTGGCGACCGACCCGGCGTTCCGGGACATCCTGACCGAGGAGGCGCTGTCCACGGCGGGGGTGCGCCGGGCGCTCGACGGGCTGCACGGCTGCCTGTCGGACCTGCCCGACGAGGTGCGCCTGGAGCGTTGCGACATGGTCAGCGCCCTGATGGTGCACGTCTGCGCGGAGCGGGAGCGCGCGCTGGCCGACGGTGGCGTCACGTCGCGCGCCTCCTGGGAGGAGACTGCCACGGGGCTGGTCGACGCCATCACGGGGTTGCTCACCGCGCCGGTCGTCGGGCGGGCCTGACGGGCGGCGCGCCCGGTCACCCGTCAGTGCGCCCGGTGGTGTGCCCGGTGGTGTGCCACGGCCGTCACCCTCCGGCAACCTTTACTAAGTCAGTCGCTTGACTCAATTTCGGGTGGTCGGTTAGCTGGGTTCACGGCACCGACCCCAGGAGGACCCCGTGGCACGCGGCGAGGTGGACCCCGACCCCGGCGACCGGACGCCGGATTCCGCACCCCCGCCCACCGGTGGACCGGCGCGCCGATGAGGACCGGAGTCGACCCGGTGCCGGGCACCGGCGAAGCGCTCGTGGCGGCCGAGCGGCTGCTGGCCGAACGCGGACCGACCGCCGTGCCCACCCCGGCGGACGTGGTGCGCGCCGTCGTGGGCCGGCACGAGGCGTCGATGGAGCGCACCCGCCTGCGGATGCTGACCGAGGTCGCGGAGAGCCGCGAGGTGCGCGACTGGGTGGCGTGCCTGGTCCGGCCGTGCACCGAGCACCTCGCCCACCTGGGCCGACCGGCCTGGTACGCCCGGTTCCTGGCGCGCGCGCTGGCCGACCCGGACCTGCGGCGGGTGGTCGTGGACCGCACCTCGACCGCCGGGTCGGTGCCGAGGGTGCTCGACGGGATCGCCCGGTGCGTGCCCGCCCTGCCGCCGCCGGTGCGCCTGGAGCGCGGCGCGATGACCCGCATCCTGCTCTCCGACGCGTGCGCGCGGCGCGAGCGGGCGCTCGCCGAGGGCGGCCGGGTGCGCGGGAGGAGCTGGGAAGACCTGGCCGGCGGGTTGGTGGACGCGATCAGCGGCGTGTGGCTGGCACCGGCCGCCGGCCGGTGACCGCGACGAGGGAAGGACATCCGTGAAGATCACCGTGGACGACGACAGGTGCTGCGGGGCGGGTTCGTGCGTGCTGCTCGCGCCCGACGTGTTCGACCAGCGCGACGAGGACGGCGTGGTCGTCCTGCTCGACGCCCGGCCCGGCGAGCACCTGCGCACGGCGGTCCGGGGGGCCGCCGACGTGTGCCCGGCGGCGGCGATCGCCCTGCACGAGGAGGGGTGAGCACCGCCTCGCCGGCCCCGGCGACGAGCCGCTCCCGCCCCGCGACCGGCCGCCGCTGTCCGAGCCACCCGGAGGGAAGAGCATGACGAGCACGTCCGAGGTGCCCCCGTTCCCGATGCCCCGCGCGCGGGGCTGCCCGTTCGACCCGCCGCCCACGCTGCGCGGCCTCCAGCGGGAGGGCCCGCTGGCGAAGGTGGAGCTGTGGGACGGCAGCACGCCGTGGCTGGTCACCCGCTACGCCGACCAGCGCGCGGTGCTCACCGACCGGCGGGTCAGCGCCGACATGAGCAACCCCCACTACCCGCGCCAGGGACCCGGGATCGTCGGGTCGTTGAGCTTCATCGGCATCGACGACCCCGAGCACGCCCGCCTGCGGCGGATGGTCGGCTCGGTGTTCACGGTCAAGAACGTCGCCGCGATGCGGCCGGCCGTGCGGCGGATCGTCGAGGAGGCGGTCGACGCCCTGCTCGCCGGACCCCGGCCGGTCGACCTGGTCGAGGCGTTCGCGCTGCCCGTGCCGTCGCTGGTGATCTGCGCGCTGCTCGACGTGCCCTACGCCGACCACGACTTCTTCCAGACGCGCAGCCGGCTGGTGGTCAACCGGACCACCACCGGCGAGCAGCGCACCGAGGCGATGCTCGGGCTGGCCGACTACCTCGGCGGACTGGTCGCGGCCAAGGTGGACGATCCCGGCGACGACCTGCTCTCGCGGCTGGCCGTGCGGATCAGGGCGGGCGAGCTGACCCACCGGCAGGCCACCGACGTCGCCGTGCTGCTGCTCCTCGCCGGCCACGAGACGACCGCGAACATGATCGCGCTGAGCACCCTGCTGCTGCTGCGCAACCCCGCCCAGCTCGCGCTGCTGCGCGATGCGCAGGACCCGGTCGTGGTGACCCGCGCGGTCGAGGAGATGTTGCGCTACCTCAACATCACCCACGGCGGCCGGCGGCGGTTCGCGGCGGCGGACCTGGAGGTCGGCGGCCAGGTGGTGCGGGCGGGCGAGGGTCTGGTGATGCCCACCGACATCGCCAACCGCGACCCGGCGGCGTTCCCCGACCCGGACCGGTTGGACATCACCCGTGACGCGCGCCACCACATCGCCTTCGGGTTCGGCGTGCACCAGTGCCTGGGCCAGCCGCTGGTCCGGCTGGAGCTGGAACTGGTCTACCGCACGTTGTTCCGCCGCATCCCCGGTCTGCGCCTGGCCGGCGACTTCGAGTCCATCCCGTTCAAGCACGACGCCCTCGTGTACGGGGTCTACGAGCTGCCCGTGACCTGGTGACCCGACCCGGCCGGTGTTGACCGAGCGCGACCGGCCGCTCACCCCCATTGACACGACGGGGGTCCCTTGTGGAGTCTCGGCGGTGATCCGAGTAGTTCTACCGAGGACGTGCCACTCCTGGCGCATCTAGCCTGCACCCAGGAGGTGGCCGGAGTGGGGACACGACTTGCCGGCGTGGCGGTTCATCTGCCCGAGCGCCAGGTCAGCACGGACGAGGTGGAGCGCCGCTTGGCACCCTTCACCCCGCCCGCCGGACTCATCCGCCGGTTGACCGGCGTCGAGTCGCGGCACGTCATGGGCGAGCACGAACAAGCGTCGGACCTGGCGGTCGCGGCGGCGCGGAAGTTGTTGGCCGAGACCGGGACCTCGGCCGGGGACGTCGACCTGCTGCTGTTCGCCTCGGCCAGCCAGGACATGGTGGAACCCGCGACCGCGCACATCGTGGCGGCGAAGCTGGAGCTGCGCTGCCCGGTCATGGACGTCAAGAACGCCTGCAACAGCGTGCTGAACGGGATCGAGGTCGCCGACGCGCTGATCGGCACCGGCCGCTACCGGACCGTGCTGATCGCCAGCGGCGAAGCACCGTCGCGGGCGGTGCGGTGGGAGGTCGGCGGGCTCACCGAGTTCCTGCGCGCCTTCCCCGGCTACACGCTGTCCGACGCGGGCGCGGCACTGCTGCTCACCCGGGGCGAGGCCGGCGTGCTGGGGTGCGGGTTCACCGCCGACTCCGCGCACTGGGAGGTCGGCACCCTGCCCGGCGGCGGGTCGCGCCACCCGCGCGACCCCGACCGCACCTACTTCGACATGGACGGCGCGCGCCTCAAGGACGCGTTCCTGGGACTGGGCCGGGGAATCCTGGACCGCACCCTGCACCGGCTCGACCTGACCTGGGACGACTTCGCGGTGATCGGCGTGCACCAGGTCTCGCTGCCCTACCTCGACGTCTTCGCCCGGCAGGCGGGCGTGCCGACCGACCGCCTGGTCGTCACCCTCCCCCGGCACGGCAACGTCGCCTCCGCCGGCCTGCCGCTGCAACTGGTCACCGCCCGCGAGCTGGGCCGGTGCGGCCCCGGCGACCTCGTCGCGCTGGTCGGCCTGGCGGGCGGCGTCAGCCTCGGACTGGTGGTGATCCGGCTGTGACCCCGCTCTGGGTGGTGGTACCCGCCTACAACGAGGAGCGCGGCATCACCGCGACCCTGACCGCGCTCGCCGCGCAGACCGACCCGGACTTCACGCTCGTCGTGGTCGACAACGCCTCCACCGACGCCACCGCCGACGTCGTCCGCGCCTGCGCCGCCGCCCACCCCCACCTGCGGGTGGAACTGGTGCGCGAACCGGAGAAGGGCACCGGGGCGGCGGCCGACACCGGCATGCGGCACGCGATCGCCCGAGGCGCGGTGTGGTTGGCGCGCACCGACGCCGACTGCCTGCCCGCACCCGACTGGATCGCGCGGGTCAAGGCCGCGTTCGACTCCGGCCTGCGGCTGGTGGCCGGCCGGTTGCTGCCGCGCGAGGACGAGGGCCTCCCCGCCGGCACCCGCCGGCTGCTCATCGCCGCCGTGACGATCGCGTCGCTGTTCGGCCGGTTCCGCGCCGGCAACCGCGACCCGCGCTACCACGGCCCCTACGTGATGACCGCCGGCTGCAACATGGCCATCACCGCCGAGCTGTACGCGCTCGCGGGCGGATTCCCCCGATCCAAGATCGAAGACCTGCACGAGGACCGGGCCCTGGTCAACGCCGTGCGCCTGCACACCGACCGGTACGGGTCACGCCGCGACGTCCTCGTGCACGGCTCGTCACGACGCGCCAAGGCATGGGGCCTGCGCCGCACGCTGGCCTGGTACGCCGACCACCGCTACCGGCCCCCGGTGGTGGACATCCGATGAACTGGGAACGCAGGGTGCACCTGGCCGCACACCCGGTGGCCTACCCGCTGGTGCGCGGCCTCGCCCGGATCGCCCCCGTGGTGCGCATCCCCCGGGTCGGCGTCGTGGTCAGCGATGCCGCCCTGGCCAAGGAAGTCCTCACCGACCCGCGCCGGTTCACCAAGACCGGCCCCGGCTCGCCCGCCGACCTGTGGACCCCCGTCGTCGGCCCGTCGGTGCTGCTCAACATGGAAGGCGACGCCCACACCGCGTTGCGCCGCAAGCTCTCCGGGCTGTTCACCCCCCGCAGCGTGACCGAGCTGTGCGCCCGCGTCGCCGACGAGCCGATGAAACGCCTGCGCGACGACCTCGCCACCGGCCACCCGGTCGACCTCGTCCCCGCCGTCCGACACCTGGTGGGCGCGGTGATCTGCGAACTGGTCGGCCTCGACCCGGCCGACGCGCTGCGCGCCCACGCGGCCGGTGCCGCCATCACCTCGGCGGTCCGGCTCGGCCGGCCCGCCCTGACACCCCACCAGATCCGGCGCAGCAAAGCCGCGCTGGCACGGCTCACCAGCCCGGCCGCCGCCGCCTACGCCGCCGGCGACCCCGCGACCGTACCGGGCCGGATGCGCGAACTCGGGCTGACCGAACGGGAAGCACTCGGCGCGGTCGCCGCGTTCGTCCTGACCGGCACCGAAACGCTGGTCTCCTACGTGCCCCGGCTCGTCGCGCTGCTGCACGACACCGGCCACCTCGACCGGCTGGCCGCCGACCGCGACCGGGTGGACGACGCGGTGGCCGAAGCCCTGCGGGTGACCGTCCCGTCCCCGGTCATGCTGCGCAGCGTCGCCACCGACACCACCGTGGGCGGCGTCCGCGTGCGCGCCGGCGACCGCGTCGTCATCGCCACCATCTCCGCCGCCAAGGACCACGGCCCCTTCGACCCCGAGCAGCCCCACCCGCCCGCCGTGCGCCAACTCTGGTTCGGCGCGGGCCCGCACTTCTGCCTCGGCATGCCCCTGGCCAACGCCGAGATCCGCGCGGTGCTCGACGCCGTGCTGGACTCCACCCCGCTTACCGTCGTCGACCGCCGAGCCGCACGACGGGTCCTCATCCCCGGCTACGAGAGGCTGGTCCTGCGCCGTGGCTGACGACCTGCTGCACGAAGTCCTGCGCGCGGCCCGCGACCACGGACCCGCACCCGCGCTCACCGGCGCACACGGCCCGACGCTGACCTACCGCGACCTGTCCGAAAAAATCCTCGGCACCGCACACCGGTTGCGCCACAAAGGATTCCGACCCGGCACCCGGATGCTGTTCTCGGTGCGGCCCGGACCGGACGCCATCGTGCTGGCACTGGGCACCGTCGCGGCGGGCGGCACCGTGGTGTTCATCGACCCCGGCGTCGGACCCGAACTGTTCGCCGGCCGCCTCGACCTCGCCGGACCGGGCTGGGCGGCAGCCGAATCGCTGCTCTACGCGGCCAGCGCACCAGGCCCCCTGCGCGCGCTCGCCCGCCGACGCGGCGTCCTGCTGCCGGACTACGCCGCGCTGCCCCTGCGGCACATCAGATCCGGCCCGTGGCTGCCCGGCACACCGCTGCGCGCGATCTCCACCCGCCGCCTGGCCCGCCCCGTCCCCGGCGCGACGACCCCCGACCCCGACCCCGACCAGGACGCCGTGGTCGTCTTCACCTCCGGCACCACCGCCGCCCCCAAAGCCGTGGTGCACACCCGGGGCTCACTGGGCGCGGCCCTGCGCGCCCTGGCCACCCGGTGCGCACTCGGCCCCGACACCCGCGTGCACACCGACCAGATGATGCTCGGACTGCCCGCACTCGTCGCGGGCGCGCACTGGACCATGCCGCCCCACGGATTCGCCCCGTCCGCCGACCCCGCCGCGCTCGCCGCCGGACTCGCCGGCGCGACCCACACCTTCCTGGTACCGGCCGACCTGGCGGCCATCCTCGACAGCGGCGTCACCCTGCCCCACTCGCTGCGGCAGGTGCTCCTGGGGTCCGCCCCGGTCCTGCCCCCGCTGCTCACCCGCGCCCAACGGGCACTGCCCGAAGTGGAACTCCTCGCGGTGTACGGCATGACCGAGATCCTCCCGGTCGCCATCGCCACCGCCGACGAGAAGATCGTCCACGGCGGCGACCTGCTCGGCCGACCACTGCCCGGCGTCACCGCCCGGATCGCCCACGACGGCGAACTGCGGGTCTCCGGCCCGAACCTGTGCCGGGGCTACCTCGGCGAAGCACCGCTGACCGAGCACGCCACCGGCGACCTCGCCCGGCTCGACGGCGACCGCCTCGTGCTCACCGGCCGCAAGAAGGACATGATCCTGCGCGGCAGGACCAACATCTACCCCGGCCTCCACGAACCCGCCATCGCCGGCCTGCCCGGCGTGGCCGCCGCGATCATGGTCGGCGTACCCGACGAGATCGGCGACGAGCGGATCGTCCTCGTGCTCACCGCACTCCCGGACGCCGGACCCGGCCTGGCCGACCGCACCCGCACCGCACTGCCCGGCCTCATCGACGCCTCCGCACTGCCCGACCGCATCGTCGTCGTCGACGAACTGCCGGTCACCGGACGACTGCGCAAAGTCGACCGGGCCGCACTGCGCGCGCGGTTCACCCCGTGACCCGCCTCGCCGTCACCGGAGCCACCGGGTTCATCGGCGGAGCCGTCCACCGGGCCGCCCGCGCACTCGGCTGGGAAGTGCACGGCTACGGGTCCCGCGACTGGGACATCGCCGCCGGCCCACTGGCCGACCCGCCCGAGGTCGACGCCGTCGTGCACGCCGCCGCCGCCGTCACCGACTGGGGCGACGACCACCACACCCGCCGCGTCTGCGTCGACGGCACCCGCCACGTCGCCCGCACCTTCCCCCACGCCCGCCTGGTGCACATCTCCTCCGCCAGCGTGTACGACCCGTTCGCACCCACGGTCCACGCACCCGAGACCGCCGCGCCCGTCACCCGCTACCTCACCGCCTACGGCGCGGCCAAAGCAGACGCCGAACGCGCCCTCGCCGACCGCCCGGACACCGTCGTGCTGCGCCCCCACGCCGTCTACGGACCAGGCGACCCCACACTGCTGCCCCGCGTGCTCGGCGCGATCCGGGGCCGCACCCTCGTCATCGTCGGCGACGGACAAGCACGGCACTCGCTGACCTCCGTCGACAACCTCGTCGCCGCCGCCCTGTCGGCCTGCACCGGCACACCCGGCATCTACAACATCGCCGACGCGCACCCCGTCGTCCTGCAAGACGCCCTGCACGACCTGCTGCGCGAACGCGGACTCGACGTGCGCATCCGCCACCTCCCGCTGCGCGCCGCCTGGCACGCCGCCGGCCTCGCCGAACGCGCGTGGCGGGCCCTCGGAGCGGCCCGGCCACCCCGACTGACCCGCTACGCCATCAGCCACCTCGGCTACGAACGCACCCTCGACATCACCGCCGCGCGCACCGCACTGGGCTACTCCCCCACCGCCACGTCCTTCGCGGGCGCAGCCGACTGGTGACCCGACCGGCCGCCCCGAGGCGAGCGGCGGCACGGACAACCGCACCGCCGCACAACCCTCAGGCGCAGGCGAGCACCGGCGCACCCGCCGACCCACCGCTGTGCAGGTGCGCCAACCCGACCCCGGCCAAACCGAGCACCGCCTGAGCCGTGGCCCGCACAGCCGTACCCGGGTCGAACCCGGACGCCTGGTACGCCACCGCACCCCGATCCCCGACCGCACCGGCACACCCGACCTGCAACGACTTGAGGAACCCCCGCGCCTTGAACCCGGCCGCGAGCCGACCACCGGTGAACAACGCCTCAGCCGCCAACCCCGTGCTGTTCGCGTTCGGCGCGAAAGTCCCGTACGAGAAACCACCGTTGACGTTCTGCACGCCCACCAACCACGACAAACCCTGCTGGGCCTTCACATGCCGACCCGTCGCCTGCAACGCCTGGGTCACCATCGCCGTGGAATCCACGTTGCTCTCACACGGCGTCACACCGAAGTCCAACGGAAAACCACCATCCGGGCACTGCGCACCCACCAGGAAGTCCACCGCCGACACCGGCGCACCCGCCGACGTGCGGTCCAACGCCAACAACGCCAACGACTGCGAGAACGCGTTGCTGTAGTCACCGAACGCCGACTGGTCGGAGAACCGACCCGACGACGTCAACAACGCCGACAACCCCGCAGTCAAGTCCACCCCGCCGAACGACGCGGGATCCTCACCCGCGACCAGCGCCGCCAACAACAACTTCGCGTGCGCCCCCGCATAAGCCTCACCACCGGAACCGACGTACCCCGCGGTGATCTCCGGCCGCGCCAACCACGCGACTGCCCGGTCGGCGTAGTCATCGGCGGTGCGAGCCGCCGCGAACGCGAACACCGCGTCGATCGTCAAACCCTGATCGGGATAGGTCACCCCACCGAACTCCGCCTCGAACCGCTCCCCGTCGACCAACTGACGGGCCAACCACCCGGCAGCGGCATCCGTGCGGTTGTGCGTGACCGGATCGGCGTAGGCGGAAGCAGGGGCGATCAACGACAAGCCGCACAGCAGTGCGACCACAGCACAAAGACGACGTCTCATGGACGACCAGACCTTTCCCGCGAGCCACGACAGGAGTTGGTGCAACGCGCGGTCCGGGCGATCGGGCTCACCGTCGGCAGACGGCACACCGCTGCGGGTCAGCGCCGGATTCACACCGGACTTCCCCCGCCCCGCGCGAATGAAGATGTGGGCGTGCTGATCCTGCCGGCCGACAGCACCCGCGCAACCGGCCAACCGGTGACACCTGGCGCGGCTTCGGCCTCCCGCACGGCCGGGGCCGCTGCCGCACGACCGCCCGCACGCCCCCCGCCACCTGGGACGTCACAGCATTCCCTAGTAGTCCAGTTCGAAGTCGCGGTGGTCGTCGGGGTCGACCGCCGCGACGAGCTTGTTCCCCGGCCTCAGGCCGGGGTCGTACCGGGCGTCGTGCTCGATCAGGAACTCGGGCACGTCCGGGCCCTTGATCAGGAGCCGGACGCGGACCGTGGCGTCCTCGCTGATCGGCTCCATGGACAGGACCACGGCGATCGCGGGCAAACCCACCTCGTCCAGGCGCAGCAGCCGCCGCTTGGCGCGCGCGATACCGCGCCACACGGCGATGCCCAGCGGCAGCAACACCACGGTGAGCACGATGCCGACCGTGCCATCGTCGTTGGCCGCGTAGACGATCGGTCCGGTGACCATCAACGCCACGGCGAAGAGGTGCAGGACCACGTTGTTGCCCCGGTTGGCCCCGTGTACTTCGACGAATCCGTCCTCCGCCATTCCGGCACCTTAAACGGGTCGTGGGGTGCCGTGGGCCGGGTTGGCGCGAGTGCGGGTGGGTGAGTCTGCGACCCCGTTGTCGTCGGAATTTTTTTAGACAACACTGAAGATATTATGGTGACCATCGCCGCCCGGCTCCGGACCGCGCACTCCGGAGCCGGCGGCGTGTGGCCTGGATCAGCGGTCGAGGACCACGATCGGGATCAGGCGGTCGGTCTTCTTCTCGTAGTCCGCGAAGCCCGGCGCGTGCGCCACCATGCCCGCGTAGAGCCGGTCGCGCTCCGCGCGGTCCTCGACCACCGTCGCGGTGGCCTCGAACTTGTCCTCGCCCACCTCCACGGTCACCTTCGGGGCGGCGAGCAGGTTGTGGTACCAGCCGGGGTTCTTCGGCGCGCCGCCGTACGAGGCCGCGATCACCAGGCGGTCACCGTCGCGGGTGTAGACCAGCGGCGTGATCCGCGCCTGCCCGCTCTTCGCGCCCACGGTGGTGAGCAGCAGGAGGTCGCGGCCCGCGAAGGGGCCGCCCACGACCCCCCGGTTGGCGCGGAACTCGGCGACGATCTGCTCGTTGAAGTTGCGGCGTTCCTCGGTCATGCGGAGTTGTCCTCTCGTGGTCGTGTCGTGTGGCGCAGGCCGTCGCACAGGACGCCGACCACCGTCTCCAGCGGCCCGCCCTCCCGGGTCGTGCAGCCGGTCACCAGGGCCGCGACGTCGGCGTAGCAGACGTCCGGCCGGACCGCGCCGACCTCCTGGGCGCGCACCAGCAGCGCACGGGCCCGCACCTCGACGGCCCCCGCCGCCGCGCCCGCGCCCGTCAGCTCCCGCGCCAGCCCGCGGTGCGCCGCGCCCGCCCGCACCAGGGAGCCGAGGAACGCGAAGAACGCGCCACCCGGGTCCTCGGTCGCGGCCAGGGCGTCGGCCTCGGCCACCAGGTCCGCCGTGAGGGTCAGCAGCACGGCGGTCACCAGGTCGTCCTTCGTGGGGAAGTGCCGGCTCACGGTCCCGGTGCCGACGCCCGCGCGCCGCGCGATCTCGTGCACCGACACCGACAGGCCCTCGGTCGCGAACACGTGCGCCGCGACCTCCAGCACCCGAGCCCGGTTGCGCCGCGCGTCGGCGCGCAGCAGTCGTTCCGCCACCACACCCTCCACCGAGTAACCGGGACACTTGTCCCGATAATACCGAGGAATCCGCACATCTCCTCACCCGGTCACCCGACCGGGTGGTGCTCGTCCCCGCTCCGCGAAAAAAGGCCCCGCGATCACCGCACCCGACCGAGGGCGGGTGCGGCTGCCGGTAGAGGGGGCGGACCGTCCACAGTGGAGGTCGAAGGGGGCGGGCAGGAGGAGGTCGCACTCCTCGCCCCCTTCAATTTATAGCCGACCGGGGGGCTTGCGGCAAGGCCGGGGCGGTGCCGCAGACTTGCCGCCTTGACGCCGGGACATGGGGAAATGGGGAACCGGAAGTGCGTGTGCTGTTGACGACGTGGGGATCGCGCGGGGACGTCGAACCGTTGGTGGGGCTCGCGGTGGCGTTGCGGGGGCTGGGCGCGGAGGTGCGGGTCTGCGCGCCGCCGGACGAGGACTTCGTGGCGCTGCTGGCCAGGGTCGGCTTGCCGCTGGTGCCGCTGGGCCCCACGGTGCGCTCGGTGGTGTCCGGTCCGAAGCCACCGACCGCGCAGGACGCGTTGCGGCTGGCCCCCGAGCTCGTGGCCGCGCGGTTCGAGGTGCTCGGCGCGGCGGCCGAGGGGTGCGACGTGCTGCTGGCGACCGGCCTGATGCCGGCCGGCGCGCGGGACGTGGCCGAGAAGCTGGGCATCCGCTACGTCTTCGCGTGCTTCCACACCTACGGGCTGCCGTCGCGGCACGCCTCTCCGGGGGCGCGGCCGGGTGTGCTGCCCCCGCGCGACGAGACCGACAACCGGGCGCAGTGGGAGCAGGACGCCCAGCGGGTGAACGGCTTGTACGGCGCGGCGCTCGACCACCACCGGGCGGCCGTCGGCCTGCCGCCGGTCGACAACGTCCGCGACCACGTCTTCACCGACCGGCCGTGGCTGGCGGCGGACCCGGTGCTGTGCCCGGTGGAAGGCATGGCGGACCTCGACGTCGTGCAGACCGGGGCGTGGGTCCTGCCCGACGACCGGCCGCTCCCGGCGGGGCTGGAGGCGTTCCTGGCGGCGGGTCCGCCGCCGGTGTACGTGGGCTTCGGCAGCATGGCCGCGCACGCCCCGGAGGGCATCGCCCGGGTGGCCACCGAGGCGGCCCGGGTGCACGGTCGCCGGGTCGTCCTCGCGCGCGGCTGGGCCGGGCTGGCCCCGATCGACGACGCCGACGACTGCTTCGTCGTCGGCGAGGTCAACCAGCAGGCGCTGTTCGGCCGGGTCGCCGCCGTCGTGCACCACGGCGGCGCGGGCACCACCACGACGGCCGCGCGCGCCGGCGCGCCCCAGGTGGTGGTCCCCCGGATCGCGGACCAGCCGTACTGGGCCGCCCGGGTGGCCGAACTGGGCATCGGCACGGCCCACGAGGGCACGACGCCGACCGCCGCGTCCCTGTCCGCCGCGCTCGGCGCGGCCCTGGACCCCGGGACCCGCGCGCGAGCCGCGACCGTGGCCGGCACGATCCGCGCCGACGGGGCGGTGGTGGCCGCGAAGATGCTCCTCGACCCCGCCGGCCCGGCACGGCCGCCCGCCGCCGGGTGAGCCGCGCGCCGGCGCACCCACAGTGGACGTCCACTGTGATCGACATCCGCGCGGCACTTTTCGTTGGAGTACACAAAATGCGGTAAGGCGAGCGTCCACCGGTTCCGACGACACCATCCCGGCACGGCGCACATCGCCTACAGGACAACGAATTTCGGTCCGCCGTGGACACTTCGTGGCGCACAGCACCGGATCACATCCCCCTTTCGTGGCCACCGGACGCGCTTTCGGCGGTAGAACCACGCGGCCCGCCAGGCTTAACGTCGAACCACATCATCGGAGGCGGCGGTGCACCATCATGGGGGTTGCCACTGTGGACGCACCTTCTACCGTCGCCGCGCGAGAGCTCGTGGTCGGCGGTTCGGGCGACTTGGCCGTCGCGCTCTTCGCCGCGCTGTCGGCGTCGGGCTACCACTGCCGCCGGGCGCGGGTCGACGGCACGCCGACCGGCGCGGTGTTCGTGCCCGCCGCCGACGAGACGTTCGCCGCGCACATCGCCGCGCTCGCACCGCTGGACCTGCCGGTGGTCGTGGTCGGGCACCTGCGGCGGGCCGGGAACCTGATCACCGCCGTCACGGCGGGCGCGACCGCCGTGGTGGACACGGGCCTGCCGTTCACCACGCTGCTGGCCGCCGTGCTCGCCGGGCTGACCCGCCGGACGCCCACCGGGCGGCACGCGCTGCTCGCCGCCCTGGAACAGCGGCGGCGGGAGATCGCGCTGGTCGACCGGCTCACCCCGCGCGAGCGCGAGGTGCTGACCGCGCTGGGCGAGGGGCTGACCGCCACCGACATCGCCGGTGCCGACCGGGTGTCGGTGGCCACCGTGCGCAGCCACATCCGGGCGCTGCTGCGCAAGCTGGGGGTCACCTCCCAGCTCTCGGCGGTCGCCCTGGCCCGGCGGGTGCCCGCCCAGGTCGCACCGGAACTGCCGGAGCAGATCCGGCGATCTGGTCAATTTTGGTGATGTGACTGGGGAATCCGGGGGCAACACTCGGTGTCGACGGCGACCTCCGCCGAAGGACAGGAGCCCGACATGTGCACCTCACCCACCACCGCCGGCACCACCCCCGTGATCTACTCCGTCACCGACACCGTCGCCACCGAGTTCAAGCGCCAAGCCTCGGCCATCGGCAACGAGGTCACGTCCTCGATCAAGTTCACCGACAACGGCAGCCTGTACCTGGCCACGCTGCACGGGGCCGCCGCGCAGGGTGCCGGTGGCGGCGACTCCGTGTCGGTGTTCGGCGTGAGCGAGGTGAACGGCGCGGTGACCAGCGTCAACGCCGAGAACGTCAGGTTCGTCCAGGCACCCGGCGCGGCCGGCGCGCGCGGCGAGGGCCGCTTCACCCTGCGGCTGAACATGACCAACCCGCTGCCGTCCACAGTGGACTTCGTCTTCGACGTGAACCCGACTGCGGTGACGCTGGTCAGCGCCACCGACCCGGAAGCGGCACTCGTGGCGGGGGTCAGCCTCGCCACCGTGTGGTGCGTGACCAAGAACGGCGGCGCGGCGATCCTGCCGGTGCTCGTCGGCTCGCTGCCCGCGCTCGTCGGCGGTCCCGCCGCCTTCCTCGCGGCGGTCGTCGCGAAGCTGCCCGGTGCCCTGATCGGCACCGCGCAGAGCGTGATCCGGGAGTGCTTCGCCTGACCGGTCGCGAACCCCGCCGAACCCCGCCGAACCCCGCCCGGGTCCGGCGGGGTTCGGCGTCGGCCGGTCCCGGTCCGCTCGATCCACTGGGGAATGTCCACTCAGGCGGGTGCCGGGAGTCGGCCCGGCCACACCTCGAACCCCCCGTTGGACACCCCCGGAGCCCGTCGTTACCCTGGGGCACCTGGGGTTTCGAGGAGACAGGCGAGCACGGCTGTGGCTGGGGAGAACGCGCGGGACGGTCTGGCGGGTCGCGTTCGGCACCGCCTGCGGGACGCGGTCCGCTCGTGCGGCTACCTGCTCGTCGGGTTCGGCACCTCGCTGGTCGCCCTGATCACCCTGGCGGTGCTGCCCGCGCTGACCGTCGTGCTGAGCGCGACCGTGGTGGGCGTGTTCGCGATCCCCTGGATCGCCCGCGCGATGCGCGTGCTGGTGGGCTTCGAGCGCCGCCGGGTGGCGCGCCACCTCGGGGTCGGGGTGCCCGCCGCCTACCGCCCGCTGGACGGTCCCGCCGCGACGCGGATCACCACCGCCCTGACCGACCCGGCCACCCGGCGCGACCTCGCGTGGCTGCTGTTCCACGCGGTGGTCGGCATCCCGCTCGGCGTGCTCGGCGTGACGCTGTCCCTGGGCGCGCTGGTCGCGTTCACCGTGCCGCTCTGGTGGTTCCTGCTCCCGGCCGAGTACCCGGTCAGCGTGGTGTACCCGATCACGTCGTGGCCCGCCGCGTTCGGCGCGGTGGCCCAGGGCGTGGGGTTCGTCCTGGTGGCCGTGCTGGTCGCGCCGCCGCTGGCCCGCTGCCACGCCGGGGTGGGCCGGCGGCTGCTGTCGCCGGCGCGGGGCGGCCGGGCCCGGCTGGCCGAGCAGGTCGCGAAGCTGTCGGTGAGCCGGGCCGCCGCGCTCGACGCGCACGGCATGGAGCTGCGGCGCATCGAAGGCGCGCTGCACGACGACACGCAGAACCGCATCGTCGCGGTGTCGATGCACCTCGGCATGGTCGAACACGCGCTGCGGCGTGACCCGGACAGCGCGCTGCCGCTCGTGCTGCGGGCGCAGGACGCGGCGACCGACGCGCTGGCCGGGCTGCGCGAGGTGGTGCGTGGCATCTACCCGCCGATCCTGGCCGATCGCGGCCTGACCGGGGCGCTGACGTCGCTCGCGTCGCACTCCGGGGTGCCGTGCGCACTCGACGTCGTGGACGTGCCGCGCGCCCCGACCGCCGTGGAGGCGGCGGCGTACTACGTGGTGTCCGAGGCGCTGACCAACGTGTCGAAGCACAGCGGGGCCGCGTCGGTGCGCGTCCGGGTCGCGGGCGAGCGGGGGAACCTGCTGATCACCGTCACCGACGACGGCCGGGGCGGCGCGTCCGAGGGGCGGGGCCGCGGCCTGACCGGGATGCGCCGCCGGGTGGCGGCGTTCTCCGGCGCGATGACGCTGACCAGCCCGCCCGGCGGTCCCACCGAGCTGGAAGTGGTGCTGCCGTGCGCGTCCTGATCGTCGAGGACGACGCCCTGCCGAGGGAGGGCTGACGCTGCTGCGGGCCGAGGGGATCGAGGTCGTCGCCACCGTCGAGACCGCCGGGGCGTTCCTCGACGCGCCGGCGGCGGCACGGCCGTCGTCTCCGAGGTGATCGCCGGGCTGATGGCCCGGCCGTGCTCGCCCGCCTGGCGGGTGCGGCGGGCCGAGCTCAGTCCCGCGCCGCCCGGACCACGTCGGCCAGCGGCGTCGCGGGGTGGCCGGTGAGGCGTTCGACGTCCCCGGTCACGTCGGCCAGTTCGCCCTTGGCGATGGCGGTGTAGGTGGACACCCACGCGTCGAGCATCCAGTCCGGCGCGTTGTAGGACGCGCGCGACTGGTACGCCTGGTCGACGGTCTCCCGCTCGTAGACGGCCGGCCGCCCGGTCACCTCGGTCAGGATCGCGGTCACCTCGTCCAGGGTCAGCGCCTCCGGCCCGGTGAGGCTGTACACCGCGCCCGCGTGCTCCGGCGCGGCCAGCAGCACGGCGACGGCGGCTTCGGCGATGTCGTCCAGCGCGACCACGGAGACCCGGCCGTCCTCGGCGGGCCCCCGGATCACGCCGTCCTGGCCCGCCATCGACGGCATCAGGTCGGCGTACATGTTGTCGCGCAGGAACGTGTAGCCCAGACCGCTCGCGCGGATGTAGGACTCCGTGGCGTAGTGGTCGCGCGCCAAGGTGAACGTGGCGTTGGGCGACGCGCCGAAGAACGAGATGTAGACCAGGTGCCGCACGCCGGCCTCGACCGCCGCGTCGACGAACGCCCGGTGCAGGTCGACCCGGTCCTCCGTCTCCGGGGCCGACACCATCAGCACCCGCTCGACGCCCTCCAGCGCCGCCCGCACCGCCGCGCGGTCGCCGTAGTCGCCGGCGACCGCCGTCGCGCCCGCCAGCTCCGGCGCGCGGGACGGGTCGCGCAGCACCAGCCGTTGCGGCACACCGGCGTCGGCCAGTCGGCGGGCGACGCGGCCACCGAGGCGGCCGGTCGCGCCGGTGACCGCGATGGTGGCGTCGGGACGGGCGGGCTGCTCGGTCATGCGGGCTCCCTACGGGTCGTGCGCGGCGGTGCGCCCGACCGGGCGGGCACACCGAGCAGGCTAGCCGCACCGACCGGTTCCGGCAGGTCCGGTCCCCGCCCGGCGGGCCTGGTGTGGCCCTTCCCCGGGGGAGAACGCTGGAGTGCTCCCGAATCCACCTCCGAGAGGAGCCGACCGCATGTCCCGATCACCGCTGTCGACCGGAGCGCTGGTGCTGACCGCCGCACTGGTGCTGGGCGTGTCGGCGGGACCGGCCACCGCCGATCCGCCGGACACCGCCAGACCCGTCCCCACCGCCACCTCCTCCCCCGCTCCACCCACCCCGGACCCGACCGGCGCGGAACCGACCGAGACAGAACCGACCGACGCGGCACCGACCCCGCTGCCGACGACCCCGGCCCCCGCCGTCCCGGACGCGGAGGTCGACCTCCGGATCGCCGTGGTGTACGAGAAGCCCGCGTACGCGGCGCACGAGGAGGTCCGGGCGCGGGCGACGGTGACCAACGTCGGGACGGCCACCGCCACGGGCGTGACCGTCATGTCGACCGGCAACCTCCACGACCACGAGTGGAGCGGCCTCGGCGGGCCGGGCGTCACCCTCGAACCCGGCCGATCCGTCGAGGGCACCGCCGACGGCGACGTGGTCGACCCGGGTCGCGGCGAGGTCCGGCTCGTCGTCACGACGAGCTCCATCGAGCCCGAAACCACCCCTGCGGACAACACCGTCGTCGCCACGGTGCCCGTCCACATCGTGCGCGGTACCTACGCGGGCGTCGTCTACGGCGACAACGACGGCAGCGGCGCGAAGGAGCCGGGCGAGGAGCTGTCGAACCTGACGGTGCGGTTGATCGGCGGCCACCCGGGGGACGAGTACACGGTGGCCACCGACCTCAACGGCCGCTTCGAGTTCGCGGACGTGCCGCTCGGCTGGTACGTCGTGCTGTTCTCCGGCTCCGACTGGTGGTTGCCGACCATCCACTTCGAACTCGACGAGGTGGACGACCCGGAGGCGCTGATCCGGGGCGCGCGCCGGGTGGGCGGGCAGCTCACCGCGACCGCCGCGTTCACCCGACCCGCCTACGCCGTGGACGAGACCGCGGTCATGGCGCTGACCTTGACCAACGGCGACGACCCGGCCATCCCGGGGCTCAAGGCGCTCTGCCACTCCCCGCTCGGCGTGCCGGTCGACCTGGGCGAGCTCGGCCGGGAGGAGGGCACGTCCCTGCCCGGCCGGACGACGAAGACCTACTTCGTCACCTACCGGGTCACGGACGCCGCGGTGCGGGCCGGGCACATGGCGGTGAACTGCGTCGTCGGCTCACCGCCGTGGGTCAACGGCGAGATCAAGGCCGGCGCGGTGGCCCGGGTGCCCGGTGCGCACGCCGCCCGTGCCCTCGGACGCCTGCTGCGCGTGCTGCCCCGGGACGACCAGTGCGGCCGGTGCCCGCCGCCGACCGTGCCGCTGGTGGGCGTCAAGGTCTACCTGCGCAGCCAGCTCACCGGCCAGGTGGTGGCCCGCGCGGTGACCGGTGCGCAGGGCCTCTTCCAGTTCTCCGACCTGCCCGCCGACCTGTACGACTTCGGCGTCGTGGGCCCGTGGAAGGCACCCGCGACCTTCGTGGTCGCGGCCGGTGACAACACCGACAACCCCACCACCGTCCTCGTCGAGGTCGGACCCGACCAGCCCGACCCGGACCCCGTGCCGCCGGACGCCGGGCCGCCGCCGGGCGGTGCGCCCGCACCGCCCGGTGACGACCCGGGCGACCTGGCCGTGACCGGGGCCGGCGTCGGTTGGCTCGCGCTGACCGGGCTGCTCGCCCTGGTGGCGGGGGTCGTGCTGGTGAGCAGGGCGGGCCGGCGGACCTGACCCGCACAACCCGGCGGACCCCGGCCCACAACCGGTGGTTGTGCGGCTAGGGTCCGACGGCGTGGACCTCGATGCCGTGCGCACGTTCGTCGCCGTCGTGGACGCGGGTCGGTTCCAGCGGGCCGCCGAGGACCTGTCGATCACCCAGCAGGCGGTGTCCAAGCGGATCGCCGCGCTGGAGAGGGACCTCGGCGTGCGGCTGTTCGCCCGGAGCGCCCGGGGCGCGGGGCTGACGGTGGACGGCGAGGCGTTCCTCCCGCACGCCCGCGACCTGCTCGACGCGGCGCGGCGGGCGGTGGCCTCGGTGCGGCCGGGACGCCGGGCGCTGCGCGTCGACGTGATCGGCCGCGACCTCGCGCCGGCCGACCTGCTGCGCGACTTCCACCACGCGCACCCCGAGGTCGGGTTGCGCGTGGTGACCCTCTACGACGCCGACGCGGCGATCGCCGCCCTCCGCGCCGGCACGATCGACGCGTCGTTCCGCGCGGTGACCGCGCTGCCCGCCGGCGTCGAGGCGGTCCGGGTGCTGGACGAACCGATCCAGCTCCTCACCGGCCCGCACCACGAGTTCGCCGGTGCCGGGGCGGTGCCGCCGACCGCGCTGGCCGGGCACCGGATCTGGATGCCGGGGATCACCGCCGGCACCGAGTGGGGCGCGTTCTACGACGAGTTCGCCGCCGCGTTCGGGTTCGCGCTCGACCCGGTCGGCCCGCACTACGGCACCGAGCCGCTGCTGGACGTGATCGCGCGCTCGGCGGACCTGGCGACGTTCGTGGGCGACCAGACCCGGCTGCTCTGGCCCGCCGAGCACGACCTGCGCAGGGTGGACCTGCACCACCCGACGCCGGTCTACCCGCACTCGGTGCTGTGGCGGGCCGACAACCCGCACCCGGCGCTGGCCGCGCTGCGCGGGTACCTGGGTGCCCGGCCCGCCCTGCCGGACACCTGGACGCCCCGGCTCACAGGCCGTGCCGGCGGTCTCCCATCACCTCTTCGCACAGGCGCGCCTCGCTCCGCGCGCTGAAGGGGTCGCGGTGGGCCTCGACCGCCCGGCGGGTCTCCTCGGCGACGAGGTCGGCGTTGATCTGGGCCCCGGCGGCGGCACCGGCGGCGGCGGACGCGCCGACCTGCGCGAGGAGGTCGGTGGAGTTGCCCGCGACCCACACGCCGAGCACCGCGGTCCGGCCGTTCGGGTCGGCGGGCAGGTGCTCGCCCGCCCCGGACGGGTGCTCGACCGGGTGCAGCCCGATCCCGGCCAGGAACCCGACCCGGGCGACCATCCGGGACGCGACCGCGAGGGCCTCGCGCGCGACCACCGTGCCGTCGGCCAGCCGCACGCCGACCAGCTCGTCGTCCTTGACCTCGACGGCCGCGACGGCGTCGGGCACGATGCGGATGCCGCGCGCGGCCAACCGCTCGGCCTCGTCGGCGCTCGGCCGCGTGCCGTCGGCGAAGAACGTGACGTCGTCGCTGAGCTGCCGGAACAGCAGCGCCTGGTGCACCGACGCCGGTCCGCCGGCCAGCACGCCGATCGCCCGGTCGCGGACCTCGTAGCCGTGGCAGTACGGGCAGTGCAGCACGTCGCGCCCCCACCGCTCGCGCAGGCCCGGCAGGTCCGGCAGTTCGTCGACCAGGCCGGTGGCCACCAGCAGCCGCCGCGCGCGGATCGCACGCCCGTCCGCCAGGGTGACCACGAAGCCGTCGTCCGCGAACGCCACCGCGTCGACCCGGCCGGGCACGACGTGCCCGCCGTAGGACCGGACCTCCTCCCGGCCGCGCGACAGCAGCTCGGCCGGCGGCGTCCCCTCCCGGCCCAGCAGCCCGTGCACGCCGTCGGCCGGGGCGTTGCGCGGCTCGCCGGCGTCGACCACCACCACCGAACGCCGCGAGCGGGCCACCATCAGGGCCCCGTTCAGGCCGGCCGCCCCGCCACCGACCACCACCACGTCGTAGCTGTCACCCCACTGCTCGGTCATCACGACCACCTCCGCGACCCACCATGCGAGCCCCGTGGCAGAAACCGCAAATCCTGTTGCCAATCCGGCAACAAGGTCGGCACTCGGGCCGCTCCGCGAGTTCGGCGTCGGTGACGGGCACGCCGCGCCCGTAGCGGGTCACGGCCCCGTCGATCCGTTCCACCAGACCGGGGTCGAGCGCCACGCACCGGGTCCAGGACCCACTCGACCGGGTCTGTTGATCAGCCTTCCGATATCTAGCACCGGCGCGGCCCCGATGGCAGATTCACCTCATGTCACACGGGACACACCTGCGCGAGGCCGTCGCACGCCCCGGTACCACACCGGTGATCGGCGTGTTCGACATGCTGTCCGCCTCGATCGCGGCCCGGCACTACGACGCGCTGTTCGTGTCCGGGCTCGGCCTGGCCGCGTCCCACTACGGCCTGCCGGACATCGGTTTCATCGCCTGGCCGGACGTGGTGTCGTTCGTGCAGCGGTTGCGCCTGGCGTTCCCGGACCACCACCTGCTGGTCGACATCGACGACGGGTACGTGGACGTCGAGGTGGCGCGGCACGTGGTGCGCGCGCTGGAGCAGGTCGGCGCGTCCGGCGTGGTGCTGGAGGACCAGCAGCGGCCCCGGCGCTGCGGACACGTGGCGGGCAAGCGGATCCTCCCCCTGGCCGACTACCTGGCCAAGCTGGACGCCGTCCTGGAAGCGCGCACCGACCTGGTCGTGGTGGCCCGCACCGACGCCACCGACGAAGCGGAGATGGTCCGCCGCGCCGCCGCGCTCGCCGCGACCGACGCCGACGCGGTGCTCGTGGACGGCATCCCGTCGACCGCCGCGCTCCGCCGGGTGGCCGCCGCCGTGGGATCGACACCGCTGGTGTTCAACCAGATCGCGGGCGGCAGGTCGCCCGCGCTGTCGCTGTCCGAGCTCGCGGAGCTGGGCGTGGGCGTGGCGATCTACAGCACGCCGTGCCTGTTCGCCGCCCACCGGGCGGTGGACGACGCGCTGACCCGCCTGCGCGCCGACGACGGCCGGCTGCCGGCGGACTCGATCGGCGTGGCCGAGTCGCAGGACCTGGTGGCGCGCAACCTGGTCCGGGACCCGGTGCCCGGACCGCGCTCCGCGCTCACCTCCGCCCGCACCTGACCGGGGAGCCGCCGGCGGGGTGCGCCGGCCGCCGCTTACCATCCGTGAGGTGTCCTCGGAAACCTCGTCCGACCCGGCCGCGCTGTTCACCGACCCGGGCACGGCCCGTCCCCGGTCGACCCCGCTGCCACCGGGTCGCCTGGTGGCGTCCGACGAGGGCGACGGCGGGACGTGGGCGCTCTGGCTCAGCGACGCGCCGCCCGCCTTCGGCCTGTGGCAGGAGCTGCGCGCCGAGCACGCCGGGTCCGGGCTCTGGCCGCTGCTGCTGGAGCCGCTGCCCGGCGGCGAGGGCTGCCGGCCCTGGGACGGCGAGCTGTGGCCCGAGGACATGTCCTCGCCCGCCGACCACGATCCGGCCGAGGTGCCGGCCGGGTGGTGGGCCGCGCACGCCGGGTCCACCGAGCCGGACGCCGAGCCGCGACCCGCCACGACCGAGCCGTTCGGCCGCGAGTGGCCGGGCCGGTCGCCCCGGCTGCCCGCCAAGACCGACCCGGACCGCGCCGCCGACGAGGTGGTCGACGTCCTGGTCTCGGTCAAGGACGAGCTGCGCCTGGGGCTGGTGGCCGCCGGGCGCGGTGCGGACGCGCTGGCCGTCGTCGGCTGGACCGCGCCCGGTGAACCACGTCGACGACACCGCCCTGATCTCGGCCGTCGTGCGCGACTGGGAGGACCGCTTCGGCGTCCGGGTGGTGGCGGTCGGGTTCGCCACGCTGTACCTGAGCGTCGCGAACCCGCCGACCACCCTGGAGGAAGCGCTCCGGGTCGCCGCCGAGCACTTCGCGTTCTGCCCGGACAACGTGTGGCAGCGCGACGGTGCCCCCACGCTGAGGGCGTACGCGGAACAACTCGTCGACAGCGACGTGTGGGCCTTCTGGTGGGACTAGGACCGACGGCGGACGGGGGACGGGGGTGACGCGCGCGGTGCGCGCCCGGTGGGACGACGAGCGGACGGCCGCGATCGCGGCCGGGCTGCGCGCGGACCTGGCGCGCCGCAAGTCGTCCCCCAAGGCACCGTTCGAGCCGCCCGCGTCCCCGTTCGGCCGCACCCCGGAGGGCCTGGTCGACTACCGGGGACTGCGGTTGACCGAACCGATCCGCCACGCGCGGGTGGCGGGGGTGGACTTCACCGCCGTGGCGCTGGGCGGGGGCGGCCAACTCGACTCCGACTTCACCTCGTGCGTGTTCGACCAGGCCGTGCTGCGCGGTACCTACGTCGGGCGCTCGTTCACCCGGTGCTCGTTCCGCAGGGCCGGGTTGGACCGCTGCCGGCTGCCCGCGTCGTTCACCGACTGCTCGTTCGCCGGGGCGCGGCTGCGCGGCGTCGTCGCGTCCGGCCGGACCTTCACCCGCTGCGACTTCACCGGCGCGGACCTGCACGGCTCGCACTTCGACCACTGCGCGTTCGTCGACTGCCGGTTCGCCGACCTCACGACCGGCTTCGCCTCGCTCGCCGGCAGCACGTTCGCGGGCGAGGTCGACCTGACCGTGTTCACCGACACGGTCCTGGACCACGTCACCGTGTCGGAACCGCACCCCGCGACGCCGCCCCGGCCGTAGCGGGTCGGCCCGCACCCCCCGGACAGATCCACTGTGGACTGTCCATTTTGGATGGATACACGCCTGGGGCAGAACTCCGGGAAGGCCCGGCGACGCGGGCGCTCTGCGCCGGACGGCGGAACAGTCGCCGGCGTTCGGCCGCAGTCCCCGCACGCGCACTTCCCGGTTAATCCACCGCCCGACGGGTGCTATGGTCGATCGGCCAGGCCCCACAACTCCACAACCCTGCCCGTGACGGGGAAGCCGGTCGAACTCCGGCACTGTCGCGCAACCGTGGGCCGCCCTCCGGGGACGGCGAGTCGGATCACCGAACGGGCGGGTACCGGCTCGACCACTGTCGCGAGAAGCAGGGGTGTCTTCCCTCATGGGGTGTCGATCTGTGTTCCGCGGTCGACCCCGGTCGACCGCGACCGCCTTGACGATCGCCGTGGTCCTCGGGGTGGCCGCCACGGGCTCCGCCGTCGCCGCCGCCGACCGTCCCGGGGCCTCCGCCGCCGCCTACTGGCTGGCGCGCCAGCTCTCCCCGGACGGCACCCTGGAGAACCCGCTCGGCTCACCCCTGCCCGACCACGGCCTGATGATCGACACGTTGTTGGCGCTGCACGCCTCCGGCAACGGCGCGCTGGCCACGCCGATCGTCACCTACCTGGACGACGCCGGGCACGCCAGCGACTACTACACCTGGGACGGGTACGCGCCCGGCGAGGGCTACGACGCCATCGTCGTCGGCGGCGCGGCGGCCAAGACGCTGCTGGCCGCCGAGGTGTCCGGGCGCGACCCGCGCCACTTCGACGGCGTCGACCTGGTCGCCGAGACCAAGGCCGCCATCATGCGGTCCGGGCCGGACCGGGGCCGGGTCAGCGACTACGCCAAGAAGCCCGAGTTCGCGGACTTCATCAGCAACAACGCCAACACCTTCGGCCAGGCGCTGGCTGTCATCGCGCTGGCGGCGGTGGGCGAGAACGACCAGCTCGCGATCGACCGGCTGGTCACCCAGCAGTGCGCCGAGGGCTACTTCCGGATCTTCTACGAGTACATCCCCACCGACGAGACCGGCGACCACGTCAACCAGGGCGGCCACAAGGTCTCCACCTGCGACGAGGGCAAGCCGTTCGACAAGGCCCCGAAGGACGGCGACAGCACCGGGCTCGGGCTGTCCGCGATGGTCGCGGCCCGCAAGGCCGGCGCGGCCGGGCTGGACGGGCCGATCGACAGCGCGGTCCGGTGGCTCAAGGCGAACCAGGACCCCGGCGGCGGCTGGGGCGGCGGCGTCGGCACCGAAGCGCCCAACACCAACAGCACCGGCCTCATCGTGCAGGCGCTGGCCGAGGCGGGCGGCGCGGAGGCGCACGTGGACGCCGGCGTCGCGTACCTCAGGTCGGCCCAGGCCACCCCCGAGCGCGACGCGGCCACCCTGCTCAGCGAGGACATCGGCGCGATCGGCTACAGCCCGGACCACTACACCGCCGCGCAGGCCGACGGCCTCGGCGCGGTCGACACCTGGATCCGGGCCGGCGCGCAGGCGTCGCTGGGCCTGGCCCAGGTCGGGTTCTTCGACCTGGCGGGCGGCCGGGTCCCGCCCGCCGAGCCGCCGACCACCGCGCCGCCCGCGACCACGCCCCCCGCGCCGGTGCGGGAGGAGACCCCCGCGCGGACCACGCCGCCTCCTCCGCCGGCCGCGCCGCGCGTCCGGGGCACCGTCGTGGTCCCGCCCGTGAACCTGGCCGAGCCCGGTCCGGACACACCCGCCGGCAAGCTCGGCGGGTACCTCGCGGGCACGCTGGTCGGCGGTGACCACGTCGAGGTCACCGAGGACGGCCGGACGTTCGTCGACTACGACGCCACCGCCGAGCTGGTGCTCGCGCTGCGCGCGCTCGACGAGCAGCCGCAGGCCGTCGCCCGCGCCACGGACTTCCTGCTGCGCCCCGAATCCGTCGACGCCTACGCGCACGGCGTGCCCTACGAGACCGGGCCCGCCGCCTACGCCGAACCGCTGGCCAAGCTCCACGTGCTGGCCCGGTTCCGGCTGGCCGACGGCGACGGGCCGGCCGACCTCGCGCCGACCGCCGAGCGCCTGCGCACCGACCTGGCCGCGCTGTCCACCGGCACCGGCGAGTTCGTGGACACCGGGTCGTTCGCCGACACCGACCGGGGGGTGGAGCGGCACGCGTGGGCGCTCCTGGCCGGCGCGGGCGGCCCGGACGCGGTGCACCTGCTGGTCGACCGGCAGTGCCGGGACGGCCTCTTCCCTGCGAACCTGGCCGCCGGGAGCTGCGCGACCGGCGACCCGGCCGCGACCGCCGCCGCCCTGTCCGCGCTCAACAGCGCGCCCGCCGACGACCGGCCGGAGGACGCGAAGTCCCTCGACCGGCAGCCCGTGGCCGGCGAGCCGGCGGGCGGGGACCCCGAGGACGAGACGCCGGCGGGCCTCGACCCCCGGGACGGGCAGCCCACAGACGAGAAGCCCACAGACGAGAAGCCCGCAGGCGAGCAACCCGCAGACGGGAAGCCCTCGGGCGGGCAGCCGGTCGCGGCCGGCGAGCCGTCCGACGTGGTGCCCGCGAGCTGGTCACCGGACCGCGCCGAGGCGCTCACCGCCGCCGCCGCCGCGCTGGCCACCAGGACCGGCCCGGACGGGCTGGTCGCCGGCGGCGACGCCGGGGCGGACCTGGCGCTGAGCGCGGTGGTGGCGAGCGGCCGGCTGGCGGTCGGTGAGGACGTCTCGGCCACCGCGCGGGCGCTCGGTGAGCGGCTGCTCCCCGGCGGCGGGCTGCCGGACGCGGGCGGGTCGGCCGATCTCGGCACCAGCGTGGCCGCCGCCCCCGCCGTGGCGGGCCGGTCGTGGACGGCCGCCGCCGGGTCACCGGTGACCGCCGCCGTACGACTGCCCCTCGCGGCGCTCCCGGCCGACCGGATCGCGGGCGACGCGGTCCGGCCCGGCGCGGCGATCAGGATCGCCGCCCCACCCGTCTGGCCCTACTCCGCGCTCGGCGGGCTCGTGCTGGCCGCCGCGCTCGGCTTCGGGCTGCACCTGGTCCGCAAGAGGAACGCATCCGCCGAGGGGGAACCGGAATGAGACGACTGCCGAGCCTGCTGTCCGCGGTGGCCGCGATGGCCGCGCTGGGCGTGGCCACCGCCGCGCCCGCGAGCGCGCTCGACCCGACCAAGGGCTACAACGGCATCTGCACCGGGGACGACGCGCTGACCGGCGTCACGGTCGTGATCGACTTCCAGGAGTTGGACGGCAACGGCGGCACGCCCGCGCCGACCATCACCCGGTGCTCGCCCAACGCGAACCCCGGCACGGCGCGCACCGGCGTGAAGGCGTTGCAGGACGCCGGGATCGCGATCGCCGGCACGGCGCGCTGGGGCCTGGGCTTCCTCTGCCGGCTGGAGAACCGCCCGGCCTCCACCGAGACCCTGCCGACCACGTCGAACCCGACGTACAAGGAGCCGTGCGTCAACACGCCGCCGGCCCAGGCGTACTGGTCGTACTGGCACGCCGACGGCGCGGGCACGACGTGGACCTACAGCAACTACGGCGCGCTGAACCGCAACGTGATCCCCGGCGGCTTCGAGGGCTGGTCCTTCGCGCTGAACAAGACCGCCACCACGAACCCGGCACCGGGCGTGACGCCGACCAACCCGGCGGTCAACCCGGGCAACCCGACCGTCGGGCTGTCCGTGGACGACCTGGACCGCAAGATCACCCTCGGCCAGAGCACCACGCTGACCTGGACCTCCACCAACGCCACCGGGGTCACGGCGTTCGCGGTCTCCCCCGCGACCGGCGGCGGCTCGTGGTCCGGCGCGCTGGCGGTGCCCGGCGGCACGCAGACCATCACACCGACCGCCACGGGCACCTACACCTACACCGTGCGGGCCAGTGGCACCGGCGGAACGGTGTACAGCACGGCCACGCTGACGGTCCAGTGACCGCGATCCGGACTCGTCTGGCCGGCGCGGCGGCGGTCGCCTCCTTCCTGGTGACCGCACCCGCGCCGGCCGGCGCGGTCGACCACTCCCGGGGGCGGCCCGGCATCTGCCCGTCCGCCGCCGGGGTCACCGTGGTCGTCGACTTCCAGGCGTTGGGCGGCACCACGCTGGTGCGCTGCAACTCCCAAACGACCCAGGGCACCGGGTTGGACGCGCTCAAGGGCGCGGGTTTCCAGATCGCCGGCGTGCAGCGCTGGGGCGAGGCGTTCATCTGCCGGGTCGAGAACCGCCCCTCGGCCGTCGAGGAGCTGCCCCTCCAGGGCGACGAGGGCTACCGCGAGGCGTGCGTCGACACCCCGCCGGCCGCCGGGTACTGGTCGTACTGGCACGCGGGCAACAACTGCGCGTGGGCCTACAGCCAGTGGGGCGTCAAGAACCGCAAGTTCGTCCCCGGCGGGTTCGAGGGCTGGTCGTTCTCGCTCAACGCGACCGCCGAGACCAACCCGGTCCCCCGGGTCGCGGCCGTCCGACCGGGCACCGAGGGCCAGTCGTGCGTGGCGCGCGACGAGGGCAAGCCCCGGTCCGACGACCCGGAGGAGCGGCAGGCCGAGATCCGGCCGGAGCCCGCGCAGCCGCCGGAAACCGCGCAGGAGCCCGGACAGCCGACCGGTGAGGCCACCCGGGGGACCGCCGCGCTGCCGCCGCCCAGGCCGCGCGCGTCGGCGGGCGTGGTGCAGCCGACGGCGGCCGACCCGGGGGACAACGTCGCGTTCGACGGCGGGCAGAGCGCCCCGGACGTCAACGACGTGGTGAAGGAGCAGGCCGGCGCGAGCGACTCCGCGCCGTGGGTGGCCGGTGCGGCGGTCGTGCTGCTCGGTGCGGCGACGTGGTTCACGGCACGTCGGCGCAAACGCGTGCGGGAGTCGTAGGTGCGCGGTAGTGCGCTGTCCACCTTCTTCCTGCCCCGCGATCTGCACCCCGCCGCGTGGTGGCTGTGGGCGTTGGGCCTGGCGGTCGCGGCGAGCCGCACCACGAACCCGTGGCTGCTGCTGACGATCGTGGCCGTCGCGTGCCACGTGGTGGTGGCGCGGCGGACGGACGCGCCGTGGGCGATGGCGTTCCGGATGTACCTGTACCTGGGCGCGGTGATCGTGTCGGTGCGGGTGTTCTTCCGGTTCGTGTTCGGCGGCGCGGAGGGCTCCACGATCATCCTGCGGCTGCCGGAGATCCCGTTGCCCGAGTGGGCGGCGGGAATCCGGCTGTTCGGCGACGTGTCCGCGGAGTCCGTGCTGGGCGGGTTGTACGACGGGCTGCGGCTGGCGACCATGGTGGTGTGCCTGGGCGCGGCCAACGCGCTCGCGAACCCCAAGCGGCTGCTCAAGGCGATGCCGCCGGCGCTGTACGAGGTCGGCACGGCGGTGATCGTGGCGCTGTCGGTGTTCCCGCAACTGGCCGAGAGCACGCTGCGGGTCCGGCGGGCCCGCAGGTTGCGCGGCGGTGACCACCGCAAGCGGTTCAAAGCTTTCCACGCCATCGTTATCCCGGTGCTGGAGGACGCCCTGGACCGGTCGTTGCGGCTGGCCGCGTCGATGGACTCGCGCGGCTACGGCCGGGCCGCGCTGGTCCGCGCGCAGGAGCGGGTGGCGACCGGCGCGCTGATGATCGTCGGGCTGATCGGGGTGTGCGTGGGCGTCTACGCCACGTTGGACGGCTCGACGCCGCGCTTCCTCGCCGCGCCCGTGCTGTTCTCCGGGATCGCGATCGCGATGGTCGGTTTCCGGTTCGCGGGCAAGCGGGTGCGCCGCACCCGGTACCGGCCCGACCGGTGGCAGCCGGCGGAGTTCGTGGTCGCGGCGAGCGGCATCGGGGTGGCGGTGGTGCTGTTCACGACCTCCAGCGTCGACCCGACGAACCTCAACCCGTCGCTGATCACCCTGTCCTGGCCGTTGCTGTCCTGGACACCGCTGTGCGGTGTGCTGCTGGGTGCGCTGCCCGCGCTCCTGTCCCCCGTGCCCGAACCGCCGTTCGCCGACGAGCCGCTCACCGAGAAAGTGCCCGCATGATCGAGCTCGACCACGTCAGCTTCTGGTACCACGGCCAGGCCGAGCCGGTGCTGGCCGACGTCACGCTGTCCATCGGCGAGGGCGAGCTGGTGCTCCTCGCGGGTCGCACGGGCGCGGGCAAGTCGACCCTGCTCGGCACCCTGAACGGGCTGGTCCCGCACTTCACCGGCGGGCACCTGGACGGCGTGGTCTCGATCGACGGCACCACCACGCACTCCCGCCCGCCGCGCGAGTTCGCGCACCTGGTCGGCGTGGTCGGCCAGGACCCGCTCGCCGGGTTCGTCACCGACACCGTGGAGGACGAGCTCGCCTACGGCATGGAACAGCTCGGGCTCCCGCCCCAGGTGATGCGCCGCCGGGTGGAGGAGACGCTGGACCTGCTGGGCATCGCGGACCTGCGCCGGCGGGCGCTGCGGGCGCTGTCCGGCGGCCAGCAGCAGCGGGTGGCGATCGGCTCGGTGCTCACCACGCACCCCCGCGTGCTGGTGCTGGACGAGCCGACCTCCGCACTGGACCCCACCGCCGCCGAGGACGTGCTGGCCACGCTCGCCCGGCTGGTGCAGGACCTCGGTACCACAGTGGTGATGGCCGAACACCGGATGGAGCGGGTGATCCCGTTCGCCGACCGGATGATCTACGTGACCGGCGGCGGGTCGGTGGTGGACGGCGTGCCCGCCGACGTCCTGCGGGACACCCCGATCGCGCCGCCGATCGTGCGGCTGGGCAGGCTGGCGGGCTGGGAGCCGCTGCCGATGTCGGTGCGCGACGCCCGGCGGGTGGCCGGGCCGTTCCGCGCCGGCCTGGGCGACCCGCCGGAGCGCACCTCGCCGGTGTCCGCCGGTGAACCGGCGCTGCGCGGTTCCGGGATCGTGGTGCGCTACGGGCCGGTGGTCGCGGTGCGCGGGGTCGACCTGGACCTGCACGGCGGCAAGGTGCTGGCCGTGATGGGGCGCAACGGTTCGGGCAAGTCGTCGCTGCTGTGGGCGGTGCAGGGCTCGGGTCCCCGGCAGGGCGGCGACGTGAGGGTCGCGGGCCGGGACCCGCGCGCGCTGTCCAGCGCCGAGGCGCGCGAGCTGGTCGGGCTGGTGCCGCAGACCGCGAGCGACCTGCTGTACCTGGAGACGGTGGCCGACGAGTGCGCCGCCGCCGACGCCGAGTCCGGCGCGGAACCCGGCACCTGCCGCGCCCTGCTGGACCGGCTCGCGCCCGACGTCGTCGCGCGGCGGCACCCGCGCGACCTGTCCGAGGGGCAGCGGTTGGCGCTGGTGCTGGCGGTGCAGTTGTCCGCCGCGCCGCCGGTGGTGCTGCTCGACGAGCCCACCCGGGGGCTGGACTACCCGGGGAAGGCCGCGCTCGCGCGGATGATCGCGACGTTGACCGGCGAGGGCCGGGCGGTCGTGGTGGCCACCCACGACGTGGAGTTCGTGGCGACGGTCGCGGACCGGGTCGTGGTGCTGGCGGAGGGCGAGATCGTGTCCGACGGTCCGACCGCCGAGGTGCTGGGCGGCTCCCCCGCGTTCGCCACGCAGGTGGCCAAGGTCCTCGGCGGGCAGTGGCTCACCGTGGACGACGTCGAGGCCTCGGCGGTGGCCCGGTGACCGGGCCCGGTCACCCGGTGTCGGGCGGTCCGGTGCCGGGGCCGGCGGTGCGCCGCTGGGGTCGCGCCGACCAGGCGGTGCGGATCGGCCGGCGGTCGGCGGTGGTGCTGGTGCTGGCCTCGGTCGCGGGGCTGATGATGTTCGTCTGGCCGTTGCTGGTGCGGGTCGAGCCGCAGAGCATGCAGCACGGCCCGGACGCGCCCTTCATCTTCATCGGCATCCTGCCGGTGCTGATCGCCGTCGTGCTGGCCGAGCTGTCCGAGGGCGGCATGGACTCCAAGGCGCTGGCGATGCTGGGCGTGCTGTCGGCGGTGAACGCGGCGCTGCGGCCGTTGGGCGCGGGCGTCGCCGGCATCGAGACGGTGTTCTTCGTGCTGGTGCTGGCCGGACGGGTGTTCGGCGCGGGCTTCGGGTTCGTGCTGGGCTGCACGTCGCTGTTCGCGTCGGCCCTGCTGACCGCCGGCGTCGGGCCGTGGCTGCCGTTCCAGATGATGTGCTCGGCGTGGATCGGGATGGGCGCGGGCCTGCTGCCGCGCAAGGTGACCGGCAAGGCCGAGATCGCGATGCTGGTCGGCTACGGGATCGTGGTGGCCTATCTGTTCGGGTTCCTGATGAACCTGTGGTTCTGGCCGTTCATCACCGGGGCCGAGGTGCCCTACCACGAGGGCCACCTCTCTTACGTGGCAGGCGCTCCGGTGCTGGAGAACCTGCACCGGTTCGCGGTATTCACGCTGCTGACGTCCACGGCGGGTTGGGACACCGGGCGGGCGATCACGAACACGGTCGCGATCCTGGTCGTCGGACCGGCGGTGCTGGCGACGTTGCGCCGCGCGTCGCGCAAGGCGTCCTACGGCGCTCTTCCGACGTTCTCCCAACGCAGAGCAGGGCGCGAGGCCCCCACGTCCGTCGTGGACTGACGGTCGGCGCGGCGTCGACGCTGGGCTCCGGGTCGGCACACCGCGACCGACCGACCACCTGGCCGGGGTGTCCCGCCATCGGCGTGGTGCGTGCTGCGCCTTACGGGTCAGCCGATTGGGCCGGGCGGCCGACAAGACCGTGGCATACGATCACGTCGTCGCCGGGCCGGGCCCGCGCGCCGGTGTGGCCACACCGGCGCGCGGCACTACGCGGGGAGGTCGTCACGGCAGCCGTCAAGGCCCCGGGGGCACCGCGCGCGCACCCGGTCCGCCACGCCCTGGTCCGCTACCGCCGGTCGCTGAGCACCGTCGGGCTGGTCTTCGCCCTGGTGTTCTTCGCCTGGTCGATGACGCCCTCGCTGCTGCCGCGCGCGTGGTACCTGCAAGGCGTCGCCACCGGCCTCTGCTCGGCCACCGGCTACCTGATCGGGGTCGGCGTCGCCCGGCTGGTCCGCCGGATCGGCTACCACCCGGACTGGTCGCCCCTGGCGCGGCGGCGGGGCGACGTCGCGCTCGGGGTCGGGGCGTGCGTCTACGTCCCGGTCGCGCTGGGCCTGGGCGCGCACTGGCAGGAGCAGGTCCGCGAACTGGTCCACGTGCGGGTCGACGAGCAGTACTACTACGGACTCGTGCTCGCCATCGCGCTGGTGGTCGCGACGGGGCTGCGGGAGGTCGGGCGGCTGCTGCTGATCGCCTCGCGGCGGGTGGGCACGTGGGGCGCGCGGTACGTGCCGCCGCGCATCGCCCGCCTGGCCGGGGTCGTCGTGGTGGCCGTGCTGACCGTGCTGGTCGTCAACGACGGGCTGGTCAACGGGTTCCTGGCCGTGGTCAACGCGCTCGCCGCCCAGGCCGACCGGGGCGACTTCCCGGACGTGCGGCGGCCGTCCGACGCCGAGCGCTCGGGGTCGCCCGCGTCGCTGGTCCGGTGGGAGACGCTCGGCAAGGAGGGTCGCGCGTTCGTCGCGGGCGGCCCGCGCGCGGACCGGCTCGCGGCGTTCTCCGGGCGTCCCGCGCGCACGCCCGTCCGGGTCTACGGCGGGTTGTCGTCGGCGGGGTCGCTGGGCGACGTCGCGGCGCTCGTCGTCGCCGAGCTGGAGCGCACCGGGGCGTTCGACCGCGCGGTGCTCGCCGTCGCCACCACCACCGGGACCGGCTGGGTCGACCCGGCCATCGCCGAGGCGCTGGAGTACGTCGAGGGCGGCGACACCGCGATCGCCGCGCTCCAGTACTCCTACCTGCCGAGCTGGGCGGCGTTCGTGGCGGACCGGGACAGCCCGCGCGCGGCGGGCGAGGACCTGTTCGACCAGGTCTACGCGGCCTGGCAGCGGCGGCCGGTGGACGCCCGGCCCCGGCTGGTGGCGTTCGGCGAGAGCCTGGGCTCGTTCGGCGGGCAGGCCGCGTTCAGCGGGTTGCAGGACATGACCGCCCGCACCTCCGGCGCGCTGTGGGTCGGCACCCCGAACTCGACGGAGGTGTGGCAGCGGCTGACCGCCGGCCGGGACCCCGGTTCGCCGGAGCGGCTGCCCGTGGTCGACCGGGGGGCCGCCGCGCGGTTCGCCGCCCGGCCCGAGGACCTCGACCTCGGCACGCCGTGGGGCGCGCACCGGGTGGTGTACCTGCAACACGCCACCGACCCGATCGTCTGGTGGTCCCCGGACCTGCTGACCGGTCCCCCGGACTGGTTGGAGGAGCCGCTGGGTCCGGACGTGAGCCCGGAGATGACCTGGCTGCCCGCCGTCACGTTCTGGCAGCTCACCATCGACATGGTCTTCGCGACCGACGTCCCGCCCGGCTACGGCCACCACTACGGACCGGTCGAGGTGGCGGGTGCGTGGGCGCAGATCCTCACCCCGGCCGACTGGTCCGCGGCGGACACCGCGCGGTACCGGGAGCTGGTCGAGGCCCGCTGACGCCGGCCGGCGCGTGCGGCCGGCGGAAGCGGTCGGCGGACGCGGTCGGTTCAGGGTGTGAACCGCAGGATCGCCGCGACCTCGCCGCCGCCCGGGACGTCCTCCCGGCGCACCGCGAGCACGCGGCCGTCGGTGAGCCAGACCCGGCGGGCGATCTCGTCCAGCACGCCGTAGTCGACGGCGTTCGGGGCGTCGCGGAACTCGACCTCTCCGGTCTCCTCGTCCACGAAACCGGGGACGGTGGCGTCGATGTCGACGAACAGCGTGTCGACCGCGCCCATGGTCGCCAGCCGGGCCACGTCCGACACGTCGGTGGCCGTGCGGCTCTGCGAGGTCCGCCGGTCGAACAGCTCCCGCAGCTCGGCGAGCCGGCGGGCGTGCAGCCCGTCCAGGACGGCGCGGGCGGCGGACACCAGCTCGCCGTCGGCCGCCGCCGTGCCGGGTTCGCCGACGCCGGCCGGGATGCCCGTCGGCGCGAGCCCCGGGTAGCTGCACACCGAGCGGAAGATGCTGTCCAGCGGCTCGGCCGAGGCGAGGATCAGCGGCACGTCGTGCCCGGCGAGCACCGGTCGCAGCGCCCGGTCGACCTGCCGGGCGAACTGCCGCATCCGGACCTTCCGGCCCTCGCCGCCCCGCACCCGGCCACCCGGCGCGCGGTCCGTCGTGGACGACCTGCCGACCGCGCTCGCCACGTTCGCGGGCATCCCCGGCACGGTGATCTCGGCGGGGTGCGGGTCGGGCGCGACCTCCAGCAGCCGCACCGCGCCCCGGGTGAGCACCAGCAGGAACGCGGTCCGGGCGAAGGTGATCGAGCGCAGCAGCGGCTTGACGTGGAACCGGTCGGACACCTCGGCCGCCGCCGTGAGGTGGTCGGGCAGCCGGAACGTGGTCAGCGACTCGGGCGTGACGAACACGGCCAGGCCGCGTGCCTGGTAGCGCCAGAACTCGTCGTCGTCGACCAGGTCGGCGAGCTGCTCCTCGACCGCCGCCAGCGCCTCCCGCTCGACCCCGGTCACCCGCAACTGGTCGGTGGCCTCCCCGGCCAGGTTCTTCAGCTCGATCCGCTCGGCGTCGCCGGACGAGTCGGGCCGGGTCGGCAGGTAGAGCGAGATCCCGGCCGGCGTCCTGGTCGTGAGCAGGCGTTCGACCTGGGCGCGCGTCGGGATGTCGGTGTGCGGGCCGGTCACGTGGCCTCCTCCGGAAGGGTCCACAGTGGAGGGTAGCCGCGCGGGTGGGGCACCGCCGGGTCAACGCCCGGTCGTGGCCGATCCGCCGCCGGACCGGTCGCCGTGCGTCAGCAGCGGGACGCCCTCTACCCTTTCGGAGCAGTGGATTCACCCTGTCCGCGACGGGGGCCGGCGTGTCGGGTCTCCGGAGATCGCGCGGTGGAGCCCTGCCGGACCCCGGCGAAAGCCACCGGTGGGCCGGTTCGGATACGTCATTCGGGCGAAACCCGGGTGTCGTGGCCGCGCTCCCGCGAATTCCGCGCACCCCTTCGCCACAATCAGGGGCGCTGTGCCGCCCCCGGGTCCGGGAACCGCACGGCGGAGCACCGGGCAGGAAGGGGACTGGAAGATGCCAGCGGGCGGGTACAGCGCCGTGCCGGAAGCGCTGCGGGCGCACGGCAGCCATCTCGACGGCTTGTCGGACCGGTTGGGCACCGCGGCGGACGCGGCGCGGATGGCGGGGATGTCGGGTGACTCCTACGGCCTGCTCTGCGCGTTCCTGCCCCTGATCGTCAACCCGATGGAGGAGAAGGCGGCCGAGGCGCTCAACGCCGCCGCCGAGGGCGTGTCCGACATCGCGTCGAGCATCCGCGACACCGCGTCGGCCTACGACGAGCAGGAGTCGGCCCACGGCGAGACGATGACGGCGCTGCGCACGCGGTCGCTGGGCGGTGCCTCGTGAGCGTGCCGACCGGGTTCGGGGAGCCGGCGCGCGACCCCGACGAGGCCGAGGCCCGGATGTCGACGTGGGCGCGGGGGTTCGCCGAGAAGGCGGCCCGCTACCGCGAGGTCGGCGAGCGCACCGAGGCGTTGCGGCTGACCGCGTCCAGCCCGGACGGGGCCGTCCGGGTGACGGTCCGCGCCGACGGCGGGCTGGTCGACCTGGAGTTCGGCGACCGGGCGCGCAGCGTGCCGCTGGACCGCCTGTCCGGCCTGGTGATGGCCACCGTGCGGCAGGCGCAGGCCGGCATCGCCGACCGCGTCGCCGAGGTGATGTCCGACGGGCTCGGCGACGAGGACTCGCGGACCCGCGCGCTGGTCGTGGACAACCTGCGCACGCGGTTCCCGGACACCGAGGACACCGGGGACACCGGGGACACCGGAGTCGCCGCAGAAAACACCCCGGCCGCCGGCCGCGACACCGCGCCGGCCGACGACGAGGAGCACCGGCCGTGGTGAACCCGCTGGTGGCCCCGGTCGAGGACTCGACGAAGTCCTACACGGGCGCGACCATGGTGGAGTCCGCGATCGGCCTCCACCAGGCCATCGAGCAGGGCGACTGGGCCTCCATCGCGATGGGCGCGGCGGACGTCGGGCTGACCGCGCTGGGCGCGGTGGTGGACCCCGTGGGCGCGGTGTTCGCGGCCGGCGTCGGCTGGCTGATCGAGCACGTCGGCCCGCTCAAGGAGGGGCTCGACCAGCTCGCGGGCAACCCGGACGAGGTCGAGGCGCACTCCGGGACGTGGCGGAACGTCGCCGCCGAGCTGGGCGCGATCGCCGGCGACCTGACCGCCATGGTCGCCGCCGACACCTCGGGCTGGCAAGGCCCGGCGGCCGACGCCTACCGCGAGCGCGCGACCGACACGGCGAACCTGCTCACCGCGGCGAAGGAGGGCGCGGAAGGCGCGTCCAGCGCGGTGAAGACGGCGGGCGAGGTCGTCGGCGCGGTGCGCGGCCTGGTGCGCGACATCATCGCCGAACTGGTGGGCCACCTGATCAGTTGGGCGCTCCAGGTGGTGGCCACCCTGGGCATCGGCCTGGCCTGGGTGGTGCCGCAGGTGGTCGCGGAGGTGGCCAAGGTCGCGTCGCTGATCGCCCGCTACACCACCCGGCTGGTCCGCGCGCTCAAGGCGCTGACCCCGCTGCTCAAGCGCGTCGGCGACCTGTTCGACGACGCCGCGAAGTCCTTGCGCGGCATCAAGTCCCCGTCCGGCACGACGCCACCGCCGCCGACCAGGAGCGGTCCGCCGCCCGCACACCACTCCGACGGGCCGAGCGGCGGCACCACGTCCACGTCCGGTGCCGGCGGTGCGCCGCCGCCACCGCACGCCGACCCCGCCCCACCGCCGAAGGGCGACCCGGGCGGCACCACCTCGACGTCCGGCGCGGACGGCCCGCCCAGGACCGACGCGCCGCCACCGCCGAAGGCGCAGGACCCGCCGCCCAGGTCCGATCCGCCGCCGCCGCGCACCGACGCGCCTCCCCCGCCCCGGACGACCGGCCCGCCGCCGGCGCACCCGAACGGCCCGCCGAAGAACGGCCCGCCGAAGAACGACCGAGGCATCCGCGACGACGCGACGCCCCGGGGCGCGCACGACAACCCGGTGGACAACCGGCCGACCTGCGGCGACCCGATCGACGTCACCACCGGGTGGGTGATCCTGCCGCAGACCGACGTCCACCTGGACTCGACGCTGCCGCTGGTGCTCTCGCGCACCCACCTGTCGAACTACCGGCTGGGCCGGTCGTTCGGCCGCTCCTGGGCGTCCACGGTGGACCAGCGGTTGCAGGTGGACGACGACGGCGTGGCCTTCGCCGCCGAGGACGGCACGCTGCTGCTCTACCCGCACCCGGCCGAGGGCGGGGAGGTCCTGCCGGACGACGGCCCGCGCCGGCCGTTGACCCGGACCGCCGCCGGCGGCTACGCGGTGCTGCTGACCGAGCAGGACCGGATCTTGCACTTCGCCGCGACCGGCGGCCGGGAACGGCTGCTCAGCGCCATCTCCGACGCGAACGGCCGGCGCGTCGAGTTCGGCCGCGACGCGCACGGCACCCTCACCGAGGTCGTCCACTCGGGCGGGTACCGCGTCCGGGTGGACAGCCGGGACGGGCTGCTCACCGCGTTCTGGTTGGTGCGCGACGAATCCGACGTGCTGCTGGCCGAGTTCCGCCACGACACGGCGGGCCGGCTCACCGAGGTGGTCAACTCCTCCGGCACGCCGCTGAAGTTCGAGTACGACGACCAGGAGCGCATCGTCCGCTGCGAGGACCGCAACGGCATGTGGTACCGCTACGCCTACGACTCGGCGAACCGCTGCGTGCGCGCCGAGGGCGCGGGCGGCTACCTGAACTACACGATGGAGTACGAGCCGGGCATCACGCGCGCCACGAACTCCCTGGGCCACACCACCGTCTACCACCTGGACGAGCGCTACCGCGTGGTGCGCCGGACGGACCCGCTGGGCAACGCGGCGCTGACCCGGTGGAACGAGCACCACCAGGTGCTCTCCCGCACGGACCCGTTGGGCCGCACGACTTCCTACGCCTACGACGAGCGCGGCAACCTCGCCGCGGTGACCTACCCGGACGGCACCAGGTCGTGGGGCGAGTACAACGCGTTCGGCCGCCTGCTGTCGGTGGTCGACCCGGACGGCGCGGTGTGGCGGCGCGAGTACAGCGCGGCGGGCGCGTTGACCGCCCTGATCGACCCGGTGGGCGGCCGGACCTCCTACGACTACGACGAGTTGGGCAACCTGCGCACGGTCACCGACGCGGCCGGCGGGGTCACCACCTACGAGGTCAACCTGTTGGGCCTGGTGGTGTCGGCGGCCGACCCGTCCGGCGCGACCACCCGCTACGCCTACGACGAGCTGGGCCGCAAGGCGCAGGTCGTGGACCGGCTCGGCGCGGAGACCCGCTTCACCTGGACGCCGGAGGGCCGGCCCGCCGGCCGGGTGGACCCGGACGGCACGCACGTGGTGCTGCGGCACGACGGCGAGGGCAACCTGCGCGAGTCGCTGGACGCCCTGGGTTCGGCCACGCGCGTCGAGATCGGCGTGTTCGACCTGCCGGTCGCCGAGGTGCGGCCGGACGGGTCGCGGCTGGAGTTCGCCTACGACACCGAGTTGCGGCCCACCTCGGTCACCAACGAGCAGGGCCGGGTCTGGCGCTACGCCTACGACCCGGCCGGGAACCTGGTGTCGGAGCAGGACTTCGACGGCCGGGTGGTGCGCTACGCCCACGACGCGGCCGGTCAGGTCGTCGCGCGCACCAACGCCGCCGGGCAGACCGTCCACTACGCGCGCGACGCCCGTGGCCGCGTGGTGGCCCGCAACCACGCCGACGGTTCCGCCCGGCTGGCCTACGACGGCGTGGGCCGGCTCCTGCGCGCCACCACCGCCGACGCGGACCTGGTGATCGGCTACGACGCGGCCGGGCGGGTGCTGGCCGAGACGGTGGGCGGTCGCGTCCTGTCGTCCCGCTACGACGCCCTGGGCCGCCGGGTCGGCAGGTGCACGCCGTCCGGCGCGCTGAGCGGGTGGGAGCACGACGCGGCGGGGCGGCCGACGGCCCTGCACACCGCCGGCCGCACGATCCGCTTCGGCTACGACGCCGCCGGCCGCGAGGTGGAGCGGCGGGTCGGCGAGGTGCTGCTCGCGCAGCGGTGGGACGAGGCGGACCGGCTCAGCTCGCAGACCGTCCTGGCGGGCACGGCACCCGCCGTGCTGCAACGGCGTTCGTACCACTACCGCCCGGACGGCCGCCTGGTCGCGGTGGACGACCAGCTCACCGGCGGGTGCGCGGTCGACCTCGACGCGGTCGGGCGGGTCACCGCCGTGCGCGGCGCGCACGGCACCGAGACCTACGGCTACGACCCGGCGGGCAACGTGGTGCACGCCCGGTCCCACCGGGGTCCGGACGGCCACGGCCCGCGCGAGTACCGGGGCACGCTCGTCCTGCGGGCGGGCAACGTCGGCTACGGCTACGACGCCGAGGGCCGGGTGGTGCGGCGCGAGGTGGCCCGCCCCGGCGGCCGGGTCGACACCTGGCGGTTCGGCTGGGACGCCGAGGACCGGCTGGTGTGGACTGACACGCCCGGCGGCCGGTGGCGCTACGGCTACGACGCGCTGGGCCGCCGGGTGTGGAAGCACCGGGTGGCCCCGGACGGGTCGGTGCTGGAGCGGGTCGACTTCACCTGGGACGGCGCGGTGGTGGCCGAGCAGGTCCGCGACGGCGTGGCGGCCCTGGTGTGGGACTGGGAGCCCGGCGGGCACCGCGCGGTGGGCCAGACCCGGCGCACGGCGGCCGGCGGGCAGTGGGTCGACCAGCGGTTCCAGGCGATCGTCACGGACCTGGTCGGCACGCCGACCGAGCTGGTCGACCCGGACGGCGCGCTGGACTGGCACCAGGACACCACGCTGTGGGGCGGTGCGCCGAACCCGGGCGGGACGCCGCTGCGGTTCCCCGGCCAGTACCACGACGACGAGACCGGCCTGTACTACAACGTGCACCGGTACTACGACCCGCTGGTGGGCCGGTACGCCACGCACGACCCGCTGGGGCTGGCCCCGTCGGCCAACACGCGCGCGTACGCCGGAAACCCGATGTCGTCCACCGACCCGCTCGGGCTGATGCCCACGCCGTGCCAGACGCTCAACAACCAGGGCCACTACCCCGGCGACAAGACCAACGCGTTCACCGGCTACAACCAGTACCAGAGCGGCTGGACCTCGCCCCCGGGCCGGTTCGACTCCGTGCCGCCGCAGACGATCATGAACAACTCGGCCACGCCGTTCTCGCCGCACAACTTCGACGGCGGGGTGAACGGGCAGTACAACGCCTCGCACGCCGAGTTGCAGGCGTGGAACGGCCAGCCGGGCAACCCGATCGTCGTGACGCGGCCGATGTGCTCGTCATGCCGGCCGCAGTTCCAGGGTTTCGCGGACGCGCACGGCTCCAACGTCTACGTCGGCTCGCCGGACGGCATCCACACCTTCACGCCGGGCGGCACGCCGCAGACCAGCCTGGGGCACAACCCGGTGCAGGGCGTCGACGCGCAGGGCAACCAGTGGACGATGACCCACAACCCGGTGGACGGTTCCACCAGCATGGTCACCACCCGGCCCAACGGCCAGGTGACCGAGTCCGTGGTGCACGGCGACTACTCGGGCACGCAGTGGTACCACGACCCCCAGGGGGCCAGCTCGTACTCGGAGTACTACCCGAACCGGAACACCGAGGTGCTGACCGAGGACGCCAACCTCACCACGATCGGCGAGACGCACATCGGGCCGTCCAACGGGACCTACGACGTGATCGGCGGGAACCGCACCAACGTCCCGCCGGGCCAACGCCTGTAGACCGGGTGTGTCCGGTGGGGACTGTCCCCCTGTGGTTGTCGAGCTGCGGCCGGTGGGGCGGTCGGGTGCGGATGTCGGCGGGCAGGCCGCGGATGTGGTCGGCGACGCGGGACCGGGATCACGTTGCACCGCTCGCCGGGGCGCGCTATGGTGGGGGGTGTCCTGAAAGTGGATGTTGGCGATGCCTCCCACTGGGACATTCTTCCTCCAGGGTCCGGAGCCGGTCATCGGTGTCCCGCCCCTCCCCGCACGTCCCGCGTGATCGCGGGGCGCTCCGGTCCGGAAAGGACACCCCACCATGACCGCGACCCTCATGCGAGAACACGCCACCACGACGCGAACCCCGGTGACCGGGGTGCTCGACGTCGTCGGGGCGACCGCCTTCATCCGCGCGTCGGGCTACCTGCCCGGCCCGCACGACGTCTTCGTCCCCCAGTCCACCGCCACCCGCCACGGCCTGCGGCGCGGTGACCTCGTGTCCGGCTTCGCCGGGCCCGGGAGCGGTCGCCACCAGCGAGCGCAACTGGTCCAGGTCGAGCAGGTCAACGGCCGGGAGGCGGCTACCGCCCGGCACCGCCCCGAGTTCGCCGACCTGGTCCCCGTGCACCCGACCGAGCGGCTGCGGCTGGAGACCCGGCCCGACGAGCTGACCACGCGGGTCGTGGACCTGGTCATGCCGGTCGGCAAGGGGCAGCGGGCGCTGATCGTCGCGCCGCCCAAGGCCGGCAAGACGTCCGTGCTCTGCTCGATCGCGCGGGGCATCAGCCGCAACAACCCCGAGTGCCACCTGATCGTCGTGCTCGTCGGCGAGCGCCCCGAGGAGGTCACCGACCTGCGCCGCACGGTGCCGGGCGAGGTGGTCGCCTCCACGTTCGACTGCTCCCCCGCCGAGCACATCGCGCTGGCCGAACTGGCCGTGGAGCGGGCGAAGCGGCTGGTCGAGGAGGGCCGCGACGTCGTCGTGCTGCTCGACTCGCTGACCCGCCTGGGCCGGGCCTACAACCTGGCCGCGCCCGCGTCGGGCCGGACGCTGTCCGGCGGCATCGACTCCGGCGCGCTGCTGCCGCCCAAGCGCTTCCTCGGCGCGGCGCGCAACATCGAGGACGGCGGGTCGCTGACCATCTTCGCCACCGCGCTGGTCGAGACCGGCTCCACTGGCGACACGCTGATCTTCGAGGAGTACAAGGCCACCGGCAACGCCGAACTGAAGCTGGACCGCCGGACCGCCGCCAGGCGGGTGTTCCCGGCGGTCGACCTGGAGCAGTCCGGCACCCGGCGGGACGACCTCCTGCTCTCGCCCCGGGAACTGGCCGTCACGCAGACGCTGCGGCGGGCGCTCGACGGCCGTGACGTCGACGTGCTGCTGGACGGGTTGCGCAAGACCCGCACCAACTACGAGTTCCTGAGCCAGTTGGCCCCTCCCTCGGCGGCGTGAGCCGGTCCCCCACCGGGAGAGCACGACCCGGGACCGCACCGGCCGCCGACCGGGCTCACGCCCGCCCGTCGGGGTGCCAGGCGAACGGCGCGAGCGGTTCGGCCAGCGGCGCGCGGGTGAGCCGGTTGGCCAGCGTGGACATCGTGTACGCGCCGATGCCCAGCACGACCTCCAGCGCGTTGCGCGGGGTGTACCCGTGGGCCAGGAACGCCCGGAGCGCGTCGTCACCGACCGCGCCGCCGGCCGCGAGGACCTCCAGGACGAACCCGCGCACGGCCTCCAGGCGTTCGTCGGCCAGGGGCCGCTGCGCGCGGAGCGCTTCGACCAGCGCGCCGTCCGCGCCCGCCCCGGCCAGCACGGCGGTGTGCATCGCGACGCACACCCCGCACCCGTTGCGGGTGGCGATGGTCAGGATGACGACCTCGCGGGCGACGCGGTCCAGCGTCGTGGCCTCGAACAGGCCGCTGACCGTCAAGAACCCGTCGAGCAGGTGCGGTGAGCCGGCCATCCGGGCGACCGCGGCGGGCAGGTGGCCGAGCCGGTCGGCGGTGGCCGTCAGCGCGCGGCGGGACGCCGGGGGCGCGGTCTCCGGGGTGTGGTCGGGAAAAACGGTCTCCGGGTACGTGGGCACGGCACTCCTCGACTCGAACCGGTCAACTTGGTTGTCGAAAAGGTAAACCTGGTTGACCACTTCAGGCAAGTGGACAAGTGTCCGGGGTCCGGTGTCGAATCGGCGTGCGGCCGTTCGACGCGGAGGTGGGGGCCGGCGAATCCGGCCCCGGACGAGGACGACACGGGGAGCAAGACATGCGATTCCTGCTGGTGCACCGGCTCGACGAGAACACCGCCGAGGCGGTGGACCCCGGTCCGGAGTTCGTCGCGCGGATGGGCGCGTTCATCGAGGACTGGGTGGGCCGGGGCGTCCTGATCACGGCCGAGGGCGTGCACCCGTCGGCCCGGGGCGCGCGGGTCCGCAAGGACCGGGGGGCGGCGATCCACGCCACCGACGGGCCGTTCACCGAGGCCAAGGAGGTCATCGGCGGGTTCTTGCTGATCAACGCGGCGGACCGGGCCGAGGCCGTGGCGCGCGCCCGGCAGTACGCGGACGTGTTCGAGGCGGTCGAGGTGGAGGTGCGCCAGGTCGTGGAGTTCGAGGACCTGCCGTCCTGAGCCCGCCCGGTCCGGGTCGACCGGCCGGTCCGGGGGTCGCCCGGACCGGTCGCCCCGGACCGGGCACCGGCCGAACCGTGCGCCCGGGGCACAACAACCGTCGCGCACGGACAATGACCTCCCGCACCGCCGTACCTACGTTCGACCACTACGCGCGGCAGGAAGGACGGACATGGCCGACGAGGTTGCCCTGACCCTGGCCGACTGGTCGGAGCTCGCCCCGGCCGAACGCGACCGCCCCCGCGCGGACGCGGTGGCGCGGGCCGGGGCCTCGGCGCACGGCGACTGGATCGGGCCCGTCCGCGACGGGACGCCGGGACGCGGCGTGCTAGCCGGGGTCCCGTTCTCGGTCAAGGACAACATCGACGTCCGGGGCGTGCCGACCACGGCCGGCAGCCCGCTGCTCGGCGACACCCCGGCCGAGGCCGACGCGAGCGTCGTCAGCGCGTTGCGCGACGCCGGCGCGGTCGTGGTCGGCAAGACCAACCTGCACGAACTCGCGTTCGGGATCACCAGCAACAACAGGGCTTTCGGCCCGGTGCGCAACCCCGCCGACCCGGCCCGCAGCGCCGGCGGGTCGAGCGGGGGCAGCGCGGCGGGCGTCGCGCTCGGCGTGGTGCCGTTCGCGCTGGGCACCGACACCGGTGGGTCGGTCACCGTGCCCGCGTCGTTCTGCGGCGTGGTCGGGTTCCGCCCGTCCACCGGCCGGTACCCGGGCGACGGCGTGGTGAACCTGTCCACCACCCGCGACACCATCGGCCTCCACGCCCGCACGGTGCGCGACGTGCGGACCGTGGACCGCGTCGTCACCGGGGAACCGGATGCCGCCCCGGTCGCGCTCGCCGGTCTGCGCATCGGGTTGCCGCGCGGCCGCTTCCGGCACCTCGACCCGGACGTGGCCCGGGTCGTCGACCGGGTGCTGTCGGCGGTGGAGTCGGCCGGCGCGCACCTGGTCGAGGTCGACCTGGGCGACGACGCCGTGGTGGCCACGGGCCCCGGCAACGACCTGGTGTTCTACGAAGCGCCCCGGCTGCTGGCCCGGCGGGTCGGGTCCCCCGCCGGGCGGTGGGCCGACCGGATCGCCTCGCCCGACGTGCGCGCGCTGGTCGAGTCGATGTGCTCCTCCCCCGTCACCGCCGACGCCTACGAGGAAGCCCGGGTCGCCCGGTGGCGGTTGCGACGCGGGTACGCCGACCTCTTCGGCCGGGTCGACGTCGTCCTGGGGCCGACCGCGCCGGTGCTGCCGCCGCTGCTCGGCGAGGACGAGGTGATCACCCACGACGGGCGGGAGGTGCCGGTGTTCTCGACCGTCACCCGCAACGTCGCGCCGGGCACGGTCGCCGGTGTGCCGATGCTGTCGCTGCCGGCGGGCCGGTCCGGCACCGGGCTGCCGATCGGGATCTGCCTGGAAGCGCCCGTGTTCGGCGACACGCGCCTGCTGCGGATCGCCGAAGCGGTGCAGGCGCACCTGGTCTGACCGGGCACGCCGATCGTGCTCGGCCTTGAGCACGCCGTGAGAAGACATCGCCGCACCGCTGGGGCATCGTCGGAGTGGACAACCGCCTGCGGGCCCCGCGTGGCCGGTGCGGTCCCGCCGAGTCCGCGGGCATCCGGGCAATCCCGACCAGAGGACGTGCGCATGGACGTGATCACGGCGCTCCGGGCCACCGGTGACGACTTCGACCGGATGGTCGCCGACCTCGACCACGAGCGGTGGTCGCGGCCCACCCCCGCGCCGGGCTGGACGGTCAAGCACCAGGTGGCGCACCTGACGTCGATCTTCGGCATGGCGGGCATGGCCGCCGCCGACGGCGACCGGTTCCGCGGTGTCCTGGCGACGCTGTCGGACGACTTCGACGGCAACGTGTCCGCCGCCCTGGCACCGCACCTCGCGCTCCCGCCCGACGAGCTGGTGCGCCGGTGGCAGGGCACCAAGGCCGCCGCGATCGACGCGCTGGCCGCCGTGCCCGCCGACGCCGTGGTGCCGTGGCTGGTGAACCCGCTGCCGCCGGCGGTGCTGTCCGCCGCCGGGATGATGGAGCTGTTCGGGCACGGCCAGGACGTCGCCGACGCGCTGGGCGTGACCCGCGAGTGGGACGACCGGCTCGGGGTCCTGGTCGGTTTCGCGGTGCGCACCAAGGACTTCGGCTACCTGGCGCGCGGCGAGCGGCCACCGGCCGACGAGTTCCGGTTCGAGATCACCGCGCCCTCCGGGCAGCGCTGGGACCACGGCCCGGCGGACGCCGCGCAGCGCGTGACCGGGTCCGCGGTGGACTTCTGCCTGCTGGTCACCCGCCGCCGGCACCCGGCGGACCTCGACGTCCGGGCCGAGGGCGGGGTGGCCCGCCGGTGGCTGGAGCTCGCGCAGGCCTACCGGGGTCCGGCGGGACCCGGCCGCGCACCCACCCGGGCCGCGTCCGCGATCCGGCGCTGACCCCGTTGCCCGCCGACGGTTCCGCCCGCGAACTCCGGTGAGCCCCCGCCGCGCGGCCCCGCACGCCCGGTCCGCCCTGGTGGACACCGCGGCGCGCCTCCTCGCCGAGGAAGGCCCGTCCGCGCTGTCCACCAGGCGGCTGGCCGCCGAGGCGGGCACGTCGACCATGGCCGTCTACACCCACTTCGGCGGGATGAGCGGCCTCGTCCGGGAGGTGGTGCACGAGGGGTTCGCGCGCTTGCAGCACCACCTGACCGGTGTCGAGGAGACCGCCGACCCGGTGGCGGACATGGCCCTGCTGGGGCGGGCCTACCGGCGCAACGCGCTGGCCAACAGCCACCTGTACCCGGTGATGTTCGGCGGCTTCTCGCCGGCCGGGTTCACGTTGAGCGACGAAGACCGCCTGCACGGCCGCTACACGCTGGCCAACGTCGCCCGCTGCGCCGGGCGGTGCGTCGCGGCGGGCCGGTTCGCGGCGGGCGACCCGGAGCTGGTGGCGCACCACATGTGGATCGCCACCCACGGCCTGGTCACGCTGGAGCTGGGCGAGTACCTCGACGAGCCGTTCACCGCCGACCGGGTGTTCGAGTCCCAGCTCGTCGGCATGATGATCAGCGCCGGGGACCGGCCCGAGTCCGCCGCGCGCTCGGTCGCGGCCTCGGTCGGGCGGCTGCCCACCGAGGCCGCCGAGGCCGCCGAGGCCGCCGGGGCCGCCGGGGTCACCGCACCCCCGCCTGCCGGGGCGTGACCACCCCCGTCCCGGCCAGCCAGCGCACGGTGTCGGCGACGGTGTCCGCGAACGGCCGGGGCACCAGGCCCAGCGTGCTCGCCGCCGGGTCGACGCGGGTGGCCGCGCCGGCCGTGACGATCGCGCCGTGCTCGGCCGGGATGTGCCAGGGCCACCGGGGCTGCACGAGGTCGGCCAGCCGGCCCACCGGCGACATCGCCCCGGCGGGCGGGAAGAGCGCGGGCAGCGCGCGGCCGGTCGCCTCCCGCACCGCCCGCACGTACTCGGCCGTGGTGAGGTAGCGGCCCGGCCCGAAGTGGCGGCCGGTCACGTCCGGCGCGAGCAGCGCGGCGTGCAGCGCCGCCGTGTCGCGGACGTCGCCGAGCTGGAGGCCCCCGGCGGGCCACAGCGGCATCAGGCCGCGCAGCAGGTCCCGCAGCCGGGAGGTCTGGTCGCCCAGCTTGGGATCGTGCGGGCCGAGCAGGACCGGCGGGTAGCTGATCACCACCGGGTCGCCGCGCTCCTGGTGCCGCCGGGCGACCGCCTCGGACCCGGCTTTCGTCGCGGCGTAGGGCTCCCGGCCGGTGCCGACCGGCGAGCTCTCCCGGATCACCCGGACGCCGGGGCCGAACAGCGCCGCGACGCTCGACACGTGCACCACCCGCCCGACGCCCAGCCGGCACGCGGTGCCGAGCACGACCTCGGTGCCGCGAACGTTGGTGCGCAGCATCTCCGCCCGCCGCCGGCGGTCGAAGGAGTACACCGCCGCGCAGTGCACCACGGCGTCCGCGCCGCGCACCGCCGACGTCACCGACCGCTCGTCGGTCACGTCCCCGACGGCGACGTCCACCGCCGGCGTCCCCCACGGCCGCAACGCGGTGTCCACCGAGGACTCCGAGCGGGCCAGGACGCGGACCCGGTGCCCGGCGCGGACCAGCTCCGCGACCGTGTGCGACCCGGCGAAACCGCTGCCCCCGGTGACGACCACCAGCATGAGCGCTCCTCCTGCCCGACCTCAGATCCGGTGGAAACCGCTGTCGTAGAACAGCAGGGCCCGCGAGTCCGGTCCCCGCCGGCAGCCGAGCACCCGGCCGAGGAAGATCGTGTGGTCGCCGCCCTCGTGCCGCCGGACCAGCTCGCACTCCAGCCACGCCAGCGCCCCGGACAGCAGCGGCGCGCCGGTGTGCGGACCGGACTGCCAGTCGACCACGTCGAACTGCGCCCGGCCGCGCGGGCGGCGCTTGTCGGCGAAGTACCGCGCGGTCCGCTCCTGGTCGCCGCCCATCACCGAGACCGCGAACCGCCCGGCGGTGCCGATCGCCGCGTGCATGGTGGCCCGGTGGGCCACGCAGCACAGCACCATCGGCGGGTCCAGGGAGACCGACGTGAACGCGTTCGCGGTCATGCCGTGCGGGTGCTCGCCGCCGACCGTGACCACGGCGACGCCGGTCGCGAACCGGGACATGGCGTCCCGCAACGTGGTCTCCTCCATCGTGGGGGCCGCGTCGTGCACGATCATCCCCCCAGCCCGGACCGCGCGAGCTCCGGTGTCCCGGAGTAGGGCAGCAGGGCCAGCCTCAGCTCCTCGGGCACCCGCGCGGGAACCGTGTCCGCGTTGGGGCCGCGCATGCACGCCACGCGCTGCTTGCCCCGGGCCACCAGCACCTCCGGCCCGTCGTCGAGCTTGACGTAGTCGAAGCTGAACTGGATCTGCGTCCGGGTCAGCTCGTCCAGCCGCATCCGCACCGAGAGCTCGTCGAACGCGGTGATCTCGGCGAAGAACTCGCAGTCGACCTTGAGCGTGAACAGCTTCAGGTCGGCGCGCACCTGCTCCAGCACGCCGGGTGCCTTGTCCCGCAGGAACAACTCCCGGCACCGGCCCTGCCAGCGCAGGTAGTTCACGTAGTAGACGTTGCCGACGAGGTTGGTCTCCTCGAAACCGACGGTGTGGCGCAGCTCGTAGTACTCCGGCATGTCAGTCCTCCTTCCCGACGAGCACCGCGAACACCACCGGTTCGGTGCGCCCGGTCACGGTGGTGGCCCAGGTGGCGATCTTCGCGCCACCGGCCGACAGCACGGCCCAGCCGTCGGGGTGCACCCGGTCGACGGTGAGCGCCCGGGTGGTCGACCCGGTCTTGCGCAGGCACTCCAGCGCGCCCCAGACCCGCGTCCCGGACACGTCCGGCGACTCGTCCGCCTCGGCGCGCAGCAGGTCGCGCACGGGCAGCAGGTCCGCGCCGAGCAGCCCGGCCCAGTCCGACCCGGTGCGGGCGGCGGCGGGTTCGACGTCGCAGCCCACCCGGCCGGTGCCCGCCACGGCCAGGGTGAGTCCCGCGCCGTGCGACGCGGACACCGCCGCACCGTCGACCTCGGGCCTGCCGTCCGGCCGGTACCGCACGTCGACCCGCCGGTTGAGCGCCCGGCTCAGCGCCAGCGCGGTCCGCGCCCGGCGGTCCGGTGCGGTGTCGGCCGGGTCCGGTTCCACGACGACCGCGCCGCCGACGCCCAGCACGCGCTCCAGCGAGCGTTCCAGGTACGGGCCGAGCATGGTCGGCGTCCACGGTCCCGCGCCGTGCCGCCGGTGGACCGCCCGCAGCACCAGGCCCTCCCACCGCTCGACCAGGAGCCCGGCCGGGTCGCGGACGTCCACGTCGTAGGTGTAGCTGTCGCCGTCCTGCGACCGCTCGCGGGCGTCCAGCACGACGAACTCGGTCGAGCGGTCGGCCGGGTCGGCCGGGAACAGCCGGGCGACGCGCTGCGGCAGCAGGGTCGCGTCGGGCACGCAGCACTGGATGGCGTGCATCACCACGTCCCGCGTGCCGGGGTCGGCGAGCACCCGCTCCTGCGGCAGGAACGGCGCGAACCAGGACGCCACGGGCGTGGCCGCGACCTCCGCCACCGCGTGCCGCGCGGCGGCCCGCCGGTAGCCCAGCAGCCGCTGGAACCTCTTGCCCTGGAACAGGACCCCGCCGTACAGCTCGGCCACCGGGTCCACCGGCACCGGCGGGAGGCCGGGGTCCTCGACCGGTTCCGCCGCGAGGTCCGGGCGCGGGAACCTCAGCCGGGCGCGGAAGTGGTCCGCGCCGAAGCCGGTGTCCGCCGCCCGGATCACCACGTCGACCACGCCCGGCGCGCGGACCTGCGCGGCCAGCCGCACGGTCAGCGCGCCGTCCGGGCGGACCACGAGCGGTCGCGGGAACTCCAGGTCTTCGAACACGGGCGGCGCGGCGGCACCGGTGAGCGCGCACGCCACCTGCGCCATGGCCTCCATGCCGAGCACCGCCGGGAACAGCAGGTCGTCGGCCAGCCGGTGGTCGGCCAGGTACGGGTCGCCGCCCACCGACAGCTCGGCCTCGGTCACCAGCTCGACCGCCGGGTAGTGCACCAGGACGCGGTCGACGAACCGGGTCAGCGGCAGCTCCGGGCGGTCGAACTCCAGCGTGGGCAGGCCGGCCGCCCGGCCGCCGACCACCAGCACCGGGCCCAGGTCCGGGTCGGCCAGCACCTCGCGCAGCACGGCCACGCCCTCGTCGGCGGAGATCGGCGTGATGCCGTCGCGCACCAGCGCCTCCACCACGCCGAGCCGCTCGCCCATGCCCGCGCCCGACCACACCGACCACTCCAGCGCCAGCACGCGCGCTCGCGGGTGCTCGCGGCCGAACTCGACGGTGAGCTCGCTCATCCAGTCGTTCGCGGTGGCGTAGTGCGCCTCGCCGCGCAGCCCCGCGCGGCCGATGATGCTGCCGAAGGTGACCAGGAGCTTGAGCCGGTCGGGGTCGACCGCGCCCAGCACCGTCCGCAGGCCGGTGACCTTGGGCGCGAGCGTCGCGGTGAGGTCGTCGTCGGTCAGGGCGGTCAGCGCGCGGGGCTCGTTGCGGCCCGCGCCGTGCAGCACGGCGGTGATCGCGCCGAGGTCCGCGCGGAACCGGCGCACCGCGTCGGCCACCTGCTCCGGCGAGGTGACGTCGGCGCGTTCGTAGCGGAACCGGACGCCGGCGGCGGTCATCCGCTCCAGGTTCGCGGCCAGCTCGGCGTCCTCGGCCGGGTCGGCGCGGCCCAGCAGCGCCAGCGCCGCGCCCGAGTCCTTCGCCACGGCCAGCGCGCACTCCGCCGTGATGCCCTTGCCGCCGCCGGTCACCAGCAGGACGTCCGAGGCGTCCAGCGCCGCACCGCCCGGTGTGCCGGCGACCGCGCGCAGGACCGGGACCGTGCGGACCCCGTCGGCGTAGCGGACCTCGGTGAAGCCGGTGGTGGCGGCGACTTCGGCGGCGACGTCCTCGGCGCGCGCGTCGCCGCCGACCACCGTCACCGGCACGTGCGGGGCTTCCAGGTGCAGCGTGCGGGCCAGCCCGGCCGCGCCCAACCGCCCGTGCACGACGGCGAACCGGGTCCCCGGCGGGGCCGCCAGCACGGCCCGCGCGGCGGCCAGGAACAGGCTCGGGTCGCCCTCCTCGGGCAGCAGCAGCACGCCGTCACCGGGCAGCACGGCCCGCAGCGGTCCGGCCAGCGGGTGGTCCGGCCGCGCGAACACGGTCCACTCCCCCGGTTCGGCCGGGTGCCCGTCGGGCCGCGCGCGTTCCACGTGCGCCACCGCGAACGGCCGCACCCACGGCGCGACACCGGCCACCTCGCCGGCCGGTTCCCCGTCGTGCGCGGTGGACGCCAGCTCGTCGATCAGCTCGGCCAGCTCACCCAGCCGCACGGTGGCGAAGTTGGGCGTGGCGCTCAGCGCGGGCCGTCCCAGGCCGCTGGTGACACCGTTGACGAGCTGCCCGACCGTGATCGAGCTCAGGTGCAGGTCGTCCAGCGGGTGGGTGTCCGGGCCGATCGCGTCCAGCGGCAGCTCGGCGCGCTCGGCGGCGAGCCGGCGCAGCAGGTCCAGCGTCGACTCGCCGGCGGAGGTGGTCACCGCGTCGGCGGCGACCGGTTCGGCGGCCCGCAGGGCGACGTCCAGCGCCGGCGCGGTCTCGCACGGGCTGGCCAGGAACGTCATCGCGCCGTCCGGCGGCAGTGCGCGCAGCGCGCGACCGGTGAACAGCGCGGCCACCCGGACCGGCGCGCCGAGCGCGAAGGCCGCACCGATCGCGGTCAGCAGCGGGACCAGCGAGGCGTGGTCGGTGTCCAGCGCGACGGCCGGCGTGCCCGGCGCGATCCCGGCCACCAGGCCGGTCAGCACCCGGCCGGGCCCGACCTCCAGCAGCAGGTCGGCGTCCGCCGCCGCCGAGGCGGCGGCCTGGTGGAACCGCACCGGCTCCAGGACCTGGTCGCGCAGCAGGCGGCGCAGGTCCGCGCCGGGGTCCAGCACGGCACCGGTGACCGTGGAGCGCACCGGCCGGGTGGGTCGGGCGAAGTCGTACGCCTCCAGCCGCTCGCCCAGCGCCACGGCGGCGGGCTCGACCAGCGGCGAGTGGAAGGCGTGGGAGACGTTGACGCGGGAGGCGTGCACGCCGGCGGCCTTCGCCGCCGCGCACACCCGGTCGACGGCCTCGGCCGGTCCGGACAGGACGGTCTGCTCCGGTCCGTTGTAGCCCGCGATCACCACGTCGTGCCCGGCGGCGAGTTCCGCGGCGTGGCGTGGCCCCGTCGCCAGGCCGGCCATCGCGCCACCGCCCCGGCTCGCGGAGGCCATCACGCGACCGCGTTCGGCGGCCAGGTCCAGCACCCGTTCCGCGTTCAGCGCGCCCGCCCAGTGCACGGCGGTCAACTCGCCCAGGCTGTGCCCGACGGCGGTGCGGGCCTCGATCCCCAGTTCCCGCAACACCTCCAGCCCGGCCAGCGCGCCCGCGACGATCCGGGGCTGGGCGACCTCGGTGGCGGCCTGGTCGCCGCCGGTCGGCAGGTCGAGCCCGCGGAACACCGCCTCGGCGGCGGCGAACCGGTGCCGGATCGCACCGACCGCGCCGTGCCCGGAACCCTGGCCGGGGAACAGGAACGCGATGCGCGGCGGCTCGGCGCGCGCCGCCAGGAAGATCCCGTCCGCCGGGTCGACCACCTCGCCGCCCGAGTCGCCGAGGTCGCTCGGGTCGGCGTCGAGCAGCCGGCCGATCTTGCGCGCGGCCTCCTCCGGGTCGCGCGCGACGACGGCCGCCCGCGCCCGCCCACCGGACAGCCGGCCGGCCAGCGCGCCGGCCAGGTCGGCGAGTTCGGCGTAGGCCAGCTTGGGCACGAACGCGGCGACCTCGGCCAGCCGCTCGCGCACCGCCGCCGCGTCCGGGCCGTCGAACAGCAGCAGTTCGGCGTCCTGGCGGCCGGCCACCAACGCGCGGGTGCCGTCCTCCAGCTCCGTGCGGCGGGCCGTGCCGGTGGTCTGCTCCAGCGTGATGTGGGTGTTGATGCCGCCGAAGCCCATCGCGGACACGCCGGCGCGCACCGGGCGGTCGGCGGGCCACAGCTCCGCCTCGCGCGGCACGTACACCACCGCGTCCTCGGCGGTCAGCTTCGGGTGCGGGTCGTAGTGCCCGGTGCCCGGCGGGATGACCTGGTGGTGCACGGCGAGCGTCGCCTTGATCAGCCCGGCGACGCCGGCCGCCGCCTTGGTGTGCCCGAAGTTGCCCTTGATGCTGCTCAGCGCCGCCGGGCGAGCCGACGGGTCGGCCTCGCGGCGGGCCGAGGACAGCGCGTCGATCTCGGTGGCGTCGCCCAGGGCCGTGCCGGTGCCGTGGCCCTCGAAGTAGGACACCGACTCCACGCCGTAGCCGGCGCGGCGGTGGGCCCGCGCGATGGCCAGCCGGTGGCCGCTCGCCTCGGGGCGGGTGATGCCGCCCTTGCCGTCGGAGGACACGCCCCAGCCGGTGATGGTGGCGTAGGCGGCCAGGCCGCGCTCGGCGGCGTCGTCGGCGCGCATCAGCACCAGCGCGCCCGCGCCCTCGCCGGGCCAGAAACCGTTGGAGTCGCGGTCGTAGACCTTCATCACGCCGGTCGACAGCGCACCGGTCTTGGCGAACCCGATGACCTCGAAGGGGTCGATGGACAGGTCCACGCCACCCGCGACGGCGACGTCCCACTCACCGTCCGCCAGCGACTTCGCGGCGGTGGCGACGGACAGCAGCGACGAGGAGCAGGCACCGTCCACGGTGTACCCGCCGCCGCCGAGGTCGAAGTGGTTGCAGATCCGGCCGGCGATGGTGTTGGACAGGCCGCCCGCGAGGGAGTCCTCGTCGATGGCCGGGAAGGGCGCTTTGTACTGCGCCTCCAGCTCGTGCAGGAATCCCGCGGTCTCCTCCTCCGGCCAGCCCTTGGCACCCAGCGCGGCGGCCACCGTGCGGCGCACGTACGGCCAGCGCAGCCGCAGCACGTTGGCGCGGGAGAACTCGCCGGTGAGGCTGTTGCCCAGCACGACACCGGTGGTCCGCCGGGGCAGGCCCGCGCCCTCCGGGAAGCCCGCGTCGGCCAGGGCACCGGCCGCGACGTCCAGCGCGAGCCAGTGCGTCAGGTCGGTGGACCGGTAGGTGCTGCCCGCGATCCGGTAGCGCACGCGGTCGAACTCGAAGTCGCGCAGCACCGCCGCCTTCGCCGCGTAGAAGCGGTCCGGCGCGGTGGGGTCGGGCGAGTAGTAGTCGGCGTGGTTCATCCGCTCGTCCGGCAGCCGCCGGAAGGCCCGCCGGCCCGCCAGCACGCTCTCCCACAGCTCTCCGGCAGAACCGGCGTCGGGATAGCGCAGCCCGATGCCGACAATCGCGATCCGTTCACCGCTCATTTTCACCGTCTCCGCGACTCCGTTCGGACCTCGACGGGAACGCCGCACCCGGACAATCGGCACGGCACATCGAAGAATGCGTGCGAGACCTATCGTGCCGGAGCCGCCGGCGGGTTTGCTACTCCGATCATGCCCTCCGACCTGCGCTTTCCATAACAGCGTGATTTTTATTTCCCGGTGTCCCGGCGACGGCTCCGGGGCACCGGCGTGCGCCGCCCGGCGGAACGACTGCGCATCCTCGGAGAAGATTTTCCGCACGACCGGGGCGGATGCTGGGAACGCACTCGAACCCAGCCGGCCGGCGCACGACCGGAATCCCGCCGAGGAGGACCGATGACGCGCACCGCAGCCGTGATCCGGACGGGCGCGGTGCCGCGCCGGCGGTGGGCCGTGGTGCTGTTCGCCGCGCTGGCCGGGTTCCTGCTCTCCGTCGCGTGGTCCGCCGCGTTCGTGGACGCGACCATCGGCGACAACGTGGCCAACGCGCTGCTCGGCCACGACGCGAAGGCCACGCCCATCACCGGTGTCACGGCGGGCGTCGTGTTCGCGTTCGTCAGCGGCCTCGCGGGCACGTTCACCGCGTGCAACATCGCGGCGTTCGGCGCGGTCGCCCCCATGCTCGACGCGGCGGGCGGCCGGTGGGCCAGGCTGCGCGCCGCCCTGTCGCCGCTGGGCCTGCTGGCCGCCGGGATGATCCCGGTCGCCGCGCTCTACGGCGCGCTGGTCGGCCTGGTCGGCACCCGGATGCCGCAGTTCGACACCGCCCCGGCGCAGGCCGGCGTGCTCAGCGGGCGCGCGGTCCAGTCCCTGGTCGTGTTCGGCGTCATCGGCCTGGCCATGGTCTACCTCGGGCTGGCCGCGCTCGGCCTGGTGCCCGACCCGTTCCGCCGCCGCCCCGCCGCCCGGACGGTGGTCCTGGGCGTGCTGATCGGCGGCTTCCTGATCGGCCGGCCGTTCCCGCTGTTCCGCCGGATGTTCCGGGACGCCGCCGAGAGCGGGAACCCGCTGTACGGCGCGACCGCGTTCGTCCTCCAGTCGGTGGGCAACATCGCGGTCATGGCCGTGCTGTTCCTGCTGCTCGGCGCGTTCGGCGGCCGGCTGCGGCGGTGGGCGACCGCGACGCCCTCCCGCACGGCGGCGATCACCGCCGCCACCTTGATCACCGCGGGCGTCTTCACCGTCCTGTACTGGGACGTCCGGCTGCTCGCCGGCCGGGGCGTCCTCCCGTGGTACCCGATCGCACCGTGGGTGGGCTGACCCCGCCGCGCGGAACCCGACCCCCGGGGGTGCTCTGCCCATGTCGACCACGCTCGGCTCGCTGCGCCGGTTGGTGCTCGCCCCGTCGCTGGAGGAGGTGGCTTTCCGCGCGCGCGGCTTCCCCGGCGCGTCGTCGGAGCACGCCGCGCGGCTGGAGGCCGTCCCGCAGTCGGTCGTCTGCGGCTTCGAGTGGGGCATCGACTCCCGCGACGGGTGGGAGGTGGAGCGCCGGCTCGGGTTCGTAAACCCCGCGCTGCGCGGCTTCGCCCACGAGGGCGCGGTCATGGCGTTCACCATCCGCGACGTGGTGGGGCGCGGCACGCGGGTGCGCGACCTGCTGACCGGCAGCGGTGCGGACCACCTCTTCGTGGCCTACATCGGCATCGGGTTCGCGATGGCGCGCCTGCCGCGCGGTCTGTGGCGCAAGGTGGTGCCGGACCTGTCCGGCTCGCCGTACCACCCGGTCGTGAGCTGGCTGGCCGTCGACGGCTACGGCTTCGACCTGGCCTACTTCCACACCCGCACGTGGGTGGACGAGCAGCGCGTGCCCGCGCCCTACCCGTGGCAGGGCCGTGCCGACTACTTCCCGCGCGCGGTGGACCAGGGCATCGGGCGGGCGCTGTGGTTCATCCACGGCGCGCGCTGCGCGGAGGTCGCGGCGGCCGTGCGGCGGTTCGCCCCGGCGCGGCGGGCGGACCTGTGGAGCGGCGTCGGCCTGGCCGCGACGTTCGCCGGGGGCGGCACGCCCGCCGAACTCGCCGCGCTGACCGGCGCGGCCGGGGAGCACCGCGCCGAACTCGCGCTCGGCGCGGTGTTCGCGGCGAAGGCCCGGATTCATGCGGGATTCGTGCCGGAACACAGCACGATCGCCGTGGACGCGTTTACCGGGGGCACCCCGCAGGCCGCGGTGGAACTGGTCGACGCGACCGCCGGAGGACTCGACGAGAGCGGCCCGGTACCTCCCTACGAGACCTGGCGCAGCCGAATCCGTGCGCATTTCAGCGGAGCCCGGCGGGGCACGCCGACCTGATGCGCATTCCCGCGTAACCGGAGCGCACGCACGGAGTAGACCGCCCACCGGATTCGCTGCGACGATTTTCCCATCAGCCGTCCGGTCACCGGTTTCCGGACATTGGAGGGGACCAAGGTGAGTGTTCTGCGCGCCTTGCGGCGCCGTGTACTGACTCCTGACGCAGCCGAGACCTCGCTCGCGAAACGCGGGTTCCGGGTGAAGGACGAGGCGTCCAGGGAACTGCTGGAAACCGTCGGCCGGATGTTCCTCACCGGGTACGCGTACGCCGTCGAGGCGCGCCGCCCGGGGGACGCCGAGGACCGGCTCGACACGCTCCCGGCCCAGTTCCGGGGATTCGCCTACGAGGGTGCCGGCATGGGCTTCGCGGTCCTGGACGGGCTGCCCTTCGGCCACCGCCGGCACGTCGAGGAGTTCCTCGCGGGACGCGCCGCCGACCACGTGTACATGGTCTACGTCGGGATCGGCTGGGGAATGGCCCGGCTGCCCCGCTTCCGCTGGCCCGCCGAGGTGCGGACCGACCCGCTGCTGCGCTGGCTGGTGCTCGACGGGTACGGCTTCCACCAGGCGTACTTCAAGACCGGGCAGTACGTGCACCACCAGTACGTCGACCCCCGGTTCCCGTGGCCGGCGGCCGGTCCGCGCGCGTACGCCAACCGCGCGGTGGACCAGGGCATCGGGCGCGCGATGTGGTTCGTCGGGGGCACCGACGCCCAGCACGTCGCGGACCTGATCGACCGGTTCGCCGAGCACCGGCACGAGGACCTGTACGCGGGTGCGGGTCTGGCGGCCACGTACGCGGGCGGCGGGTCCGAGGACGAACTGGTGCTGCTGCGGCACCGCGCGGGCCGGCACGCGCCCCTGGTCGCCCAGGCGAGCGCGTTCGCCGCCGAGGCCCGGGTCAAGGCGGGCCTGCTGGTCCCGCACACCGGCCTCGCCACCCGGGTCTTCTGCGGCACCACGCCGGAGCAGGCGGCCCGGATCACCCGGGACGTGCGGCCCGGACCGCCCGTCGTCGACGGCGCGGTGCCCGCGTTCGAGACCTGGCGGCAGAGCACCGCCCGGCAGTTCGTCCACCAGGAAGGGGTCGGCACGTGAGCGGCACCGCAGGTTGGCTGCGCCGGCAGCTTCCCGGCATCATCGCGCTGGTGCTGGTCGCCGCCACCTTCGCGGTGGCCCGGCTGCCCGAGTCGTCGGCCGCCGAGAAGCGCGACCTGGCCTCGCACTTCGGTTTCGCGGCCGAGTCGATCGCGCTGCCCGGCGGCTACACCCAGCAGTCCGTGCGCAAGGTCAACCAGGACTACCGGCACATCGACGCGTGGATCTCCTCGGTCGGCTCGGCCATCGCGCTCAACGACCTCGACGGCGACGGGCTGTCCAACGACATCTGCTTCGTGGACGTGCGGATCGACCAGGTCGTCGTCACGCCCGCGCCCGAGGCGGGCCGGCAGCCGCGCTACCCGCCGTTCGCCCTGAGCTCCGGCGCGCTGCCGGTCAACGACGTGATGGCCCCGATGGGCTGCGTGCCCGGCGACTTCAACGAGGACGGCCGGATCGACCTCCTGGTCTACCTGTGGGGCCGCACGCCGATCCTGCACCTGGCCCGGGAGGGCGCGACGGGGCTGACCGCCGACACCTACACGCCCACCGAGCTGGTGCCCGGCGCGGCCGGCGGCCGGTACTCCGGTCCGGAGTGGAACACGAACTCGGCCACCGTCGCGGACTTCGACGGCGACGGCCACGACGACGTCTACATCGGCAACTACTTCCCGCACGGCCCGGTGCTCGACCCCTCCAAGGACTCCGGCGTCGCGATGAACCACTCGATGTCGATGGCGCTCAACGGCGGCGAGGACTACGTCTTCCGCTGGACCGGCGGCACGTCGGGCACGACCCCGACCGCGCGGTTCGAGCCCGACGAGGAGGCGATCCCGCGGGACGCCTCGAAGGGCTGGGCGCTGGCGTCCAGCGCCACCGACGTGGACGGCGACCTGCTGCCGGAGCTCTACCTGGCGCACGACTTCGGCCCGGACCGGATGCTGCACAACCTGTCCACGCCGGGCCACTTCCGGTTCGCGCCGGTCGAGGGCGCGCGCGGCCCGATGGAGCCCAAGTCCAAGAACGTCGGCCACGACTCGTTCAAGGGCATGGGCGTGGACTTCGGCGACCTCAACGGCGACGGCGTCTACGACATGTACGTCAGCAACATCACCACGTCGTTCGGCATCGAGGAGAGCCACTTCGCCTGGATGAGCACCTCCGGCGACACCGGGGCGATCAAGGCGGACCTGGACCGGGGCGTCGCGCCGTGGGAGGACCGGAGCGCACCGCTCCAGCTCGCCTGGTCCGGGTGGGGGTGGGACGTGAAGCTCGCGGACTTCGACAACAGCGGGGAGCTGGAGGTCGCGCAGGCCACCGGCTTCGTCAAGGGCGACGTGAACCGCTGGCCGCAGCTCCAGGAACTGGCCACCGCCAACGACTCGCTGCTGTCCGACCCGCTGTGGTGGCCGTACCTGACGGCCGGCGACGACATCGGGGGCAGCCAGCGGTTCCACCTGTTCGTGAAGAACCAGGACGAGCGCTACACCGACCTGGCCCCGTCGCTGGGGTTGGACGTCCCGGTGCCCACCCGCGGCATCGCGACCGGTGACGTGGACGGCGACGGCCGGCTGGACATGGCGGTCTCCCGCCAGTGGGCGGACCCGGTCTTCTACCACAACACCGGCACGTCCGACCGGGGCTTCCTGGGCCTGCGGCTGACCCGCGAGGGCGGCGGCGACACCCCCGGCTCCCCCGCGATCGGCGCGCAGGTGACCGTGACGACGCCGGACGGGCGCAGGCAGGTCAACCGGGTCGACGGCGGCAGCGGCCACTCCGGCAAGCGCAGCCACGAGGTCCACTTCGGACTCGGCGACGCCACCGGTCCGGTCGAGGTGCGCCTCACCTGGCGCGACCGCGACGGGACCGTCCACGAGCAGGACAAGACGCTGTCCGCGGGCTGGCACGACATCCAGCTCGGCGACCAGGCCGAGGAGAAGTGACATGGCCGAGACGACACCGAGCCCGCCGCGCCACGACCCGAAGGTCGTCACCGCGCTCCGGCGCTTCGCGATCTCCATCACCGTCTTCAACGTCCTGGGCTACACGGTCCTGGGCTTCGAGCAGCCGTGGCTGTGGCCGTTCATCGCGCTGGCCACCGGCTACGCCGTGGAGATCGGGCTGGAGACGGTCTCCGCGCGGCAGGACGGCCGCGCGCCGAGGTTCGCGGGCAACGGGTTCCGGGGCCTGGCGGAGTTCCTCTTCCCCGCGCACATCACCAGCCTCGCCATGAACATGCTCATCTACGTCAACGACAACGTGTGGGCGATGATCTTCGGCGTCACCGTCGCGGTCGGCGCGAAGTGGGTGCTGCGCGTCCCGGTCCGGGGCCGGCTGCGGCACTTCATGAACCCGTCGAACTTCGGCATCGTGGTGATCCTGCTGGTGTTCCCGTGGGCGTCCATCGCACCGCCCTACCACTTCACCGAGAACGTCGGCACGGTCGTCGACTGGCTGATCCCGGTGATCATCGTGGTCGCGGGCACCATGCTCAACGGGATGCTGACCGGCCGGCTGTGGCTGATCATGGCCTGGCTGGTCGGGTTCGCGCTCCAGGCGGTGATCCGCGGCGTGCTGCTCGACGTCTCGATCCCGGCCGGGCTGGGCATGATGACCGGTGTCGCGTTCGTGCTGTTCACCAACTACATGGTGACCGACCCGGGCACCAGCCCGTCCCGCCCGGCGTCGCAGATCGCGTTCGGCGGCGGGGTGGCGGCGGTGTACGGCGTGCTGATGGGCATGAGCATCCCGTACGGGATCTTCTTCGCCACGGCGATCGTGTGCCTGTGCCGCGGTGGTTTCCTGTGGGCGCTGCACGTCGTGGAGCGCGCCCGGCTCGAACGCGAGCAGCAGCAGGCGGCACCGGCCGGCGAGGTGCCGGCGGCCGGACCGTCCACTGTGGACGTATCGGGCAACGGCGTGCCGAAGGGGAGCGAGGTCGTGCGGACATGACGTCCACCACGGCCCACGTCCGGCGCACACCGCCGGGACCACCGCGCAGGGCGACCCTGGGCCTGCTCAGGCAACTCGCCGGGGACCGGCTGACCTTGATGACCTCGGCGGCCGAGCGGTACGGCGACGCCGTCCGGATGGCCATCGGGCCCAAGACGCTGTACTTCTTCAACCACCCCGAGCACGCCAAGCACGTGCTCGCGGACAACGCGGCCGACTACCACAAGGGGATCGGCCTGGTGCACGCCCGCCGCGCGATCGGCGACGGGCTGCTCACCAGCGAGGGCGAGCTGTGGCGCAAGCAGCGCAAGGCCACCCAGCCGGCGTTCCAGCACAAGCGGATCGCCCGGCAGGCCGGCGCGGTGGCCGAGTCGGCGGGCCGCCTCGTCGACCGGCTGCGGGCCGGGATCGGCGGCCCGCCGGTCAACCTGACCGAGGAGGTGACCGGCCTCACCCTCGACGTGCTGGGGCGGACCCTGCTGTCCGAGGACCTGTCCCGGTTCGAGCACATCGGGCGTTCCTTCGAGGCGGTGCAGGACCAGGCGATGTTCGAGATGGTGACGATGAGCGCGGTGCCCATGTGGGTGCCGCTCCCCCACCAGCTCCGGTTCCGCAAGGCGCGCCGGGAGCTGCGCCGGGTCGTGGACGAGCTCGCGGCCCGGCGGGTCGAGCACGGCGGCGCGGACGGCGACGACGTGCTCTCCCGCGTGCTGGCGTCGGTGGCCGAGGAGCGGGACGGCGCGGTCGGCGACCGCCGGCTGCACGACGAGCTGGTGACGCTGATGCTGGCCGGGCACGAGACCACGGCCAGCACGCTCGGCTGGGCGTTCCACCTGCTCGACCGGCACCCCGAGGTGCGGGAGCGGGTCCGCGCGGAGGCGCGGGCCGTGCTGGGCGACCGCGCGCCGGTCTTCGAGGACCTGCACGCGCTGCGCTACACCGCCATGGTGGTCGACGAGGTGGTGCGGCTGTACCCGCCGGTGTGGATACTGCCCCGGGCGGCGCAGGCCGACGACGAGGTGGGCGGGTGGTTCGTGCCCGCCGGCGCGGACGTGCTGATCTGCCCGTACACCCTGCACCGGCACCCGGCGTTCTGGGACCGCCCGGACCGGTTCGACCCCGAGCGGTTCGGCCCGGCGGCCACGCACGACCGGCCGCGCTACGCCTACCTGCCGTTCGGGGCCGGGCCGCGGTTCTGCGTGGGCAACCACCTCGGGGTGATGGAGGCGGTCTTCACGCTCGCGATGATCACCCGCGAACTGGACCTGCGGTCCGTGCCCGGCCGACCGGTGGTGCCCGAGCCGATGCTGTCGCTGCGGATTCGCGGCGGCCTGTCGGTCACCGTGCACCCCGTCGGCTGAGCGGCGACGCCGTGACGCGCGGGGCCGCCCTCCCGTCTCCGGAGGACGACCCCGCGCGCCGCGCACCCGCCGTGCGGTCAGCCACCCGCGTTGGCGCTCGCGCCGAGGGCGTGCGTGCGCACGTCCAGCAGCGCCAACAGGACCGGTGGGTCCAGGTGGCAGATCGGGCGCAGGGTGAGGTCCGCGTCGCGGACCGGTTGGCCGGGCCGCACGGTGATCGGGCCGTGCGAGGCCACGGACAGCGCCAGGTCGTGCGCGAAGGGACCGGCCCCCAGCATCGACTCGTGCCCCAGCGCCACCGACTGGGCCAGCAGGTGCCACGTGCCGGGCGGCACGCAGGTGAGCAGGTAGGAGCCGGGCCGGCGCAGCACGGTGCACCGGATCGGCGACCCCTGCGGAATCCCGTCCGGGAACAGGCCGATGAACAGCAGCCCCGGCGGGCCGGCCGGCGCGGTGATCTCACCCTGCACGACGGCCGTGCGCGCGTCCACGGCGCGCCGGGCCATCGGGATGTGCCGGGTGAACCCGCCGGATTGCCGGAATGTCGTCGGCGACACCCCGACCGTGCTCCGGAAGCGCGAGCTGAAAGTGCCGACGCTGGTGTAGCCGACCCGGTGACTGATATCCGTCACGGTCAGTGAGGTCGCCACCAGCAGCCGCTTCGCCTCTTGCAGGCGAATGGCCGCGAGGAACCGTCCCGGAGAAACTCCGGTCACCCGCAGGAAAGCACGGGAGAAATGGAACTTGCTGTAGTTCGCGGTCCGCGCCATATCGTCTATCGTGAATTGTTCGCCGATGTTCTCGTGCATGAAGTCGATGACTTGGCCTACCGCACGTTCAATAACCTGCACCACAAGACGAACCCCATTCGCAGAGATTTCACAGAGACGTACCGAAACCGACAAATCGATCCGCGGCACCGCCGGGTATTCCGGTCACCCGGGCCGGTCCGCCGTCGCGTACCGGTCCTCAGCGCTGCCCCCAGGCCTGTGAATCGCACTTAATCGCAAGCTACCAGGGCCGCGACGACCTGCGCAAGCTGTGCACACCGCCCCCCACCTGCGGTTCCAAGATCGGCCGGGCAGTTTTCGCCGGGATCTCTTCCGAGGATGTTTAGAACGAACCGGAACGGTCGATATGGCGGCCCCCGAGGAACCTTTAGCTGATCTCGCGGCAGCCGTGCGGGCACATTTTCCGAGCACCCCCCTTAACCCTCTCGGCGGCAGCCCGGTGGTGCTTCCGGGTGCGTCCACACCGGCCCCGCAGCTCCTTCGGGGGCCCGCACCGGAACCGGTCCGGCACATCACGGCACACTCGGAGAAGCGCCGACCACATCTCCGGGGAGACCATGGGACGAACGCCCGGGTGGCCACCGCCGCACATTAAGGGGCCCCGCCGGTCGAGGCCCCCGGCGACGCCCGACACCATTGTCGCCCGGAGAGAGGACCTGTCGTGCAATCGGACACCGCACCGGATCGCACCGTCCGCACCATGACGCTGGAGGCGTTCGCGGACACCATTGTCCCGGGCGTGAAGCGGTCACCGGAGGATCGGGCCGTCGCGGGGGCGGCGGACACCGCCGGGGCCGTGGAAGCGGGCGCGATCGCATTGTTGGAGACACCCGCGGCCGGTGTCGTGGACGGGCTGGACAACCTGACCGCCATGCTCAACGGCCACGCCCGGGACTACGCCGCCCGGGAGGGGTGCGCGCTGGACGACGGCGTGCCGCCCTTCGTCGCCCTGCCGTTCGCGCTCCGCACCGGTCTCGTCGCGGAGCTCGTCGCGCCCGGCCACCCCGAGAAGGACGGCTGGGTCGCGCTCGCGCTGTTCAGCAACATGGCGTTCGACACGGGCGCGCACCTGCACACCGTGGAGGCGATGGCGGCGGGCCACCCCGGGTTGCGCGCGATGCGGTTCGCCGAACCGGACGCCGACCGCCTGTGGCGGTTCCCCTCCTACTCCTACGGCAGGCCGCTGGCCCGGACGCACCCGGGCACCACGCCGTCCGGCGACCCGGCCTGACGAGGGGGTTTCGATGACGAGCACCGAGAGCACCGACGTGCTGATCGTCGGCAGCGGCTTCGGCGGCGCGATCGCCGCCTACCACCTCGCCGCCGGCGGGGCGAAGGTCGTCGTGCTGGAGCGGGGTCCGTGGCTGGAGGGCGAGGACTTCGAGCACGACTTCCTGCTCGGCTCCTCCTACACCAGGATCTTCGACTTCGTCGTCGGCGACGGCATGAGCCTGCTCGGCGGCAACTGCGTGGGCGGCGGCAGCGTCGTCTACTTCGCCGCGATGCCGCGCGCGCCGAGGTTCGTGTTCGACCGGCAGGGCGGCCTCGGCCGCCGGATGTGGCCCGCGGCGGTCACCCGGGACACCCTCGACCCCTGGTACGACCGGGTGTGCGAGGCGTTGCCGGTCACCCGGCAGGGCTGGGACGAGGTGACCTACTCGGGAGGGCTGTTCGCGGCGGCGTGCGACCACGCGGGGCGCACCGCCAACCCCGTCCCGGTCGCGATCGACACCGAGCTGTGCACCAACTGCAACTGGATGATGTCCGGCTGCCGGTTCGACGCCAAGCGGTCCCTGCTGCTCAACTACCTGCCGGCGGCCGTCGCGCACGGTGCGCGGATCAGGCCCCTGCACGAGGTGCAGCGGTTGGCGCGCACCGCCGACGGCGGCTACCGGGTCAGCTACAACGTCATCCACGACGTGGACTACCGGATGAGCGTGGGCAGCGGCGAGATCGACGCCAAGGTCGTCATCCTGGCGGCGGGCGCGGGTGCGACCCCGGTGATCCTCCAGCGCTCGGAGGAGACCCTGGGGGCGCTGCCGCACGCGGTGGGCCGGTACTTCTCCGGCAACGGCGAGCGCCTCAACACCGCGATCATCGACGAGGACCGGGCGCGCGACCTGCTCGGCCTGACCCGCGAGGACGACCTGGCCTACGCCGCCAACCAGATCGGCAAGGGCCCGTGCGTGGCGAGCTGGGACAACCTCGACCCCGACCTGCCCGAGTTCTCCCGGTTCTGCCTGGAGCAGCTCTACTTCCCGCCGGGGTTCGGCACCATCCTGGCGCAGGTCCCGGGCGCGGCCGGGCCGTCGTGGTTCGGCACGGAGAAGAAGAAGATCGTCGAGCGGTGGCAGTCGTGGCTGACCATCTTCGCGATGACCGAGGACGACAACGAGGGTGTCTTCGGCACCCCGCCGCCCACCGGCAACGCCGTGCGCATCTCCCAGCAGATGTTGGGGCGCGGACCCATCTCCTACCGGCCGACCGAGAACACGCTGTCGGGCTGGCGGCGGTCCGACGCGGCGGTCAAGGACATCCTGGAGCGCGACGGGCTCGCGGAGGTCATGCCGTGGACCAACGACGTGGTGGGCGCGTACACCGTGCACCCGCTGGCGTCCTGCCGCATCGGCGACGACCCGGCGACCTCCGCCCTGGACGACCGGCACGAGCTGCGCGGCCACCCCGGCATCTTCGTCACCGACGGGTCGGCCGTGCCGGGCGCGGTGACCGTGAACCCCGCGCTCACCATCGCCGCGCTGGCCGAGCGCGCGATGCCCGGCATCGTCCGGGCGCTGCGCGATCGCGGCGTGGACGTGACCTACGGCGCGCCGTCACCGGACGGCGAGACCGCCGGGCGGCGCGGCGTGGCGCGGTTGGTGCGGGACTGATCGAGCACGCGGGAAGGTGCGACACCCCCGTCGCGGGCGCAAGGGTCCACGGGGGGCGCGCTGCCCGACCGGCGCGCCTCGCGGGAGCGCCCACCTGAAGACGTACGGAGGAGCGAGATGACCACGTCCGACCAGACCACCACCAACCGGACCACGCCAGACCGGACCACGCCGGAGCAGGGCACGCCGGACCGGACCACCTCGGAGCGGGGCGCGGCGCACGCCGGGCCGACCGACGCCGACCAGGCCGCCATCGCGGCGCTGCCGCAGCGCATGATCGCCGGTTGGGCGGCGCACGACGCGGCGGCCGTCGCCGACCTGTTCACCGACGACGGCGTCATGATCCTGCCCGGCCTGTACCGCCGGGGCCGCGAGGAGATCCGCGAGTTCCTGGCCACCGCGTACGAGGGGCCCTACCGGGGCACCACGGTCACCGGCACCCCGCTCGACCTGCGCCTGTTCGGCGCGGACCTCGGCATCCTGGTGACCCAGGGCGGCGTCGTCGCGCCGGGCGACACCGAGGTCACCCCCGAGCGCGCGATCCGCGCGTCCTGGGTGGCCGTCAGGCAGGACGGCGAGTGGCGTCTGGCCACCTACCAGAACAGCCCCGTCAACACCTGATCCCGATCGGACCGGGAGGTCGCCCGCCGTACGGGCGGACGGCCTCCCGGGGGTCGGCCGGAGCCCGCACGGCAGAGGAGGCGCGGCACCGTGGACGAACCCGCGCTCGACGGCGGACCCGACGCCGTGCCCCGCCCGGCGGTGGCGCGCGGCGGTGCGCCGTGACCGCCACCGTCGACAGGGCACCGGAGGTCGCGGCGCTGCGCGCGCACGCCACCGCCGTGGTGGAAGCCGAGCTGCGCCGGTTGCGCTCCCGCCTGCCCGCCGTGGACGACGCGGTGCGCGCGGAGCTGGAGGCGACCGTCCGGCGGGTCGTGGACCACCTGCTGACCGGACCGGAGGAACGCGTCCGGGAACCGGGCGGCGCGGACCTCGCCGAAGCGCTGCGCGACCTGTTCGCGCCGGCCTGACCACCCTCCCCCGGCTCGCGGGAACGCCCGCGACGCCGGAGGTGCCCCGGCCGCTTCCCCGGTGCCGGGCCGGCACAGCCCGCCCGAGCGCCCGGCGGCTCGGCGACCGAAGTGGAGTTTTCCGATGACCTCCGTCCCCGCCACCGAGCGCTCCGCCACCCGGCCCCGGCCCGCCCCGCGCGACGAGCCCGACCCGGTCCAGTTGCTCACACCCGGCGGCCTGCGCGTCGAGCACCCGGACTTCCCGCTGTCCATCACCGGTTCCGCGATCGCCGACCTGTACCGGGACATGGTGGTGGTGCGCCGGATCGACACGCAGGCGCTGGCCCTGGCCCGGCAGGGCGAACTGGCGGTGTGGGCGTCGCTCGCGGGGCAGGAGGCGGCCCAGGTCGGCTCCGGCCGGGCGCTCGCGCCGGGCGACATGGCGTTCCCCACCTACCGCGAACACGGTGTCGCGTGGTGTCGCGGAGTCGACATGACCGAGGTGCTGGGCCACTTCCGGGGCGTCTACCACATGGGCTGGGACCCGCGACGGCACAACTTCCACCTCTACAGCATCGTCATCGGCGCGCACGCGCTGCACGCCACCGGGTACGCCATGGGCGTCGACCGGGACAGCGGGACCGACGCGGTCATCGCGTACTTCGGCGACGGCGCGATGAGCCAGGGTGACGTGAACGAGGCGTTCGTGTGGGCGAGCGCGCAGCACGCGCCGGTCGTGTTCTTCTGCCAGAACAACCAGTACGCGATCTCCGAGCACGTGCGCACCCAGTCCACGATCCCGTTGCACCGCCGCGCGGACGGTTTCGGCTTCCCGGGCGTGCGGGTCGACGGCAACGACGTGCTGGCCTGCCTCGCGGTGACCAGGAAGGCGATGGACCGGGCGCGCGCGGGCGGCGGGCCGACCCTCGTGGAGGCGTTCACCTACCGGATGGGCGGCCACACCACGACCGACGACCCGACCCGCTACCGGTCGGCCGGCGAGGTCGAGCAGTGGCGGCGCAAGGACCCGATCGCCCGCGTGCGCGCGCACCTGTCCCGCAGCCGGCTCGCCGACCGGGCGTTCTTCGACGCCGTCGACGCCGAGGCCGCCGACATCGCGGCCGACCTCCGCCGCCGGGTGATCGCGCTGCCCGACCCGGCCGTGGAAACCATCTGGGACCACACCTACGCCGCCGCGCACCCGGTCGTCGCCGCCGAGCGCGCCGACCACCTGGCCTACCTCGACGCGTTCGAGGACGAGCGGTGAGCGCGATCGCCCTGGGCAAGGCCATCAACGAGGGACTGCGCCAAGCGCTGGCCGACGACCCGTCGGTGCTGGTGATGGGCGAGGACGTCGGCGCGCTCGGCGGCGTCTTCCGGGTGACCGACGGCCTGCAACGCGAGTTCGGCCCGGAGCGGGTGGTGGACACCCCGCTGGGCGAGTCCGGGATCGTCGGCACCGCGATCGGGTTGGCGCTGCGCGGGTTCCGGCCCGTGTGCGAGATCCAGTTCGACGGGTTCGTCTTCCCGGCGTTCAGCCAGATCACCACGCAACTGGCCAAGATGCGCTCCCGCTCGCGCGGGCGGTTGGAACTGCCGGTGGTGATCCGCATCCCGTACGGCGGCGGCATCGGCGCGGCCGAGCACCACGGCGAGTCGCCCGAGGCGTACTTCACGCACACCGGCGGGCTGCGGGTGGTCACCTGCGCCAACCCGGCCGACGCGTACGCCATGGTCCGGCGCGCCGTCGACTGCCCGGACCCGGTGGTGTTCTTCGAGCCCAAGCGGCGCTACTGGGACAAGGGCCCGGTGTCGCTGGGCGGCCCGGTGGACCCGGGAATCGACCGGGCGGCCGTGGTGCGCGACGGCACCGACGTGACCCTGCTGACCTACGGCCCGAGCGTGGCGACGTGCCTGCTGGCCGCCGAGGCGGACGCGGAGCGGTCGATCCAGGTCGTGGACCTGCGGTCGCTCAACCCGTTGGACGAGGAGACGGTGGTCGCGGCGGTCCGGTCCACGGGCCGGTGCGTGGTCGTGCACGAGGCCCCGGTGTTCGGCGGGTACGGGGCCGAGCTGGCGGCCCGCGTCACCGAGCGGTGCTTCGGCGCGCTGGCCGCGCCCGTGCTGCGGGTCGGGGGGTTCGCGGTGCCCTACCCCCCGTCCCGCCTGGAGGAGCACTACCTACCCGATCTCGACCGGGTCCTGGACGCGGTCGACCGAAGCTTCCGGTGGTGACAGGTGGGTGAGCGCAGGCAGTTCCGGCTCCCGGACGTCGGCGAGGGTCTGACCGAGGCCGTGGTGGTGGCGTGGCGGGTCGCCCCGGGCGACGTGGTCGCCGTGGACCAGGTGGTGGTCGAGGTCGAGACGGCGAAGGCGCTGGTGGAGCTGCCGTCGCCGTTCGCGGGGACCGTGGTCGAGGTGCTGCACGAGGCGGGTGCGGCGGTCGACGTCGGCGCGCCGCTGCTGACCGTCGACGTCGGCGGCGACCCGCTCCTGGTGGGCTACGGCGCGAAGGAGTCCCGGCCGCCCGTGCGACGGCGGCGCAAGGCCGTGCGGGTCGAGGAGGCGGCGGACGAGGAACGGGTGCACGTCACGGGAGTGCGCGCCCGGACGGCGGCGGCGATGGTGCGGTCCGCGTTCACCGCGCCGCACGTGACGACGTGGTCGCAGGTCGACGTGACGCCCACCGTGGAGGCGGTCCGGGAGTTCCGGCAGCGGCCCGAGTACGCGGACGTCCGGGTGTCACCGCTGCTGTTCGTGGCGCGGGCCGTGGTCGGGGCCGTGGCGGACCACCCCGGGGTCAACGCGTCCTGGGACGACCGGACCGGCGACGTCGTGCTGAAACGCCGGGTGAACCTGGGGATCGGGGTCGCGACGGATCGCGGCCTGGTGGTGCCCAACGTCAAGGACGCGCACACCCTGTCGGCACCCGACCTGGCCCGCGCGCTCACCGGTCTGGTGGAGCGGGCCCGCGAGGGCACGACGGACCCCGCCGAGTTCGTCGGCGGCACCCTGACCATCAGCAACGCCGGGGTGTTCGGCACCGACGCGGGCACGCCGATCCTGGTCCCGGGCGAAACGGTCATCCTGGCCGTCGGGCGGATCGCCGAACGCCCCTGGGCCCACCAGGGCCGGCTCGCGCTGCGCCACGTCGTCACCCTCGCCCTGTCCTTCGACCACCGGGTGATCGACGGTGCCGACGCCTCCCGCTTCCTCACCGCGATCGGGACCCGCCTGGAATCGCCGACCGACCTGGGCTGATCGCTACTCCCCGACTACTCCGAAACGGTGCAGGACCGTTTCCAAACCACACGATCGCGTATGCCGACCCGGTGGTGGCCGGCTTAGCGTCGATCCCAGGGGAGCGAACAGAGGAGACGTCACGTGGAGGCTCCGGAACAGACCACCTGCCCGATCCGCGACTACACGACCTTGCGCCCGCCGGCACCCGCCCTGACCGCTTTCCAGGAGATGGACGAGCACCGCGCGCACGCGCGCCCCGCCCTGCACACCCACGACGCCCAGGGCTACCGGGTGTTCACCGACCACGACGCCGTGGCGGAAGGGCTCAAACAGGCCGACCTCTGGTCCAGCTCGGTCGTGTTCCCGTTCGAACCCGAACCCGACCGGGTGATGGTGCCGATCCAGTTGGACGGCGACTCGCACACGACGTGGCGGCGACTGCTGGCGGCGTGGTTCACCCCCGGCCGGGTGCGCGCGATGCGGGAGGACCAGCGCCGGCTCGCCGAGTCCGTCGTGGACGGCGTGCGACCGCGCGGCCAGTGCGACTTCCTGACCGACGTGGCCAAGGTGTTCACCTCCGCCGCCTTCCTGCCGATCATGGGGGTGGCCCGGGAGGACGTCGGGCGGTTCCTGGAGTGGACCGACGGCCTGCACTTCCGGGGCGACGACCCCGACGAGGCGCTGCGGGCGCAGCGGCGGGCCGCCGCCGAGATGACCGCCTACTTCGGCGAGCTGCTCGCGCGGACCCGCGCGCACCCCGACCCGTCGCGGAACGACATCGTCGCGGCGGCGGCCCGCTGGGAGGTCGACGGTGCGCCGCCGTCCGACGAAGACCTGGTGAACTGCCTGATGACGGTGCTGGGCGCGGCGCTGGAGACGACCGCCAGCCAGCTCACGTGGACGGTGTTCCACCTGGCCACGCACCCGGAGGACCGGCGTCGGCTGGTCCGCGACCCGTCCCTGGTCCCGGGCATGGTCGAGGAGAGCCTCCGGGTCTACCCCATCGCCACGCCGACCCGGAGGGCGACCCGCGACACCGAGTTCCGGGGGTGCCCGGTGCGCGCCGGGGACGTCGCGGTCTTCTCGCTGGCGTCGGCCGGGCGCGACGAGCGGGCCTACCCGCGGGCGACGGAGGTCGACCTGGACCGGCGGGGCGCGCGGCACGTGTCCTTCGGCGCGGGCCGGCACACCTGCCTCGGCGCGCACCTGGCCCGCCAGGAGATGTCGTTGCTGCTCCAGGAGTGGCACCGGCTGGTCCCCGACTACGAGTTGGCGAAAGCCCCGTGGGAGCGGGCGACCATGATCTGGTCGATCGACGAACTCCAACTGCGCTGGAGCTGACCCCGGTGGGCCGGGCCGATCTCCGCAACCAGCGAGATGCGGCGGGCACGACGCGGGTGGGAAGGTCGGGTGGTCCTTCGGGCGGCGAGCGCCGGAACGGCCGCAGTCCCCCGTCTGAGCTCTCCAGGGAGGAAATGGTGTTGACCAGCGAGATACCGACGAGGGAGGACCTCGTCGGCCGCGCGGCGGACGTGGTCCCGCTGCTCCGCGAGAACGCCGCCTGGTCGGAGGAGAACCGGAGGCTGCACGAGAAGTCCGTGGACGCCCTGGCCGACGCCGGTGTCTTCCGGCTGCGGACCCCCCACCGCTACGGCGGGTACGAGGCCGACACGCGCACCCTGGTCGAGGTGGCGACCGAGCTGGGCCGCGCGGACGGCTCGGCGGCGTGGACCGCTTCGGTCTACTGGATTCCGACGTGGATGGCCGGGCTGTTCCCGGACGAGGTGCAGGACGAGGTCTTCGCGGAGCCGGACTCGCGCGTCTGCGGCACGCTGAGCCCGACCGCGACGGCCGTCCCCGCCGACGGCGGCGTCGTCGTCAACGGCAGGTGGGGCTTCATCACCGGGGCGTGGCACAGCCGGTGGCAGGAGGTCATCGCGATCCTGCTCGACCCCGACGGCGAGCCGGCCCCGATCATCGCGCTGGTGCCGATGTCCGACCTGACGATCGTGGACGACTGGCACACGGCGGGCCTCAAGGGCACCGGCAGCGTCAGCACCGTGGCGGACAACGTCTTCGTGCCGCGGGAACGCGTGCTGCCGCTGGGCGCGGTGGTGCAGGGGAACAACGCGTCGACGGCCAACGCGGGCAGCGCGATCTACCGCGCTCCCCTGCTGCCCGTCGCCGCCGCGTCGTCGGTCGGTACCGTGGTGGGGCTGGCGAAGGCCGCGCAGGAGGCGTTCTTCGAGCGCCTGCCCGGTCGCAAGATCACCTACACCGACTACGAGAACCAGCGCGACGCGCCGTTGACGCACCTCCAGGTCGCGGAGGCGACGATGAAGGTCGACGAGGCGCAGTTCCACGCGCACCGGTTGGCGGACCTGGTGGACGCCAAGGCCGCCACCGGGACGCCGTGGTCGATCGGGGAGCGGGCCCTGGCACGGGCGGACCTGGGCGCGGTGTGCAAGCGCGCCAAGGAGGCCGTGGACATCTTCCACACGGCCAGCGGCGGCTCCTCGATCTACAGCGACGTGCCGATGCAGCGCATCCACCGCGACGTGGAGGCGGTCAACCTGCACGCGCTGATGCACCCGGACACCAACGCCGAGCTCTACGGCCGGGTGCTGTGCGGCCTGCCGCCCAACACCCTCTACATCTGACCCGAGGTCGGGTGCGACGTGAAGCGCCGGTGCGGCCCGAGCGGAATCCGCTCGGGCCGCACCGGCGTTCGATCCCGGTGGAGGTGCACCGCCGGCGTTCGACGCGGTGGAGGCGTGCGCGCTCAGCGGAGGGTGACCACGGTGGGCATGCGGCGGAAGCCGCGCACCGTGCTCCGGTGCACGCGCACCAGGCCGTCCACGTCGAGGTCGTAGTCCGCGACCCGGTTGACCAGCTCCTCCAGCACGATCCGCGCCACCCGGCGGGCCATCAGGTTGCCCAGGCACAGGTGCGGGCCCCGGCTGAAGCTCAGGAGCTGGCTCGCGTCCCGGGTCAGGTCGAACTCGTCCGCGTCGGGGAACACCGTCGAGTCCCGGTTCGCCGACCCCATCAGCATGAGCACCTGCGACCCGGCCGGGATGTCCACGCCGTGCAGGGACAGGTCGACCTTGGACTTGCGGATCACCATCTGGACCGGTGAGTCGTACCTCAGGCTCTCCTCGATCCAGCCGTTGACGTCGCCGCCGAGCGCGGCTTGCCGCTGCTCGGGGTTGCGCCACGCCCAGTACCACGCGTTGCCGATCAGGTCGATGGTGGTCACCGTGCTGGCCCCGCCGAGCAGGTGCAGGAACGCCAGGACGTCCTGCGTCTCCAGCGGTTCGCCGTCGATCTCGGAGGCCAGCAGGTCCGAGATCAGGTCGTCGGCGGGCTGCTTGCGGCGTTCCTCCACCAGGCCCGCGTAGTACCCGCTGAGCTCCTGGAACGCCTGCATCTGCGCCGGGCCGATGGTGGTCGCGCCGTCCTCGCGGTGCACGGTGCCCTCCAGCAACCGCTGCACCTCGGGCCGGTCCGCGCGCGGCACGCCGACGATGATGCCCAGCGCGTCCATCGGGATCGGGTAGATCACGTCCCGCATCACGTCGAACGTGCCGCGCTCGACGGCGGCCTCCACGGCTTCCCGGGCGAGTTCCCGGATCTGGACCTCCAGCCGGCCGATGGCGCGCGGTGAGAAGCTGCCGGAGATCAGCCGACGCCAGTGCGCGTGGTCCGGCGGGTCCATCGCGACGATGGAGTGGTGCCGGGCCGAATCCGGCTTCCAGTACTCGCGTTCCATCAGCGGCCCGTTCTCGTTGGAGAACGACGCGGAGTCGCGCAGCGCGGGCGCGACGTCGGCGTGCCGGGACAGCGCGTAGAAGTCCAGTTTGTCGTTGTAGTACACCGGCGCTTCCGCCCGCAGCCGGGCGTAGTAGGGGTAGGGGTCCTCCTGCACGTCATAGTCCAGGGGGTTGTACTCCAGGTCCATCGGGACTCCTTCGGTGCGTCTCGAATCCGCGCGACGTCGATCCCTCCACCCACCCTTCCGCGTCGCACGACCCGTGGCACCTCCGTATTTGCGGTCCTGCGGTCGAATTCCGCGCACGCTGGGAGATGCGCGGGCGGGCGGCGGGCTGGAAGCATTCCGGTGGTGCGACGACACCCGGAAGGAGCCGCCAGGACCGTGGATTCCCAGAGCGGGCGCGTGCCCGGAGTCGTCACCGCATGCCTTTTTGTCCACAGTGGATGGTGGCACGTCGTGGAGCACGTCGTGGGGTCGGCGTCCGGTGGGGGGTGGTCATGACCGAGCCCATCGCGGTGGTCGGCGTCGGGTGCCGCTTCCCCGGCGGGGTCGGGACACCGGAGGCGTTCTGGGACCTCGTCGTGGCGGGCCGCGACACGTCCGGACCCGCGCCCACCGAGCGCTGGGACTGGTACCGCGACCTGAGCCCGGCGCACGAGGCCGCGTTGCGCCACGTCACCTCCCGTGGCAGCTTCCTGGACGACGTGGCCGGTTTCGACGCGGCGTTCTTCGGCCTGTCCGGCCGCGAGGCCGAGCTGATGGACCCGCAGCAGCGCATCCTGCTGGAGACGGCGTGGGAGGCGTTGGAGCACGCGGGCGTGCCGCCGCACTCGCTGGCGGGCACCGAGACCGGCGTGTACATCGGCTTCTGCACGGCCGACTACGGCCGCCGGCTGCTGGAGGACCTGCCCGGCATCGAGGCGTGGACCGGGATCGGCGCGGCGACGTGCGCGCTGGCCGACCGGATCGCCCACGCGCTGGACCTGCGCGGCCCGAGCCTGGCCGTGGACACCGCCTGCTCCGCGTCGCTGGTGTCGTTGCACCTGGCCTGCCAGGGCCTGCGGGCGGGCGACTGCTCGACCGCGCTGGCGGGCGGGGTGAACCTGATCTTGTCACCGGGCGAGACGCTGTCGCTCGACGCGGCGGGCGCGCTGTCCCCGGACGGCCGCAGCAAGCCGTTCGACGCCGACGCGGACGGCTACGGGCGCGGTGAGGGCTGCGGTGTCCTGGTGCTGCGGCGGCTGTCCGACGCGCGGCGCGCGGGCGACCGGGTGCTGGCCGTGGTGCGGGGCAGCGCGGTGAGCCAGGACGGCCGCACCGAGGGCATCATGGCCCCGTCCGGACCGGCGCAGGAGCACGTCATGCGCCGGGCCTGCGCGAACGCCGGCATCGACCCGACGACCGTGGGATTCGTGGAGGCGCACGGCACCGGCACGCGGCTGGGCGACCCGGCCGAGGTGGCGGCGTTGAGCGCGGTCTACGGCCGGGACGAGCCGTGCCCGATCGGCTCGGTCAAGGGCAACATCGGCCACCTCGAAGGCGCGGCCGGCGTGGCGAGCGTGGTGAAAGCGGTGCTCGCGCTGGAACGCGGAGTGGTACCGCCCGGGGTGCTGCGCCGGCTCAACCCCGACATCCCGTGGGAGGACAACGGACTGCGCGTGGCGACGGAGGCCGAGCCGTGGACCGGCCACCCGCGTCGGGCGGCGGTGTCCGGGTTCGGGTACGGCGGGGCGATCGCGCACGTCGTGCTGGAGCAGGCACCCGAGGATGCGCCGGGGGTGGGTCCGGGGGCTGGGACGTGGGTTGGGTCGGGGGTGCGCGAATCGGGGGGATCGCGGTTCGCCGAGCGGGGTGGACTGCGGGTCTACCCGGTGTCGGCGGCCTCGGCCGAGGCGCTGGCGGCGGGTGCCGGGCGGTTGGAACGGAGGTTGGCGGACGGTGTGCCGTTGACGTCGGTGGGTCACACCCTGGCGTTGCGCCGGTCGCACCTGGCACATCGCGCGGTCGTGCCCGCGACCGGACCGGACGACCTGCGTGCCCGACTGCGGGTGCTGGCCAACGGCCAGGCCGTGGACGGGGTGACCGTCGGGCGTCCGGTGAACGGGCCGGGACCCGTGTTCGTGTTCTCCGGGCACGGTTCGCAGTGGCCCGGGATGGGACGGGAGCTGCTGGAGGCCGAGCCCGCGTTCGGCGCGGCGCTGGACGAGGTCGAGCCGGTGTACCGGCGTGAGATGGGGTTCTCGCCCCGGAAGGCGTTGCGGGATGGCGACCTCGGCGACGTGGCCCGCACGCAGGCGTTGATCTTCACGGTACAACTGGGCCTCACCTCGGTCTGGCGGTCCTACGGCGTGACGCCCGCCGCCGTGATCGGGCACTCCGTGGGCGAGATCGCGGCGGCGGTCGCGTGCGGCGGACTCGACCCGCTCGACGGCGCGCGGTTGGTCTGCCGCCGGTCGCTGCTGTTGCGACGGGTCGCGGGCCGGGGCGCAATGGCGCTGGTGGGCCTGGATTCCGACGAGGTGACGCGCCGGTTGGCGGGACGTGGTGACGTGGTGGTCGCGATCATCCCTTCGCCGTCGACCACGGTGGTGTCGGGCGAGCCCGCCGCCGTGGCGGACTTCCTCACGCGGTGCGGTGACGCCCTGGTGCGCGAGATCGCGTCGGACGTGGCCTTCCACAGCCCGCAGATGGAACCGCTGCTCGCGGACCTCAAAGCGGTGGACGTCCTGCCCCGCGAGCCGGCCATCCCGGTGTACCGTACGGCGGTGGCCGACCCCCGCTCGCGGGTCGCGCTGGACGCCGACTACTGGGTGCGGAACCTGCGCGAACCCGTGCGCCTGGCCGCAGCGGTGTCGGCGGCGGCGGCGGACGGGTACCGGGCGTTCCTCGAAATCTCCGCGCACCCGGTCGTCGCCCATTCCGTCGTCGAGTGCCTGGCCGACTTGGACGACGACACGGCGGTCGGGTGGACGTTGCGCCGGGACCGCCCCGAACAGCGGGAGTTCCTGTCATCGCTGGGCCAGGCGCACTGCCACGGCGTGCGGGTCGACTGGGCGCGGCTCCACCCGTCGGGTCACCTGGTCACCCTGCCGACGGTGGCGTGGCAGCACCGCGACCACTGGCGCACCCCAGAGCCCGTGACGGGCACGCGTGGCCACGACGTCACCGCGCACACGTTGCTCGGCGCACGGACCGCCGTGGCGGGCAGTGCCGTGACGGCGTGGCGGACCTCGCTGGACGACACCAACCGCCCCTACCCGGGCAGTCACACCGTGAGTGGCACGGAACTCGTGCCGGCGGCGGTGCTGGCGCAGACGTTCCTGGACGCCGGGGGCGGTGGCGTGCTCGTCGACCTGGTGATGCGGCGGCCCTTGTTGACCGCGCAACGCCGTGAGGTCCAAGTAGTGCGGGAGGGCGGACGGTTGCGGCTGGCCTCCCGGATCGAAGCGGGTCAGGGTGAAGCGGGTCAGGGTGAAGGCGGTACCGAGGGAGAGTGGACCGTGCACGCCGAGGCTGAGGCCTCGTCCACGCGGCCGGTCCCCCCGATCCCTGGCAGCACCGCGCTGGACTCCGTGGACACCGATTTCGTGCGGCGCAGGCTCACCGCTGTCGGCGTGCCCTCCACCGGGTTCGACTGGACGATCGAGCGCCTGGCCGTCGGCCGAGGTCGGCTGCGGGCTGACGTGGTGACGGCTCCGGGTTCGACCTGGGCACCGGTGGTGGACGCGGTGATGACTCTCGCGCCGGCCGCGTTCGAGGGTGAGCCGGAGTTGCGGATGGCGGTCCGCGTCGACCGGCTGGAGGTCGTCGGTGGGCCGCCCTCGGCGTTCACCGTGGAGGTGACTCCGGCCGGACCCGACACCGTGGACGTGGTGGTGTCGGCGGGTGGCGTGGTGGCCGCCTATGCGACTGGGCTGCGGTATCCGGTGATCGGGCGGGCGGGTCGGTCGGTGCATCGGTTCGTCTGGAAGCCGTTGGACCTGCCGGTTGCCTGTGACGGTCCGGAGATGCAGGGCGGTCGGGGTGTCGAAGGCGGTTTGCGGGTGGTGGTGGTTGGGCCGTTGCAGGCGTTGCGCAACGCCATGGGCGACGGGCTGACCGCCGCTGGAATCCCCTGGCACGCTGTGGATCGACTGATCGAGCTCGACCCGCTCGACGCGGTTACCGATGTCGTGGTCATAGGTGATGTGGAACTGGCCGACCCTGCCCTGCTGACGGACGCGGCTGCTGCTGCGGTCGTGGGAGGTGAGGCGGTCGCGCGGGTGTGGTGCGTGACGGCGGGGGTGCGGGAGTGCGCCGACGAGGGGCGGCTGGCGCAGACTTCGTTGTGGGGTGTGGCGCGTGCGCTTCACGTGGACCAACCTGTGACGGTCGTGGATGTCGACCCGGGCACGTCTTGGGTTCCGCTGGCAGTGTCGTTGCTGGGCGAAGACCTGCCCGACGCGGTGGTCGTCCTACGGGCTGGCTCGGCGGCTGTGCCTCGGTTGGAGTCGGCAATTCACCGCACGCCGGTGTCTTGCCGGGCAGAGAGCACCTACCTGGTCACCGGCGGGCTCGGGGAAGTGGGACTGGCTGCGACGCGGGAACTGGTGTCCCGTGGTGCGCGGAGAATTGTATTGGTGGGGAACGATGTCCTTCCACCGCGTCGGGTGTGGGATGAGGTGGAGGACGCTGCTCTGCGGCGGCGGGTCGACGTGATCCGGTGGTGTGAGGAGCAGGGCGTCACCGTGCGGGTCGTGGAGAGCGCCCAGGTGTTCGACGATCTGCCACCGGTCTTGGGAATTGTGCATGGGGAGGAACGGGATGCGTCTTGTCTGCATTCCCTTTATCCGCCGGGTAGTCTGGACTTTCTGGTTCTGTGCGTCCCGGGTAACGCGTTCTTCCTGCCTGCGGACGTCGAAGCGGCGGTCACTGGCGCTGGGCACGAAGGGCTCGCCGAGTTTCGTGGCGGTGACACGACAGTCTTGACGTGGCTGGGTGTCACGCCTGAAGAGGCGTTGGCAGCCTGGGACGGGCCCGGATTCACCGTCGTGGTCCAGGACGCGGACGACCTCCCAGAGCCTCTCCGCTCCCCCGTTGCCGAGTCGGGACCAGGCGATGCGCGAGATGCCGAGGTCGTGCCGGAGCAGCTCCGGGAGCACGTGCTCCACGAGGTCGGCGCGCAGATCGCCGCCGAGATGAGACTCGCCGAGAGCGGCCTCGACCACCGCCGGCCGTTGGTGGACCAAGGGTTGGACTCGGTGATGGGCGTGATGGTCCGCAAGCGGCTGGAGAAGCGTTTCGGGTACGACCTGCCGGCGGTCCTGCTGTGGCAGCGACCCACGGTCACGGCCATCGCCGATCACCTGGTGGAGCTGTTGCGGGCCGGGGCGGCGCGGAGCCGGTCCACCTTCGACCAGGACAGCGGGTGGGATCGATGAGACTGGAACTGACCATGACGGAGGCGTTGCACGACTACGTCACCGGGATATCGCCGCCCGAGCCGGGTCCGCTGCGCGCGGTGCGCGAGGAAGCCGGCTACCTCGGAGCGGGCATGATGCAGGTGCCGCCGCAGGAAGCCCGTTTCCTGGCCACGCTGATCAAGGCCGTGGGCGCGCGCCGGACGTTGGAGGTCGGCGTGTTCACCGGCTACAGCCTCCTGGCGACGGTGCTCGCACTGCCGCCGGACGGGCAGGTCGTCGCGCTGGACATCAGCGAGGAGTGGACGTCGCTGGCGATGGCGCACTGCCGGCGGGCGGGCGTGGCGCACCAGGTCGACCTGCGTGTCGGCGACGCCCGCGACACGCTCGCCGCGCTGCTCGCCGAGGACGGCGCGGCCGGGTCGTTCGACTTCGCGTTCATCGACGCGAACAAGGAGGGTTACGCCGACTACTTCGACGGTGCGCTGGCCCTGCTGCGACCGGGCGGCGTGATCGTGGTCGACAACGTGCTGTGGCACGGCGCGGTGGCCGATCCGGACGCGACGGATTCGGAGACGGAAGCGGTGCGCGCCTTCAACGAGCGGGTGCGGAACGACGATCGCGTCGACTACGCCGTGCTGCCACTGGCCGATGGGATGACCGTCGCGGTGAAACGGTGAAGCGGTGAATTCGGAGCAGCGGAGAGTTCGGAGCAGTGGAGAGGAGAGGGCATGACGGTGATCAAGTCGGTGACCCGGCAGGAGTGGGCCGCCGCGCGCAGGGAGCTGTACGAACGGGAAGCCGAGCTGATCCGGCTGCGGGACGAGGTGAGCGAGCAGCGCCGCGCCCTGCCCGGGGTCCTGGTGGAGGACGACGCCACGTTCGACTCCGAGCACGGGAAGCGGCGGCTGATCGACCTGTTCGACGGCAGGCGGCAGTTGATCCTGTACCACTACATGGTTCCCGTGGAGACCGGGAAGTTCTGCACGTCGTGCGCGTTCTGGATCGACAACATCGGGCACCTGGCGCACCTGCGGGCGCGTGACACCAGCTTCGCGGTGGACTGCCCGGTGCCGCTGGCAGAGGGTCTGGCGTTCAAGAAGCGGATGGGCTGGGAAGTCCCGTGGGTGTCGTCCCACGGCACGACGTTCTACGAGGACCACTTCGTCGACTTCGACGACGGCGAGCGGATCCAGCCCGGCGTGAGCGTGTACATCCGGGACGACGAGGACCGGATCCACCGGACCTACTCGACGTTGATCACCGGCGGCGAGATGTTGAACTCCACCTACCACTACCTGGACCTGACCCCGTTGGGGCGTCAGGAGGAAGGGCTGGGGTTCAAGCACGACTGGGTCCGCTACCACGACGAGTACGACGCCTGAGCCGGCGGTGCCGGTCCGGTCGTGACAAGTGTGACGTCGGGCGAAGTCCGGGCTGCGAGGTTCCGGCTGAGAAGTCCGGGCCGCGAGGTTCGGGCCGAGTCCGGGCGTGAGGGAAGGGATCGAGAGCTGTGGCTGAGCAACCTGCGCGGGAGACCCGCCCGCTCACCGGCGACGAGTACCTGGCCGGCCTGCGCGACGGCCGGGAGATCTACCTGTACGGGGACCGCGTCAAGGACGTCACCGAGCACGCGGCGTTCCGCAACCCGGCACGGATGACCGCCCGGCTCTACGACGCCCTGCACGACCCGGCGATGCGGGGCGTGCTGACCAAGCCGACCGACACCGGCAGCGACGGGTACACGCACCCGTTCTTCACGACGCCGCGCAGCGTGGACGACCTGGTGGCGGACCAGCGCGCGATCGCCGAGTGGGCGAGGCTGAGTTACGGCTGGATGGGCCGCAGCCCGGACTACAAGGCGTCGTTCCTCGGCACGCTCGGCGCGAACGCGGACTTCTACGCGCCGTTCGAGGACAACGCCCGGCGGTGGTACCGGGAGTCGCAGGAGAAGGTGCTGTTCTGGAACCACGCGATCGTGCACCCGCCGGTGGACCGGAACCGGCCCGCCGACGAGGTCTCGGACGTGTTCATCCACGTGGAGAAGGAGACCGACGCCGGCCTGGTGGTCAGCGGCGCGAAGGTGGTCGCGACCGGGTCGGCGCTGACCCACTACAACTTCGTGGCGCACTGGGGACTGCCGATCAAAGACAAGCGGTTCGCGCTGGTGGCCACGGTCCCGATGAACGCGCACGGCGTGAAGCTCATCTGCCGCAACTCCTACAGCGCGAACGCCGCGGTGACCGGTCGGCCCTTCGACTACCCGCTGTCCTCGCGGCTGGACGAGAACGACACGATCCTGGTGCTGGACAAGGTGTTGATCCCGTGGGAGAACGTCTTCATCTACGGCAACATCGGGAAGGTCCAGGCGTTCACCGGGCAGTCGGGGTTCAACGAGCGCACCACGTTCCACGGCTGCATCCGCCTCGCGGTGAAGCTGGAGTTCATCGCCGGGCTGCTGGCCAAGGCGCTGGAGATCACCGGGTCCCGCGAGTTCCGCGGCATCGAGACCCGGCTGGGCGAGGTGCTGGCCTGGCGGAACCTGTTCTGGGGCCTGTCCGACGCGTCCGCCCGCAACCCCCTGCCGTGGCGCAACGGCGCGTTGCTGCCCAACCCGGACTACGGCATGGCCTACCGCTGGTTCATGCAGCTCGGGTACTCGCGGGTGCGGGAGATCGTGCTCCAGGACGTGGCCAGCGGGTTGATCTACGTCAACTCCAGCGCGGACGACTTCAAGAACGAGGACCTGCGGCCGTACCTGGACAAGTACCTGCGCGGCTCGAACGGGGTCGAGGCCGTGGATCGCTCCAAGGTGATGAAGCTGCTCTGGGACACGGTGGGCACGGAGTTCGCCGGGCGGCACGAGCTCTACGAGCGCAACTACTCCGGGAACCACGAGAACGTCCGGATCGAACTGCTCAACGCCCAGGTGTCGTCCGGGAAGCTGGCCGGTTACCAGGAGTTCGTGGACCGGTGCCTGTCGGAGTACGACCTCGACGGCTGGACCGTGCCCGACCTGACCTCCATCACCGACCTCTCCCACATCCGCGACGACATGGCCAACGGCTGACCACACACGACACGGGAGCTCCGCAATGCACACAGTCACCTCGAAGGACGGGACGCCGATCAGCGTGGACCAGTTCGGCGAAGGCCCGCCGCTGGTGCTGATCGAGGGCGCGTTGAACGACCTGGCGACCACGAAGCCGTTGGGGGTGTTGCTCTCCGGCCGGTTCACCGTGTTCGCCTACGACCGGCGCGGGCGCGGTGCCAGCGGCGACGTCCAGCCGTACTCGGTGGACCGCGAGATCGAGGACTTGGACGCGGTGCTCGCGGAGACCGGCGAGCCGCCGTACGTGTTCGGCAACTGCTCCGGCGGCGCGCTGGTGCTGGAGGCCGCCGCGCGGGGACGCGAGTTCGCCGCGTTGGCGTTGTACGAACCGCCCTACTCGCTCCCCGAGGACCGCAGCCTGCCGCCGCGGTACTCCTCGCAGTTGTCGTCGTTCATCGCGGAGGACCGGCGGGGCGATGCGCTGGAGCTGTTCATGAAGGGGTGTGCGGACCTGCCGGACGAGGCGGTCGCGCAAGTCCGCAGTTCACCGATGTGGGTGGGACTGGAAGTCCTCGCGCCCACGCTGCGGTACGACGACGCGCTGATGGGCGACTGCTCGTTGCCGGTGGAGCGGCTGTCGTCGGTGCGGACGCCGACCTTGGTCATCGACGGCGGGGACAGCCTGCCGTGGGCGCGCAACGGTGTGCGGGCGTTGGCGGACGTGTTGCCGAACGGGCGTCGGCACTCGATGGAGGGGCACACGCACCTGCTGGTGCCGGAGGCGGTCGCTCCCCTGTTGGCGGACTTCTTCACTGGTTCGCGGGTGTAAGGGTGTGGTGGGTGGAGAGTGGCGAAAATATTAAAGAATAAGAACGTCCTCGCCGGACGGGCGAGCCGCCAAGGATGACACTTGGGCGGTTGCCGTGCGGTGATGCGGTGGGCGTCGTGTCATCCCCGCATGGCCCGGTCGGAGACAACCACCCTTGGGTGGGTAGCGCAAGCGAAGGCGTGCTTGCACTACCCACCCAAGCGCGGTTCGCTGGCGCGCGGGCCATACGGGGATGACAGGACGCGATTGGGTCGATGTGACGAGGTGGAGGCGAGTTGGGTGGGGTGGGTTTAAGGGTGGAAGGTGGGGGCGGCTGGGTGGGGGTGCGGGGCGCGGTTGGTGGGGTGTTCCCAGGTCTCTTGGCGTCCCAGGGCGGTCAGGTCCAGGAAGGCGTAGGCTCCCAGGTTCATCTCCGTTCCGCGTCCGTAGGCCGAGTAGGTGTGGAAGACCTCGCCACCGTCGCGGATGAAGCAGCTCAGGCCGGGTTGCTCTGATGGCTGGTCGCCGGTGAAGTAGTACCCGCTGCCGTCTGCCCGGTGCTCGGGGATGGTCTTGTAGTTGTACTCCGCCGGCAGTACCGAGTCGTCCATGGTGACGTGGAAGTCGTGGTTGAAGTCGCTGCCGTACGAGGAGTACCAAGGGAATTCCCAGCCTCGGCGCGCTTTGTACGCTTCCAGTTTCGCCAGCGGTGCGCGTGACACGTAGACGAAAGCCGTGTCCCGGGCACGGAGGTGGCGCAGCCTGCCGGGGGACGATTCGTCGGCCCCTGCCGAGCAGCTAGGGCAGCCTTCGTCCCATTCCGGGTTGAACATGAAGTGGCTCACGATGAGCTGCCGACACCCGTCGAACAGGTCGGTCAAGCTCGCTTGTCCCTGCGGGCCTTCGAATGCGTACTCCTTGTCGATGCGCACCATGGGCAGGCCGCGTCGTTCGGCGTTGAGCGCGTCACGCGCCTTGGTCAGTTCCTTTTCCTTGCGCAGCAGCTCTTTTCGTGCGTCTACCCATTGCTCGCGGGACACCACCGGTGGCAGCGCCATCACGTCACCTCCATCGTCGTGTACTCCTGGACCGACCCGACACCAGATCGTCCGGTGCCGCAACTCCTTGAGTGCGCGGGTGACGCACGCGGGGAGATGCCCGCGCCCACGTCCGCGCGCGATGGTGGGGGCAGACGGCTCCCCACCCGGTGACCCAGATTGGAAACCCCGTCATGGACTTTCGTTCCATCCAGGCAAGGTTCACCGCCCAGGCCACCCGGACACCGGATGCGCCGGCGGTGTCCCTCGACGGCGTCAAGACGTCCTACCGGGAGTTGGACGAGCGGTCCGACCGGCTGGCCCGACGTCTGGTCGCGCTGGGTGCGGGTCCGGAACGCCCGGTGGTGGTGCTGCTGGAGCGCTCGCCGGAGTTGGTGGTGGCGACGCTCGCGGTGCTGAAGGCCGGGTCGTTCTACGTGCCGCTGCACCACGCCTACCCCGCGCGACGACGTCAGCAGGTGGTCGATCGTTTCGAGCGGCCGTTGCTGGTCGTGGATGAGGTGTCCTCGCGGGGTGGTGTGCCGGATCGGTGCCGGGTGGTGCCGGTCGAGGATTCGGGTGCCGGTGTCGACGAGGTGGGCGAGCTGGGCGCGGAGGGGGAACCGGGGCGGGCGGCGTACGTGATGTTCACGTCCGGTTCCACCGGGGAGCCCAAGGGGGTCACCGTCACGCATGAAGGTGTGGTGGGGCTCGCGTCCGATCCGCTGTGGGACCCCGAGGTGTGCCGGCGCACGCTCATGGTGTCGCCGTACGCGTTCAGCATGTCGACCTTCGAGCTCTGGGTTCCCCTGCTCAACGGCGGTGAGATCGTGCTGTACCCCGGCGCGGACCTCGACCTGGCCGCGCTGGGCGAGGTGATCGCCCGCGAGCGGGTCACGGTCGCGCACATCACCGCCGGGTTGTTCCGGGTGCTGGCCGAGGAGTCGCCTCGGCTGGTCGCTCCGCTGCGCGAGGTCATGACCGGCGGGGACGTGGTGTCGCCGACGGCCGTGGCGCGGGTGCTGGAGGCGTGCCCCGACCTGGTGGTGCGGGTCATGTACGGCGCTACCGAGACCAGCCTTTTCGTCACCCACGCGCCGATCGCCGCGCCGTACCGGCCGGAGAGCGGCGTGCCCATCGGGAAACCGTTGCGGGACAAGAGGGTGCACCTGCTGGACGACCGCTTGCGGCCGGTCGGGGACGGTGAGGTCGGCGAGATCTTCGTGGGTGGCGGGCTGGCGCGCGGTTACCTGGGGCAGCCCGACCTGACCGCCGAGCGGTTCGTGGTCGTGGGCGGTGACCGGCTGTACCGGACGGGCGACTTGGCGCGGTACCGGCCGGATGGGCGGCTCGACCTGCTCGGCCGGGCCGACGACCAGATCAAGGTGCGCGGGTTCCGGGTCGAGCCGGGCGAGGTGGAGGCGCTGGTGGCGGCGCACCCGGCGGTGCGGCACGTGGCGGTCGTGGTCCGCGCGGTGGCCGACGACAAGCGGTTGGTCGCGTACGTGGTGCCGTCGGCCGAGGTGTCGGCCGAGGAGCTGCGGGAGCACGTGGCCGGGCGGGCACCGGATTACCTGGTGCCGGCGGCTTTCGTGCTGCTGGCGGAACTCCCGTTGAGCCCCAACGGGAAGATCGACCGTCATGCGCTGCCGGAACCGGTCGGCCGGAACGGTTCCGGCGTGCCGGGGACGGAGACCGAGGAGTACCTGTGCGCGGTGTTCGCGGAGACCCTCGGCCTGCGGGCGGTCGGCGTGGACGACGACTTCTTCGACCTGTCCGGGCAGTCCATGCAGGCCATCCGGATGATCGCGCGCATCGAGCGGAAGACCGGTGTCTCGGTGACCATCGCGACCTTCTACGACAACCCGACGCCCGCGATGCTCGCGGAGCAGATCGACCAGGAGCGGGCCGCGCCGGTGGCGTGAGACGTCCACAACCCGTTCACCACAGGGAGGAGTGCCGGCATGAGTGCCTCGCCGGAGACCGCCGCGCCGCTGTCGTTCACCCAGGAGTTCCTCTGCCTGTTCGGCACGGACGAGACCGCCGGGCCGTTCGGGCCCCGCTACCACACCGTGCGCGGCTGGCGGGTGCTCGGACGCCTCGACGTCGACGTGCTGCGCGCCGCGCTCCTCGACGTCGTCGGCCGTCACGAGACGCTGCGGACGGTCATCGTCGCGGAGGGCCTGCCGCGCCAGGAGGTCCACGACCCGACCGCGCCCGAGGTGCGGGTGGACGAGCTCGGTGACGTGGTGCCCGCGAGGCGGGACCGGGCGGCCGAGGAGTTCCTCAACCGCCTGGAGGGTGAGGAGCTGCCCGTGCGGCACCTGCCGCACCTGCGGGTCGTGGTGGGGCGCTTCGACCAGGACGACTGGGTGGTCGGGCTGATCGCCCACCACGTCGCCATCGACGGGTGGTCGATGGAACTGCTGATGCGGGACGTCGTGGCGTGCTACCCCGCACGGGCCTCGGGCGCGGAGCCGGACTTGCCGCCGGTGCCGCAGTACCGCGAGCACGCGGCGTGGCACCGCGAGCACCTGACGCCGGCGGTGCTGGCGGACGCCACCGCCTACTGGCGCGCCAAGCTGGCCGGTGCGCGGATGCTGGGCCTGCCGTCGGACCGCCCTCGGGTGCCGGGGGCGAAGCGGGTCACCTCCGCGCACCGGTTCCCCGTCGAGCCGGACCTGGTGGCGCGGGCGCTCGCCTTCGCCCGGACCAACCGGGCGTCGGCGTTCATCGTCACGATGACCGCGCACAACCTGCTGGCCCACCAGTTGACCGGGCAGACCGACGTGGTGGTCCCGACCATCACCTTCGGCCGCAACCACCCCGACTACGAACGCACAGTGGGTCCGTTCTTCAACTTCGTGCCGCTGCGCACGGACCTGTCCCGGTGCCGGACGTTGCGGGACGTCTTCGACGAGACCAGGCAGACCTGCCTGGAGGCGCAGAGCCACGAGGTGCCGTTCGCGTTCGTCCTGGGCGAGGCCCCGGGGCTGATGGAGACCTTCGCCGACCCGGCCGTGACGGTGTGCGCGTTCCAGGTCTTCCAGTACCCGGAGGCGAACGTCGGGCGGATGGGCGATTTGGAGTACGGCGAGATCCGCCACCGCACGCTGTCCCACGAGGTGGGGTCGGACATCCCGGACGGGACGCTGGCGACGCTGGAGGTCGACCAGCACGACGGCGCGTTCGGCAACTTCCGCTACGACCGCGCGGAGCTGGACCCGGCCACGCTCGACCGGTGGGTGGCGTCGTACCGCCGGCTGCTGCGGCTGGTCGTCACCGCCCCCGGCACGGCGGTGGACGAGGCGCTGCGCGAGGCGTGAACGCGGCGGTGCCCCCGACCGCGTGGTCGGGGGCACCGCCGCGAAACCGGTCAGGCGTCGAACGGCGGACCGGACTTGGCGACGTCGTGCTTCTGCATGGACGCGTCGTCGATCTCCACCGAGGACTTCGGCGGCGGGGCGACGGACCGCCAGGCGTCGAGCTTTTCGGGGGACTCCCAGAACTCGAAGATGTTCACCCGGCCCGGGTCGAGGGGGTCCGGTGAGATCGACAGGTCGAGGCATCCGGGTGCCTTGCGGGACTCCTCCACGATGTGGCGGTGCCCCTCCAGGAAATCGCCCCGGTCTTCCGGGGCCATGGTCAGATGTCCAGCGACGATCACGGTCACCGTGGTGTCCTCTCTTGTGCCACGACGCGGTGGGAGCACCTCGCCGGGGAGTTCGCCGGAGTTTTCGCATCAGGGGTCGATCGCATTCGACCGTACCCGTGACGACCACCCCGCGCACTGTGCGCGGCTGCGTATTCAACCGCGCCTCGTCCACCGGTTTCCCGGTCTTATTCGGAGCGAAACGGCTATTCGGCGGGAGTGTCCGCCAGTGCGCGTTCGGACTCCTGTTCGGCGGGCTTGCCGCGCAGGAAGACCAGCGCGATCACGGCCAGCACCACGAAGGTCGCGCCGCCGACCGCCGCGCCGACGTGCAGCGCGCTCATGAACGCCTGGTGCGCGGCGCGCAGCACCTCGTCGGCGACGCCGCCGGACAGGTCCCGCGCGACGGCCGCGGCACCGGCCAGGCTCTCCCCCGCCACGTCCCGGGCGTCGCCGGTCACCTCGGCGGGCACGGTCACCGCGCCGCGGTAGACCGCCGCGCCGATCGCGCCGAACGCCGCGATGCCCAGCGCCACGCCGAGCTGGTTGCTGGTCTCCGACACCGACGCGGCGGCACCGGCCTTCTCCGGCCGCACCGACCCGACCACGGCGTTCGTGCCCAGCGCGATCGCGGGACCGGCCCCGATGTAGAGGATCACGATGCCCGCGAGCAGCATCGGCAGCCCGGAGGACTCGCCGATCAGCATCAGCAGCACGAACCCGACGACCGAGACCAGCAGGCCGGACGCGATGGCCACGCCGGGGCTGAGCCTGCGCCCGAGCTTCGGCCCGACCATGGTGCCGACCGCGATGGACAGGCCCACCGGCATCAGCCACAGGCCCGCTTCCGCCGGGGACAGCGCCTCCACCAACTGCACGTACTGGCTGACCAGCAGGAAGATGCCGCCCAGCGTCGCGCTGGCGATGAGCAGGATGGTCAGCGCGGCGCTGAACGGGCGACTCGCGAACAGGCCGAGGTCCAGCAGCGGGTGCTCCAACCGCCGTTGCCGCGCCCCGAACAGCCACCCGAAGACCAGGCCCACCACGACCGCCACCAGCGGCACGACCTCCGGTCCCAGCCGGGCGATCTCCTTGACGCCCCAGATCACCGGCAGGATCGCGGCCAGCGACAGGCCGACGCTGACCAGGTCGAGCCGGCCGGGGGCGGGGTTGCGGAACTCGGGCAGCACGAACGGTCCGGCGATCAGCAGCACGGCCAGCACCGGCACCGCCATCAGGAACACCGCGCCCCAGCCGAAGCCCTGGAGCAGCAGGCCGCCGACCACGGGGCCGAGCGCGCCACCGGCCATCATGCAGCTCGCCCACATCGCGATGGCCGTGCCGCGCTGCTTGGGGTCGTGGAACATGTTGCTGATCAGGGCCAGCGTGGACGGCATCAGCGTGGCACCGGTGACGCCCATCAGGGCCCGGGTCGCGATCAGCATCTCCGCGCTGGTCGACAGCGCCGCGACGACCGACGCGGCGGCGAAGATGCCCGCGCCGATCAGCAGGAGCCTGCGCCGGCCGACCCGGTCGCCGAGGTTGCCCATGGTGACCAGGAACCCGGCGAGCAGGAACGAGTAGATGTCCAGGATCCAGAGCTGCTGGTTGGCGCTCGCGCCCAGGTCGGCGCTCAGGTGCGGCAGGGCCAGGTACAGGACGCTGATGTCCATCGACAGCAGCAGCGTGGGCAGCGCGAGCACCGCCAAGCCGGCCCACTCCCGGCGTCCTGCCCGGTTCGTGTCGTGCATGAGGGTCCTCTCGCGTTGGGCGGGCATCGCCGTACAGACCACGCCCGCGCCGGAAAGTCGTCGCCGGATCGGCGGCAGTTCTCCGCCGATCCGGTTTTGCCTGGTGGCAGGTGCGGGTGGCGGTGCGTGTCCACCCGATGACACCCGGTCGGACTACGATCGGGGCAGGCGACGCGGGAGGGCCGCAATGACCACGGTGCACAGCGGCGCGACGGACGAGGACTTCTCCCGGCTCACCGACCCCTACCGCCGGGAACTGCTCACCCACTGCTACCGGATGCTGGGCTCGGCGCAGGACGCCGAGGACCTGGTGCAGGAGACCTACCTGCGGGCGTGGCGCGCCTACGAGCGCTTCGAGCACCTCTCGTCGCTGCGCACGTGGCTGTACCGGATCGCCACCCGGACCTGCCTGACCGCCCTGCACACCCGGTCCCGCCGGCCGCTGCCGGTGGACCTGGGCGGTCCCGCCGCCGACTGCACCGATCCCGGCCGGGCCCGGCACGACGTGCCGTGGCTGCAACCCCTGCCGGACGACCCGGCGGGCGTCGTGACCGCGCGGGAGGGCATCCGGCTGGCGTTCGTCGCCGCCCTCCAGCACCTGCCGCCGCGCCCGCGCGCCGTGCTGATCCTGCGCGATGTGATGGGGTGGCGGGCCGCCGAGGTGGCCGACGTCCTGGAGACCACGGCGACGGCGGTGAACAGCTCGTTGCGGCGGGCCCGCGCGCAGTTGGCGGAGGTCTCGCCCCGGCGGGAGCACACCGCCGAGCCGCCGGCCGCCGAGCAGCGCGCGCTGCTCGACCGCTACGTCACCGCGTTCGAGAATGACGACGTCACCGCCCTCGTGGAGCTGTTCACGACGGACACCACCTGGCAGATGCCGCCGCAGCCGGTCTGGTTCCGGGGTCCGGCGACGATCGCCGGGCACCTGGCGACCCGGTGCCCGGCCGGGCCGGGCGACGTCCGGCTGCTGCCGACGCGGGCCAACGGGCAGCCGGCGTTCGCGACCTACCGCCGCACGACCCCCGGCGGTCGGCACCGCATCACCTGCCTCCAGGTGCTGACGCTGACCCGGACGCACATCACCCAGGTCGTGACGTTCGCCGACCCGGGCCTGTACGCGTCCTTCGGCCTCCCGGAGACGTGGCCCGCGTAGCGGTTCCCCGAAAAGCCCTTCCTCCTGGTCGGTAATACTCCCCCGCCGGGTCCCGCGCACCTTCGCGCAGGCCTTTCCCGGAATTCTTCTTCGAATGTGCGCTGCACCGGCCTGGATTGCCCGATCGCACTCCGGGAGATGCGTCGACCGTTTCCCCTGACCGATGCTCACCAGGTCGGGAATTCGCCGGAACCGCCCGGCGCGTCGGCCGGCCGGAGAGCGAGGGTGCGATGAGGCCGTTCACGATCGACATTCCGCGGGAGGACCTGGACGACCTGCGGGCGCGGCTCGCGCGCACCCGGTGGCCGGACGTGCCCGGCGGGGCCGGGTGGGAGCGCGGCGTGCCGGTCGACGAGCTGCGCGCGCTGGCCGAGTACTGGCGCACCGGGTTCGACTGGCGGGCGGAGGAGGAGCGGCTCAACGCGCTGCCCCAGTTCGTCACCGGGCTCGACGGCGCGCCGGTGCACTTCCTGCACGTCCGCTCGCCGCGCCCGGACGCGCTGCCGCTGCTGGTCACCCACGGCTGGCCCGGGTCGGTGCGGGAGTTCACCGGCGTGGCCGGTCCGCTGTCCGACCCCGAGGCGCACGGCGGGGACCCGGCGGACGCCTTCCACCTGGTGATCCCGTCCATCCCCGGTTACGGCTTCTCCCGCCCGCTCACCGACACCGGCTGGGACGTGCCGCGCATCGCGCGCGCCTGGCACGAGCTGATGACCCGCCTGGGGTACCGGCGCTACGGGGTGCAGGGCGGTGACGCCGGCTCGCCGATCTCCCTGGCGCTGGGCGCGATGTACCCGGAGCACGTCGTGGGCGTGCACGTGAACATGCTGATGGCGTTCCCCTCCGGCGACCCGGCCGAGCTCGCCGCGCTGGACGACGAGGGCCGCCGCCGGCTGGGCCTGCTCCGGGAGTTCGACCTCGACCGCTCCGCCTACATGAAGGTGATGGCGACCCGGCCCCGGACCCTGGCCTACGCGCTGGCCGACTCGCCGGTGGGCCAGCTCGCCTGGATCGCCGAGAAGTTCCACGAGTGGACCGGCGGGCCCGACGCCGTGGACCGGGACGCCCTGCTGGCCATCGTGTCGATCTACTGGCTGACCGGCACGGCGGGCTCCTCGGCCCAGTTCTACTACGAGGGCGCGAGCGCCGTGCGCGCGGCGGCCTCCGGCGCGCCACCGCCGCCGGTGACCGTGCCGATCGGGGTGGCGGTGTTCCCGCACGACCTGTTCGTGCCGGTGCGCGCGTTCGCCGAGCGCGACCACCCGTCCATCGTCCGGTGGACCGAGTTCGACCGCGGCGGCCACTTCGCGGCCCTGGAGCAACCCGACCTGTTCACCGGCGACGTCCGCTCGTTCTTCCGGGAGGTCCGATGAGCGACCAGAACACGGCTGTCCGAAGCGCGACCGGGGGGTGTCCGGTGCCCGCGCCCCCCTCGACCGGCTGCCCGGTGCTCGACCCGACCGGCCGCGACCTGCACGCCTCGTCCGACGAGTTGCGCGCGCAGGGCCCGGCGGTGCGGGTCGTGCTGCCCGGCGGCGTGCCCGCGTGGGCGGTCAACGAGCACCGGGCGATCCGCGCGGTGCTGACCGATCCCCGGGTGACCAAGAGCGCGCGCGACCACTGGCCCGCGTTCATCGACGGCGAGATCCCGCCGGACTGGGAGATGATCAGTTGGATCGCCATGGACAACATGGTGACCTCCCACGGCAGGGAGCACGTCCGGCTGCGGCGGTTGGTGGGCAAGGCGTTCACCGCGCGGCGCACCGAGGCGATCCGGCCGTGGATCGTGCGGCTCGCCGACGACCTGGTGGACGCGCTGGAGCGCACGCCCCCCGGCGAGGTGGTGGACCTGCGGGAGCGCTTCGCCTACCCGTTGCCCGCGCGGCTGGTCGCCGACCTGATCGGCATGTCCGAGGACGCCCGCGCCAAGACCGCGACGGTGATCGACCTGATGGTCGACACGACCGTCACGCCCGAGCAGGCCCAGGACGTGCTGCTGGGCTGGCGCGGCGCGATGGCCGACCTGATCGCCGAGAAGCGCCGCTCCCCCGGTGACGACATCACCAGCGACCTGGTGGCGGCCCGCGACGAGGACGGCTCGCGGCTGTCCGAGGAGGAGCTGACCGACACCATCTTCGCCATCCTGGGCGCGGGTTCCGAGACCACCATCAACTTCTTCGACAACGCGATCACCGCCCTGCTGGCCCACCCCGGGCAGCGGGCGCTGGTCACCTCCGGCGAGGCGACCTGGGACGACGTGATCGACGAGACGCTGCGCGTGCAGTCGCCGCTGGCGAACCTGCCGCTGCGCTACGCGGTGGAAGACGTCGAGCTCGACGGGGTGACCATCCCGAAGGGCGACGCGATCCTGGTCAACTACAGCGCCTACGGGCGCGACCCGGGCCTGCACGGGGACCGCGCGGGCGTGTTCGACCTGTCCCGCGAGGACAAGGAGCACCTGTCCTTCGGGCTCGGCCCGCACTACTGCCTCGGCGCGGGCGTGGCCCGCTCGGTGGCCACGATCGGGCTGTCCACGCTGTTCGGCCGGTTCCCGGACATGGCCCTCGCGGTCGACCCGTCCGAGCTGGAGCCGCTGCCCACGTTCATCATGAACGGCCACCAGGCCCTGCCCGTCCGCCTGCGCCCGGCCGGGAACTGAGGAGACGCCGTGATTTCCGCATCCCCCCGGCGGGCGGTGGTGCTCGGCGGCAGCATGGCCGGGCTGCTGGCCGCCCGCGTGCTGGCCGACCACTACGACGAGGTGCTGGTGGTGGACCGCGACCGGCTGAGCGGGGTGACCACCGCCCGGCAGGGCGTGCCGCAGGGCCGGCACGTGCACGGGCTGCTCGCGCGCGGCCAGCAGGTCCTCGACGAGCTGTTCCCCGGCTTCACCGCCGAGGCCGTGGCCGCCGGGGTGCCCACCGGGGACCTGGGCGAGTTGCGCTGGTTCTTCAACGGCCGCCGGCTGGCACCGAGGTCGACCGGGCTGACGTGCGTGTCGGCGGCCCGGCCGGTGCTGGAGAACCTGGTGCGCAACAGGGTGCTGGCGATCCCGAACGTCGGGCTGGCCGAGCGGCACGACATCCTCGGCCTGGTCACCACGCCGGACCGCGGCACGGTCGTCGGCGTGCGGATCGCACCGCGCGCACCCGGTCCGCAGGCGGACCGGGCGGTCGACGCCGACCTCGTGGTGGACGCGACCGGCCGGGCCACCCGGACCCCGCGGTGGCTGGCCGGGATCGGCTACGCCCCGCCGCCCGAGGACCGGATCCGCATCGACCTCACCTACACCACCCGCCGCTACCGCCTGCCCGACGAGTCGGTGCTCGGCGGTGACCTGTCGATCAACCCGGTGTCCACGCCCAGCCACCCGCGCGGCGCGTTCTTCTCCCGCGTGGAGAACGGCGACAGCATGCTGTCGCTCACCGGCGTCCTGGGCGACAGCGCCCCGACCGACCCGGAGGGCTACCTGGCGTTCGCCCGGTCCCTGCCGGTGCCGGACGTCTACGACGTGATCAAGGACGCGCGGGCGCTGGACGACCCGGTGGCGTTCCGCTACCCGGCGAGCGTGCGCCGCCGGTTCGAGGCGCTGGACCGGATGCCCGGCCACTTCGTCGTGCTCGGCGACGCCGCGTGCAGCTTCAACCCGGTGTACGGGCAGGGCATGACCGTCGCCGCGCTGGAGGCGTTGACGCTGCGCGACCACCTGGCGCGGGGCGGCACCCCGGACCCCCTGGCGTTCCAGCGGGACGTCGCGGCGGTGATCGACGTGCCGTGGGACATCTCGGCGGGCGGCGACCTCGGGTTCCCGGGCGTGGTCGGGAAGCGGACGCTGGCCACGAGGATCGGCACCGCCTACACCCACCGGATGCAGGCCGCGGCGGTGCGCGACGGCGAGGTCACCCGGACGTTCATGCGGGTGGCCGGCCTGGTCGAGCCGCCCGGTGCGCTGATGCGCCCGCGCATGCTCCTGCGCGTCCTGGGCCGGGCCGGGCGCGCCGCGCCGACCCCCGAACCGGTCGACCACCGGGTGGCCTGACCTCGGCGGAGCTGTACTTCCGGCTGATCCGGCGGGCCGGCCGGGCTCGTACCATGAGCCGGTGCACACCCTCCTCCGCTCGGTGTGGCGGGAGCCGCGACCCGCGCCCGGACCACCACGGCTGTGGTGGGACTGGGCGCTGGTGGGCGCGTTCGCGCTGGTCGCCGTGGTCGAGGCGCTGACCCGGCCGCTGCCCGACCCCGTGCTGTCCCCGGTGGTGGCGGTCGGGTTGACGCCGGTCCTGCTGTGGCGGCGGTCCCGGCCGCTGCCGGCCGTCGCGGTGGCGTTCGGCGCGTCCGCCGCGCTGACCGTCGTGCTGGGACGGGAGTTCCCCGAGCAGGGCGCGATGGTGTACCTCCTGCTGCTGCCCTTCTCGCTGCTGCGGTGGGGCTCCGGGCGGGAGGCGGTGCTCGGGACCGCGCTCATGCTGGGCAAGGTGGGCCTGTCCGCCGGGCTGGGCCACCTGCCGCCCGCCGACGCGCTGGCCGGCGTGCTCGTGCTCGCCCTGGCCCTCGCCCTGAGCGCGGCCGTCCGGTACCGGTCGCGGGAGCGGGTCCGCGAGCTGGACCAGGTCAAGCTGCTGGAGCGGGAACGGCTGGCGCGCGACCTGCACGACACCGTCGCGCACCACGTGTCGGCGATGGCGATCCGCGCCCAGGCCGGCATCGCCCTGGCCCCGACCCACCCCGGGGCGGCGGTCGACGCGCTGCGGGTGATCGACGCCGAGGCGGCCCGCGCGCTGGACGAGATGCGCGGCATGGTCCGCATCCTGCGCCGGGAACCGCTCGACCCGACCCCCGGTCCCCGGGTGGCCGAACTCGGCCGGCTCGCGTCGCGGACCTGGCCCGTGGTCGAGGTCGAGGTGGTCGGCGACGCCGACGACCTGCCGTCCCCGGTCGACGCGGCGGTCTACCGGCTGGCCCAGGAAGCGGTCACCAACGCCCGGCGGCACGCCCGGCACGCGACCCGGATCGCGGTGCGGGTGGAGGTCGACGCGACCTCGGTGCGGCTGCGGGTGAACGACGACGGCGTGCCGCACGCGACCGGCCCGCCGGGGTACGGGCTGACCGGCATGATCGAGCGCGCCGACCTGCTCGGCGGCACCTGCGCGGCCGGGCCGGACCCGGAGCGGGGGTGGACGGTCACGGCCGTGCTGCCCAGGACGGCGGGGACGCGGTGAACACCGGTGCTGCGGAGGATCGCGAGGGTGTGGTGAACATCAGGGTGCTGGTCGCCGACGACCAGGAGATCGTCCGCACCGGCCTGGCCATGATCCTCGACGCCCAGCCCGGCATCACCGTGGTCGGCACGGCCGAGGACGGGCGGCGGGCCGTGGACCTGGCCCGGAGGCTGCGCCCGGACGTGTGCCTGTTCGACATCCGGATGCCCGAGCTCGACGGCATCGAGGCCACCCGCCTGCTCGCCGGGCCGACCGTCGCGGACCCGCTCGCGGTCGTCGTGATCACCACGTTCGACCACGACGAGCACATCTACGCGGCGCTGCGGGCCGGGGCGCGCGGCTTCCTGCTCAAGAACGCCGGGGCGGAGCTGCTCGCGCAGGCCGTGCACGCCGCCGCGAACGGCGACGCCCTCATCGCGCCCAGCGTCACCGCGCGGCTGCTGGCCGACTTCGCCGAGCACGGGGGCGGCTCCCCGCCGGTCCAGCCGATCGACCCGCTGACCGACCGCGAGGAGCAGGTGCTGGCGGCCGTGGCGCGCGGGCGGACCAACAACGAGATCGCCGACGAGCTCCACGTCACGCTCAGCACGGTCAAGTCCCACATCACCAACCTGATGACCAAGCTCGGCGCGCGCAACCGGGTGGAGGTCGCGATGTGGGCCTACGAGACCCGCCGGGTGCGCGCGGGCGCGCGCCCGGCCGGAAGTACGAGACCGGAGCCGGACCTCCGGACAGGTCGGTCCAGGCCCGGAGACCGATGACCCGCAGGGCGCTGACCCGCACGATCGGCGTATGACAAGACGAACCCGGCAGTGGCCGGTGCCGGCCGGCCTGATCGCGCTCTGCCTGGTGCCGGTGGTGGCGGGCAGCGTGCGGCTGGCCGAGCTGTCCGGCGGCGGACCGGTCCGCCCCGAGAACGCCCGGTTCTTCGCGATGCCCGTGCCGGTGGTCCTGCACATCGTGACCGCCACGGTGTTCTGCCTGCTGGGGGCGTTCCAGTTCGTGCCGAGCCTGCGCCGCCGGCCGTGGCACCGGCTCGCGGGTCGGGTCCTGGTCCCGTGCGGACTCGTCGCGGCGGTGACCGGCCTGTGGATGACGGTGCTCTACCCGGAACCACCGGGCGACGGCCCGCTGCTCTACGCGTTCCGGCTGGTGTTCGGCACGGCGATGGTGGCGGCCCTGGTGCTCGGCCTCCGCGCGGTGCGACGACGCGAGTTCGCGGTGCACCGGGCGTGGATGATGCGCGGCTACGCGATCGGAATCGGCGCGGGCACCCAAGCCGTGGTCACGGCCCTGTGGCTCGTCCCGTTCGGCACACCCGACGAAACCACCCGCGCCCTGCTGCTGGGAGCGGGCTGGGTGATCAACCTGGCGGTGGTCGAGTGGCGGTTGACCAGAACCCCGAGCACCGGTCGGGGGACGAAGACAAAGGAACTGTTCCCGGCGTGACGGCCTGAGCCCCGCGTGCGCTGAGCCCCCGCGTGCGCGGGGAAGAGGCCATCCGGTCAGGTAGCGCGTCCACGTCGAAGGGGCCATCCCCGCGTGTGCGGGGAAGAGGACGCGGCCGTGCTGACGGAGAAGAACGACGAGGGACCACCCCCGCGTGTGCGGGAAAGAGGGGCCCGTCGTCGCCGGACGTGCCGTACTCGGCGGACCACCCCCGCGTGTGCGGGGAAGAGGGAGTGGGCATGGACGAGAGCAGTGATGTCCGGGGACCACCCCCGCGTGTGCGGGGAAGAGTCGCCGAAGACCTCGATGTAGAGGCGTTCGTGCGGACCACCCCCGCGTGTGCGGGGAAGAGCACGGCAGGGCCAACACCATGTCCCATGCGTCCGGACCACCCCCGCGTGTGCGGGGAAGAGCCTCTGGCTTGCCCGCCACGGCGTCATCGTGAGGGACCACCCCCGCGTGTGCGGGGAAGAGAAAGGTCCGCCGATGACCATCCCTCCCGCACCGGGACCACCCCCGCGTGTGCGGGGAAGAGCTACACCCACGAGGACTGAGGTCCGTGTCCACCGGACCACCCCCGCGTGTGCGGGGAAGAGGCGCGCGGCGGGCTGGGCGCGCACGAGTTGGCGGGACCACCCCCGCGTGTGCGGGGAAGAGCCCCGGACGCGGTCGCCGATGATCCGCCACGTGGGACCACCCCCGCGTGTGCGGGGAAGAGTGAAAGAGCACGGAAGGCAGCCGTACGAACAACGGACCACCCCCGCGTGTGCGGGGAAGAGCCGTCGTCGAGGGTGACGAAGACCAGGGGTCGTGGACCACCCCCGCGTGTGCGGGGAAGAGTCGGGTGAGCGGACCGCCCTCCAGAGCGACCAGGGACCACCCCCGCGTGTGCGGGGAAGAGAGCGCGACGAACTGCTGACGCGCGAGGCGTCGGGGACCACCCCCGCGTGTGCGGGGAAGAGGACCTCAGCCCGACCGAGTTCGACCCGCAGGTGGGACCACCCCCGCGTGTGCGGGGAAGAGCCCGTCACGGCCACCGGCCCGACCCGCACCAACGGACCACCCCCGCGTGTGCGGGGAAGAGCCGGCGCGTCCGGATACGGCCCCAACCACGGCAGGACCACCCCCGCGTGTGCGGGGAAGAGGTCGGGGGGTCCGCCGCGACCTGGGTGACACGGCGGACCACCCCCGCGTGTGCGGGGAAGAGGGCACCGGTACGCGCCCGTGGTCGCCCTGGCCGTGGACCACCCCCGCGTGTGCGGGGAAGAGTCCGAGGCCAGGCCCACGCCCATCTCGGGGTCAGGACCACCCCCGCGTGTGCGGGGAAGAGACCTCCGCGTAGCGAGGCAACACCCTGCCGCCCGGACCACCCCCGCGTGTGCGGGGAAGAGACTTGTTGACCTGGGGGTTTTGGCCGTTGCATCCTCGTTTTCATTCGGTTCACCCCGGTACCGGAACTCGGCCGGCGTCGTAGGCCGGCACGCGACCCGGTCAGGTCTGGGGCCACATCGAGTAGATGACGTCCGCCCCGTCCGTGCACACCACCTGCGGCAGCGCCGGTTCCGGCATCTGGTTGCAGGTCATGCCGGCTACGACGAGTGGTGGGAGGTCGGTGATCGGGTCGTGGCGTTCCGCGTAGTAGTCGACCAGCACCGCGCCCGCCCGGTCGCAGTCCAGTTTGCCCGACGGGGTTTCGACGACCGCCGCCAGCATCGGCTTGCCCAGGGCTCCGGTGAACGGCTGGTCGCAGAACCGGGTGGGGGCGGACTCGTCGATCGGGGGCAGCGGTAGCGGGGTGTCGGTGGTCGGGTCCGCGCTCGACTCCCTGGTGGGCTCCGACTCCGTGGTGGTGGGCTTCGATTCCGTGGTGGTGGGTTGCGGTTGTCCGGTGGTGCCCGCGCCCGCGACGTCGGTCGAGCCGGCGCTGCCCGTCACGGTGGTCGCACAGCCCGCGATCAGGACCAGTACGGCGAAGAGGACGATTCTCACGCAGGTGGACTCGTTTCGGCGGGGTGATCCGTTAGCACCGGCAGCGTCGCCACCAACCGGGCTCCGGCGTCGCTGTCGGCCACCCGCAGCGTACCGCCGTGCCGCTGCACGATTCCGCGCGCGATGGCCAGTCCCAGGCCGGAACCCCCGGTGTCCCGGGCCCGCGCGTCGTCCAGCCTGGTGAACCGCTCGAACACCCGCTCACGGTCCTCCGGCGGGATGCCGGGACCGTCGTCGCACACCTCCACCACCACGTCCGGCCCGTCCACGGCGACCCGCACGGTCACCTCGGACCGCGCGTGCCGCTGCGCGTTGTCCAGCAGGTTGCGCAGCAGCCGGTCCAGGTGCGCCGGCCAGCCGCGCACCGGCGCGGGTCCGTCGGCGACGCAGCCGAGCCCGCGTTCGGCGGCCTGCTCGCGGGCGAGTTCGGCGAGGTCCACCGCGACCGGCGGCACCGGGCCGGCCGCCTCGGTCTCGGCCAGCAGCAGCAGGTCCGCCGTGAGGTCCTGGAGGCGCTGGACGTCGGCGAGCGCGCGGCCGGCCGTGCGCGGCCAGTCGGCGCGGTCGGCGTGCACCAGCGCCACCTCTAGGCCGGCGCGCAGGTTGGCCAGCGGGCTGCGCAGCTCGTGGCTGGCATCGGCGACGAACTGCTGCTGCCGCCGCAACGACCGCTCCAGCCGGTCGAGCGTCGCGTTGGTGGTGCGCGCCAGCCCGGACACCTCGTCCCGCGACGGCGGCACGGGCACCCGGCGGTCGAGGTCGTGCTCGCTGATCTCGGCCATCCCGCGCCGGATCGCCTCCACCGGGCGCAGCGCGCGGCCGGTGGCCAGCCACGCGACCACGGCCACGAACAGCACGGCCGGCGGGACGGCGTGCAGCAGCACCTGGCTCACGCCGCGCGCTGCGGACTGGGCGTCCCACGGCAGCACGAACAGGTAGGCGGTGAGCCGGTAGCGGCGGGGCCCGTCCCGGCCCGCCAGGCCCGCGCGCGGGGTCACCTCGGCCCGGCCCAGCGGCTCGACGAGGGCGGCGGGCACGTCGTCGACCACCGCGCCCAGCACGGTGTAGGAGCGGTACTCCCGCCAGTCCGGGTGCTCGCCCGGTCGCAGCGCGTCGGTGGTGCGCGCCGCCCAGTCCGCCGGGGCGTCCGCCGGTGCCGGGGGCAGGGCGGGCCGGGCGGGGTCGAGTCGAGCCAGGGTGGCGCTGCGCACCACGACCTCGCCGGAGTCGGTCACGATCTCGAACATCGCGTCGCCGCTCACGCCACCGCCGGTGGGCGCGGTCCGGGCACCCGCCCGGAAGTCGTCGACCACCCGGTCGAGCTCCACGCGGGCGGTGCTCTCGGCGGCCTGGAGCTGACCGTTGTAGACGATGGTCCGCATCACCAGGCCGCCCAGCCCGAACACGCCCGCGCACGCCAGTCCGGCGGCCAGCGCCGCGCTCGCGCGCAGCGAGACCGGCCACCACCTAGGCATCGGCGACCAGGCGGTAGCCCGCGCCGCGCACGGTGCCGATCGTGCGGCGGCCGAACGGCGCGTCGACCTTGCGGCGCAACGCGCTCACGTAGACCTCCACGATGTTGGGGTCCCCGTCGTAGGCCATGTCCCAGACCTGCTCCAGGACGTCCACCTTGGACACGACCTGACCGGCCCGCCGGGCCAGGCACTCCAGCACGGCGAACTCCTTGGCGGTCAACGGGATCTCCTGCCCGGCCCGCCGGCAGGTCCGCCGCCCCGGGTCGACGGCCAGGTCACCGACCCTGATCACCGGTTCGCGCCCGGACGGTCCACGGCGCATCAGCGCGCGCAGCCGCGCGGTGAGCACCGGGTAGGAGAACGGCTTGCGCAGGAAGTCGTCGGCACCGGTGTCCAGCGCCTCGACCTCGTCGTACTCGCCGTTCTTGGCGGTGAGCATGAGGATCGGCGTGGTCACGCCGCGCTGCCGCAGCTCGGCGCACACCCGGTAGCCGTTGAGCACCGGGAGCATGATGTCCAGGACGATCGCCTGGTACGGGTGCTGCTGGGCGAGGGTCAGGCCCTCGCCGCCGTCGTGCGCGATGTCCACGGCGTAGCCGTCCGCCTCCAGTCCCCACTGGAGCGCCTCGGCCAGCCGCCGCTCGTCCTCGACCACCAGTACCCGCACGGCCGCCATCCTCCCAGACCGGTGCGGCCCGGCCTGAAGCGATCTTCAGGTCGCTTCAGCCGGCGCTCAGCGGGTGCCTGCCAGCCTGGGCGCGGGCCGGTGCCGCACACCGGCGGCCCGCACGCGACAGGGAGCAGAACATGGTGGAACTGGCGTCGACACCCCGGCCGGAGGGTGTCCGCACCGCCGTCGCCGCCCGGGACCTGGTGAAGGTCCACGGGACCGGCGACACCGCCGTCCGGGCGCTGGACGGGGTCAGCGTCGAGTTCGCGGCCGGCCGGTTCACCGCGATCATGGGCCCGTCCGGGTCGGGCAAGTCGACGATGATGCACTGCCTGGCCGGGCTGGACCCGGTCGACGCCGGTTCGGTCCACATCGGACGGACCGCGATCACCGGGTTGTCCGACCGGGACCTGACCAGGCTGCGCCGGGACCGGGTCGGGTTCGTGTTCCAGGCGTTCAACCTGCTGCCCACGCTGAGCGCCGAGGCCAACGTCCTGCTCGGGCTGGAGCTCGCGGGCCGCAAGCCCGACCGGGCGTGGTTCGACACCATCGTCGACGTGCTGGGCCTGCGCGACCGGTTGCGGCACAAGCCGACCGAGCTGTCCGGCGGGCAGCAGCAGCGGGTGGCCTGCGCGCGGGCGCTGGTGGCCAAGCCGGACGTGGTCTTCGCCGACGAGCCGACCGGCAACCTGGACTCGCGCTCCGGCGCGGAGGTGCTGGACTTCCTGCGGATGTCGGTGCGCGAACTCGGCCAGACCGTGATCATGGTGACCCACGACCCGGTGGCCGCCTCCTACGCCGACCGCGTCGTGCTGATGGCCGACGGCCGGTCGGCCGGCGAGATCGACAACCCGACCGCCGACTCCGTGCTCTCCGCGCTCAAGCACCTCGGGGGGATCTGATGCTGCGCACGATCCTGGCCGGGCTGCGCGCCCGCACCGCGCGCCTGGTGCTCTCCTCGGTGGCGATCGCGCTGGGCGTCGCGTTCGTCACCGGGTCGCTGGTGCTGACCGACGCGTCGCAGGCCGGTCTGCGCGACGCCTACGCCAGGACGGCCCGCGACGTGGACGTCTCGGTGACCATCGCGGTCGGGGCGTACCGCCCGGACCGCCCGCTCGACCGGGCCGCGCTGGAGGTGGTCCGGGGGGTGCCCGGCGTGGCGGCGGCCGAGGGTCGCGAGTCGGCGGCCGTGCCGCTGGTCGACCCGGGGGGCCGGGCCCTCGCGGCGCGGGTCGTCGCGCTGCCGGCCGACGAGCGGTTGCGGCCGTTCGACCGGGCCGAGGGGCGCTACCCGGACGACGACCACGAGGTGGCGCTGGACACCGTGACCGCCGCCGAGGCGGGGTACGCGCTGGGGCAGCGGGTCGCGCTGCTCGGCGCGGACGACCAAGAGCGGGCGTTCACCCTGGTCGGCACGTTCCGGCCGGCCGTGACCTCCGGTGAGCTGGCGGGCGGCACCGAGGTCGTCGTGCTGCCCGGCGCGCTGCGCGCGGTCGCCCCCGACCGGGGGTTCACCGAGATCGTGGCCCGCGCCGCGCCGGGCGTGGACCAGCGGCAGCTCACCGCGGCGGTCGACGCCGCGCTCATCCGCACCGACGTCGCGGTGGCCACCGGCGACGAGTCGGTCGCCGCGCTGGTCCGGCAGACCGCGCCCGAGTCGGGGAGTTTCACCAGGTTCCTGACCACGTTCTCGGTGATCGCGCTGTTGGTGGCCGCGCTGGTCATCGGCAACACCTTCACCGTGCTGGTGTCCCAGCGGACCCGGGAACTGGCGTTGCTGCGGTGCGTGGGCGCGGGGCGCGGGCAGGTGTTCGGCGGCGTGCTGGCGGAGGCGGCGGTGACGGGGGTGATCGCCTCGGCGCTGGGCCTGCTCGGCGGGCTGGGCGTCTCGGCGCTGCTCCAGATCGGCATCAGCTCGTTCAGCTCGCGCGGCGCGGACTTCACGGTCTACACGCCGTTGTCGAAGCGGACCGTGATCATCGCCTTCGCGGTGGGCGTCCTGGTCACGATGCTCGCCGCCGTGCTGCCGGCGCGCCGGGCGACCCGGGTCGCGCCGGTCGCGGCGTTGCGGACCTCGCCCGACGGGCCGGTGACCGGGCGGATCGGGCGGGGGCGGATCGTGCTCGCAACGGTCCTGGCGGCGGCCGGCGTGGTCGCGGCGGTGGTCGGCCTGGACATCGGCGACGGCGCGGGCGCGGTGCTCGCCACCGCCGCGTCGGTCCTGCTGCTGGGCGTGGCGCTGGTGCTCGGGCCGGTCCTGGTCGGGCCGGTCACCGGGGCGCTGGGCGCGCTGCCCCGCGCGCTGTTCGGCGTGCCGGCCAGGCTCGCCACGGCCAACGCCCACCGCAACCCCCGGCGGACCGCCGCCACCACCGCCGCGCTGACCATCGGGCTGGCCGTCGTCACCATGGTCACCGGTGTTGCCGCCGGAGTGCGGGCAGGCGCGGAACGCCGGCTCGACGTGCAGTTCCCGGCCGACTACACGGTGTCCAGCGCCGTCTACGACCGGCCGCTGACCGATCCCCTGGTCGACCGGCTCGCCGGTCTCCCGCAGGTCGCCGTCGCCGCGCCGCGCACCGCGTTCAACGCGGACGTGGGTGGTGCGCCCGCCCAGCTCACCGCCGTGCGCGAGGACGCGATCGGCACCGTCGTCCGGCCCGCCGTGATCAGCGGGTCGCTCGACCGGCTGGGTCCGGGCGAGCTCGCGCTGAGCGAGGAGCTGGCCGAGCAGAGCGGGTACGCGGTCGGCGACACGGTGCCGACCACCTCCTACGACGAGCCGCGCATCGGGCGGGACCTGGAGGTCGTCGCGGTGTACGGCCCGAGCGAGGGGCTGGACCTGGGGCTGGTCGGGCTGGACACCTGGCGGCAGCTCCAGCCGGCGGCCACCGGGTACACCGAGATCCTGGTCGAGCTCAAGCCCGGGGTGGCCGCCGCCGACGGCCGGGAGGCGGTGGACCGGGCCGTGGCCTCGTCACCGGTGGCCCGGGTGGAGAGCTCCGCCGAGGCCCGGGAGCGGGCGGGCGAGAGCACCCGCCGGATGGTGGTGTTCATCTGGGCGCTGGTCGGGCTGGCCGTGCTCATCGCGGTGTTCGGCATCGCCACCACGCTGTCGCTGTCGGTGCTGGAGCGCACCGGGGAGTCCGCGCTGTTGCGCGCGCTGGGGCTGACCAGGGGGCAGTTGCGGGGCGTGCTGGTGATCGAGTCGCTGCTGGTGGCGTCGATGGGCGCGGTCCTCGGCCTGGCGCTCGGCCTCGTCTCGGCGTGGCTGCTGACGCGGGCGGTGTCCACGCCCCACCAGCCGCTGGACTTCGTCGTGCCGTTCGGGGAGCTCGGCGCGGCGGCGCTGGTGGCGGTGCTCGCGTCGGTGCTCGCGGCGCTCGTCCCGGCCCGGCGGGCGGCGCGCACGTCGATCGTCGCCGGGATGCGGGACGCCTGACGCGGGGCGTCGGCACGCGGTCCCGCAGCGGTGGCGCAGCCGCTGCGGGACCGCGTGCCGGCTCAGGGCCGCTCGTAGGGGATCAGCTCCCCCGCTTCGACGTCGAACGGCAGCCGGTTGCCCTCCGGGGGCAGCGGGCACGTCGCGTAGTCGGTGAACGCGCACGGCAGGTTCACCGCGCGGTTGAAGTCCAGTTCGACCGTGCCGTCCGCCGCGGGCTCGGGCACCGCCAGCGACCGGTTCGCCGCGTAGGTCGTGACACCGCTGGTGCCGTCGGTGAACAGGATGCTCAGCCCGCCCGCGTTGCCGTTGAACACGGTCAGCACGTGCTCGTCGGCTCCGCGCCGGAACCGCACCACGCCGGGCGCGGTGTAGACGTGGCTGAGCCCTTCGACCACCGCGCCGACCGTGGTCGGGCGGGGTTCGTCGAACGGCTCGAAGGTGCCGGTGAGCACCCACTCCGGTCGCGGCCGGTAGCTCGGCACGCCCCGGAACGCGCCCAGCGCGGGGGCCGCCGGGTCGTGCACCCGGATCAGGTAGCCGCCCCGGCGGGCCACCTCGACCTCCACGTCGCCCACCACGACCCGCGCGCCGAGACCGCTCTTGACCAGCTCGAACCGCAGCGGTCCGGTGACCGGCGCGCCCTCGTGGACGGCCTCCGCGCCCTGCGGGTCGAAGTGCGCCGCGTCCGCGTCCTGCCACCACAGGCCGGGCAGACCGGGGTAGGCGCGGGGCGCGTCCGCCAACCAGTCCAGCGACACCAGCGCCAACCAGCCGTGCGGGTCGGCCAGCCGCCGCTCGCGCTCGTCCTTCCACTCCTGCCACCGCTCCGCGAACCCCTGAGCGTGTTCCTGGACCACGTCGCCCACCGCGCACCCCATTTCCGATAACACCGTCGTCGGTGCTTCAAGGGTGCCGCACGGCTTTTTCCGCGTCCCACCTGACGGGATTCCCGACGCGGTCCGGTGCGGGATCGCGGAGGCCGCGATCCCGCACCGGGTTTCGCTCGACCGGGCACCGGCGAAGAACTGCCGGCACCCGCCGAATCACACCGGGATGTCCCCTCCCACACCCCACGCGACGGTGAACAGGTTGCGGGCCCACCAGACGCCGGTGCTCGGTCGCCACACCGTGTAGTCGGTCCGGTTGTCGCCGTTGAAATCACCGGAAACCGGGATGTCCCCGCCGACGCCCCACTGCACGGTGGCGATGTTGCGCACGTACCAGGTGCCGTTGCTGGGCCGCCACACGGTGAGGTCCGAGGTGTTGTCGCCGTTGAAATCACCCGTCACCGGGATGTCGCCGCCGACGCCCCACTGCACGGTGGCGATGTTGCGCGCGTACCAGGTGCCGTTACTGGGTCGCCACACCGTGTAGTCGTCACGGTTGTCGCCGTTGTAGTCGCCCACGATCGGGATGTCTTCGCCGCTACCCCACTGCACGGTGGCGATGCCGCGCACGTACCAGGTGCCGTTGCTCGGCCGCCACACCGCGTAATCGGCGTGGTTGTCGCCGTTGTAGTCGCCGACGACGGGGACGTCGCCGCCCACGCCCCACTGCACCGTGGCGATCCCGCGCACGTACCAGGTGCCGTTGCTCGGCCGCCACACGGCGATGTCGGTGATGTTGTCGCCGTTGTAGTCGGCGGCCACCGGTATGTCGCCGGCGACGCCCCATTGCACGGTGAACTGCCCCTGCACATACCAGGTGCCGTTGCTCGGCCGCCAGACGGCGACATCATCCGTTCCGTCACCGTTGAAGTCACCCACCACTCTTTGGGGTGACGAGTCGGAAGCGGTCGAACGAGTCTCGACCTCGTCGTCCTGAGCGGCGGCGGCGTGCCCCGCGGGCAGCCCCACCACAAGGGCCGCGACCGCGGTCGCGGTGGCGACGAGTTGTTTCCGGAAAATTCGCATGTCGACAGTCTGCGACCGGTGGACAGCTCCGAAATCACCTGTTCCGCTCAGTGGACCGGAAAGGAACTTCCGGTTGAATGACGACCCGAGGGGGTGCAATAAGACATGAACCAGACGGAGTTGGAACGTGGCGTGCTCGGCCGGGCATTCACCCTGTTGGACGCACTGGTGAGCCGTTCGGATGGCGTAGGGCTGACCTGGATCGCACATTATTGCGGAATACCCAAAGCCACCACGCACCGGTTGCTGCAACAACTGGAGGCGCTGGGCGTGGTGGAGCGCGCGGACGGCCTGTACCGGCTGGGCTCGCACGTGTTCCGGCTCGGCCAGGCGTGGGAGCCCTACCCGCACCTGCTGACCGCCGCCCGCCGCCCGCTGCACGCGCTGGCCACCGCCACCCGGGTCAGCGCCGTGCTCACCGTGCGCTGCCAGCGGGAGGACCTGATCGCCGCGACCGGCCTCGCCAGACCCGAGGACGTGCTGCTGCTGAGACCGGGGTGCCCGGTGCCGCAGGACCTCGACGTCATCTCCACCCCGGTGCTCACCCCGACCGGCCAGCAGGTCGGCACGATCGGCGCGGTCGCGCCCGACCTCCGAGGACGGGGGCACTTCGCCGACGCCGTCCGGCACGCCGCGCGGTCCGTGAGCGCCGCCCTGGGCCGCTCGCGCGACCCCGTCGGCTGACCGCGCGCCCCCCACCGACCGCGCGCCCCGCCGCCCGCACCGGAGCGCCCGACAGCCGGTCCGGCTCCCCCGCTACAGCTCGTCCAGCCGCACCAGGCCGTCCTGGATCGCGCGGGCCACCAGCGCGGCCTTCGTCGGCGCGGGCCGACCGGCCTCGGCGTACCGGATGCGGACGCGGTCGATGTAGCTGTTCACCGTCCGCACCGAGAGGCCGAGCTTGCGGGCGACCATCTCCTTGGACTCGCAGGCGAACCAGTTGACCAGCACGTCGGTCTCGCGCGGTGTCAACCGGGGCCGTCCGGGCCGGGTGTCGGTGCTGATCGCGCGGGCCATGGCCGGCGGCGTGCACGGGCGGTCGCGGCCGGCCGCCTGGATCGCGGGCACCAGGTGGTCGGGGCCCTCGGTCTTGGCCAGGTAGGCGAACGCGCCGAGCTCCAGGCACACCAGGATGGTGTCGCGGTCCTCCCGCATCGTGTAGACGATGACCCGCCGCCCGGCCTCGACCAGCCGCCGCAGGTCCGTCCACGCCGGCACCTGGCCGGCCAGGTGCAGGTCGAACACGACCACGTCGGCGGACAGCCCGGGGTCGGTCCACGCCGCAGCCGGCGTCGCGCCGGAGTCCACCACGCGGACCGGCGGGTCGGCGTCGGCGCACCAGGCGACGAGCCCGGCCACGATCGCCGGGTGGTCGTCCACGACCACCACCGTGGTCAGTCCCGCACTCGCCACGTGGCCTCCACCCAGACGTCGGACCCGTCCACCCGGCGCGTCACGGTCACCCCCGCCGCCCGGTCTTCCGCCGCCGCGCCGGTGACCTCGCCCTCCTCGGCGGCCGGCGCGTCGGCCAGCACGCTCACCGCGACCCCGCCGGGCGACCCGAGCACGGTGACGCGCGCCCGCGCGGCCCTCGCCATGATCCGCAACGCGGGCTCGGTCAACGCCCGGCGCACCTCCGGCGGCGGTGTCGGCCGGTCACCGCAAGTGCCCAGGTACACCGCGACCCCCTTGCGCTCGGCCAGGTCCACGCACGCCCGCAACTCGTGCAGCAGCGGGTCCACGACGTCGTCGTGCTCGGCGAACAGCCGCCGGTGCCGCGCCGCCGCCACCGCGTACGCGGCGCGCACCCGGTCGTCGGCCAGGTCCGCCGCGCCGGTGGTCAGGTCGGTCAGCAGCGACACGGTCGTGCCCGCGAGATCGGCGTACCTGGCCTGCCGGTCGGCGTGCAGGTGCTCGGCGATGGCGTCGGCGGTCCGCACCCGCTCGGCCCGCCGGGACGCCGCCGCCGAGGTGGTCGCGAGCCCGCGCAGGGCCACCCCCGCCGCCAGCACCGGCAGTTCGCACCCGAGCACGACGGCGGTGACGACCACGAGGTCGGCCGACTCGTGCGCCCGCCCGACGAGCGCGAGCTGGCCGAAGGCGATCGCGGTGTGCAGCCCGAGGCACACCGCCGGTGCCACCGCACCGCGGTCGACCAGCAGCAACAGCAGGAACCAGCCGATCACCCCGTAGGACCACTCGGCCTCCGACATCAGCCGGTCGGCCGAGATCCCAGTGGTGGCCGACGCCGACGCGGCGAACACCACCGCCACCAGCACCCACCGCGACCGGCCCGCGAACCGCCTGCGCAGCACCTGCCCGCCGGCCACCAGCGCCACCGCGCACAGCAGCGCGAAGGCGACCACCTGCCGGGCCGGGTCCCGGTAGAACCCGGGGTCGGCCGCGAGCAGCGGCAGGGCGAACCCGCACAGCGTGGTGACCGTGATGGCCAGGATCGCCAGGCGCAACCCGTGCAGCAGCCGGTCCAGCACGAGTGCGCTGTCCGGCTCACCCATCCGGCCACTCCAGGCGGATGCTGGTCCCCGCGCCGGGACGGCTGGTCACGACCGCCCGCCCGCCGATCCGGGCCAGGCGCTGCCGCACCGAGCACGACAGCCCGCGCCGGTGCGCCGGCACCGACCCCGGCGCGAAGCCCCGGCCCCGATCGACCACCTCCACGACCACCAGCCCGCCCGCCCGGCGCACCAGCACCTCGGCGGTCCCGACCCCGGCGTGCCGGGCCACGTTGGTCAACGCCTCCCGCACCGCCGCGCTCACCGCCGCGCCCCGCACCGCGCCCACCGGCACGGTGTCCGGCGACCGCAGCGACACCGCTACCGGCGCGTGCCGGGCCACCTCGCCCAACAGCCGGGCCAGGTCCTCCCGGCCCTCCGGGAAACCGGGTGGCGCGGCGAGCGCGGCCAGGTCCCGCGCGGCCTGGTCGGCCAGCCACGGCTCGACGCGCTCGACCATCCGCGACCCGACCGCGAGCAGCGTCGACGCGGCGGTGTCGTGCAGCAGCGCCAGGTGTTCGCGCTCGTCGTCGCGGCGCGCCGCCGCGACCGCCGCGTCCGTCCGGGCCCGCGCGCCCGCCGCGACCGCCCGGTCGGCGCGCCGCGAACCGTTGCGCACCAGCAGGAACAGCAGCCGCGACAGGGCCGCCTCGACGACGGTCCACAGCCCGGTCGACACCGCCGTGCCCCACCCCTGCGGCGCGGCGAGGACGTCACCGGCCAGCAGCGCCACCACCAGGACCGCGGTCAGCAGCGCTCCCCGGCGCGTCGAGGTGAGCCACTGGTGCGCGACGGCCGTGCACGAGACGATCGCGAGCACCCAGTTCGTGCTGTCGCTCAACGCCTCCACCGGCACGATCCACCGCTGCGCCACGCACAGCGCCACGACGACCGCCGTGTCCGCCACGAGCAGCCGGGCACCGCCCCACCGCACGTACCACGCGCTCCACACCCACAGCCCCACGACCACCGACGCGACCCACGGCCGTTGACCGGGTGCGCACTGGACCAGCGCGGCACCGCCGGCGCACACCACCACGGCCGTGCGCATCAGGACGGCGTACCGACGGCCTGTCCGGCGCAACCCGGCCTCGGTTGCGGCAACTGGAGGTCGCATCCCACCCCTCGACCGGCGAACGGGCTCGCGGCGCGGCCGAGTCTTCCGCACCCGCCCACCGCGCGTCCGGCCGACCGGGCACACCACCCGGACAGAGCAACGACGCCCGGACCGCGCAGAAGAGGCCAACGCAGCGGGAATCCGGAAGTTTCCACTGGTCCGATCGGTTGTCGTGGGCGGGAAGCGCGGCCGACCGGGCACCGGTTCTGCTTAACCTGCCACGGGTGACCACCCGGCAGCCCCCACCCCCGCCGCGCGACGGCCGGGAGCCGTGGCGGGTCCGCATCCGCCGGGGCGGGTCGGGCCCGGTGCTGGGCGCGGGCGTCCTGGTCGACCGCACCCACGTGCTCACCTGCGCGCACGTCGTGACCGGCCACGAAGACCTGATGGCCGACCTGGTGGGTGTCGAGGGGACGCCGAGCTCACCCGCCCGGGTGATCACGGGGTTGTCCGTGCCGCCGGGCGAGGACGGGCGCGGTGACGTCGCGCTGCTGCGGTTGGAGGTGGCCCAGCCCCCCGGGCGCGCGGCCACGCTGCGCCGGGTGGCGTTGACGTTCGACCGGCACGTGCACGTGCTCGGCCACCCGCAGGGACTGGACGTGGGCGTGTGGACCAGGCAGACGCTGTTCGGGCACTCCGGGGCCGAGTGGCTCCAGATGAACCCGCGCTCGCCGACCGAGCAGCCGGTGCGGGTGGGGTTCAGCGGCGCGGGGGTCGCGGACTCGGCCACCGGTGACGTGCTGGGCATCGTGGTCGCCCGCTACGGCGGCACCTCGGCCGGCCTGTCCTGGATGATCCCGGTCGACGTGGTGGCCGCCCACCTGCCGCCGGTGGCCCGGTGGATCGTCGGCGACACCGGGATCGACCCGCTGTTCACCGGGGTCCGGGGCGAGCCGGCCGGCGCGGTCGCGGAGCTCGCGGACTGGCTGCGCCGGCGGCACCGGGGCGCGGCGGTGCTGGTCGTGCTCGGCGACGAGCTCGACGCGGTGCGCCAGGCGGTCGCGGTGTCCAGCGGGCGGACCGAAGCCGGTGACGCGCCCGGTGTCGACCTGGCGCTGGACGTCGGCGGGCGCACGGTGGACGAGGTGTCGGCGCGGATCGTGAGCCGCGCGGGGCTGGCCGTGCACGCGGCGGAAAGCGCGTCGGAACGGCTGCGGGCGGGCGCGCCGCCGATGACGATCGTGCTGGACGGCGTGGACGAGGCCGAGCAGCCCCGGGCGCTGGTGGACGAGGTGATCCGGCCGGTGCTGCGGGCGGGCGGGCGACTGGTCCTGGGTTTCCGCCGGGACGGTCCCGAGGGGCTCGAAGCCGCGCGCGGACTGGTCGCGGAGTCCGTGGCGACGGTGGTGGAGGCGTACGCGGACCGGATCGCGGCACTGCCCGACAACGCGGAGTGGCTGTTGCGGCTGACCGCGCTGCGCCGGGCGGCCGGGCTGGACCCGGCGGCGGTGGCCCGGCGGCTGGGCGACTTCGAGCGCCGGCTGGCGCGGGCCGAGCGGCGGGTCGGCCGGGCGCGGGCGATCGCCGACGACCGCGGGCTGCTCGACGTGCTGCGGACGGTGGCGAACGAGCACGGGCTGGCCGAGGACCTGGCGCTCGGCGAGGCGTACCGGCGGGCCGACGCGGCGGCGCTCGACGGGGACCGGTCGACGACGCACGCCGCCGTCCGGGCCTACCAGGACGCGGTGCGCCGGGCGGTCGAGGAGAAGGGGACCACGTGACGCGCTGCGCCAGAACCGGGTGCGCCGGCTCGATCGACGAGACCGGCTACTGCGACACCTGCGACCTGCCGCCCGACGCGGGCGCGCCGACCGGGGCGGTGTCGCCGGCGACGGCCGCGCCGGTGCCGGGCCCGGACCGCACCCGGCGCTCCCGGCAGAGCGACCCGGACGTCCTGCCGGTGTTCGAGTTCCCGGACCCGTCGAGCCGGATACTCACCGACTTCCGGGTGCCGGAGCGCAAGCGCCGGTGCGCCGGCGAGGGGTGCCCGGACCGCGACCGGCTGCCGGCCGGCGGGTCGGGCTACTGCCTGGCCTGCGGCAAGCCGTTCTCGTTCCTGCCGAGCCTCGACCCCGGCGCGGTCGTGGAGCAGCGCTACGAGGTGCTCGGGTGCATCGACCGGGGCGGCCTGGGGTGGGTGTACCTGGCCGAGGACCGGCGGCTCAACGGCCGGCTGTGCGTCCTCAAAGGACTGATCGACACCGCGGACGTCGCGCTGAGCCGGACCGAGCTGTGGGCGCTGACCCAGATCGACCACCCGAACATCGTCGGGGTCTACAACTTCGTCGAGCACCCGGACGCGCACACCCGCGAATCGCGCGAGTACATCGTGATGGAGTACGTGAGCGGGCTGCCGCTGAGCGCCGTGGCCGCGCACGCCCAGCACGGGCGCGGCGTGCTCAGCGAACCGCTGCTGACCGAGCACGTGATCACCTGCGTGCTCCAGGTCCTGGCCGCGCTGGACCACCTGCACGAACGCGACCTGCTCTACTGCGACCTCAAGCCGGACAACGTGATCATGCGGCCGGACGGGCAGGGCAGCCGCGCCAACCGGATCAAGCTGATCGACCTCGGCGGGGTGCGCAAGGCCGACGACCGGACCAGCCAGATCGTCGGCACCCCCCGGTTCCAGGTGTCCCGGGCCGAGATCGAGGAGCACGGGCTGACCGTGCGCTCGGAGATCCACACCGTCGGCGAGACCCTGCACCAGCTCTACCGGTCGACCGCCGACCACACCGGCCAGCACGTGCCCCCCGACCGGCACCTGCTCGACCAGCGGCGGATCGCGCCGGGCATCGAGTCGTTCCGGCGGCTGTGCGCGCGGGCCAAGGACCCCGACCCGGCCCGCCGGTTCGGCGGCGCGGCGGAGATGGCCGACCAGTTGCGCGGCGTGCAGCGGGAGATCGCCGCGCTGCGCGACGGCAGGCCGCGCCCGGAGCCGTCCGAGGTGTTCGGGTCCAACGCGGTGCTGCTGGACGCCGGCCTGGGCGCGGTGCCGCCGCTGACCCGCTGGACCCGGCGGCCGGCCGGGACCCCGCTGCACGACCTGCCGCTGGACTTCGGCACGCCGTCCCCGCGCGCCGTCGCGGTCGGGTTGCCCGACCCCCGGGTGCCCGCCGACGACCCGTCCGCCGCGCTGCTCGACGCGGCGGACGGGGACGCGCCCCGGCTGCTGGCCGCGCTGGTGGCGGCCGACCTGCCCACGGTCGAGTCCGCGCTCGCCCGGTGCCGCACCGGGCTCGCCGCCGACGACCTCGACGCGGCCCGCGCCGGCCTGGCGACGGCGCGCGCGCTGGTGGGCGGCGCGCCGGACTGGCGGCTGCCCTGGCACGAGGGCCTGGTGCTGCTCGCCGGGGCGGCCGGGGAGGACCCGGACCTCACCCCGGCCCACGAGCTCTTCGACGAGGTGTACGCGGCGCTGCCCGGCGAGGTCGTGCCGAGGCTGGCGCTGGCCTACTGCGCCGAGCGCGCGGGCGACCTCGACGCGGCCGAATCGCACTACCTCGCGGCGTGGCGGCGGGACCGCGCGGTGGCCGGCGCGGTGTTCGGGCTGGCCCGCGCGCACCTCGCGCGCGGCGACCGCGAGGGCGCGGTGGCGCTGCTGGACGAGACGCCCGCGATCTCCCGGCACCACGACGCGGCGCGGATCGCCGCCGTGCGGGTGCTCAGCGGGACGCTGCCGGGCGGCGCGCGCCCGGACGCGGCGGACCTGGCCGCCGCCACCACCCGGTTGGCGGCGCTGTACCTGGACGGCGGCGCGGCGACCGGCGAGTCGCGCACCCGGTTGGAGGCGGTCGTGCACGAGGCCGAGTTCGGCTCGCGGCCCGCGCCCGACGGGCCGGAAGACGCGCTGCGCGCGCTGCTGGAGAAGTGCTACCGGGCGCTCGCCCGGCAGGCCGGGGACCGGGCCGACCGCTCCGGCCTCGTCGACCTGGCCAACCACCACCGCCCGTTCACGTTCCGCTGACCCGAGGGGACGCCATGCCGGACCGACCCGAGTTCGACCTGATCGTCAGCCAGAACCCCTACCTGTCCGCAGAAGACGACGCGGTGCACGCGGCGCTCGTGGTGAAGTCCCGCACGCCCGCGCCGGCCGGCGGGCTGCCGGGGGTGGCGCAGGTGATCGCGATCGACTGCTCCGGCTCGATGTCCTACCCGGTGACCAAGATCGGCGCGGCCCGGCAGGGCACCAAAGCCGCGATCGACGCACTGCGCGACGGCGCGCTGTTCGCCGTGATCGCGGGCACCGAGAAGGCCCGCCAGGTCTACCCGGCGCACGGCCTGGCCGAGGCCGGCCCGGCGACCCGGAAGGCGGCGAAGGCGGCGGTCAAGAACCTGTCCGCGTCCGGCGGCACGGCCATCGGCCGCTGGCTGACCGCTGCGGGACGGCTGCTGCGCGACCACCCGACCGCCGTGCGGCACGTGATCCTGCTGACCGACGGGGAGAACGGCGAGCACGAGGGGGAGCTGGACCGCGTGCTGGCCGAGTTCCGCTCGGAGTTCACCTGCGACGCCAGGGGGATCGGCACCGACTGGCGGCCCACCGAGCTGCTGCGGATCGCCGAGGCGCTCCACGGCACCGCCGACGCGATCCGCCGACCCGACGACCTGGCCGAGGACTTCACCGCCATGACCCGCGCCGCGATGGCGAAGTTCGTGCCCGACCTGCGCATCCTGGTCCGCACCGCCGCCGGGGCGCGGCTGGACTTCCTGCGCCAGACCCACCCCGCCGAAGCCGACCTGCCGGGGGTCGCGCTGGACGAGCGCACCACCGCGTTCACCACCGGTTCCTGGGGCGTGGAGAGCCGGGAGTACCACTTGCGGCTCACCGTCGAGGCGACCGGCCGCCCGCGCGGCACCGACATCCGGGTGGCCCGGGTCGACCTGGAGACGACGTCGCCCGAGCACGCCGGGCACGCCAGGGCGGGCGAGCCGAAGGCGGTGGTCGTGCACTACACCGACGAGGTCGAGCTCTCCAGCCGGGTCGACCCGAGGATCGGGCACTACACCGGGCAGGCCGAGCTGAGCCGGGCGGTGCTGGACGGCGACGCGGCGTACCGGCGCGGCGACGCGGCGGGCGCGGCGGCGTGGGGCCGGGCCGTGGCGCTGGCCACCCGGCTGGAGAACGCGGAGGTGCTGTCCCGGCTGCTGCGGCTGGTCGAGGTGGTCGGCCCGGCCGAGGGCGGGAACGTGCGGCTGAAGGACGGGCTGGCCGCCGTGGACCTCCTGCTGGTCGCGGTCGGGTCGACCCTGTCCAGCGCGAGCCCGGACGGGTCGTCGGTGCTCGACGCCCTGTCGCCGGCCGAGGACGTGCCCGGCGGCCCGGACGTCCGGTGCGGTTCGTGCGGGCGGGAGTGGCCGGCGGGCTCGACGTTCTGCGGCGGGTGCGGGAACCCGGTCGTGGCGTGACCCGGGCCCGCTCCCCCGTCAACCGGTCGCGTGGTCGCCTCCGACGGCCGCGTGGTCGCCTCCGACGGCCGCGTGGTCGCCTTCGACAGCCGCGCGGTCGCCTTCGACAGCCGCGTACAGCAGGGAGTCGTGCCAGGTCCCCCGGATGAGCAGGTGGCCGCGCATCCTGCCCTCGAACCGCAGCCCGGCCTTCTCCAGCACGCGGGCCGAGGCGTGGTTGTCCGGGTGGCAGGTCGCGCTGACGCGCCGCAGCCGCAACCGCTCGAAGCCGAACTCCAGCAGCAGCGCGCTCGCCTCGGTGGCGTAGCCCCGCGACCAGGAGTCGCGGTGGAAGGCGTAGCCGAACTCCCCGCGCCGGTGGTGGGCGCTGGTGATGCCGATCGCCGCCGTGCCGATGAGCTCGCCCGTGCCGGCCACCGTCGCGGCCAGGGAGAACTCCGCGCGGTGGGGGTCGGCGGCCTGCGCGGTGGCCTCCGCCAGGAACGCGCGGGTGTCGTCGGCGCTGTTGGGACCCCAGCCGGTGAACCGGGTGACCACCGGGTCGCCGGCGTAGGAGTGCACCGCCCGCTCGTCCGCGTCGGTGAACTCGCGGAGCACCAGCCTGTCGCCGACCAGCCGGATGCCGCTCGGCTCTCGCGGTGTGCCCATGGTGCCCTCCCCTGCGTCCGGGTCGGCGTGCGCCGACGCCGGGAGAGCATCCTCGCGCAACCGTCCTGTGCCGCGCGACTCCTTTGCCGGCGCGCCGGCACCGGCCCGGCGGACTACGCGGCGGCGTCGTCCGCCGGGCCGGGTTCCGCCGGTGCCGCAACGGGTTCGCGGCTGCGGGAGTACTCGCGCAGCAGTCCCGGCATCGTGTAGCCGTCCGCGCCGACCGGCACGACCAGGTGGCCGAGGGCCAAGTCCCGCAACGAGGTCCGGGCCCGGGTCGGGTCCAGGTCCAGCGCGGCGGCGGCCACCGGGGCGGTGATCGTGGTCGGTGCGGACGTGCCGAACAGGCCGAACAGCCGCCGCGCCACGGTGTCCAGGCCGTCGTAGGACCGCTGGAAGCACGCCGCCACGCTCACGTCGCTGCGCGTTTCGAGCGTGGCGAGCGGGCCGCTGCCGCGCATCTCGGCGACGAGGTCGGCCACCGGGGACTCCACGCGCCGGTCCAGCGCGGTGACCGCCACCCGCAACGCCAGCGGCAGCCCGTCGCACAGCTCGACCAGCGCGGCCACCGCCGTGAGCTCGGCGGCCACCACCCGGTCCCCCGCCGCCCGCGCCACGAGCCGGATCGCGTCGCCCCGGTCCAGCGGCGGCACCTCGACCACCTGGCCGCCGTCGTGCACCGCCGCCGAGGTGAGGCGGTCACGGCTGGTGACGACCGTGCACGAGCCGGGCCCGGCCGGGCGCAGCAGCCGCACCTGGTCGGCCGACACGGCGTTGTCCAGCACCACCAGCACCCGCCGGTCGGCCACCGCGGACCGGAACAGCGCGGCGGCCTGCCGCACGTCGCCCGGGACCGCCGTCGCGGGCACGCCGAGCCCGACCAGCAGGTGGGCCGGCGCGGACGCGGCGTGCGGATCACCGTCGAGGTCGAGGTAGAGCTGGCCGCCGGGGAACCGGGTCCGGACCCGGTGCGCCCACGCCACCGCCAGGGTGGTCTTGCCGACGCCGGGCGGCCCGGTGACGACCAGCAGCGCCGAGTCCGCCCCGGCCGCCGCGTCGAGCGCGGCCAGCTCCCGCCCGCGCCCCACCAGGACGGCCGGCCGGGCGGGCAGTTGCCGGGGTGGGCCGGGCGCGGCCGGGGGCTCCGGCACCGGGTCGGCCGGGCCGGCGGTCAGCAGCCGGGTCCGCGCCGCCAGCCACCCGGTGATCTCGTCCTCGTCCCCGCCGCAGGCCCGCACGAAGGTGGCGACCAGCTTGCCGGTCGGCAGCGTCGTGCGGCACAGCATCGTGGCCGTGGTGCTCGGCGGCAGGGCGTCGCCGAGCTCCCCGGCCCGGCGGGCGAGCTGCCGGTAGGACAGCCCGGCGACCTCCCTGCGCCGCCGCAGCAGCGCCACGTACTCCGCGCCGCCCCGGGCGTCGACCGGATCGATCCCCTCCACGGTCCCCTCCCCCGTCCCGCCGAGCGCGGCGGTCGGTCGAACGGTGCCGGCAGGCCCTGGAGGAGATCTTGGACAGGTCTGGTACCGGCAGCGGGCGCGGTTCACCCGTCGTGGTCACGCGCCGAGCCGGACCCGGTCGGGTGACCCGGACTCACCCCGCCGGGGTGCCCGGGTCGGCGGCGGCGGCGGTCCGGACCGCCCGTGCCCGCCGCTTACGCAGGTACACCACCAGGCCCAGCACCAGGCCGCTGCCGGCCACGATCGTGATCGGCAGGCCGATGGTGCCGAACGCATCCGGGTCGTGGAGGTCCTGCGGTCCGGCCACGTCCGCCGCCGCGTTCCGACCGGGGGCCGACGAGGTGGGCGTGGGGCTCGCGGCCCTCGGCGCGCCGTCGACCAGGCGGCCGACCGGGGGCGTCGCGGGCAGCGCGAAACCGTAGTCCAGCAGCAGCGCGGCCTGGTCGGCGAGCCGGACCGGCTGCGGCTCGCCGCGCAGCAGCACCACGACCAGCCGGCGCGAGCCCCGGTGCGCCGCCCCGACGAACGTGTGGCGGGCGTCGTCGGTGAAGCCGGTCTTGCCGCCCAGCACGCCCTCGTAGGTGCCCAGGAGGCGGTTGTCGCTGCCCAGCACGACGGTGCCGTTCCCGTCGGCCGCCGGGAAGTCGACGGTCGGCGTGGTCATCGCCCGCGCGATGCGGGGCTGCCGCGACGCGGCCCGGAAGATCAGCGCCATGTCGTAGGCCGACGTGCTCATGCCGGGCGCGTCCAGCCCGGACGGCGAGGCCGCGCGGGTGTCCAGCGCGCCCATCCCGGCGGCCAGCGCGTTCATCCGGGCGAGCGCGGCGGGCACGCCGCCGAGCTTGCGCGCCAGGGCGTGGGCGACGTCGTTGCCGGAGACCATCATCAGCACCTGGAGCAACTGGTCGACGGTGTACTCCGCGCCTTCGCGCAGCCCGACGCACGTGCACTCCTGCGCGAGGTCCTCGGCGGTCGCCACGACCTTCGCGTCCGGCGCGAGTTCCGCCACCACGACCACCGCCAGCAGCAGCTTGATCACCGACGCGGGGCGCTGGCGGCCGTGCGGGTCCTGCCCCGCCAGCACCGCGCCCGAGTCCAGGTCGGCCAGCACCCACCCGGCGGCGTTGAGGCCGTCCGGGAGCTTCGGCGCGTCGGCGGGCAGCACCAGGCCGCACCCGCCGAGCCGGCCGCCGCCGACCGGCTCGGTGGGCACGGGCAGCGCCGAGGGCGGTGTGCCGCCCGGCGGCACCTGTTCGGAGGTGTCGACCGCCGGGGGTGGTGACAGCCTGTTGTCGCACGGCGCGGGCTGGGTCCGGGCCGCCGGGGCACCGAGGACGACGGCGGCCGACAAGGTGCAGGTGGCGAGCACCAGGGCAGCGGACCGTCGGAAGGCGGGGAGGCGCACGCGCCACAGGTTAACGGCAGCGCGTTCCCGTCCGAACGCGGACGGTGACCACCGCGACGACCCCCAGGACGGCCAAGACCGTGCCGGTGGTCGTCGACCGCGTGCACGAGGCCCGCTCGGCGCGGTCCACCACCGGCGAGCGGACGGAGATCGCCCGCGCCCACGCCCGCCACGGCGACGACGCCGGCGCTGAACCAGGGGCCGACCTCGCCCGCAGCCCCCGGAAAGTCCTTTGTGGACTTTGGAATGGGGTTGCGGCGCAAGCGATTCGGCCGGCGCATCTTAACAGCACCAAGACCCTTCTTCCGCCTCTTGTGGCGTTGTGCGCGGCGGCACTAGACATGCCCCTGCACAGGCCGATTCGAGGGGATCGCACCATGCGCCTGATCGTGCTGACGGTTGCCGCGCTGCTCACGACGAGCCTGGCCACACCGACCTGGGCCACCGGGCCCCCGGCGACCTCCCCGCAACCGGGGTGGACGTCCGCCGGCGGGCGGCTGGTGTGGACCGCGCCCGAGCCCGTCCCGCCCGGTGGCGCGGCCGTCGAGTTCTGGGACGGCGACCGGTTGCTCGGCCGCCCGCGACCGTCCGCCGACCTGCGCTCCTTCACCCTGGACGGAGCACGGGTCCGGAGCACCGGAGGACTCCGGGTCCAGGCCGCCGACCGCCGGCTGGACGTCGTCGAACCGGCACCGCCGACCACCGCGTCGCCGGTGGTGCCCGCGCTCCGGCCCGCCGGCGCGGTCGACCCGGGTCTGCCCGGCCCGTTCCCGACGCACACCGGCGAGTACGACCTGGACCCGATCACCGTCCCGGGGTACCCGACGCCGATCGAGGTGCGGGCGGTGGTCGTGGCACCGGAGGGGTCGCCCGGCGCGCGCCCGCTCGCGCTGTTCCTGCACGGCAGGCACTTCACCTGCTACGACCCCGCCGTGCCGGACGGAATCCTGCTGACCTGGCCGTGCCCGGCGGGTGCCCTCCCGGTGCCCGGCCACCGGGGGTACCTCCAGGCGCAACGGCTGCTCGCCTCGCAGGGCTACGTGACCGTGTCCGTGTCGGCCAACGGCATCAACGCGCAGGACACCGCCGACCCCGAGGCGGGCGCGGGCGCGCGGTCGGCGCTGGTCCGGACGCACCTGGCGAAGTGGGCGGACTGGGCGGGCGCGGGACGCGGTTCGGCACCGCCGGTCGTCCGCGCGGCACCCGTGCCCGACCTGGCGAACGTGCTCCTGGTCGGGCACTCGCGCGGTGGCGAGGGCGTCAACCGCGCGGCCACCGACAGCACCACCCCGCCGCCGCCGGGCAGCGGTCACGACGGGCCGGCGCGCTGGACGATCAGGGGGAACCTGCTGATCGGCCCGACGATCTTCGGGCACAACCCCGCGCCGGACGTGCCCTCGGCGACCCTGCTGCCCGGCTGCGACGGCGACGTCAACGACCTGCAAGGCCAGCTCTACCTGGACGCGACGCGCGGTCTCGGCCGGGGTACCGCGCTGCACAGCGCGCTGTACGTCATCGGCGCGAACCACAACTTCTTCAACACCGAGTGGACGCCCGGACAGGCGGAAGCCCCCGCCCACGACGACGTCGGCACCCAGCCCGACGACGCGGTGTGCTCGCCGGGCACCCCCACCCGGCTGACCGCGGCCCAGCAGCAGACGGCGGGCGCGACCTACATCGCGGCGGCGGCGCGGCTGTTCGTCGCGGGCGACCAGCGCGTGCTGCCGCTGCTCGACGGTTCCGGCGCGCGCGCCCCGTCCGCCGACCCGGCGCGCGTGCTCGGCCACGCCGTCGGCGGCGCGCGGTCCCCGTTCGTCGTGCCCGACGAGGCCACCACCGCCACCGGTGCCGCGCGGGTCTGCGAGCAGGTCACGAAGGACGTGACCGCCGCGTGCCTGGACCCGGCCGCGCGGCCGGGCTCGCCGCACTTCGCCCGGTTCGCCGGGATCGAGCCGGAGGCCGGCCGGTTCGCCGTGGCGCTGGCGTGGACCGCCGCCGGCCAGGCCGCCGTGGTGCGACCGGGCCGGGAGGTCTCGCTCGCCGGCGCGCGGGAGCTCGCGGTGCGGCTGGTCGTCCCGCCGAACACCACCGGCACCCGCTTCGACGTGGCCGTCACCGACACCGCCGGCCGCCGCGCGGACCTGGGACGGGTGTCGCTGGACGGGCTGCCCGCGTCGGGCCGGGTGTCCGCCCGGTGGGCGCAGGAGGTCCGCGTGCCGCTGCCGGCGACCGGCGTCGACCCGCACCGGATCGCCGCGCTGGAACTCGTGCCGCGCAGCGACACCGGTCAGGCGTGGCTGGTGGACGCGCACGGCTGGAACCCCGGGCTGCCCGACCCCGGCCCGACCGCGCCGCCCCGGGTGGACGTCGGGTCGGTGGCGGTGCGGGAGGGCGACGCCGGCACCCGCACCTTCCGGGTGCCGGTCACCGTCACCGGCGACGGCCCCGGCGCGGTGCGGCTGTTCGTCGCCGACGAGGGCGGGCAGGCGTTCGCCCAGCGATTGGTGACCGTCGAGGCCGGTCAGCACCTCGTCGAGGTCCCGATGCCGGTCACCGGCAACACCCGGTGGGGTCCGCCCGTCCGGCGGGCGCTGCTGGTGAAAGCCGTGCGGGGCACGGTCGCCGGCCGCTACGCGGGCGGTCTGGTCGTGCAGGAGGACGACCCGGAGCCCGCGCTCACCGCCGTCCCGGTCGCCGACGCGGTCACCGAGGGCGGCGCGCTGACCTGGCGGGTGACCCTGTCCGCGCCCGCCGACGCGGGCATCCTGTGGCAGGGCGCGCCGACCGCGCCGACCGACGGGCCGGAGCTGTCCAGCACCGACGTGGACGCGGAGTGGTTCCGCCGGCAATCCGGCCGGGACGACCCGCTGCCGTCCCGGCCGCTGTCCACGACCGGGGTGCGCGTGCTGCTCTACTTCCCGCCGGGCGAGGTCACCGCCGAGGTCACCGTCCCGACCACCGCCGACACCGACGTCGAACCCAGGGAGCGGACCCGGCTGCGGTTCACACCCCACGAGCCGGACGGCCGTGAGCTGGTGGTCACCGGCACCGTCACCGACACCGCGCCGGCGGGGCGCTGACCGCGCGGGGGCCCGCGCCGGCTCCGGCGCGGGCCCCGTCGAGGACGTCGGTCAGACGCCCGAGGTGGAGCGGATCCAGGCGCGCACGGCGGGCACGCTGCTGTACTGCTGCGTCGAGCTGCCGTCCGCCGTCGAGGCGACGCCGACCTGGAGGCCGTTGTACATCTGCGGGCCGCCCGAGTCGCCGGACCACGCGTTGCCGTTGATCCGGCTGCTGCACAGGGCCTGACCGCCGTAGTAGTCGGTGCAGACCGAGTTCTGCCGCACGTTGGCGGTCTTGAGCTGCGGCGACACCGGGCCGTTGCGGCTGGTGTAGCCCCACCCGTAGATCTGGTTGGTGCTGCCGGCGGGCGGGTTGGCGTCCGCCAGCGTGGCGTACTGGCTGGTCTGGATGGGCGTGGCGAGCTGGAGCAGCGACTGGTCGGCCCGCGTGTGGCTGACGTAGCGGGTCACCGAGCTCGGCGTGCCCTGGGCCCGCTGGACGTTGCCGACCCGGACCGTCAGGCCCGTGCCGACGCAGTGCTTCGCGGTGAGCACCCACTGGGCCGAGATGATCGTGCCGGAGCACGTGAACGAGCCGTTGCGGTAGACCGCCGCCGACCAGGGGGCCGACGACACCAGCGTGCCGCCGATGATCAGGGGTGAGACCTCGCCGCCCGGCGCGGCGTTCGCCGGAACGGCGGTCACCGCGCACAACAGGGCGCAGGCAAGGATGAAGGGACGCATGCGAATCTCCTCGTCCACTAGGCAGGGGGGACAAGCGAGAGTCAGGATGAACGCCCCGTTCCCCGGTCGGAAACGGGGAATTCCCGCTCCCCGCGCAACCGGGCGGCCAGCTGGGTGCGGTTGCGCACGTCGAGCTTGCGGTATATCCGGGTCAACGCGCCTTCGACCGTCTTGACGCTGATGTCCAGCCGACCGGCCACCTCCGGGTTGCTGGCACCCTCGACGACCTGCCGGGCGATCCGGGCCTCGAACCCGGCCAGCGCGGTGCCGTCCGGGGTGTCGCCGAGCAGCACCGCCGCCCGGCCGGCCCACCTCGGCGCGCCGCTCTCGGTGAACACCTCGCGGGCCTGCTCCAGCAGCCTGCGCGCGGACCCCCGGCGCTTGCGACGGCGTTCCGCGATGCCGAACGCCAGCAGGCTCCGACCCAGTTGCAGCGGTTGCCGCAGCTCCCGGTGCGCCTCGACCGCCGCGCCCAGCGACCGCTCGGCCGCGTCGTAGTCCTTGAGCGCCAACCGGAGCAGGCCGTCGGACCGGTCCAGCGACGCGACCACGCCGCGCCGGCCGAGCCGCACCGCGCCGGCCCGCGCCCGGCCGACGACGCCGGCGGCCTCCTCCAGCCGGCCGACCGCGATCAGGGCTTCGGCCAGGTCCGGGCGGATCGCGAACACCGCCGGGTCGGCGAAGCCCATGTCCAGTTCGAGCGCCACCGCGCGGCGCAACGGCCCGACCGCCGCCTCCGGGTCGCCCGCCCCCAGCGCCGCCAACCCCTGGGCGTGCAGGTTGCGCACCAGCGAGGACAGGTCGCCGTCGGCCTCGGCGCGGGCGGCTCCCCGCCGGGCCAGGGCGTCCGCCGCGACGGGGTCGCCGCCCCACGCCTCGGCCAGCGCCGCGCCGTAGCAGGCCAGCGCGAGGTCGTAGCCCATGTCCTCGGCCAGGCGCAGGCAGTCGCCTGCCCGGCGCAGCGCGCTGCCGCACCGCCCCATCGCCACCCACACCTCGATCGCGGCCCACGTCATGCCGATCACCTCGGACAGCACCCCGCGCTCGCCGGCGTGGTCGAGCAGCACCGTGAGGTGCTCCGACGCGGCCGGCAACCGGTCGGCGAACAGGTCCAGGCGGGCCGCCACCCACAGCGTGCCGTCGTGGGTGGCCACCATCCAGTCGGGCACGACCAGCCGGGCCAGGTCGAGCGTCGCGGGTGCGGTGGCGTCGCCGAGCGCCAGTTGGCACAGCGCGAGCGAGCACAGCGACATGACCTCGGTGTGCACGTCCTTGGCGGTCCTGGCCAGCAGCACGGCGTCGGCCAGGTGCCGGACCGCCCCGCGCAGGTCGCCGCCCAGCACCGAGTGCACTGCGAACCGGTGCTCGGCGGGCGCTTCCAGCGCGGCATCGCCCTTCGCACCGGTCAGCGCCTCCCCCACGATGCCGCCGGCCGCCGTGCGGGCGTAGCCCACCGCGTCGACCAGCACCAGTTGCGCGCGGACCCGGTGGGGCCGGGGCACCCCGGGCGAGTCCAGCACCGCGCGGGCCAGCGCCGTCGCCAACTCGTGCCGGCCCGCGCCCAGCGCGTCGCCCGCCGCCCGCAACCGGCGGGCGGCCAGCCGGCCCGGCGTGGTCGGCGGGGTGCGCTCGGCGGCGAGCTCGCCCAGCTCGGCCGCCCGGCCCAGGGCCCCGCGCCGGCGAACGGCGTTCGCGGCCTTGAGCAGCGCCACCGCGGTGGGTTCGTCGAAGCCGGTCACCGCGTGCGCCCGGTGCCGCGCGCGCTGCACCGGGTCCGCCGCCAGCGCGGCCAGCCGGGCGTGCGCCGCGCGGACCTCCTCCGGGGGCATGACCAGCGGGAGGGCGGCGGCGACCAGCGGTTCGCGGAAGCGCACCCCGCCGTCGGGCCCCACCCGGACCAGCGGGCAGTCCCGGAGCTGCGCGGCGGCCCGCTCGCACCCGCAGTGGGCGATCAGGCGCAGGCTCGGCCGGTCCAGCAGGGCGGCCACCAGCAGGGTCGCGCGGGTGTCGGCGGGCTGCGCGTCGAGCAGGTCCCGGACGGCCTGCCGCAGCCGCGCCGGGATTCCGCCGGCCGACCGGGCCAGCTCCACGGCGTACCCCGGGTTCCCGCCGGTGAGCCGGACGTCGACCCGGCCGTGCCGGGCCATCAGCTCGGCCGTCGCCGCGACGGACAGCGGCGGCACCTCGACCGTCTCGCCGCACCACCAGGCCACCGGCTCCCGCGCCGCGACGAGCACCCGGGGCCCGGTCCTGGCCAGCGCGTACGCGAGCACGTCCGCCGTCGCGTCGTCCACCCACTGCGCGTTGTCGACCACCACCAGCGCGTCCAGCGCCCGGAACACCGCCAGCACGGCCTGCCGCAGCGCGAGCGGGTCCGGTTCCCCGTCCCGGCGGCGCAGCGCGCGGTCCAGCGCGTCGCGCTGCGGCACCGGCAGGTCGACCCGGACGTCGGCGAGCAGGTCGGCCAGCACCAGGAACGGCACCCGCCGGTCGGCCTCCGCCGGGCTGCTGCGCACCACCGGGCCGTCCGCCGACACGGCGGTCGCCAGCGCGGTCTTGCCGATCCCGGCCGGTCCGTGCAGCAGCACGCGACCGCGTGCGAGCGCGGCCCGCACGGCGACCCGCAGGTCGTCACGACCGAGGAGATCCATGGCGTCACCGACCGTACCGCCGGCGGCACCCGCCCCACCACGGCCGAGCGGTGGCCCCGACGGACTTGCCGTAGGTTTGTCCGGGTGCGGAACGAGCTGCCGATCGGGCGTCGCGGCGGCCCGAAGACGGGGACGAGGACACTGCTGGTGTGCACGGCCCTGGGCGCGCTGCTCGCGGCCGTGCTGCACGACCCGGGCCGGGAGGTCGGCGGCCACCCCGTCGCCGCGCCGGCCCTGTCCCCCACCGCTCCGGTGACCACGACGACCAGCGCGGCACCGCCCCCGCCACCGCCCGACCCCTGTGTGGCCAAGGTCGCGTCGCTGTCCGCGCGGCACCGGCTGGCCCAGTTGCTGATGGTCGGCGTGGACCCGCGCGGCACCGCCGACGCGCTGGCGCTGGTGCGGGGCGAGCAGGTCGGCGGGATCTTCATCGGCGGTGACGACACCGGTCTGCTCTCCGGCGGGCTGGACGCGGTGCGCGGCGCGGCGACGGTGCCGTTGCAGGTGGCCGTGGACGACGAAGGCGGCCGGGTGCAGCGGGTGGACGTGCTCGACGGCTCCATCCCGAGCGCGCGCGAGATGGCCGCGGCGATGTCGCCCGACCAGGTGCGCGTGCTGGCCCGCGACCGCGCGACCGCGCTGAAGAACCGGGGCGTGAGCATGGACCTCGCGCCGGTGGTCGACACCAGCGGCCAGGCCGACTCGACGGTGATCGGCGACCGCTCGTTCAGCGCCGACCCCGCCGTGGCCGCCCAGTACGCCCTGGCCTTCGCCGAGGGCCTGCACGAGGTGGGCACGACCCCCGTGCTCAAGCACTTCCCCGGCCACGGCAACACCAGCGGCGACTCGCACCGCGGCGCGGTGACCTCGCCGCCGCTGGAGGTGTTGCGGCGGACCGATCTCGTGCCCTACCGGGACATCGACCGCTACGGCCGGGTCGTGGTGATGCTCGGGCACATCGACGTGCCGGGGCTCACCAACGGCCTGCCCGCGACGCTGAGCCCCGAGGCGTACGCGCTGCTGCGCGGCGAGTTCGGCTTCACCGGGCCCGCGATGACCGACGACCTGGGCGCGATGCGCGCCGTCACCGACCGGGTCGACCTGCCCGAGGCGGTGCGCCAGGCATTGGCCGCCGGCGCGGACATCGCCCTGTGGTCCACCGGCGGCCGGACCGGCGAGGTGCTCGACCACCTGGAGGCGGCGGTGGCGACCGGCACCCTGCCGGCGACGCGCGTGGACGAGGCGGCGCGGCGGGTGCTGTCCCTGAAGAACGCCTGCTGACCGCCACACCGCACACCCGCCCGGTCGTGGGTGACCACGACGACACCGGGCAGGTCGGGACAGGGCAGGTCGGGACAGGGCGGAACCCCGGGGTGGTCGAGTCGGTCAGGACGCGGTGGTGTCGAGCAGTCGCCCGTCCACCAGCCGCAACCGGCGGCCGACGCCGATCTCGGTCAGGAACCGCTCGTCGTGGCTGACCACCACGAACGCACCCCGGTACGCGTCCAGCGCGCTCGCGAGCTGGCCCACGCTGACCAGGTCGAGGTTGTTGGTCGGCTCGTCGAGCAGCAGGAGTTGCGGCGCGGGCTCGGCGAACAGGACGCACGCCAGCGTCGCGCGCAACCGCTCCCCGCCGGAGAGCACGCCCACCGGCAGCGCGCCGCGTGCGCCCCGGAACAGGAACCGGGCCAGCAGGTTCATCCGCTGCGACGGTGGCAGCGCGGGCGCGTACGCGGCCAGGTTGTCCGCCACGCTCCGGTCGAGGTCGAGCAGGTCCAGCCGCTGCGACAGGTACGCCACCCGGCCCGGGTGCCGGGTGACGCGGCCCTCGTCGGGCTCCAGGTCGCCGTTGACCACCCGGAGCAGCGTGGACTTGCCCGAGCCGTTCGGACCGGTCAACGCGATCCGCTCCGGACCCCGGATCGCCAGGTCCACCCCGGCGCAGAGCTCGCGGTCACCGCGCCGGACCCGCAGGCCCTCCCCCAGGAACAGGGTGCGCCCGGCGGGCACCGCCGTGCCGGGCAGGTCCAGGGACAGCTTCCGGTCCTCGCGCACGTTGCCCTCGGCCTCGTCCAGCCGGGCCTTGGCGGCGGTGAGGCGCGCGGTGTGCACGTCGTTCGCCTTGCCCGCCGACTCCTGGGCGTTGCGCTTCAAGGTGCCCGCGACGATTCGCGGCAGCCCGGCGTCGGCGAGGTTGCGGGCGGCGTTGCCGGCCCGCCGCTGCGCGCGTTCGCGGGCCTGCTGCCTCTCCCGCTTCTCGCGCTTGACCTCCCGTTCGGCGGCGCGCACGGTGTGGTCGGCGAGTTCGCGCTCGGCCTGCACCGCCGCCTCGTAGGCGGTGAAGTTCCCGCCGTGGAAGCGGATTCCGCCTCGGTCGAGCTCGGCGATGCGGTCCATCCGGTCCAGCAGCTCGCGGTCGTGGCTGACCAGCAGCAGGCAGCCGGACCAGTCTTGCAGCACGTCGTGGAGCCGGCGGCGGGCCGTCAGGTCGAGGTTGTTGGTCGGCTCGTCGAGCAGCAGCACGTCGGGCCGCTTGAGCAGTTGCGCGGCCAGCCCGAGGGACACGACCTGCCCGCCGCTGAGGGTGTCCAACCGGCGGGTGAGGTCGAGCTCGCCGAGCCCGAGCCGGTCGAGCTGGGCACGGGTCCGCTCCTCGACGTCCCAGTCCGCGCCGATGGTGGTGAAGTGCTCCTCGGCGGCGTCGCCGGACTCGACGGCCGCGATCGCCGCCAGCACCGGGGCGACGCCCAGCACCTCGGCCACGGTCAGGTCGCCGGTCAGCGGCAAGGTCTGCGGGAGGTGGGCCGGCACCCCCTGCACGGAGACGCTGCCCGCGCCGGGCCGCAGCTCGCCGGCGATCAGCTTGAGCAGGGTGCTCTTCCCCGCGCCGTTCGGCGCGACCAGCCCGGTGCGCCCGCCGGGCACGGTGAAGGAGAGGTCCTGGAACACGGGGGTGTCGTCCGGCCAGGAGAACGACAGGGACGAGCAGATGATGAAAGCGTCGGACACGGAACAGCCCTCGGGGGTGACGAACGGGCGCACGACGGCGACACCGCTGGTGGATGTGGGGGGGTACGACGACATCACCACGGCGGCGGTACGCGTCCGCGCACCCGCCCGTGGATCAGCACCTCCGGGGCTCACCCGGAGATGTCGTCGTCACCTGCCACGCCTGCCACGTCACATCTCCTGATCTCAGGACACCTTCGCACCGAAAGTAGCACAACCCCGCCGGACGCACCTCCCGATTACCGTCCGGACCACTGTGGACGGTGGATTCACCGTGCGGGGCGGTCGTTCCCGGGCTCGCGCGGCCACGCACGCGGGCCGGGAACGCCGGCGGAACAGCCCGACATCTGAACACCGTTAAGATCCGGACCATGAGCGAACGGCCCTACCACCACGGCGACTTGGCCGGCGCGCTGCTCGACGCGGCGGAATCCCTCGTGCGCGAACGCGGTGCCGACGGTTGGTCGCTGCGCGAGGTCTCGTCCAGGGTCGGGGTCGGCCCGAGTGCCGCGTACCACCACTTCGCCTCGCGCGACGCCCTGGTCCGCACCCTCTCCGGCCGGGTGCTCGCCCGTCTCGCCGAACACCTGCGGCAGGCCGCCGCGCGCGCCCGGCATGCGGACCCGCGGCAACGCCTGGTCGCCGTCGGTCGCGGCTACGTGCGCTGGGCCGTGGCGGACCCCGCCGTCGCGAGCCTCGCGTTCGGCCCGCACCACGACGAACCGGGAACCCCGCACCCCCGCGACGTGCTGTCGGCCGAACTGGACCGGCTCGTCACGGCCGGCGGCCTGTCGGCGGCGGCCCGGCCCGGAGCCGAGGTCGCGGTCTGGGCGGCGGTGCACGGACTGGCCACCCTGCTCCGCGACGGGCACATCCGGCTGAACGGCCCCAACGCCGTCGACCGCGAGGCGGCGCGGCTCGTCCGGGCCGTGCTCACCGGCCTGGCGGCGACGCCGCACCCCCGCCCGTCGCGCACCGACCACCGACCGTCCGGCTCCGGCTCCGGTGCGGGGATCACCGGGTGAACGCGCCCGGGGTGCACTCGAACCAACGTCCCCCGGACCGTGCAGGTCGGTGCGTCTGCTCCTGCGCTGCGGCCCGCCGCCGGCGATCACAGCGCCGCCGCGCGCGGCCACCCCGGTTCGGCCGGGCGCGCGGCCCGGCTGCCTCGGACGTCGGCACCCGGTGGGCCGTTGGGATGCCCCGGGCCCGCACGGGTGTGGTCGGCGCGCGGATCGGGCACTCGGGAGTCGGCAATCCGACCCTCCCGGAGGAGATTCCTGGTGTTATCCAGCCGATCGACCGTCGCGGTGTCCGCCGGCCTCGCGGCCCTGCTCGCCGCCCCGGCCGCCGCCGTCGCCGCCCCACCCGTACCGGCCCCGTCCGACACGGCACAGCCGTCGGTCGAGATCCAGTACCACCCCGGCGACACGGCTCCCGAGCACGGCCCGAACTCCTACGTGATCACCGTGTCGAACTGCACGGCCGCCTGGTACGTCGAGTACCGCTGGGGCACGCGGAGCGGGAGCATCAAGGGCGAGTGCCGCGACACGATCTCGGTGTCCATCGCACCCCTGGGCGCGACCGAGTACCCGCTCCAGTGGCGGACGTGCAACCTGAGGTGGGGCAAGAAGCCGCCGCTGCCGTTCTACCTGTGCGGCTCGTACCGGCAGGACGTGGTGCGCACCGGCTGATCCGCGACGCCGCGGGGTGGGCCCGGCCCGCCCGGCGGCGCACGTCGGCCCGGTCAGTGACCGGCCTTCGCCTCCAGCGCGGTCCGGCGCGCGGTCACGTCGTCCGGCTCGTCGCCGAACACCAGCAGTTGCAGGGTGCTCTGCCGGACCGGGCTGTCGGTGCGGGTGGTGTCGTGCCCGGAGGTGATCAGCAGCCCGCCCGCCGCCAGCGCCGGGCGCAGCTCGGCCAGCAGGTCGGCCATCGGCGCGGCGACGGTCAGCTTCAGCGACTCGGCGTGCCCGTCGAGCGCGTCGGGGCGGATGGATTCCAGCGCCAGCAACGGGATCGACCCGCTGGTGATCCGGAAGTTCAGGTCCAGCATGACCAGTTGGCCGTCCCGGGTCTGCGCGCAGTCCAGACTGCACAGGCCCCGGTACCCGACGTCGGCCGCGCGCTGGGTGGTGGCCACGCACTCGGCCAGCAGCTCCGGCGGCGGCGGGGTGACCAGGCCGAACCGGCCGCCGACGTAGACCCCGGTGTCGTCCACCCGCTGTTCGGTGACCGCGAGCAGGCGGGCCACCGCGTCCGCGCCGACGTAGAGCTGGATGCCCCAGTTCCGCAGGATGTGCAGGTACTCCTCGACCACGAACTCGCCGAGCACGTCGGTGAACGCCGGCAGCGCGATCGGCTCGCCCGCCTCGTGCAGGTACACGTCGAGGCTTCCGCCGTGCGAGTCGTTGGTGGCCGCCTTGAGCACCCAGGACTTCTCCCACGGGGTCGCCTCGACCAGGTCGCCGCGCGGCACGACGCTGCGCCGGGCCTGGAAGCGCGGGTCGACCAGCGTGGTGATGCTCGCCTTGTTGTTCAGGTAGCCGACGAGCTGGGCGGTCTTGACCGCGCGCTCGTCCGGGCACATCGAGGTCGGCTGCGGGTACTCCAGCGCGATCACCTGGCCGTCGCTCATCACCTCGGCCACGCGCAGCGCGAATTCGGCCTCGCTGCCGAACTCGCGCAGGTCCGTGCCGACCGGCAGGCCGCCTTCGCGCAACTGCTCCAGCAGGACCGGGTCCGTGCCGCCCGTGCTACAGATCAGCGTCGTGTCCGCCGCGACGGAGATCGGGCGCGCGGACAGCGAGTCGCGGGTGGTGCGGTGCCTGCTGTCCGGGACCCCGGCCTCCAGCGCGGGCCGTGCGGCGACGGCGACACCGGGGCCGTACACGTCGGCGAGCGTTTTCGGCGGGCTGACCGACGGCGACAGGAGCGTGGGAAGGCTGATGGGGTTCCCCCGTGAGGTGAGTCCGCCGGGACCCGTCGGTGCGACGGGTGAGCGGAGCGCAGCGTGGACCGTGCAGTGCCAGGAGCACCGGGAACGACGGAGTGGCGTCCACTGCCGGGCCCGGGGATGACGCGGGCCGGATTCTGCGAAACCGTGGGCGAACAACCCGGAGTCGGGCCGTGTGCCTCCACACTCTCACGTTTTCGCCGCGCCACCCAACCGGGCGGCGCGGCGGGTGGGCGCGGTTACTCCCGACCGGCGAACGCCGAGGTCGCCACGCCCAGGGCGGTCAGCACGGCGAGCCCGAAGGTCATCAGGCGCGCGGCCTCGACCAGGGTCGACCCGCCGACGTTGAGCAGGGTGCCCGCGATGGCCGAGGTGACCGCGAAGGCGATCAACTGGGTGGTGTTGAGCGCGGCGGCGGCCTTCGCGCCTTCCGCCGGGTCGTCCGTGCTGCTCATCGCGGCGACGCTGAGGTGCGGGAACGCGAGGCCGATGCCCGTTCCGGCGATGACCAGCAGGACCGCCCAGCCGACCACGACCAGTCCCGAAGCGTGGTCGGTGAGGAGCAACCCGTACCCGACCAGGCCGCCGGTCAGCAGCAGCGGGGCGACCCGGATCGCCCGGCGGGCGGTGCGCCCGGCGAGGTTCACGCTGACGAGCTGGGCGACGACCCACCCGACCGACACCGCCGCGCCCAGCAGACCCGCCGCGAACGGCGACAGGCCGCCGAGCTCCTGCCCGAACAACGGGATGAAGTTCTCCGCCATCACACCCGCGCACAGCGCCGCGACGGTGAGGTACACCCACTTCAGCGACGAGCCGCGCCGGTAGGTCAGCCGGGGCAGCACGCTCGCCGGCCCCTTCGCCTCGACCAGCAGGAACACCACGAGCAGCACGACGCCCGCACCCAGCGCGAGGGCGGTCGGCCCGCCCGGCGGGACGGTGGAGCTCACGCTGAACGCGCTCGCGGCGAGGGTCAGCAGGACCAGCGACCGCACCGGGACGGGCGTGCGGTCGGCGGGCCCGGCCCCGCGCGGCAGCGCGCGGCGGGTGAGCGCGGCCAGCACGAGCGCGACGACGACCAGCAGCCCGTAGGCCCACGGCCAGGCGTCCCACTCGGCGAACAGGCCGCCCAGGGCGGGGCCGACCAGCGTGCCGAAGCCCCACATCGCGGAGACCAGCCCGGCCGCGCGCCCCCACAGCCGGGCGGGCAGGGCGGTCCGGATGACCGCGTAGCCCAGACCCGCGAGGAGACCGCCGCCGAGGCCCTGCACGACCCGGCCCGCGATGAGCACCTCCATCGTGGGGCTCAGCGCGTTGACCACCGCGCCGACCGCGAAGACCAGGAACCCGACGAGGTAGGCGGCCGACCCGCCCCAGCTCCCGAGCACCCGGCTGACCAGCATGGACGCGATGACGGCGGCCATCAGGAAGCCGGTGGAGACCCACGCGTAGTACTGCTCGCCGCCGATGTCGGCGACGATCGACGGCATGAGCGCGGCCGTGAAGTAGAGGTTCATCGCGTAGAGCGCGACACCACCGGCGAGGACGAGCACCGTCGCCGCGTGACGGCCGGAGAGCAGGTCGGACCAGCTCCCGGTGCCCTCGCCGGCCGAGGGGTCCGGGTCCGGCGTGGTGGCGGGGCCGTTCGGGGAGAGTCGGGTCACGGCGCGCTACGCTAGAACTTCAAGTTCTGTTGAAGTCAAGCGAGCGCACCCGTGACCCAGGCCCCCACCGACCTGCTGACCGTCGGCGAACTCGCCCGGCGCGCGGGCGTCGCGACCTCGGCGGTCCGCTTCTACGAGGACCAGGGCCTGATCTCGTCGACCCGCACCTCGGGCAACCAGCGCCGCTACCCCCGGCACATGCTGCGCCGGCTGTCCCTCGTGCTGTTCGCGAAGCGGCTCGGCATCCCGCTCGCCGAGGTGGTCCGGGTGTTCGCGGGCCTGCCCGAGGACCGGATGCCGGGCAAGACCGACTGGACGCGCATCGCGCGGCGCTGGCGCGACCACCTCGACAGCCGGCGGCGGGAGGTCGAGCAGCTCGAACGCGACCTGACCGGGTGCATCGGCTGCGGGTGCCTGTCCCTGCGGCGCTGCCGCGTCCTCAACCCCGAGGACAGCCTCGGCGCGCGGGGTGCCGGCCCGTGGCTGCTGCTGCACCCCGACCCCGAGGGGGTGGCACCCGACGAGCCGCCGTGGGCTCCCGACGAGCGGTTCGAGACCGGGAGCCTGGCCCTGCTGCCCGGTCGGCCGGTCCGCGCCAGGGTGCTCGAACCCCGGTCGTGGGGCGCACTCGTCCGGATCGTCGGCCACGAGGAGCTCAACGCGTCGATCCACCTCGCCGGGTGGTCCGGCGCGGACGGTCCCCCGGAGGTCGGCGCGGAGGTCGGCGCGGTGGTGGACGCCGTGGTGGACCGGGTCGCGCGGCTGACCCCGCCCGCGTGGGTCCGGCTCAGCCCCCGCCGCGCCGACACCGAGTCCTTCCGGCGGCCGTGCGACTTCTGCGCGGAGCCGACGACGCTGAGCGCCGGCGGGGACGGTCTCGTGCTGGACGTCCGCAGCCACGACGGGCCGGGCAGCCACACCGTGATCGTCCACCGGGCGTGCCTCGTGGACCGCATCACCCCGGACGACGAGGCCGGGCGCGCCCGGCTGCGGCAGGTCGGGCGGACGGCCACCTGACCGCCGTCGCCCGGGAACGGTGGTCCTCTTGCCCCGGACGGCGGGGACGAGCCCTGCCGGTCACCGCCCTACGATCACCGGCCATGCACTCGGAGACCTGGCTCGCGGACACCCGGACCTCGTACGACACCGTGGCGGACAGCTACGCCGAGTTCGTGCGGCACGCCCTCGCCGACCACGCCTACCTGCTGGGGTCCCTGGCGTTGTTCGCCGACCTGGTCCGGGCCACGGGCGGCGGTCCGGTCGCCGACGTGGGCTGCGGTCCCGGGAACGTGACCGCCCACCTGGCCGGGCTGGGCGTGGACGCCTTCGGGATCGACCTGTCGCCCGCGATGATCGACCTCGCCCGGCGCGAGCACCCGCACCTCCGCTTCGAGGTCGGCACGATGACCGAGCTCGACCTCGCCGACGACTCGGTGGCCGGCCTGCTCGCCTTCTGGTCGTTGATCCACATCCCGGACGACCTCCTGCCGACCGTGCTCGCGCACTTCCGGCGGGTGGTGCGCCCCGGTGGGCCGCTGCTGGTGGGCTTCCACGTCGGCGACGGGACGACCCTCAAGACCGAGGGCTACGGCGGCCACCCGATGAAGCTCCACGTCCACCGCCGCCGGCCCGACCGGGTCGCCGACCTGCTGCGCGACGCCGGGTTCGCGATCGAAGCCCAGTTGGCGCTCGACCCGGACACGAAGTCACCCGGCGCGATCGTGTTCGCGCGTCGCCCGGCCCGGTAGCGCGCCACCCGGGACCGGCCACGGGGGCGACGGGTGTCCGCCGCCCCGGTCAGCCGATCGTCAGCGCCCGCCGCAGAGGGCGTGGTCGATGATCGTGTTCGGCACCGCCTTCGGCGGGCCGTCGGGGTGCCACGGCGTGCGGCTGTTCACCGACACCACCACGGCGCGCTCGCCGTTCTCGGTGGTGCCGTTCAGCGTGAGGTAGCCGTGCGCCGTGCCGCCGTGGCTCCAGGCCCCGCCGCACGGGGTGGGCCGCCACTCGACGCCCAGGCCGTACCGGGTGCCCTCACCGGCCTCCGGGGTGGGCACCGTGCGCTTGAGCTCGGCCAGTTGCGCCGGCTCCAGCACCTCCCCGCCGAGCAGCGCCCTGAGGAACCTGGTGCCGTCCGCCGCGGTGCCGGTCATCGCGCCCGCCGCGCCCGCGATCGACGGGTTCAGCAGGGTCACGTCCACCCGCCCACCCCAGCGCGGGTCCTCCGGGTCCATGTCGATGCCCTTCTCGGCGAACATGTCGTACCCCTTGGCGTGCGGGTGCGGGAGGAAGGGCGACGTGTGCGGCGCGGACGTGTCGCGCAGCCCCAGCGGGCGCAGGACCCGCGCGGTCACCTCCTGCTGCCAGGTGCGGCCGGTGACCGCCTCGATCACCATGCCGGCCAGCAGGTAGTTGGTGTTGGAGTACGACCAGCCCCGGCCGGGTTCGAAGTCCGGCGGCCGGGACAGCCCGAGCCGCACCCCCTCCGCAGCGGTCATCGTGTCGAACCGGGTGCGCAGGAAGTCGTCCTCCTTGAACAGCCTCGGCAGCTTCACGACGAAGTCGGGCAGGCCGCTGGTGTGCTGGAGCAACTGCCGCACGGTGATCCCGCGACCGTCGTGGCCGTTGCCCGTCACCACACCCGGCAGCCACCGGTCCACGGTGTCCTCAAGGGACAGTCGGCCCTCGCCCACCAGGTGCAGGACCGTGGTGGCCACGAACGTCTTGGTGAAGCTGCCGAACCGGAAGTGCGCGTCGCGCGGGACGGGGGTCCGGGCGGCCAGGTCGCCGAGCCCGCTGCGCACCTCGACACCGCCGCGCGCGGTGTCGACCCGCGCCACCACGCCCGGTGCGCCGTCCGCCACGATCGCGTCGGCGTCCCGCCGCACCAGGTCGACCGGGGAGGACGTGCCGGCCGGTGCCGCGCCCGCCGCGCCGGTGGAGAGCCCGACGGCCGCGCACAGGGCGGCTACCAGTAACGGAGTTCGTTTCATGCCACCGAACCTACGGACCAGGACGCTCCCGGTCGTCATCCCCGCACGGCAATCCCGCGTACCCCCACGGGGGTACCGGACCCGCGCCGCGACCCTCATTCCACCCCGCACAGGGCGTGGTCGACCAGGTCGGTCGCGAGGTCGTGCGCGGGCGCGGGCGTGCCGTCGGCCGGGACCGGGGAGTCGGTGTTGATCGAGACCACGACACCGCGCTCGCCGTCCTCGGACACCCCGTTGCGGGTCATGAAACCGGAGATGTCACCGCCGTGCGACCACACCCCGCCGCACGGGTTGGGCCGCCAGATGAGGCCGAGGCCGTACCGGGCACCGGGCCACACGGACTCGAAGCTCGGTGCCGGCACGGTCTTCTTCATCTCCGCCAGTTCCGCCGGCCGCAACACCTCGCCGCCGAACAACGCCTTGAGGAACCTGGTGCCGTCCCCGGTGGTGCCGATCATCGCGCCCGCCGCGCCCGCCGGCGACGGGTTCATCCAGGTGGCGTCCACCTCCGGACTCGGCCCAGGGCCGCCCGGCACGGGGAAGCGCTGGTAGCCCACGGCGTGCGGGCGGGGGATGAACGGCGACGTGTGCGGCGCGGAGGTGTCGTGCAGTCCCAGCGGGCGGATGATCCGCGCGGTCACCTCGTCCCGCCACGACCGGCCGGCCACCTCCTCGATGATCATCCCGACCAGCAGGTACCCGGTGTTGGAGTAGCTCCACGCCGTGCCGGGCGCGAAGTCGGGCGCGTGCGACAGGGCCATCCGCGTCGCCTCGGTGTCGGTGACGGTGTCGAACCTGGTGCGCAGGAACCCTTCCAGCGACTGCGGCAGGTCCCTGGTGTAATCGTAAAGCCCGCTGGTGTGCTGCAACAACTGTCTGACGGTGATCTTGCGACCGTCGTTGCCGTTGCCTGACACCACGCCCGGCAGCCACCGTTCGACGGTGTCCTCCAACGACAGCCGCCCTTCGCCCACCAGCTTCAGCACGGCGGTCGCGACGTACATCTTGGTGGTGCTGCCGATCCGGAATTTCGCGTCCCACGGAACCGGCGTCCTGGCCCGCTTGTCCCCGTACCCGCTGCGCACCTTCACCTCGCCGCGCCCGGTGTCCGCCTCGACCAGCACACCGGGCGCGCCGTACCGCACCACCACGTCCGCGTCCCGCTGCAACTGGCGGGACAGCGCCGATGACGCCTCCGGCACGGCACCGGCCATTCCGACCGAGGCACCCAGGGCAACGCACAGCGCCGCGACAAGCACAGAAGTCCGTTTCATGACGACGAACCTACGGAGATCGGGGCAGTCCGTCGTCGCCCCGACGCGGCAGTTCCGACTACCCCCACGGGGGCAGGAAGGAAACCGTATCCCTTAAGGGTTTTCACCCCACCGGTAATGCCGGCCGCACACGGGCGTTCCCGACCCCATGCATCCCACAGCCCACCGAGCACTCCCCCTGGGACCGGCGGTCAGCAGAACACCGCGTCGAACAAGGGTGTCGTCACCGGCGTGCCACCGCGTGCCATGTTCACGGACAGGGTGAGCCGCTTGGCTGCGTCCTCGCTGACCCACATGTCGGTGTACCAACCGAAGATGGAGCCGTTGTGCCCCAGGATCTTCTTGCCGCAGCCGAGCGTGAGCACGACCGCGCCGAGGCCGTAGAAGCCGCTCACCTCCGTGGTCCGGGTCAGTTCCGCGCGCTGGGCGGGCTTGAGCAGGTGCCCGCTGAACAGCTTGCGCGCGAACCGGTCGAGATCACCGGTCGTGGTGGTCATCGCACCGGCCGCGTCCGCGACGGAGGGGTTGATCCGGGTGATCTCGTACGCGGTGCCGAAGAGGTCCTCGTAGGCGTGCGCGTGCGGTTCGGGCAGCGCGGCCCGGTCCCCCGGCGCGTCGGTGTCCGCCAGGCCCGCCGGGCGCAGCACGCGCCGCGTCACCTCGTCCCGCCACGACCGGCCGGTGACGCTCCGGATCACCATGCCCGCGACGACGAAGTTGGTGTTCGAGTACTCCCACCGCGTCCCGGGCTCGAACACCAGCGGGTGCCGGGTGGACAGCGCGACCAGCTCCGCCGGCTCCCAGTGCTTGAACCGCTTCTGGATTAAGTCCTCGTCCGAGGTGTAGACGTCGAACGTGTAGTTGTAGAGCCCGCTGGTGTGTTGCAGCAGGTCGCGCACGGTGATCCGGTCGCCGTCGGGCAGCACACCCGGCAGGTGGCGGGACACCGGCGCGTCCAGCGCCACCCGGCCTTCGCCGACCAACTGCAACACCACCGTCGCCACGAACGTCTTGGTCACGCTGCCCATCCGGAACACGCCGTCGCGCGGCACCGGTGCCGGGCTGCCGGCGCGCGCCGTCCCGCTGCGGGCCTGCCACTCCCGCCCGTTGTCGACGATCCGGACCTGCGCGCCCTGCGCCGTCGTACCGGTCAAGCCGTCGAGTATCCGCTGCACCTCGGCCCGGTCGACACCGCCGCCGGGCGCGGCGACCGCCGTCGCGCCCGTTCCCCCCACGCCCAGTGCGATTACCGCGACCAGGACGATTCCCCTCATGACCCGCATGACCCGCATCCTCGCCGTCCTCCCCGAAGACAGTCGGTGGCGGTCGAGTCTGGCGGGGAGGGGCCGTCCCGGTCATCACCCGACCGACGCTGTCCGGAACGACTTTCGGCGTCCGTCGCCCGACCGGCTCCCCCGCCGTGACCCCGCGTGCCGACCCGCCACCCGGATGTCGCAACACCCCTCGAAACACGGTCGGCGATTCCCCGGTCGGCGGTAGATTCGCACTCGGTCGCCGACAACGCGTTCACGCAGAACTGCGGTGTGCAACGGTTCCGCTCTTCCCGCGACAACAGCACCAGGTCGGCTGCCCGCACGACGTTGCACGAGCCGCCCACGTAGTCGTTGTTGAGGGGGGACCTTGCCCAATCCGGTGTTCCTCGGTGTCGACGCCCTGCTCACGCTGGTCCGAATGCTCATCCACCGCCCTCGGCTGTACGAGCGGGACGGGGACCTGGACCGGCGCGGCGACCTGCCGCTCCCCCTGGTGTGCCTGATCCGCGAGCCGGGTGCCAACGGCTTCCTGCCCACCCTGGACCGGTCGCTGGACGCCAAGGTGCCCAAGGTGCCGCACGTGCTGGTCACCCCGGCGGACGCGCTGAAGCACCCGGACGCCGTGCTGCCGCTGTTGCACGCGCTCCACCAGAAGTTGCGCGGCGGGCAGTTCGGCCGGAACTCCTTCAAGCACTTCGACCACTACGAACTGGCGCACCACCTGACCGGTGCCGAAGTCGCGCCGAAGCAGGTCAAGTTCGAACGGCCCGTCGAAGGCGTCCTGCGCTCGTGGGGTCGGCACCGCATGTTCGGCGCGGTGGACGACCTGGCCGACAAGGCGGGCGACCGCGCCCAGTTGCTGATGGCGCTGACCAAGTTCGCCGGTCGGCTGGTCGGCCTCTACTGGGGCCGGGACCGCGTTCCGGGGCTCGGGCGGGAACGGCGGTGGTTCATGCGCCAGCCGTACATGGTCCCCCGCCACTCGTCCGACTTCTTCTCCTTCGCCGAGCGGCTCACCAAGGACCGCCGGGACTCGGAGAACCCGGACCAGTTCCGCAAACTGCTGGTGCACGCCTTCCTGGAGGACCTGCGCACCGCCTACCGCCGCACGTGGGCCGGGTTCGTCCCGCGCAGGCGGGCACTGCGGCGGACCACCTACGTGCCGGTGCTGCTCGACGACGTCGACCCGGCCGGGTGGGAACTGCTGCGGTTGGTGAACGAGGTCCGCAACGAGACCGGCGAACTCGACCCGCTGCTGTTCGTCACCGCCGGCGGCGAACTGCCCGCCGAACTGGCCCACCCCACCACGCCGATGACGCCGAACGTGGCCGAAGAGGCGTTCAGCACGTGGAAGGGCCGGCTGCCACGCCGTCGGCAACTGCTCGCCGAGGACGCCCGCTACCTGTTCGTCAGCCTGCCCGCCTCCGCACCGGCCGGCTCGACCCTGCCGACCCGCGACCGGCACGCGTGGGAGCTGGACGAGCGGGAGAACCCGCGCCGCGAGCCGTGGCCGGCGCGGCGCGGCGTCGCCGAGCTGATGGCGGCGGTCGTCCTGCTGGCGGCCCTGGCGCTGCCGGCGCTGTCGGTGCGGACGCACTGGCTGGCCGACTGCGCGTTCTTCGGCGCGGCGTCGAACGGCATCGCCACCAGGGTGGTCGACGTCGACGGCCAGGACCAGTGCGTCGGGTACAGCGACAACCCCGGCCAGGTCTTCGGCGGCAACGAACGGCTGCGTCTGGCGCAGGAGCACGTCTTCGCGCAGAACGCCCAGGCGGCGCTGCTGCACGAGCAGTCACCCAACCGGCCCTACTTCAGCCTGGTCTACTTCGCCGGGTTGACCTTCAACAAGAGCATCCCGGCCGCCGAGCACGCGGTGGCCGAGGAACTGGAGGGCCTGTACATCCGCCAGCGCCAGTTGAACACCTCCGAGGTCATGAACGGACCGCTGCTGCGCATCGTCGTGGCCAACGGTGGCAGCAAGATGCAGGCCGCCGACACCGTCGCGCGGGACCTGCTGGTCCCGCTGGTCGAGGCCGATCCCCGCATCCTGGGCGTGGTCGGCTTCGAGCGCAGCGTGCGGCAGACCGAGGAGGCGATAGCCGAACTGGGCGACCACGGCATCACCGCCGTCGGCACCACCTTGACGAAGGTCGGGCTGGACGCGAAGTCGCCGGTGTACTTCCAGTTGGTGCCGGACAACACCAAGCAGGCCGAACTGGTGCGCGACTACGCCAACCGGTTGTCGATCAAGAAGCTCACCATCTACCACGGGGGCGACGGCCGCCCCGACGCCTACGTCGACTCCCTGGTGGCAGAGCTGCGGTCGATCCTGCCGGAGGACCGGATCGAGGTGTCCAACTGGCGGGAGTCGGCCAAGGCGCTGTCGGAGGAGTGCCTCCGGGCCGGGAGCGACCGGAGCGACGACATCGCCTTCTACACCGGCCGTGAGGACGAGTTCGGCGACTTCCTGCGCGCCATCCGGAACAACTGCGCGGACCTGGCCAAACTCCCGCGCATCGTGGCGAACGACGCCGTGTCGAGGTTCGTCGCCCACACGCCCGGCCGGGCGAGCGACGACTTCAACGGCGTGTCCCTGTCCTACGTCGGGATGGGCAGCCTCGTCGTGCTGGCCGGCCGCCCCTGCGTCGAGGGCGAGGACCGGGCGTTGGTCGACGCGGCGGCGATCCTCGACAAGTTCTGCGCGGGCTACGAAGGGCTGCGCGGCCAACTGGCCGAAAAGCTGTCCGAGAACGAGAAGCCGGTAGCCCCCTGGCCGGGCGAACGGGTCGGCGGCCTCTACGACACGGCGAGCCTCTTCGACGCCGCAGTCCGAGAACTGCGCCCGGAAGGCGGACCCACACCCCACCGCGCCGCAGTGGCCCAACGGCTCCGCGAGATGCCGTTCCAGGGCACCACGGGCCTGATCGACTTCAAGCAGAGCAGGATCGCCAACAACCGCAACCTGGCCATCCTCAAAATAGAGGACATCCACGACGTCGAAGGCGCACCGGGAGTTCCGGCCTGCGACCTGATGATCGGAATGCTCTACACCGAACAACAGCGCCGACACCCGAACAACTGCCCCCTGACCACCCAATAGCCCCCTTACGCCCGCACCCCCGCACCCCGCTTCGCGGGCTTTTCCCCTCCCGCCCCCGCCCAGGCCGCAGTTAACACCGGGTCGTCGGTGTCAAGGGTGGCCGAAGGCCATCGCGCAGCGACGCGAAGCGCCCTTGATACCGGCGGCCCGGTGTTAAACCATCGGGCCGCCCGGGGGACGAGGCCGCGCTCTTCGGCACTTCACTGTGACCCAGGCCACACACAACGCTCGGGAACAAGCCGGGGGTGGTCTTCGTTGTACGGATCGGTCGGTGCGGTCCGTGTCCCCGGGCCTCACCTGAAATGCCTTCGCGGAATACCGTTCGGCTGGAGCCGCGTCGCGCACACCGCCGAGAGGCGACCGCCGTGCCGACCCCCAACGTTCCACGGGCGTGACCGGCTACGGCCGGCACGTACCGTGGCGCGTTCTCACTCCTCCCAGCTCAAAGCCGGTGAGGGCCCCGCCCACCGCAACACGCGATGAACGGAACCCCCACCCCAGCCGACCAGCCAACCAACCAGCCGACCGGCCGACCGGCCACTCAGCCCAAACGCGCCTCGACAGCCTCGATGATCCGGGGCCGGAGCTCGGCGGCCCGGATGACCGCGTCCACGGACCCGACCTCCACCGCACGCCGGATGTTGTGCACCCGGTCGAACTCAGCGGCCACTTCACCGAGCTTCTCCGCGCGGACCGAGGACCGCAGCTCGTCCAGCTCGGCGGTCAACGCGGCGCGATCAGCACCGGAGGCCGCCACGACGCGGGCTTCCAGGTCCAGCACGCGTTGGTCGGCCGCCGTGCGGGCGTTGACGTCCCCGGAGAACACCGCCGCCGCAGCGGGCGCGCCTCCCAGCACGGAGGCGTAGGACCCCTCCAGCGCCAGCACCGTCATGTTCGGGTTCAACGCCTTCGAGAACACCACGAACGCACCGCCGTGGTAGCGCGAGATCACGCAGAACACGATCGGTCCCCGGAAGTTCACGATCGCCCGGCCGATCTCCGCGCCGTACTCCAACTGGAGTTTGCGCATCGACTCCGGCGAGCCGTCGAACCCGGACAGGTTCGCCAGCACCACCAGCGGCCGGTTGCCGCTGGCCGCGTTGATCGCCCGCGCGGCCTTCTTCGACGAGCGCGGGAACAGCGTGCCCGCCGTGTAGGTGTCCGGCCCGTCGGTGGGCGGGAAGCCGCGCCGGGGCACCGACCGCGACTCGATGCCCAGCAGGCACACCGGGATGCCGCCGAGGTGCACGTCCTGCACGGCGGCGGTGTCCGCGTCGGCCATGCCCGCCCAGCGCTCCAGCACCGGGTGGTCCTGGTCGGACAGCGCCCGCATCACGGTCCGGATGTCGAACGGCTTCTTGCGGTCCGGGTTCGCCTCGGCGGAGAAGATCTGGCCGACGGTGGTGAAGTCGCTGTCCGGCAGGGAGTGCGGGAAGTCGGAGACGTCCCGGTCGACCGGGTCGGTCGTCCGGGCGCGGCGCGGCCCGTCCTCGCCCGGCGCGACGTAGGTGTGGTCGTAGTACGACATCAGCACGCCGCGCGCGGCCGTCAGGTCCGGTGCCCAGTACTGCGCCTGGCCGTTCGGCCCCATCACCCGGTCGTAGCCGCCGATGCCGAAGTTGTCCTCGGCCGACACGCCACCGGAGAAGTCAAGCGCCTGCTTCCCGGTCAGCACCATGGCCGAATCGGGCGTCATCACCAAGATGCCCCTGGTGTGCATGAGCATCGTCGCCTCGGCGTTCCAGTACGGCTGCGCGCCGACGTTGATGCCCGCGACCACGATGTTGATCTCGCCGCCGTCCTGGGTGAACTCGACGATCCGCTTGAGCGCGGCGGCCACCCAGTCCATGTTCTCGGTGCCGGACTCCATGGAGATTCGGGCTCCGGCGGACAGCGCGTACCACTCCAGCGGCACCCGCATCTGCTCCGCGAGGTCCAGCGCGGCGATCACCCGGCGGCACTCCGGCTCGGACAGCGCGCCGAGCGACTTGGTCGGGTCGCCCAGCAGCACGACCCGGGTGACGCCCTGCGGGTGCCGCCGGGTCGGCGTGGTGACCACGCCCGCGACGATCGCCGCCGAGTTGCGGCCCTTCGGCCGGTCGACCGGCACCAGCGCGTGGTTCTCGTCCAGGTCGTGCTCGGCGAAGTCGCCGAGCAGGCCGGTCAGCTCGTACGGGTACACCGTGTTGCGGCTGCTGGCCCGCAGCACTTTCTGGCGGTAGGCGTCCAGCGGTTCCAGCGGCTCGGAGGACGGCTCGCCCACGGACAGCGAGCTGCCGCCGGCCGCGTCGAACGAGACCCGCACCGCGATCTTGACCAGCTCGCCGGTCTTGGGGCTGCGCTGCCGCGCGATGAAGAGGATCTCCTCCAGGCCCGCGCCCGCCGTCGTCGGCAGGACGCGACCGGCGATCAACTGGAGCTCGGTGCGGGTGATGTCGCTCGCCGGCCAGACGTAGACCACGATCCGGTTGGTGCCGAGGCGCTTGTTCGACGGCTGCTGCGCCCGCGCCCGGCGGATCGAGTCCAGGCACAGGGCCACGGTGTCCTCGGCGGTGGGCAGCGCGACCAGCCGGCCGTCCTGCTCGCGCAGCTCGGTCAGGTCCCGGACCTGGGCGAACGCGACGAGCCGGTCGTCGGAGGGGTTCTCCCGCGCCACGCACCGGAACAGGTAGACCTCCTCGTCCGAGGACGGGACCCGGGTGAGGTCGAACTTCCGCAGCCGCTCCAACTGCATCCGCTGCGCGATGTACGGGTGCAGGCCGCGGATCAGCCGCTCCTCGGCCATCCCGGCGGTGGACGGGCGGAAGGTGAAGTGGTGGTGCATCACCGCGCCGCCGCTGCCCGCGACGGTGGCGGTGACCCGGCGGACCTGCTCGGGCAGCGCGTACCCGCCCATGACCTCCGCCAGCGCCGCCGCCATGGCCTCGGAGTCCTGGGGCTGGTTCTCCCAGGCCAGGTAGATGTCGGCGTCGAGGGAGTCCTCCCCGTCTGCCAGCTCGGCAAGCCCGCGCAGCGCGCTGCCCAGCGCGTCGAAGCCGACCGCGGTGGAGGCCACGCACGAGTCGGCGCGCTCGGCGACGACGAACGTGCAGCCCGCGACCTCGTTGGTGCGGACCCGGGTGAGGCCCTTGTTGCCGTAGTACCGGCGGGTCAGCACCTCCAGCATGATCTCGTTGTCGAGGTCGGCGCGGACCAGGCGCTGGCCGAGCAGCCGCACCAGCGGTTCGGTGCTGCGCACCATCCCGGCGATCCGCTCGGCGCGGTCCGGCGCGTCCGGGTTCGCGTCGAGGTGGCGCAGGTGCTTGCGGACGTCGGCGTAGACGCGGGCGCGGTTGCGGCGCAGCAGCGGCCGGGCGAACCAGGCGAACACCACGCCGCGGGCCAGGTCGGCGACCACCGGGAAGCGGACCTGGGTCGCGGCGACCAGGCGTTCCAGCGCGAGGCCGGCGGTCTCCCGCAGCGCCTCGTCCGGCGGCAGTTCCCGCAGCCACGCGCGCAGCAGCGAGGTGACCACCGTCGCGTCGGTGGCGGCGCGCTGCTGGGCCAGGAAGATCCGGAACACCGCGGCTTCGAGCTCCGGCGTGCGCTCCAGGTCGGTGACGCCGTAGTGGCCCAGCGCCTTGGCGAGCTTGGCCTGGAACGACTCGGGCAGGCCGGCGCGCTCGACGTCGAGGCTCTGGAGGTAGGTGTGGAAGTACTCGCGGGCGCTGTGCACGTGCCCGCCGCCCTCCTCCCCGGCCGGCCGGTTGCGGCTGAGCTCGGCGAGGTCGGCGAACACGGCGACGAGTTCGAGCTCCTCGGCGGGCGGCCGGTGGCCGTCGTCGTCGACGGCGCGGCGCGCGGCGAGGTAGTCCTCCAGCACCCGGCCGTCGTCGTGCGGGTCGACGTCGAAGCCGAGCAGCAGGCTGCGCAGGTCCTCGCGGCAGCGCGTGGCGCGCTCCAGCGCCGGGAGCCGCGCGGGCGCGGCGGGCAGGTCGAGTGCGGCCGACGCCCCGGTCGCGGTCTCCTCGGCCTCGGCGTCGACGACCGGTTCCAGCCGCAGCAGCGGCGCGCCGGTCTCCACCTGGCTGCCGACCGAGACGACGCACTCCTTCAGGCGGGCCTTGAACGGCGCGCGGAGCACGGTCTCCATCTTCATGCTCTCCAGCACGAGGACCGGCGCGCCGGCCTCGACCTCCGCGCCGACGGCCAACGGCGTGGCGACGACCAGCGCGGGCGCGGGCGAGCGGACCACGCCGCCCTCGTCGCGGCTGACCCGGTGGGTGACGCCGTCGACCTCGATCAGGTGCACCGACCCGAACGTGTCGGTGAGCAGGCGGTAGCGGGTGCCGTCGACCACGATCCGGCCGGTGTGCCGGTCGAAGCGGTCCAGCTCGACGTCGACGACGCGGAGGTCGTCACCGGCTTCGACGCCGACCCGGAACCGGTGCGCGCCGACCCGGGCGACGCGCACCCGGTAGTCGACGCCGCGCAGCTTGAGGTCCAGCGGCCGGCCGCTCTCGTGGCGCACCTGGGGGCGTCCGCCGAACGCGGTGGACAGCAGCCGCTGCCGCTCGACGCGCTCCTCCTCCTCGTACGCCTCGATGGCGGCGGCCACCAGCGCGACGGCGGAGTGCCGGTGCGAGACCAGCCGGCCCTCGGCGCGGACCCGGTCGATCCAGCCGGTGTCGGCGCTGGCGTCGATCACCTCGGGCTGGTCGAGCAGGTCGAGCACGAAGCTCTTGTTGGTCGCGCCGCCCTCGATGACCACGGTGGTCTGCGCCATGGCCCGGCGCAGCCGGCCGAGCGCCTCGTCCCGGTCGCGGCCGTACGCGATGACCTTGGCGATCATCGAGTCGAAGTCGGCGGGGATGGTGTCGCCCTCGCTGACCCCGGTGTCGACCCGGATGCCCGGTCCGGCGGGCAGGTCCAGCCGGGCGATGCGGCCCGGGGACGGCGCGAAGTCGCGGTCGGGGTCCTCGGCGTTGAGGCGGGCCTCGATGGCGTGCCCGCGCTCGACCGGCGGCTCCCCCTCCAGCCGACCGCCGGACGCGACCCACAACTGGGCCTTGACCAGGTCGAATCCGGTGGTGGACTCGGTGATCGGGTGTTCGACCTGGAGCCGGGTGTTGACCTCCAGGAACGCGAACAGCCGGTCGCCGGGGTGGTACAGGAACTCGACGGTCGCCGCGCCCCGGTAGTCGACCGCGATGGCCAGCCGCTCGGCGGACGTCTTGAGCTCGGCCGTCTGCTCCGGGCTGAGCACCGGCGAGGCGGATTCCTCGATGACCTTCTGGTTGCGCCGCTGCACCGAGCAGTCGCGAACGCCGAGCGCCCACGCCGTGCCCTGGCCGTCGGCGATGACCTGGACCTCCACGTGCCGGGCACCGGTGACCAGGCGCTCCAGGAACACCACGCCGCTGCCGAACGCCCGCGCGGCCTCCTGGCTCGTGCGCTCGTAGGCATCCGCCAATTCCGCCGCGTCGGTGATCACGCGGATTCCGCGGCCACCACCGCCGGCCGTGGCCTTGAGCATCAGCGGGTAGCCGATCTCCGCGGCCGACGCGACGGCGGCCTCCAGGGACTCGACCGCGCCCCGGCTCCACGGGGCGACCGGGACGCCGACCTCTTCGGCGATCAGCTTCGCGCCGATCTTGTCGCCGAGCTTGCGCATGGCGTCCGGGGAGGGGCCGATGAAGGTCACGCCGACCTTCTCGCACAGCTCCGCGAATGCCGGGTCCTCGGCGACGAAGCCCCAGCCGACCCACGCGGCGTCCGCGCCGGTCTCGACCAGGGCGCGTTCCAGCAGCTTCAGGTCCAGGTAGGGACGTGCGGAGGCGGGACCGAGGTCGTAGGCGATGTCGGCTTCGCGCACGAATGTCGCCGTGCGGTCGACGTCGGTGTGCAGCGCTACCGTTTCGATCGTTGTGGCGGTCTCCGCGGCCAAATCCCTGACCGCGTGGATGAGCCGCATCGCGGCCTCACCACGGTTGACGATGACGACACGACTGAACACCGAAAGAACCCTCCTGTCGACTGTGCGCGCCCCTTACGAACAACCCCCGCGCGCCAGTACAGCCTCGCCTCTACTGGCCGGTAGGGGAATGGCGCACAGAAAGCATGACACGGCTCTGTATTTGTGGAGAACGTCCAAAAGCCCAGGACCCGATCACGGTGCCGCCCCGGGCCCCCGGTGTGACCTGCGCGATAGCCCGACCCCGGTCGGCACGACGACCGCCCGGAGGTCACCTGGTCGCGCGACACCCCCGCGCCCACCCCGCCGCGCGCACCGCCACCCGATCGTCCGATGTGGACGGTCCGGGTCCGTCGCCGGGCCGCGCGATCAGCGGTTCGCGGCGGCCACCAGCGCGGCGACCGCCTCCGGGTCGAGCGGACCGCCGGGCAGGAGCTTCGCCACCCGGTCCAGCGGCATCGCGGCGGCGAGGGTCAGCAGGGCCGGGTCGACCGGTGCCGCGCCCGGCCCGGCCAGCGCCGCGCGGAGCACCTGCGCGCCGCGCGGGTCGGCGAACCACTCCGCCAGGCTCGACCGGGCGGTGAGCGGCACGCGCACGTCGTCACCCGCCACCTCGACCACCGCCGTCGTGCGCAGGTCGCGGGACGACGCGCCGACCGCCACGTGGTGCTCGCCGCCCTCGACCACCCAGCGGCCCAGCCGCACGTCCCAGTGCGCGAGGTCGTCGCGGGCGATGTCCAGCACCACCTCGGCGGCCCGACCGGCCTCGACCGGCACGGAGGCGAACGCCTTCAGCTCGCGCGGCGCGCGCCGGACGCGCGAGCCCGGCCGGCTCACGTACGCCTGGACGACCTCGCGCCCGTCCCGGTCGCCGGTGTTGGTCACCGCGACCCGGACCCGGATTCCGGTGTCGTCGGCGGTCGCCGTGGCGGTGCCGTACTCGAAGGTCGTGTAGGACAGGCCGAAACCGAACGGGTAGGCCACCGCCAGCTCGCGCGCGTCGAACCCCCGGTAGCCGACGTGGATGCCCTCGCCGTAGCGCAGGTGCCCGTCCGCTCCCGGGAAGTCCAGCGCGGACGGGTGGTCGGCCAGGTGCAGCGGAATCGTTTCAGCGAGCCGGCCGGACGGGTTGACCAGCCCGAACAGCACGTCGGCCACGGCGCTGCCGCCCGCCTGGCCGGGCAACCAGCACTCCAGCACGCCGGGCACCGCCGCGTCCCAGGGCGTGGTGCGCACCACGCCGCCGTTGCACAGCACGACGACCGTGCGCGGGTTGGCCGCCGCGACCTGCCGGACCAGCTCCAGGTGGGCGGCGGGCAGGTCGAGCGTCGTGCGGTCCCGGCCCTCGGTCTCCTCGGGGGTGCCGACGAACACCAGCGCGACCTCGCTGTCCCGGGCCGCCGCCACGGCCTCGGCGATCAACACCGAGTCGGGCTCGGCCGCGTCGTAGCCGGGCGCGAACCGGACCGACGCCGACGTCGCGGTGGCGATGCAGGTCAGCGGGTCGTCCAGCCGCGTCGGGGTGATGGTCGAACTGCCGCCGCCCTGGTAGCGCGGGGTCCGCGCGTACTCGCCCAGCACGGCCACCGACGTACCGCTCACCGGCAACGGCAACACGCCGCCCGACCCGCCCGACGCGCCACCCGCAGCCGGCGGCACCCCGACGGCGTCGTTCTTCAGCAGCACGATGCCGCGCGCGGCGATCTCCCGGGCCAGCGCGTGGTGCGCGTCGGCGTCGAACTCCCCCGCTTCGCGCCCGGCGGCACGGCGCACCAGGTCACGCACCCGGTCCGCCGCCGCGGCGAGCGCCTCCGGGGCCAGGTCGCCCGCCTCGACCGCGTCGACCAGCGCCCGGTCGCCGGCCTCGTCCGGTCCGGGCATGGCCAGGTCCAGCCCCGCCGCGACGGACGCGACCCGGTCGACCACCGCGCCCCAGTCCGACACGACCAGGCCGTCGAACCCCCACTCACCGCGCAGCACGTCGGTGAGCAGGAAGCGGTTCTGGCTCGCGTGCACGCCGTTGACCTGGTTGTAGGAGCACATCACCGTCCACGGCCGCGCCTGCCGCACCACCCGCTGGAACGCGCTCAGGTACAGCTCCCGCAAGGTGCGCTCGTCGAGGTCGGCGCTGACGGTCATCCGGTCGGTCTCCTGGCTGTTGGCCGCGAAGTGCTTCACCGACGCGCCCACCCCCCGGCTCTGGACGCCGCGCACCCACTCGGCGGCCAGCACGCCGGTCAGCAGCGGGTCTTCGGAGAAGTACTCGAAGTTGCGCCCGCACAGCGGACTGCGCTTGAGGTTGACCCCCGGCCCGAGCAGCACCGCGACGTCCATCGACCGCGCCTCGTCGCCCAGCGCCTCGCCCATCCGCCGCACCAGCCCGGGGTCCCACGTCGAGGCCGTGGTCACGGCGGGCGGGAAGCACGTCGCGGGCCGACCGGTCAGCGGGTCGCCGGGCGTGGCGGCCACGCGCACGCCGTGCGGTCCGTCCGTCAGCGTGATCGCCGGCGTCCCGGCGGCCTCGGTGGTGTGCCAGAAGTCGGCACCGCTGGTGAGCGCGGCCTGGTCGGGGTGCGACGTCATTCGGAGCCCCTTCGCCTGCGGAGTGCCCACCGGGCGGCGACGTTCCGTAACCTAACCCCGCTCTGCGGGACCCGCACGAGATGCGGTTTCAGGACATCCGCAGCCGTGCACGTCGGGCCGCGAGACCGGCCGGGACCGGACCTGCGGCACGACCACGGGGCGACCGTCCTACCACCTCGTCGACCAGGGGGAACACCATCGCACCGATCGCCCGCCGCACGCTGCTCGGCTCGGCCCTGCTCCTCCCGCTGGCCGCGTGCGCGACCTCGGAGCCGCCGCCATCCGGCACGTCCGCACCACCGGTGACGACGACCACTCCCCCGACCACCACTCCCCCGCCCGCGCCGCCGGACGGTCGCTGGGAGGAGTTGGAGCGGAAGTACGACGCGCGCTTGGGCGTGTACGCGGTCGACACCGGCTCGGGTGCGTCCGTCGCCCACCGCGCCGACGAGCGGTTCGCGTTCTGCTCGACGTTCAAGGGCCTGGCGACTGCCGCTGTACTCCGGCGCACTCCCCCGGCGCGCCTGGACACCGTCGTCCGCTACACCGAGGCGGACCTGTTGACCAGTTCGCGGATCACCCGCGAGCACGTCGCCACCGGGATGACCCTCCGCGACCTGTGCGACGCGGCCGTCCGGTACAGCGACGGCACCGCGGGCAACCTGCTGCTCCGCGAGGTGGACGGGCCGGGCGGGCTGACCGCGTTCCTGCGCGGCCTGGGCGACGAGGTGACCCGCGTGGACCGGATGGAGCCCGACCTGGTGGAGGCCACCCCGGGTGATCCTCGTGACACCACCTCCCCCCGGGCGATCGGCACCGACTACCGGCGGATCGTGCTGGGTGACGTGCTCCCGGCCGACGAGCGCGCGGTCCTGCGGGACCTGTTGGAGCGCAACACCACCGGGGAGCGGCGGATTCGCGCCGGCGTGCCGAGGGGGTGGGTGGTGGCCGACAAGACGGGGTCCGGCGACTACGCGACGGCCAACGACATCGGCGTCGTGTGGCCACCGGATGCCGCCCCGCTCGTCCTAGCGGTCATGTCCAGCAGGGCGACGGCGGACGCGGAGTACGACGAAGCGCTCCTCGCGGAGGCCGCGGCGCACGTCGTGGAGGTGCTGGCGTGACACGGCGTCCGGGCGTTGCCGGTCGCGGCCGGGGTGGCGGGAGGTCCGGGGTTCGCCGGCCGGAGAAGTCGATGCACGTCGGGGGACGGGCCGTGGACGTCCAGCCGCAGGACTCGGCGAGCTGGGTCGAGCGCAACGCGGCGAGCCCAGACTGGTGCCGCCGGTACGACACCGAGTACCGGCACTTCGAGTACAAATCCTCCTACGCCACCTCGGGCTGTCCCGCGCTGCTCCCGAGCGCCACCGGTTCGTGACCGGCGGACCCGAGCCCGACCCCGACCCGGCCGCCGCGTGCGCACCGACCGGGGATGAGGCCGCCGATCGAGTGAACCCCGGTCAACGTTCCGCGTCGCCCCGACCGACCCGGTAAGCCTGGAGGGGCAGCCGTGTTCGCAGGGGGGACGGCGATGACGACAGTGTTCACCTTGCTCGGCGAGGTGACCGCGCGGGTGGACGGGCGACCGGTCGACCTGGGACCGGCGCGGCAGCGGTGCGTGCTGGCCGCGTTGGCGGTGGACGCCGGTTTCGTGGTGCCGGTCGAACGGGTGCTCGCCCGGGTCTGGGGTCCCGATCCGCCGTTGCGCGCACGGGCCACGCTGCACAGCTACCTCTCGCGCCTGCGCCCGTTGCTGGGGCCGGCCGGTCCCACCCGGCGGGCCGGCGGCTACCTGCTCGACGTCGAGCCGGACGCCGTGGACCTGCACCGGTTCCGCTACCTGTGCGCGCGGGCGCGCACGGCGGACGACGAGCACGCCGAGGTGCTGCTGTCCGAGGCGCTGCGGCTGTGGCGCGGGGACGCGCTGGCGGGCCTGGGCGGCGAGTGGGTGGCCGCCGAGCGGGACCGGTCGGGTGGCGAGCGGCTGACCGCCGAGTGCGACCTGGTCGACGCCCGGCTGCGGGCGGGGCAGGGCGGGAACCTGGTCGCCGAGCTGTCGGCGCGGGCCGCCGAGCACCCGCTGGACGAGCGGATCGCGGGGCAGTACCTGCTGGCGCTGTGCCGCGCGGGCCGGCCGAGCGAAGCCCTGGAGCACTACCGCCGGCTGCGCACCCGCCTCGCCACCGACATCGGCACCGACCCCGGTGTCGCGCTGCGGCGGCTGCACCAGCGGATCATCGACGACGACCGCACGCTGACCGTCGCACCCCACAGCGGCGGCGTCGTGCCGGTGCCGCGCCAGCTCCCCCCGACACCGCCCGGGTTCACCGGCCGGGAGGCCGAGCTCGCCGCGCTCACCGCCCACCTGGACGGCGTCGCGCCGGGCGGGTCGATGGTGCTCGCCGCCGTGGCCGGGGCGGGCGGCATCGGCAAGACCTGGCTGGCGCTGCACTGGGCCCACCGGCACGCCGACCGGTTCCCGGACGGGCAGTTGTTCGTCGACCTCCAGGGGTTCAGCCCCGCCGCGACCCCGCTGGACCCGGCCGTCGCGGTGCGCGGGTTCCTCGACGCGCTCGGCGTCGACCCCCGGTCCGTGCCACCGGACCCGCATGCCCAGGCCGGCCTGTACCGGAGCCTGGTGGCGGACCGGCGGGTGCTGGTCGTGGCGGACAACGCGCGCAACGCCGAGCAGGTGGTGCCGCTGCTGCCGGGCAGCCCGACGTGCACCGTGCTGGTGACCAGCCGGCACCGCCTCACCGGTCTGGCCACCGGGCACGGCGCGCACCCGGTGCGGGTGGACGTGCTCACCGACGCCGAGGCGCGCCAGGTGCTGGAGCGGCGGGTGGGCGTCGAGCGGGTGGCCGCCGAGCCGGACGCGGCGGCCGAGCTGCTGGCCCACTGCCACGGGTACCCGCTCGCGCTGGCCGTGGTGACCGGTCGGGCGTGCGCCGACCCGGGGTTCCCGCTGGCGGTGCTGGCCGCCGAGCTGCGCGACGCGCGCCTGGACGTGCTGGACGACGACAACCCGGCCGCCGGCCTGCGCGCGGTGCTGTCCTGGTCGCACCAGGCGCTCACCGCCGAGCAGGCGCGCGTGTTCGCGCTGCTGGGCCGCGCGCCCGGCCCGGACATCGGCCTGCGCGCGGCGGCCGGTCTGGCCGGCCTGCCCGACGCGGTCACCCGGTCGGTCCTGCGCGCCCTGGAGAACCTGCACCTGGTGCAGCAGCGCAGCCCGGCGCGCTGGCACCTGCACGACCTGATCAAGCGGCACGCGGCCGACCAGGACGTCCCGGACGCCGACCTGGGCCCGGCCCTGGCCCGCGTGACGGACCACTACCTGCACACCGCCCACGCCGCCGACCGGCTGCTGAACCCGCACCGCCCGCCGATCCCGTTCGGCGACCCCGAGCCGGGCTCCCGCCCCGGCGACCCGGCCGACACCGGCGCGGCGCTCGACTGGTTCACCGCCGAGCACCGCAACCTGCTGGCCGTCGCCCGCAGCGCGTCGTCGGCCCGGGTCTGGCAGCTCGCCTGGGCGCTGGACACGTTCCTCTACCGCCAGGGGCACCTGCACGACGCCGTCGCGGTGTGGCGGGAGGGGTTGGCGGCGGCGGACCGGTCCGGCGACCCGGCGGTCCGCGTCCTGGCCCACCGCCTGCTCGGCGCGGCGGTCACCTACGTGGGCCTGCACGACGAGGCGGTGGCGCACCTGTCGGAGGCGCTGGCGCTGGCCGAGGACGCCGGCGACGCGCTCGCCCAGGCCCACACCCACCGCTCGCTGGCCCAGATCGCCGAGCGGCGGGGCCTCGACCGGCGCGCGCTGGACCACGCCGGGCGGGCGCTGGACCTGTACCGGGGACTGGGCCTGCCGGCGCTGGAAGCGCTGGCGCTCAACGCGGTGGGGTGGTACCTGGCCCGGCTGGGCGACTACGACCGGGCCCGCGCCCACTGCGCGGCGGCGCTGGACCGCGCCGGTCGCGAGGTCGACGCCGCCGCCCTGGACAGCCTGGGCTACATCGCCCACCACACCGGCGACCACGCCGCCGCGGTGGAGCACTACCGGCGCGCCCTGGACCTGTTCCGCGAGGACGGCGACGTGTTCAGCGAATCCGGCACGCTCGACCGCCTGGGCCACCCGTTCCGCGCCCTGGGCCGGCCGGCCGAGGCCCGGCGCGCGTGGGAGGACGCCGCCCGGCTCTACCAGGCCCAGCACCGCGCCGACGAGGTCCGGCGGGTCCGCCTGCTCATCGCCGGCCTCGACCAGACCTGACCGCCCGGTGGTGCTCAGCCGGTCGGCCCCGAGTCGAGCGGGAGCGGTTCGCCTGGTCGGTCGGTGGACCGGGTGCCGGCGGAAGAGGACACTTCGCGGTGTCTTTCCGGGCGGTGGCCTACAGGAGGACCGGTATGCGGGTTCCACGGCGTTTCGCGATGGCGTTGGCGGTGGCGGCGGCACTTGGCGGTGCGGTCGCAGTGGTGGCGGTCGACGAACTGGGGTCGGCCGGGCGCGCCGGCACGTCCACGAGCGGCGGGGCGTGGGTCGGCGATCCCCCGATCACGACCACGTCCGACCCGAAGCCCGGCGAGTAGCGCGGCGTCGGGCACGCCCTGGCCGGGCGGCTACCCCCGCAGCCGGCTGTCCGGCGGGCACTGCCCCGTCGCGAGGTAGGCCGACCAGTCCGCCGAGGAGAACACGCGGTTGCCGGGCCGGATGCGCGCGAAGTCCCCGGCCACCTCCGACACCGCGACCTACCAGGACCCGACCCGGCCGCTGCGCGGCTGACCGCCGAGGAGCCGCGCCCGGTGGTCCGGACCCCGAGGGCGTCCGGACCACCGGGCACCGGTCACCCCTGGTCGAGGCTCGCGATCCGGCCCGGCACGACCTGCGCCGGGTGCGCGGGCAGCGCCGCCGCGCCGGCCATCGTCGGCGCGCTGACGACCGGCGGCGCGCCGACGACCGGGAGCGTCACGAACGTCTTCGACAGGTCCACCGCCACCGTTCCCGGCTGCGCCGGCGCGGCGACGAACCCGGCGGCGGTCCCGCCGACGACCACCGCGAGCTGGTGGCCCTTCGGCACGACCTTGTCGGTGCTCGCCAACCGGAACGTCATCGTGTACGGCCGGCCCGGGACCAGCGGCTCCTCCTGGCTCAGCGAGCGGTGGTTGGCCAGGTCCGCCCAGCCCCGGCTGACGATGTGCAGCCCGACGTCCGCGGTGTCGGTGGCGGCGATCCGGTAGCAGGCGTCGTCGCCCCGGGTGCTCGCTCCCCAGCAGTCCTCGGCGGACCCGAACTTGACGCCCTCGCCGGCCCCGCCGTAGTTGCGGATGGTCGACCGGCCGTAGTCCACGAGCAGCGCGGAGACCCGCGCGGTGGCCGTGCTCGGCGTGACGGTCACGGTGATCGTGCCGGTGCCCGACAGGTGCAGGTCGCGGGCGAGCACGCCGGTCGAGTACAGCACCCGGGAGGTCGACGTCCGGGTGGGCTGCGCGGCCCAGGTCGTCTCGCTCTGCCGGGTGTCGGTGAACGACGCGGTGCCCGCCACCGCCGGCCCCGAGGTCAACGTCCCGACCCCGGCCGTGGACCCGGCGAGGGGCCGCAGCACGACGTCCCGCGTGCCCGTGGCGGGCCAGGCCGTCTGGTCGACCCAGACGTCGGGCTGCCGCTCGACGCTCACCCGAGGCGAGTCCCCGACGCCGTTGTCGAGGCCCAGCAGGTAGTGGTCGAACCACTGGTGCAGCGCCGCGACCCACTCGGCGCGCCGGAAGTCGAACGGGTCGACGTGCCCGGTCTGCGACAGCCACAGCTTCCGGTCGACGCCGGTCGAGGCCAGCGCGGTCCACCACTGGCCGAAGTTGATCGACTTGACGTTGAGGTCGTTGATCCCGTGCACGGCGAACACGCTCGCCTTCACGTTCTTGGCGGCGGCGACGTAGTCGCGGTCCAGCCAGGCCGGCGCGTAGTCGCCGTTGGCCGGGAAGTCCTGCCGCAGCCGCTGGTTCGCCGCCGTGCAGTTCTGCCCCTGGTTGCGCGCCGAGACGGTCTGCGCGAGCCCGACCGGCGACCCGGAACCACCCACCGCGCCGTCGGTCCGGTAGTAGTCGTACCAGCTTGAGATGGCCGCGATCGGCACGATCGTCTTGAGCCCCGCCACCCCGGTCGCGGCCACGCCGTTGGCGATGGTGCCGTCGTAGGACTTGCCGATCATGCCAACGTCCCCGGTGCTCCAACCGGCCTTGACGGTCGTGCCGCCGGTGGCGGTCGAGTACCCGGTGGCGCGCCCGTTGAGCCAGTCCACCACCGACTTGGCCGACCCGATGTCCGACGCCCCGCCGATGTCCACGCACCCGCGCGACCGGTTGGTCCCGGCGAGGTCGACCAGGACCACGGCGTACCCGCGCGGCACGAAGAAGTTGTCGTAGTGCAGCGGGAAACCGACCGGCCGCCCGGCGCTGTCGTAGGTCTTGACCTCCTTCTCCCCGCCCCGCCCGCAGCAGGAGTAGTAGGGGCTGGCGTCCATGATCACCGGCACCTCGACACCCCGCTCGGCGGCCTCCCGGGGCCGCACGAGATCGGCGGCGACGCGGTCGGCCCGCCCGTCCCCGTCACCGTCCCGCCCGGTGTCGACCCACACCGTCTCCCGGATGGCGGAGGCGAAGTCGTACACCGGCTCGCTCGCCACCCGCCCCGCCGCCACAGCGGTTCCCGACACGGCCGTGGCGGCCATGACCAGGGCTGTCGTTAACAGTTTCACCAGATTCGAGCGCATTCCGCTCCGCCTTCCCGACGTGACGCCCCCGCCGATCGAGCTTGGGGGGAAGGGCGCGCTCCGCAGTAGGGCGGAACGTACGGGGACATCCGGGCTAAGCGATCAGTTCGGAATGAGCTTCCGCAGGCGGATGGTCGAGCACGCGAGGCGAAGGACGGCCGGGTGGACGTCGGCTCGGCGTTCGGTGCGGACGCGAAGCCGGCGGAAGCCCTTGAGCCAGGCGGGGGAACAACCACTTGGCCGTGTTCGGACCGCAGAGGACCAGCAACGAGGTCGGCGGGTTCCTGGCGTGGGATGGAGGGAACCGTACGTGTCCCTGGCGCTGATGGAACACGTCAACCCGTACGGCACAGGTCGGGAGCCAGTGGTGGGCTCGACCCGCAAAGGGGTTGCTAAACCCGCTACCAGAGTCGGACGCACCGTCATCGAAAGCGGAAGCACCGCCGCAGGTGCCGAGGGGTGCATTGGTCCTGTGTGGGGCGCGGGAAGCGTGGAAACCAGCACCGCGAGTCTCGCTACCACGAGTGACCGGGCCGGTCGCGCATCGAATGTTCGGTCACCTGCGCGGGTGGTTGTCGCGGCGGTCGGTCGCGGCTGAGGACCTGAACTGGTGGATTGACAACAGCACCCTCGGAACGGATTCGACGATGTGTCAGCGGCAGCAGGTTCGGTGGCACCGCGACGCGGTCCACCAGGAGCCCACGACAGCAGGAGTCTCCCGATGCCCCGATGTATCCGGCTGGACGACGTCCCGGAGGAGCTGCTCTCGACCCCTGTGTCCAGGGCGCAAACGTCCCACACGAGGCGACAGACCCGTGCCACAGCACGGAGACCATCCGTAATCACACGAGGCAGGTGACACGTGGACGGGAAATGCACACCCCACATCGACAGCATCACACCCAATTCGGGCGGCGGTTCCGGCCAAAATATGGTGATCAACGGGACATGCCTGGCTACAACCGAGTATGTCCACTTCGAACCGGCTCAAGGAGGCGAGAAGACCTCGGTTTCCCCGATGACCCACAACGACACGAAAATTACCACGGTGATACCGGCTCTGCCTGCCGGGCACTACGACGTGTGGGTCGAACTCCAGGACGGAACACCGAGCAACAAAGTCCGCATACCGATGGGGTGAGCACGGGTGGGCCGAGCCCTGTCCCATCGGTGCCCGCCACGGACCGGGTGACGACTGCGCGTACCCACTCGGATCGACTTTGCCGGGAAGAGCGCGTAACCAGCGTCCGGTTCGTTCCGGAGAGGAGAGTCTGATGTCCGCAGGACGTTCCGCGAGCAATGACGTCGCCAGACGCATGAGCCCCGTCCATAACCCCAGATCTACCACCGGGTGACTACGACCTCTACGTGGGACAGGCGACGGAGACATGAGAAACGCCGTCCTTGGGGGACCCATGCGGACGCGGTACCCATCCGACAGCGACAGATCAACGGTGAAAGGAACCTCATCATGCTTCGTCGCGATGTCCTCCCGCTGTTCATCATGACACTGCTCATCGCGCTGGTGGCACCATCGACCGCGACCGCGAACCCCGTGCCGCCCGAACGTGTGACACGGAATACGGAAGCCCTCATTCGCTTCGCGCCGAATCAGGGTTTGACGCCGACGACCTTCCCTCAGCGAGCCACGCTCGTGTACCGGTACGCCGTGTCGCCGAGCTTGTACACCACGGCAAATGTGCGGAACGACGATTACCGGTACGTCGCGAGCGAGCAGCGATGGTACATGCACATCACGTTCCCCGGTGCCGTTCAACTGTGGAACCGGTTCTACGAAGGCAGCACGATCACGTACCAGGGAAGGTCGTACAAAGTGGAGTACGGCAGGCAGCTCAACTGAGTACCGATCCCGCGCGGTAGATGACCTGCCGGAGTGAATCGCAGTACAAACGGGTGGTCCCCGACCGCTCACGCGGCCTCGTGGAGTGAGCGGCCCCAGAATGGGACGACGGCCCAGCGGGGCCCTTGTTCGGATGTCCGGGAAGGGAGACAGGCCATGCCCACGGAACACAGCGAAGCGGCGGACGAGGGCACGCCACGAGTGAGGGATTCGCCGCACCTGGACAGGCTGGACCCGCCGAGTGGACCCGCGATCGGGTCGACGCCGGTGAAATTGACCGGGACGCTGCTCCAGCACGTGGTAGAGGTGCGCTTCGGCGTGTCCCCCGGCACTGACGTGCGTGCGCGGTCGCCGGTGGAGGTCACCTGCGTAACGCCGGCGCATTCGGCGGGGGTGGTCCAAGTGGTGGCCGTGGACGATCAGCAGAACGTCAGCAACCCGCTGCCGTTCGAGTTCCTCCCCCCTCCGGAATGAACCAGCGCCCCACGGCGTGAACACCGTTGTCCGCAATTCAAGTGCCGCCTTCCCTCCTCGCGCCGGAGAGACCGGCACGCAGTTCCGAACAATCCATCTCGCGAGAATCGAGAAATCTGATGACTGATCCCCGAAGCGGCCCGCACCTGGATTCGATCACCCCGAAGTCCGGTGGTACCGGCGGTGGGGAGAAGGCGACGCTCCAGGGCAGCCTGCTCTCCCACGTCGTGACGGTCACGTTCGGCGGCTCGGCGGCCACCGGCGTGTCGGCGACGATCAACCAGGTCGACTGCACCACCCCGGCGCATCCGGCGGGGGTCGTGAAAGTCACGGCGACCGACGACCAGGGCAACGTGAGCAACCCGGTGGAGTACACCTACAAGTAGGGAGACGCCGACGGCATCCTCCCGGCCTGTTCCCCGTTTTCCGCTGTGCCCGGGACAACGCCGCGCGCTCGGCCCGGCGACCGCTTCCGGTCGCCGGGCCGAGCGGCGTGTTCAGGCGATCACTGTTTGCGGAACTGCACGCTGCCCTGCGCGGAGTTGTCGACGCTGCCCGAGCCGGAGGGCAGCAGGACGACGACGAGGTCGTTGCGGTGGCATCCCCGGTTCCGGTAGACGTAGGCGAACCGGTTGGTCTGGTTGTCCAGCAGGTCGTCGTCGGACCAGCTCAACGCGTAGCACTTGTAGTCGTCCGGGTCGACGAACCTCGGCACCTCGTTGACGTAGAAGGTGCCTTCCGCCGCCGCCGCGACCCCCGGACCTGCCAGAGCCACCGCCAGAGCGGTTCCCACTGCCGCCACCGCGCCTGTCACACGTCCTGCGATCATCACATGCTCCTCAGGGAAATAAGGGGGCGCGTCGATGCGCCCTCCAAGCACCTACCCCCCGGTGGCCGGCTTCCGACATCCCAGGGTGTTGTTCCCCCGGTCGAGGAGCGACAATCAGCCTTTGGCGTCGCCGTGCAACGCATCGCGGAGCCCGCGCGGGCACTGGTAGGCCGTCCCCGGACGGGGCCTGACCAGCAACACCCCCGCCGGCTCGCGCGTCGGCCTTCGCAACCCGGCCCGCTACGCGGCGGTCGTCGGCCTGCTGCCCCGACTGCCCTGGAGTTCTGCCGTCCCGGCTGGTGACCCGCCCACCCACCGTCCGACACGACAATACGCCGACGCGTTCCGGACGTCGTTCCAGTGAACAGCGCTCATCAACACACCAGATCGACGGCACCCCAGTGACCAGTTCAATAGGAGCGGCGTGTCGACTTCTCCGTTGCCGCAACATGTTCCAAGACCCCTGCGTGCGTGAGGAGGTCTTGACCGACGAGCTGTGGGTTCGGCTTGAGCCGCTGATCCCGGCGCGCCGAGGCGTTTCGGTGTGTTGGCGGCGGTTGACCGAGTGGCATGTGGTCACCGACGCCACCGGCATCCCTCTGGCAATCACACAACCGAGGCGACGCCCACGGCACCGCCCCCCCGTCACCGCCCGACGAGGCGTCGAGCACGGCTCAAGGGCTTCCGTCGGACGTAGCGCACGCCGATGTGCCCGGCCGCCACGACGGCCGGACACATCGGCGGAAGCGCTACCCCGCTCGACTGCCCTCGGGCGAGGTGGTCTGCCGCGTCCGGAAGCGGGTCATGCCCGGTACCGCCAGCGTGCCGACGCACGCCACCAGCACCACGATCGCGGTGCCGACCAGTGCGGGGCGCTCACCGGTCGACTCCACCACCAGTGGCAGCAGCGCCAACCCCAGCGGGCTCATCGAGTACGACACCATGAAGTCCAAAGAGGACACCCGGGCCTGGAGCTCGGGCGGGACCTCGCGCTGGACCGCGCTGAACCACGGCACGTTGAACAGCTCCATGCCCACCCCGGCCAACGCGTACGCCGCCACCACCGGCCACGCGTCCGACGACAGCGCCAGCGCCAGCGGAATCCCGGCGTACAGACCCAGTCCCAGCACGGCGACCAGGCCGGGCCGGCCGGGCGTCCACCGGGTCATCACCGCGCCACCGGCCAGCGCGCCGACCGAGTAGCCGGTGAGCGCCGCCGCGAACACCAGGTCGGTCCCGAACCGGTCGCGGCTGATCACGGGCAGCAGCACCATCTGGGACGCTTCCCCCACCGCGAGCACGAACACCAGCATCACCAGACCCGCGACGAACCACCGGTGACGGCGGGCCTCCCGCACGCCGGCCATGAACTGCTCCACGAACGACTCCTGCGTCCGAACGCCCGGGACCACGCGCTCCGGCAGGCCGCGCGCGGCGAGCGCCGCCGCGCACCACAACAGCGCGGTGAGCACGAGCACCGCCCACGCCCCGACCCAGATCACCGCCACGGTCGCGACGCCCGGTGCCAGCACCAGCGCCAGCCGGAACGTGATGGTGGACAGCGCGTTGGCCGACTGCCGCTGCCGTTCGGGCACCAGGTCCCCGACCATGGCCTGGTACGACGGCCGAAAAGCACCCTCGCCCGCGCCGACCAGGAACACGCACAGCACGACCGCCCAGCTCGGCCCCGCCAGCGCCACCGGCAGCAGCAGCGCCGCGACGACCCGCACCAGGCACGCCAGGAGCACCGCCTTGCGCCGGGACCACCGGTCCGCCAGCACCCCGCCCGGCACGGTCGCGAGCACGAAGCCGACGGTCTTGGCGGCCAGCACCGGACCCAGCACCACCGCGCCGGAACCACCGTGCACCAACGCCAGCGTCACCGCCGCCGGCAGCAGCGAGACCGCCCAGGCGTCGGCGGTGTTGGCCAGCCACAGGCGGCGGAACGCCGGGACCGACCACGCCCCGCGCGCCGCCCGCTCGACACCGGTGGTCATGACCCCGGCCGCCCCACGGCCGTGGACCGGTGACCGTCGGCCGGCGCGTGCGGCGAACCCAGCTCCCGGGCCAGCTCCGGCCGGTAGTTGGCGGTCTGGACGGGCTCGGTGCTGTGCGGCACCAGGCGGTCCGCGCGGCGGTGCAGCTCGTCGGGCGAGGCGTCGAGGGTCAGCCCCTGCTCCTTCATCCAGTCGTCGTTGTAGATCGTGTGGAGGTAGCGCTCGCCGCTGTCGGCGGCGAGGATCGCGACCGCGCGGCCCGAGCCGTGCTGCCGGGCCAGCCGCAGGGCGACGCACAGCGCCGCACCGGTGGAGCCGCCGACCAGGATTCCCTCGGAGCGGGCCAGCACCCGGCACGCGACGAAGGCGTCCTCGTCGGAGACCTTGTACACCGAGTCGAGCCGGGACAGGTCGTCCAGGTTCGACGGCGTCCACCCCAGCCCGACGCCCGGGATGAGGTAGGAGTGCGAGTCGCCGCCGAACACCGCCGACCCGATCGCGTCCACGCCGACCACGTGCACGTCGGGCGCGTGCTCGCGCAGGTAGCGCGAGATACCGCCGAGCTGGCCGCCGGTGCTCACGGTGGCCACCACGGCGGCCAGTCCCGGGCCGGTCTGGTCGACCAGCTCCACGGCGGTCTCGTGGTAGTGGGCCAGCGCGTTGAGCGGGTTGAAGCACTGGTCGGGCCGGAAGGAACCGGCGATCTCCCGGTGCAACTGGTTGGCCAGCGCGATGCGGGTCTTGTGGTACGAACCGGTGTCGTCCTGCTCGTGGACGACGATCACCTCCGCGCCGAACGCCTGGAGCATGGCGAGGTTGGTGGCCGTGACCTTGGGGTCGACGATGACGATCACCCGGTAGCCCCGGGCCGCGCCGATCATCGCCAGCGAGATGCCGAAGTTGCCCGAGGAGGACTCGATGACGGTTCCGCCGGGCCGCAACAGGCCCTCTTCCTCCGCGCGGCGCACGATGTACCAGGCGGGCCGGTCCTTGATGCTGCCGCCGGGGTTGCACCGCTCCAGCTTGACGACCACGGACGCGTCGGATGATCCGGTGAGGTGCCGCAGTCCGATCATCGGAGTGGCACCGACGGTGTCCAACACCGTCGGTAAGCCGCCATTCGGGCCGGGGCAGGGATGCGGGACGTGTGCCATGCGAACTCCAAGAATTGTGCTCAGGACCTGAGCGCGGGGACGATTGCTGACGGCGACCAGCGCGAAATGAGGCGCACCGGAGCGTGCGGCGGCACAAAGCCCTCTCACGAAAGAGGGCAGCTTGGGGTGAGGTGTCGCGATCGCAGTGACTTAACGCACTGCGGTCTTACGCAGTGATCTGACTCAGCGGTCTATCGCAGCGCTCTGACCCAGTCGTGTGACGCAGTGGTCTGACGCAGTGGTCCGCGCACGGCGAGATGCCCCGGAAACACCGCCGGCAATCCGCGCGGCGGTCAGCGGGTGGTGTCGGCGGAACGCGCGGACGCGTGCGGAACCGCCACGGGGGCGGCCGGTTCCGGACCGGGGAAATGCCCGATCAGGTCCGGGCGACGCACAGCGACAGCAGGACTTCCCGACCGCTCGCGGTGCCCGGCGGTGGTCGCGTCCGATCGGCACCGGGCGGGACCAGGCCGCACGCGTGGCGCACGGCGGGAACCGCGCACAGCCACAGCGCGAGCAGGACCAGCACACCCGCGAGGAGATCCCCGCCGACGAGGAGGAAACAATCGGAATGCCGGATCAGCACACCGAAACCGTCGGTGGTGCCGTGGTGGTGGTCGCCGGGCGACGGTGCCGCCACGGACACGACCGGTGCGGGGTCGTGGACGCCGGAGACCTCGTCGGTCGCGCAGACGGCCAGGTACAGGTAGAGGAAAGCCACCAGCAGCACCCAGGGCGCGGACCACCGCGACCACCGGGCACTCCGCCGGGTGCCGATTCCACCTTCCACAATCACGTGAACATACTGAAGTCGCGGTGCACGCGATACACCTGTTCGTAGGTAATGAATTCGGCCCGCGAACGGCAAGGCGAACGGCAACTGTCAACACGAAGTCGGGTGACAACCCGAAGATCACTCGTCCACCCGCTTCCACTTCCGCGCGCACACCGCCGCCGACCACCGGCCGCACTCGTGGAATCGTTCTCGTGGCCGATGAAGAGGCGGCAGTACTCCGATGGAGCGAATCGCGGCGACAAACCGGCACCGGTGGCGACAATCAGTGATCCCCGCCCGTCCACGGGTATTCGATACAGTGGTTTCCCCGTGGCGCGCGACACTCCGGAGCGGTCGGTCCGGGTCGCGCAGAGCCGCCGGCCGCCGCTCGGCCCGTACTAACCGCGGAACGGGTTGAGGCTCCTGAGCTGCTCCAGCAGCGGCGCGAGCAGGTCGGCGGCCCAGTCCCGCAGTGGCGGCACGAACAGGATCAACGCCACCGCCAGCGCCACGTACAGCGCCATCCCACCACCGCGTTTCCGCGCCACGTCCGCCTCCTCCACCCCGTCGTCCCCTCCACGATGGCACAGCTCCGGCGACGACACCGCCCCCGGTCGGCCGGGATCACGGCCGTCCGGCGGCGACGTTCCACAACGGACAGTCCGTGGGCACCGGGCGGCTCGCGTTCGGCCTTCCGGTGTCGGGCGGGTAAACTGGGGCGGTGGGGGAAGGCGCGCGCATCGGGGTGTTCTACGACGGGACGTGGTTCGCGTACCTCAGTGATTTCTACGCCACCGAGCACCCGCGAGCCGCCCGGATCGCGCTCGACGGCTTCCACGACGCGGTGCGGTGGTACGTGCACACCGAGACCGGGTTGCCGCTGGATGTCTGCACGGTGGACGAGGCGCACTACGTGCGTGGGCGCATCGACACGCCCGCGACGTCCTTCGACGCCGCCCTGGCCGCCGCCGGGATCGTCCGGCACGACCTGCCCCTCCACGGCGGCAAGGAGAAGGGCGTCGACGTCCACTTCGCGCTGGAGGTGTGGGAGCGCACCACCGCCGCGCGGCTGGACTGGGTGGTGCTGGTCACCGGCGACGCCGACTTCACCCCGCTGGCCACCCGGTTGACCGCTCGCGGCGTGCGGGTCGTCGTGCCGGTCGTGGACATCCGGTCCTCACCGCTCCCGCCCGCCTGGACGCCGCGCACCGCCGCGCCGCTGCGGGCGGCGGCATCCCGGACGCCGGGGTTCGACGCGCTGTTCGCCCCCGCCGACCGCGACGGCTACCCGCTGCGGCAGCCGTTCGTGCGGTCCGCCGGGGTGGTGGCGTCGGCGGTGGGCTCGCCGCGCGGGCGACGGCGCGGGACGGTGACGGGCTGGCGGGCCGGGCAGCCGCACGGGTTCATCACCGACACGCGCGGCGGTTCGTGGTTCGTCTCCAGCGACGACCTGCCCGCCGGTCGCACGGCGCTGGCCACCGGCACACCCGTGTCCTTCACCGGCTCGCCCACACCCAACCCCGGCCGCAAGTACCCGAGGGCGTACTCGGTCTTCCCCGAACCGGTCGGCCGGCCCCGGTAGGTTCGCGCGGCGGTAGGTTCGCGCCCCGGTAGGTTCGCGCGGCGGTAGGTTCGTGCGGCGCGGGGGCCTTCACCGCCCGGACGCCGAGGTCGCGCACCTTGCCGTCGAACCGGCGCTGTGCGGTGCAGGTTGGGCGGCGAACTCCTGGCGGCCGAGCTGGACCACGCCGACCTCGCGCTGTACCGGCTGCTGTGGAGGCCGAACGGGCACTGCGGCGGCTTGACGACCTCGGGTGATGCGCCAACCGAAGTCCACCGGCAGCGCGCCGCCGCCGGTCGGCGATGACATAGCGGATGTCATCGCCGACCGGCGGCGGGCGTGTTCGTCGTCTTGCGGAGCAGACGGTGCCGCGACGGGCGGAACCGTCAGGTCTTGTGGCCGTCTCCCTTGTCCCCCGGCCACTCCCCGGTCACCTTGTCGAACAGGGTGGCACCACCCCGGTCGACAGCGGCCTTGACCAGGCCGAACACCGCGCCCTGGAGCGTCGCCGCGAGCAGCACCTCGCCCCAGCCCCGATCCTGCCGGTTGGCGGCGGGCGGTTCCTGCTCACCGCTGACCAGCTTCCACAGGTGCCCGGACAGCCGGCCGGCGAGCAGACCGCCAGCCACGCCCAGCAACGGCCCGAGGGGCTTGTACAACGTCCGTACCAGCGTCATCGTCCCCTCCTGACCAGCCAGGTCACCAGCAGCACGGCGGCGGCGAGCCCGCCGAGCACGGCGACCGGCCGGCGGCGGGCCTGCTCGGACACCAGCACGACCTTGTCCTGCACCGGCTGCGGCAACGACTCCACGACGTGCGCGGCGCGCTCGGCCACGTGACCGGCGGCCACCGAAGCCTTGTCCGCGACCTGCCCGGCGGCGGCCGTCGCCTTGTCGGCGACCTGGCCGGCGGCCACCGAAGCCTTCTCCGCGACCTGCCCGGCAGCGGTGGAAGCCTTGTCCACCACCACGTCCGCCGCCACCTGGGCCTCGGCTGCGGCCCGCGTGACGGCCTGGTCGACCCGCGTCGCGGCTTCGCCGGCCTTCACCTTCGCCTTGCCCACGCCGTCGTTCACGCTCTCCTTGACCCGGGCGGGCACGTCGGCCTTGTGCGCCAGCGCCTCGACCGTGTCACCGAGCTCCCGACGGGTCTCCTCGATGTCCCTGCGCAGCTTGGCGGGGTCCTTCGGGATGTCCTTCTCACTCATCGGTGCGTCCTCTCGCTCACGGTCGTGATGTCCCGTTTCACGCCTTCGATGGCCTCCTCCGGCAGCGGCGGCGTGCCCTCCGCGACCTGCTTGCGACCCAGCACGACCAGTACGCCGGCGATGGCGAAGACCACTGCGGCGACCACGAAGGCCGCCGCCCACGCCGGGAGCACCAACGCGAGGAGCAGCACGAGCCCGGCGACGACCGTGCCGACACCGAACCAGGCGAGCACGCCTGCGGCACCGACCAGCCCGACGCCGATGCCGATGCCGACGTGCTTGCCCTTCTCGCTGATCTCGGCCACGGCGAGTCGGATCTCTTCGCGCACCAGGCGACTCGTCTGCCGAGTCACGTCCCGCACCAGCTCGCTGGTCGACGTCTCGGACACGGCCTGCTCCTCTCCGTCCGCACGGATCACACAAAGGGGATACCCCGAATGACGCAGTTCACCCCTCGTAATCCGGGAAAAGTATTCAGGACCGGACGAGCCCGTGCAGCCGAGGTCGAGGATCGCCCCGAGGCGGGCGTCAGGGCCGGCGAGGTGGCAATGCGGTCGTCGCGGAGCAAGCGCCGGACGTCGTCCGCGTCCTGCTGCGAGCGCGCGATCAGCTCCGAGGTCGGCGCGACGGACCCGGCGACGGCGCGGGCAATGCTGTTCGGTCCACTTCGGACACTCTGTGCTCCTCGTTCCGTGGTGCGGCTCATCCCCGACAGCGCCTTCACCAGACGATCCGCCGTGATCAGACGCGGCGCGGCCCCGCAGGCCGCCACTTCGTTCCCGGACACGAAGTAGCGGACGGTCTTCGGGACGTCCGACCATCACCATCAGCCTGACCGGAACCCCGCCGCTCCAGGAGTTCCGCACCCGGCGCGCCGCCAACCGCGCCTCTGAAGTGGGAATTTCCTCTGTCCGATGAGGACTATCCAGGAAAAGGAGGAGCACCCACTCCTTTCCACACTCAACTTATAGCGCACCGGGGGGCTTGTGGCAAGACCCGGGTGGTGCCGCACAATTCCCGGCCTACACCGAGAACCGGGGAAATGGGGCCAAGAAGTGCGTGTGCTGTTGTCGACGTACGGATCGCGCGGGGACGTGGAACCGCTGGTGGCGCTCGCGGTGCGGTTGCGGGAACGCGGTGCGGAGGTGCTGGTGTGCGCGCCGCCGGACGAGGACTTCGCCCGGCGGCTGGCGGACTTCGCCGTGCCGCTGGTGCCGGTCGGCCCGTCGGCGCGGGAACTGACGCGCGCGGCACCGCCGCCGTCGTCCTTGCCGCAGCGCGCGGCCGAGTTGATCGCCGACCAGTTCGAGGCGATCACCCCGGCGGCCGAGGGGTGCGACGCGGTGGTGGCGACCGGGATGCTGCCGGCTGCGGCGGGCGCGTTGTCGGTGGCCGAGAAACTGGGCATCCCGGCCGTGTCGGTGACCTTCCAGCAACTGACGCTGCCGTCCCCGCACCACCCGCCGCTGGCGTACCCGGGCCGGCCGTTCCCGGCCGGGGAGACCGACAACCGGGTCCTGTGGGACCTGGACGCCCAGAGCACCGACGCGCTGTTCGGCGAGGCGCTCGACACCAACCGGGTCGCGAACGGTCTGCCGCCGGTGGACCACGTGCGCGATTACGTCGTCGGTGACCGGCCGTGGCTGGCGACGGACCCGGTCCTGGACCCGTGGCGGCAGCCGGCGGACCTCGACGTCGTCCAGACCGGCGCGTGGGTCCTGCCCGACGGCCAACCGCTCCCACCCGACCTGGTGGCGTTCCTGGACGCCGGCCCGCCGCCGGTCTACGTGGGCTTCGGCAGCATGCCCATGCACGCGTCGACGGACGTCGCCCGGGTGGCCGTGGAGGCGGTCCGCGCCCACGGCCGCCGCGTCATCGTGGCCCGGGGCTGGGCCGGCCTGGCCCTGACCGACGACCGCGACGACTGCTTCGTCGTCGGCGAGACCAACCAGCAGGCGCTGTTCAGCCGGGTGGCCGCCGTCGTGCACCACGGCGGAGCGGGCACCACGACGACGGCCACCCGGGCGGGCGCGGCGCAGGTGGTGGTGCCGCAGGCGGCGGACCAGCCGTACTGGGCCGGCCGCGTGGCGGAACTGGGCATCGGCGCGGCCCACGACGGCCCGACCCCGACCGTCGAGTCCCTGTCGGCGGCCCTGGCCACCGCCCTCGAACCGACCACCCGCGCCCACGCGACCGCCGTGGCGGGCTCGATCCGCCCCGACGGCGCGACGGTGGCCGCGATGCTCCTGCTCGACTCGGTCAACCAGCACCGGAAGGCCCGCTAGACCATCCGCCCGCGTCACGCACTGCGCCCGTCAAGTGGGCGGGACGAGCGCCGGGCCGCAGTTCGGCCCACCACCGGGTTGGCGGCGAGGTCGAGTCGGGGCTGGGCTGGTCCTCGGTGGCGCGGGCGGTTGTCGCGGAAAGCCTTGCGGGCGAACAGGTGTCGCCGAGATCACGGGGCACAGGCCGAGGTCAGCGCCGCCACCTGGTCCGCCTTCGCCGCCAGCCACGCGGCCGGGCGGCCGATCACGTCGTCCACCGTGACGTCGCGCAGGGTGGCGGCGAGCGCGGAGATGGCCTGGTTGACGGTGGTGTCGGCGGCGGACGCGGCGAGATCGGCCAGCGAGCCGGCGGCGGCGTGGGCGCTGTCGACCGTCCGCTCCGGCGAGCCGCCGTCGAAGATCCGACCGGCCTGGCTCAACGCGTCGGTGCACACCTGGACCGTGGTGGCAGTGTTCGAGATGGCGTTGGCGGTGTCCGCGACTTCCTGCGCGGCACCGCAACCGCTCACGACAACGGCGAGGGTGACTGCGGACAGGGCGAGGGCGACAGGGGAACGCATCAGAAATCCTCCGGTTCATCCGAACCAGAGGTCTCCCCGGTCGTCGCGAGGCGACGACGTCGTGACCGAGCCGCTGTGGAGCGGCCGTAATGACGATCACGAACCGGGCGGGTACTCCCCTCCGCACCACAAGCATCCTGGACATCCGGCCCTCACGTCAAGCGCGGCGGGCCGGGAATCCCGGAGGTGGTCCGCATCACCACCGCCCGACCGACCCGAGGCGATCCGACCCGACCCGACCCGAGGCGATAAGCCGGTCGTGCGGTCGTGCGGTCGTGCGGACGAGTGGGTCGGGCGGGCGGTGCGCGGCGGGGGTCGCCGTCGTCGTCGTGGTGGTCTCGTTGTGGGACAACGGGGTGCAGGCCAGCGCCGCCTTGCCGACGTCCTCCTTCCGGGACGGCGGCGGTCACGTCGGGAGCCGCTCGGCGTCGCGCACCGGGCGCGGGCGGTGGGCCAGGACCGTCCCGGCGAGGACCACGGCGAGGACGCCGAGGACGATCGCGGCCGGTGTCGGCAGGATGCCCACGGCCAGCGAGCCGACGACGAAACCGGCCCCCTGCACCACGAACACGAGCGAGAAGCTCTCAGTCCACCGCTCGGCGGGCACCGCTCGTTGCAGTTCGGTGGACGCGATGGTGCCCAGTGGCGCGGTCGCGAGGCCGATCACGGCGGTGCCCGCGAGGAGGGCGGGCCAGCCCGTGGACACCAGCAGGACACCCGCCCCGACCGCGTACGCGCCGAGCAGGACGAGCGCCTGCGCCTGGCGGGACCGGCGCAGTGCCAACCCCCGCCAGGCGTAGGCGGCACCGCCCACCACGCTCGCCACGCACAGCACGACCGGCACCACGAGAGCCACCTCCGGGTCGGCCCCGATCCGCTGCACCAGCGGCACCGGGGCCACCTCGACGGTGGCCAGCACGTGTCCGATCGCGTAGGCGGTCGCGAGCCACCCGAGCACGGCGCGCACCGGCAGCCGGAGGGCGGTCCGCGTGGCCGGGCGCGGCGTCCGCTCGACGGCGGAGCGGGGCACGAACAGCACGGCCAGCAGGCAGGACGCCGCCATCACCGGGACGGGCAGGACCGGGTGCACCCACACCATCGCGCTCGCCAGGACCGGACCGGCGACCAGCACGCACTCGACCACGGTCAGGTCCACGGCCACCGCGCGCGGCAACGCGGCGGGCGGCACCGTCTGGGCGAGCAGGGTGCGGAACCCGCCGGCGATCCCGCCGCCGACCAGTCCGGGCAGCACGACCACCGCGACCAGCACCGGAGTGGGCGCACCCAGCACCGCCGCCGACGCGAGACCGGCCAGGCCGGCCGCCGCCGCCACCAGCGCGAGCCGCAGCCCGCGCGCCGGCCCCACCCGGTCCAGCAGCCGGCCGCACGGCACCGCACCGAGGATCTCGGCACCGGCGAACACCGCCATCATCACCCCGCCCAGCCGGTGCGAACCGGTCGTGGCGGTGGTCAGCAGGGTGAACGCGAGCGGGGCCATGGCCTGCGGCAGCCGGGACAACTGGGCTCCGGTCGACCAGCGCCGGTACGCGCCGGTGAGCGGAGGGTGCGGGACGACGGGGATCATGGCGACCACCGTCCGCCGGCCGACCGTTCGGGCACACTGATTCGGACATGGCCGAATCCGGGAGCGCGCGGTGATCGAGCTGGTGCTGGGGCGGACGGGCGCGCACCGGGTGCGGTTCGCGATCTCGCCGCTGGAGGAGGCACTGGGCGCGATCGAGGTCATCCTCGGGAAGCGGAGCCACCCGGCGCACCTGCCGTGGCTTCGCCGCGCCGCCGACCGGGCCGGGCGACTGCCGCTCGCCGAGCTGTTCCGAGTGCTGAGCGGCGCGCACTACATCACCGACTTCCTCAGCCCGCCGCCCGGCACCCCGGAGACCACCGCCGCCGCGCAACTGGACCTGGTGCGGGCGACCCCGCCGGCCCAGGTCGCGCTCGAACTCGCCAGGGTGGACGCCGACCTCGGCGCGCTGCCCGACGACCCCGAGCGGGCCCGCGACCTGCTGGCCGCGCAGCTCGAAATCGCGTGGACCGAGCTGGTCGAGCCGGACTGGCCCAGGCTGCGCCACACCCTGCTCGCCGACGTCGACCACCGCGCCCGGCGGCTCGCCAACGGCGGCATCGCACTGGCACTGGCCGACCTGCACCAGCGCGTCCGGCTGACCGGCGACACGATCGGCGTGGCGAGCTCCAGCCGGGGCCGGGTGCACCTCGACCACCGGGGGCTGCAACTCATCCCCAGCGTGTTCGCCTGGCCCGGGGTCGGCGTGATCACCGGCGAGCCCTGGCACCCGGCCCTGCTCTACCCCGCACGCGGCGTGGCCGAGCTGTGGTCCGCGCCCGACCGGCCGCCCGGCGCGCTCGCCGGCGTGCTCGGCCGGTCCAAGGCCGCGCTGCTGAGCACCCTGAACCGCCCGGCCGGTACCGCGGAACTGGCCCTTCGGCTGGGCCTCGCCCCGAGCACGGTGTCGGGCCACCTCACCGCGCTGCGCGCCGCGGGTCTGCTCGCCACCACCAGGCACGGCCACGAGGTCCGCTACCACCGCACCGGACTGGGCGACGCGCTGCTGCGGCCCTGACTCCCCGGCCCAGGGCCCCGGTCCTCGACGGTTTCGCGGCGTGCCTGGGGGCCGTGTCGGCGCAGGTGCGGCGGTCTTTTCGCGCTCCACTGTGGAGCCGCCCGGCGAGGGGCTGGGTTTCGCGTGCGGGGCCGCGTGACATAGAACAGACTCGGACTGGACGCATTCGAGGAGGAAACTTCGTGGCTCAGACGGTTCGTGGCGTGGTCGCCCGGGGCAAGGGGGCTCCGGTCGAGGTGGTGGACGTCGTCGTCCCCGACCCCGGTCCGGGCGAGGCGGTGGTGCGGGTGCAGGCCTGCGGGGTCTGCCACACCGACCTGCACTACCGGGAAGGCGGCATCAACGACCAGTTCCCGTTCCTGCTCGGCCACGAGGCGGCCGGGGTCGTGGAGGCGGTCGGCGAGGGCGTCACGAACGTCGGACCGGGCGATTTCGTGGTGTTGAACTGGCGCGCGGTCTGCGGCGCGTGCCGGGCCTGCCTGAAGGGCAAGCCCTGGTACTGCTTCGCCACCCACAACGCCGCCCAGCCGATGACGCTGGCCGACGGCACCCCGCTGTCCCCCGCGCTGGGCATCGGCGCGTTCGCGGAGAAGACGCTCGTGCACAGCGGGCAGTGCACGAAGGTGGATCCGGCGGCGTCGCCGACCGTGGCCGGCCTGCTCGGGTGCGGGGTGATGGCCGGGTTCGGCGCGGCGGTCAACACCGGCAACGTCGGGCGCGGCGACACCGTCGCGGTGATCGGGTGCGGCGGGGTCGGCAACGCGGCCGTGGCCGGTGCCCGGCTGGCCGGTGCGACCACGATCGTCGCGGTCGACCTCGACCCCCGGAAGCTGGAGTGGGCGCGCGGCCTGGGCGCGACGCACACCGTCGACGCCTCGACCGAGGACGCCGTGGCCCGCGTGCGGGAGCTGACCGGCGGGTTCGGCGCGGACGTGGTGATCGACGCGGTGGGCCGGCCGGAGACGTGGCAGCAGGCGTTTTATGCCCGCGACCTGGCCGGGACGGTCGTTCTGGTGGGGGTGCCGACGCCGGACATGCGGATCGAGATGCCGTTGATCGACTTCTTCTCGCGCGGCGGGTCGCTCAAGTCGTCCTGGTACGGCGACTGCCTGCCCTCCCGCGACTTCCCGTACATGATCGACCTGTACCTCCAGGGCAGGCTCGACCTGGACGCGTTCGTCAGCGAGACGATCGCGCTGGACGAGGTCGAGGCGGCGTTCGCCAAGATGCACCGCGGCGACGTGCTGCGCTCGGTGGTGGTCTTCTGATGGCCCGCATCGACCACGGCGTCACGCGCGGCACGTTCACCCTCGACGGGCAGACCTTCGACGTCGACAACAACGTGTGGGTGATCGGCGACGACAAGGAGTGCGTGGTCATCGACGCGCCGCACGACGTGGACAAGATCCTGCACGTCGTCGGCGACCGCGAGGTGAAGGCGATCCTGGCCACCCACGCCCACGACGACCACGTCCGCGTCGCACCGGCCCTCGCGGCGGCGACCGGGGCACCGGTGCTGCTGCACCCCGCCGACCGGGTGCTGTGGGACCTGGTCCACCCGGCCGCCGCCCCGGACGGGGACCTGGCCGACGGCCAGGTGGTGGAAATCGCCGGCACCGCCCTGCACGTGCTGCACACCCCGGGCCACGCGCCCGGCGCGTGCAGCTTCCACGCCCCGGACCTGGGCGCGGTCTTCACCGGCGACACCCTGTTCCACGGCGGCCCGGGTGCCACCGGCCGGTCCTACTCGGACTTCGACACGATCATCCGGTCGATCACCGACCGCCTGCTGGTGCTGCCGGCGGACACCGCCGTGCACACCGGGCACGGCGACAGCACCACGATCGGCGCGGAGGCACCCCACCGCGGGGACTGGATCACGCGCGCCGGGTGACCGGGACGGTTCGGGCGGCGCGGGTGTCCGCGCCGCCCGGACCGACTGGTCGTGGCGTCACCGGCGTCGGAGCACGGACTCCAGCCACGGGGTCAGGACCGGCAGGACCGTGCGCGCCCGCATGGCGCTCATGTGGTCGGTGTCCGGGACGAGTTCGACCGTCCAGCCCCGTTCCCCGAGTTCGGCGCGGTGGCGCTGGATAGCGTCGGCGATGGCGACGTGGGCGTCGTCCCACTTCGCGCCGTAGGTGATGTTGTCGTTCTCGCCGGCGAACACCAGGCACGGGACGTCCACCCGGTCCAGCGCGGCCCGTTCGTCGAAGCCCTGGAGGGATTCGTAGAGGGTGACGTACTGGCCGGTCTGGTCCTGGTCGAGCGCGACCTCCACGGTGTCCCAGTCCCCCGGCACCGGAACCACGGGGTCGGGCCGGCGGTCGGCGTGGGCCAGGGCCATCCGGTGGGTGGCGCGGGTGACCGCGAGCATCGGGCCGTAGGGACCACCCAGGGGCGGGAAGCCGCCCATGGCCAGCGCGGTGAGCCGGTCGGTGCGGGTGGCGAGCTGGAGGCCGGCCAGGGCGAGCCAGGAGTAGCCGTAGTAGGCGAACCGGTCCGCGCCCGCCGCGTCGGCGAGGGCGAGCAGGTCGGCGGCGACGGCGGACGCGGTGAGCGTGCGGGGTTTCGGGTGCCGGGCGAGGTGACCCTCGTAGTCGGCGGCGACGACCCGGAAGCCGGCGGCGGCGAGGGCGGTGGCGAGGGTGTGCCCGAGGTCGGGATCGGCACCCCAGGCGCGCGCCTGCTCCGCCGTGGCCTCGTCGGCCTCGGCGGTGCCGAGGGGCACCAGGACGGTCGGGCCGTCGCCCAGCACCGACACCTCCAGGGACGAGCCGTCGTGCAGTCGTGCCGTGACCACGGAAAACCCCCTGCGCAGAGATCGGACGCAAAACACTCTACAGTGTAGAGACTATGGTGACCCCCTCCCCCGACGTGACCGCCCACGTCCGCCGGCTCTGGCGGCACCGCGGCACGACCCCGCCGACCCCGCGCCGGGGTCCCCGCCGGCAACTCGACCTGGACGAGATCCTGGAGGCCGGTATCGCGCTCGCCGACGCCGAGGGCCTGGCGGCGGTGTCGACCCGCGCGATCGCCGCGAAGTTCGACAAGACCGCGATGGCGCTCTACCCGTACGTGGGCACCAAGGAGAACCTGCTCGCCCTCATGCAGGACCACGCGTCCGCCCTGCCGGCCTGGGAGGACCCCGCGACCAGCCTGGCCGACGCGCTCCAGGCGTGGGCGGGCGCGCTGTTCGAGGTGTACCTCGCCCACCCGTGGCTGACCGGGCGACCGTGGTCCCAGGCCACCCAGGGCCCGCACGAGCAGGACTGGCTGGAACGCCTGGTGCGGATCTTCGACACCTGGGGCGTTCCGCCCGGCGCGCTGCCCCCGGCGATCACGATGCTCTACGCGACGGTCCGCGCCACCGCCTCCACCGCCGCCGCGTACCGGAGCACGGACGAGCGCGGGGCCACCGAGTGGACCCGGCAGGCCCAGGCGACCGCGAAGGAGGTCCCCGACCTGCGCGAGCGCTACCCGCGGTCGACGAGCCTGGAACCCCTCACCCCGGACTGGCGCGACAACCCGCGTGCCGCGCTCACCGGAGCCGTCCGACTCGTGGCGACCGGGCTGGCGGCGACCACGACGGCGCGGTCCACCGACGCGCCGGACCCGCCGGACGGCGACGACCGCTCACCGGCGTGACACCGCGAGACCGGTGCCGGGACAGCCCTCAGGCGACGCCGGCCACGAAGAGCAGCGCCCAGATCTCGCCCTGGTCCACGACCGCGACGCCGAGCTTCTCGGCCTTCGCGATCTTGCTCGCGCCGACGTCGGCTCCCGTGATGAGCATGTCGGTGCTCGCCGACACCGACGTCACCGTGGTCGCGCCGGCCTTCTCGCACAACCGCTGGAACGTCGGGCGCGGGATCTTCTCCCCCGAGCGCGGGTCGCTGATCGCCCCGGTGATCACCACCGTCTTGTCCGCCAGCGGTGCGTCGGAGGCCACCACCGGCGGCAGGTCCTCGTCGCGCACGTCCAGCGACACGCCCCGCTCCCGCAGCCGCTCCAGCTCCGGCCGCAACCGGGTCAGGTGCTCGGTCAGCGACGCCGCCACCTTCGGCCCGATGTCCTCCACGGCCACCAGGCGCTCCTCGCCCGCGTCGGCGACCTCTTCCAGCGTCGCGAACCCCGCGCGGCACAGCCGGGCCGCGGTGCCCTCCGACGCCATCGGGATCGCCAGGCCGATCAACGCGCGGCGCAGCCCCACCCGGCGGCTGGTCGCGATCGAGTCGATCATCCGCGCGGCGGAGACCTCGCCGACCCGGTCGAACTCCAGCAACCGCTCCTTGGTCAGGTCGTAGAAGTCCGACGGCCGATCCAGCACACCCGCCTCGGCGAGCCGCTCGATCCACACCGGACCGACCGCCTCGATGTCCGCCGCCGCCCGCGACGCCCAGTGGATCAACCGGCGCACGGTCTGCGCCGGGCAGGCCACGTTGGTGCAGAACAACTCCCGGCTGTTGCCCTGCTCGACCACGGCCTGCCCGCACGACGGGCAGGCGACCGGCGGGACGATCTCCCGCTCCGCGCCCGTGCGCGCGGCCGGGTCCAGCACACCCGCGACGAACGGGATCACGTCGCCCGCGCGGCGGATCAGCACCGTGTCGCCGATCATCACGTCCCGGGCGCGGATCACCTCCTGGTTGGCCAGCGTCGCCTTGGTCACCGTCGTCCCGCCGACGAAGACCGGCTCCAGGTGCGCCACCGGGACGATCTTGCCCGTCTTGCCCACGTCCCAGAGCACGGCGGACAGCACCGTCGTCTTCTCCTCGGCGGCGAACTTGAACGCCAGCGCGCCGCGCGGCGAGTTCGACCGGGTGCCGGCCGCCGCGAAGGCGTTCCGGTCGGCCAGCCGCAGCACCGCGCCGTCGAGGTCGAAGTCCAGGTTGTTGCGCCCCTGCTCGATCTCCTGGATCACCGCCTGCGCGGCGGCGGCGTCGTCGCAGTGCCGCATGTCCGCGACGGTGAACCCGAGCGTCCGCAACCCGTTCTCCAGGTCGGCGGCGGCACCGCCCTCGGAGGTGTCCAGGTCGAAGGCGAAGTACCGCATCCGCCGCCCGGCGACCGTGGCCGGGTCCTTGGCCCGCAGCGTGCCGGCGGCGGCGTTGCGCGGGTTGATCAGCGGCTTGTCCACGTGCGCGGCGTTGTACGCGGCGAACGTCGAGCGCAGCATCACCGCCTCGCCCCGCACCTCGACCCGGCCGGGCACGTCCACCCGCTCCGGCACGCCGTCGACCATCGCGCGCACCAGCGGTGTCACGTCGTCGCCGGTCGTGCCGTCACCCCGGGTCACCGCGCGGGCCAGCCGCCCGTTCTCGTAGACCACCGCCAGGGACAGCCCGTCGAGCTTCGGCATCACCACGACCGACTGGCCGGGGAACCGGTCGAAGAACGCGGCGACCTGCTCGGGCCTCGTCGCCTTCTCCAACGACAGCATCGGCCGCGAGTGCCGCACGGGCGCGTGCAGCACGGCCGGCGCACCCACCTGCTCCAGCGGGTTCGGGTCGGGTGCCAGCTCCGGGTGGGCCTCGACCAGCCCCCGGAGCTCGTCCTCGACGACGTCGTACTCCGCGTCCGCCACCAGCGGCGTGCCCTGGTAGTACGCCTCGCGCAGCGCCACGATCCGGTCGGCGAGTTCTTGGATCCGTTCCCGAGCGTTCACGGCGTACAAGTTACCCGCGACCACCGACAACGGAGGTCGCCACGCCCAGGTGACACCCCCGAACCCGCAGGTCCGAGCCCTGCGGGCGCGGTACCCGGCGGCCACCCGACGTCCAGCACCACACCACCGAGCGCGTCGGGGCGCGCCCGCCGGGCTCAGCCGGCGGCGAGCGCGGACTCCAGTTCCCCGACGCCCCGGCGGACCGCGAGCATCGTCCGGACCGTGGTGAACCCGAGCGACAGGTTGACCCGGCTCATGTGGGTGTTCTCCGCGCCCGTCGCGGTGTGCACGCCCTCGACGTCGGGGAAGTCGTCCAGCAGCCAGTGGATCATGTCCGCCTTCATCCACCGCCCGAGCCCGCGACCCCGGTGGGCGGCGACGACGGCGGTGTCGCGCTGGAACGGCAGGTGCGGCCGGTGGGGGTGGACCTCGATCTCGGTCACCCCCACCACCGCACCGGATTCCTCGTGCACCGCCACCACTCCGAGCAGCTCCACGCCCCTGCCGCGCAAGTCCGCCTCGTGGTGCCGCACCAGTTCCGCCGTCCACCTCGGCGAGGGGACGCCCAGGTCGTCCACCGGCACGTCGTGGATCGCGGCCCGCGCCCCGAGGTAGGACGGGAGGAGGTGCTCCGGCGACGCGCCGCGCCACCGCTCCAGCCGGTAGCCCGGCGGGTCCTCGACGTCCCAGAGGTCGGGGTCGACCTCCGGCACCGGCAGCGACTGGAGCAGCGACGTGTACACGGTCCGGAACCCCAGCGCCGAGGCCCACGCCTCGCCGTCGCCGCCCCGGGTCACCTGCCAGCCCTCCACCGCCGTCCGGTGCCGGGCCCGGAGGTCGGGCAGCAGCGCCCGCAGGAGCGCGGTGCCGATGCCCCGGCGGCGCGACTCCGGGTGCACGACGACGTCGGTGAGCCCGAGGTGGCTGTTCGCCGCCTCGGCGAAGTGCACCGTCGCGAGCCCGACCACCTCGCCGTCGACGCGCGCCGCCCAGTGCCGCACCGGACCGAACCCCGGGAACGGCGTCCGCAGCCGGCCCACGCAGCTCTCGTAGCCCAGCCGGGGCTCGTCCGGCCGGTCGGTGAGCTGCCTGGCCAGCATGACCCGGTGGCAGCCCCGGAGGTCCCGCTCGTCGGCGTCCTCGACGGTGAACGCGGTGATCCCGGCGGCCGGGGTCACGCCCCCTGCCCGTCGCGACCGCCCTCGCCGGCCGTGCCCCGCCGGTTCTCCTCGCCCACGGCGGCGATCGCGGCGACGATGTTGTGGTACCCGGTGCAGCGGCACAGGTTGCCGGAGATCGCCGTGCGGATCTCGGCCTCCGTCGGCGTCGGGACCTCCCGCAGGAGTTCCGCGGCCACCGCGAGCATCCCCGGCGTGCAGAAACCGCATTGCAGGGCGTGGTGGCGGCGGAAGGACTCCTGGAGCGGGTTGAGGGACGTGGTCGCGAGGCCCTCGACGGTGGTGACCTCGGAGCCGTCCGCCTGGGCGGCCAGGACGCAGCACGACCGGGCGGTCGCGCCGTCCACCAAGACCGTGCACGACCCGCACGCGCCGTGCTCGCACCCCACGCGCACACCGGTGAAGCCCAGGTCGTGGCGGAGGAAGTCGGCGAGCGTGCGGCGGGGTTCGCAGTGCGCCGCCTGGGCGCGGCCGTTCACCGTGAGGTCGATCCTCATCGGGTCACCGCCCGGTGCAGTGCCCTGAGGGCGACGACCGCCGTCATGTCCCGCCGGTAGGCCGCCGGGGCGTGCACGTCGTCGGCCGGATCGGTTTCGGCCGCCGCCGCCCGCGCCGCCTCGGCCAGCACGTCCGGGGTCGGGGTGCCGCCCCGCAGGAGGCTTTCCGCGGCGTGCGCGCGGATCGGGGTGGGTGCCGCGCCGGCCACGGCGACGCGGGCGTCGGTGATCACGCCGTCGGTGACCACGAGCGAGGTGAACACGCCCACCACCGCCAGGTCGCCGGGCCGGCGGCTCAGCTCGGCCAGGCCGTGCCGGGCGGTCGGCGGCGGCAGCGGGACGCGGATCGCGACGAGCAGTTCGTCGGGCGCGAGGGCGGTGCGGTGCGGGCCGAGGAAGAAGTCCCGGGCGTCGATCGTCCTGGTGCCGGCCGGGCCCCGCGCGGTGAAGACCGCGTCCGAGGCGAGGAAGACGGCCGGGAGCTCGGCCGCCGGGTCCGCGTGCGCGACGCTGCCGCCGACCGTGCCCCGGTTGCGCACCGACACGTGACCCACCCGGGTCAGGGCGTCGGCCAGCAGCGGCAGCGCCGCGCGCACGACCGGCGACGTCTCGGCGGCGCGGAGCCGGGTCAGCGCGCCGAGCACCAGCGCCGCGCCGTCCCGCTCGACGCCGGCCAGCGGCAGCCGGGACACGTCGACCACGACCTCCGGCCGCCGCGCCCGCGTGTTCAGCAGCGGGACCAGGCTCTGCCCGCCCGCCAGCACGGCGGCACCGGGCCGCAGGGCGGCCACCGCACCGTCCACAGTGGGCGGTCGGACGTACTCGAACGGCGCGGCCTTCACCGGGCACCACCCGCGCGGATCGCCGCGAGCAGCTCCGGCGGGGTGATCGGCAACCCCGTGATGCGCACCCCGAACTCCGTCAACGCGTCCTCCACGGCGTGCGCGATCGCCGCGCCGCCACCGATCACCCCGGCCTCCCCCGCTCCCTTGAAACCGCCGGGGACCTGCTCGGCGGGGGTCTCCATGTGGGAGGTGCCGATGGGCGGGACCACGGTGGCGGTCGGCAGCAGGTAGTCGGCGAACGACCGCGTCAACGCCTCGCCGGACGGGCCGTAGGCCAGCCTCTCGTAGAGCGCGCCGCCGATGGCCTGCGCGGCACCGCCGGCCAACTGGCCGTCCACGATCATCGGGTTGATGACCGTGCCGCAGTCGTGCGCGATGAGGTAGCCGAGCAGGTCCACCGCCCCGGTCTCCACGTCGACCGAGGCGAGCACGGCCGTGCAGCCGAACGCCGTGGTGACGTTGACCGGGTCGTACACCTCGCGCTCGTGCAACGTCGGCTCCTCGCCGTCCGGCAGCGCGCCGGCGAGCCGCCGGTACGCCGCGTCGCCGATCGCGGCGAAGCCCACCGACGGGCCCGGCGCGCCCGCGACGGACACCACGCCGTCGGCGACCACGAGGTCGTCCGGCGAGGCTGCCAGGAGGTGCGCGGCGATGCGCAACACCTTGGCGCGCAACCGGGTCGCGGCGTTGAGCACGGCCGCGCCGCCGACCGCCGCCGCGCGGCTGGCAGCGGTGCCGTAGCCGGTGTAGGGGCTGGAGTCGGTGTCGCCGGCCACGACGCTGACGTGGTCCAGCGGCACGTCCAGGGCGTGCGCGGCCACCTGCGCCAACGCCGTGTGGATGCCCTGGCCCATCGACGTCTGCCCGGTGTGGACGGTGACGTGGCCGGTGGAGTCGATCCGCACCACGGCTTCGTCGAACCCCGAGTGCGCCAGGCCCGCCAGGTTCGCGATCCGCGACGGCGCGAACGCGGAGACCTCGGTCTGGAAGGCGTACCCGATGCCGACGTGCGCGCCACCGGCCCGCGCGTCGGCCACGAGCGCCGCCCACCCGGCCCGCCGCACCGCGTCCAGGCACAGGTCCAGGCACTCCGCGTACCGGCCGCTGTCGTAGACGAAAACCGGGCTCTGGTAAGGGAAATCGGTGATGAAGTTGCGCCGCCGCACCTCGTGCGGGTCGAGGCCGAGCCGCCGGGCGAGCGCCTCCACCAGGTGTTCGTGCACGAAGTTCGCCTTGGGCAGCCCGTAGCCCCGGTACGAGCCGTAGGGGGTTTTGTTGGTGACGACCCCGATCACGGTCATCTCGTACGCCGGGATCGCGTACGGGCCGGTCATGGCGGCGGCGGCCGTCCAGCACGGGCTGATGCCCACGGTGCTGAGGTTCGCGCCGAGCACGCCGTGCAGCGTGCCGCGCAGCCCGGTGATCGTGCCGTCGGCGCGGGCCGCCAGCTCGACCTCGACGTGCTGCTCGCGCGAGTGGACCGTGGCGACGAAGCTCTCCCGCCGGTCCTCCACCAGCTTCACCGGCCGCCCGGCCGCGCGGGACAGGACCGCCGCCACGACCTCGTCGCCGTAGAAGTCGAACTTGTTGCCGAACGCGCCGCCGATGTCCGGCACGCGCACCCGCACCTTGTCCACCGACAGGCCCAGGACCTCGGCGAACAGCTCGCGGGCCAGGTGCGGGGCCTGGGTGTTGAGCCACACGTCCAGCCGCGAGGTGAACACGTCCCACGTCGCGACGACACCCCGGGTCTCCAGCGGCGTGCCCATCTGGCGGGCGAAGCGGAAGGTCTCCCCCAGCACCACGTCCGCTTCGGCGAACGCCGCCGCGACGTCGCCCTGCGCCACGACCGCGCGGCCGGCGACGTTGTCCGCCCAGTCCTCGTGCAGGCGGGGCGCGTCGGGGGCCAGCGCCTGCTCCAGCGTCGTGACGGCGGGCAGCGGCGCGTACTCGACCTCGATCAGCTCCAGCGCGTCCTCGGCCGTCGCGCGGTCGACGGCGGCGACCGCCGCCAGCCCGTGCCCGGTGTAGAGCACCTTGTCGACGGCGAGCGGGTAGGCGACCGTTTCCGGCGCGTCGGGTCCGAGCCGCCACAGCAACGGCTGCGGCCGGTGGACCACCGACCGCACGTCCGCGCCCGTCACGACGGCGAAGACGCCGGGGTGCGCGGACGCCGCCGCCGTGTCGATCCCGACGATCCGGGCGTGCGGGTGCGGGCTGCGCAGCACGGCCGCCTCCAGCACCCCCGGTGGCCGCACGTCGTCGATGTACACCGCCCGACCGGTGAGCATCCGCACGTCCTCCGCGCGGCTCACGCGTGCGCCGATCAGCCCTCTGCCCACGGCCACCCCCGTCGTCGGTCTCCACCCTGGCACCGATCGGGCGTGACGGGGAATCACGCAGTCGGTTATTTGCCGCGCACGCGCCGCGACCACGCGGTGTCCGGTCCACTTCGGACAGTCCGACCGGCGGCCGGTGAGCGCGGGGGTCATCCCGGCCGTGGGTTCACCGAAAAGGCGGGCAACCTTTCGGCGGTACTGCCGCACCCGCATCTCGACTTCCATGAACCCCGATCGGACCCGACCTGATCGCCCCTTTTTCGCCCGGCCGGGAGGAATAGCGATGAACACCACCGCAATCCGTCGCACGAAATTGGCCGCACTGGCCACCGCGACCCTCGCCGCACTGGCGGTGACGACCGGCCCCGCCGTCGCCGCCCAACCGGGGCCGCCCGCGCTGAGCAGCGGGAACGACATCGGCTCCAGCGGTTTGCACCGGTCGTGGGCGTGCGATGTACCGTCCGGTTTCACCTGGTCGGCGGTGCGGACCAACACCAACTGCGCGTGGCGGCACGAGTACTACCTGTTGGACCCGGTGAACTACAACCTCACCGGCACGTACGCCTGCAACATTCCATCCGGCTACACCTACACCGCGTCCCGGCAGGGCAACAACTGCTCCGCCTCCGGTTCCGGTTACGAATACCGGCTGGCCAAGGTCTGACCCGCCGGGACCGCACACCGCGCCCGCCGGGGAGAGCTCGCGCGACCCGAGGTGGTGCCCGAGCGCAGTGGTGACGCCACCACCCCGGAGCCGCTCCGCGTCCTCGACCCGGTCCCCACGGCGGCGGGACTCAGGCGGTCGTCGTCCTGCGCCGCCACCACACCGCGAGCGCCGTCCCGACCAGCAGCACACCGCCCGCCGCCACCCACACCACCGGTGACCGCCACGGCGACCGGACGTACTCGGTGACCACCACCACCGCCCGGTACGGCTCGTCGGTCGCGGCGCGGGTGATGCGGATGTCCTCGGTGATCCGCTCCGGCCGGAACTCGCCGTCGTGGCGGGTCAGGAAACGCGGCGTGGACACCAGCGCGGACAGCTTCGGGTACTGCGCGTCCGATGTCACCTCGCCCGCGAAGGTCAGCTCCGGCGCGTCCTCCCCCGGTGCGGGGTTGCCGACGTCGACGCGGTGGTCGGCCAGCACGTACAGGCGCAGCGGTTGGACGTGCTCGGCCGTCTTCGACAGCCGCATCGGGTAGACCGGGGTGTCGGTCTCGAACGTCAGGCGCATCGGCGGCAGGCCGTCGGACAGGCTGCCGGACGCCGGCGAGAGCCGCACCGCGACGACCAGCCAGCCCTCCGCGAGGTACGGACCGAGCGCGCCGCCCAGTGCCTCGGGCAGGGTGAAGTCGTTGTCCCCCAACCACTCCGTCACGGCGGACACGTCGGTTCCGCTGAGCTGGGCGACGTCGTAGGGTCCGATCTCGACCCGGTCGACGACCGTCGCGCCGCGCCCGGGTGGCGCACCGCCGACGCCGTCACCGTCCAGCACGACCTCGCGCACCGCCACCTCCGGGCGGCTGACCCGGTCGAGCTCGGCGAACAGCTCGGCGTCGGCGACCTCGAACCGGGCGCGCGCGGGCACCGGCATCAGGAACGCGGCCTGCTCGGCCGCCGACCGGGTCCGGACCGCGACGGTGATCGACTCGGTGCGCCCGTCCAGCTCGACCAGAGCGGTCTCCTGCTGGGTGTGGAGCTCGTCGTTCGCGACGAACGCGCCGCACGCGCACGCCCCCGACACCGCCGGGTCGACCGTCACCAGTGCGGCGGCGACCGCCACCACCGCCGCGATCCGAGCCGCTGTTCGACCTTGAGCCACGGACGTCGGACGCCGGATGCCCCCTCCGGGTTCCGCCGAGTCCGGTCCGAGCGCCCTCACCGCGTTGTCGTGGCGAGCACTTCGCAGCCCATCGTCCGCGCGGCGTCGAGCACCACCGCGCGGACCTCGTCCGCCTCCGCCGGCGGGAACGCCACGCGGACCTGGTGGCCGTAGCAGTTCTCGTAGGTCAACCGCCACTCGCGGGCCACGGCCTTGAAGTGGTCCTGGCGGACGCCGTCGCCGTTGTCGAAACCGCCCCGGTCGGCGGTCGGGTGCAGCGCGGCGCGCAGGATGCGCAACCGCTCGACGTAGGGCAGTTCACCGTCGGACAACGTGAAGCAGACGTGGGACAGTTCGCGGTACGGGTCGAACCACGGCACCGAGGGAGGGGCGGGCAACAACCGCGCCTCGCACCGCCCGACCAGGTAACCGTGGAGCAGGGCGACGGCACCCAGGTCGAAGCGCTCGGCACCGCCGCGAACGTTCCAGACCACGGTGGGCCAGTCGTCCGGATCGCCTTCGGTGAGCCAGCACAGCGCGTCGCCGTTGCCGGTCAACGCCCACTCCAGCACCCCGCCGGGCTCCGGGTGGAGCGGAAACGGCACGTCCTCCGGCCACTCGTCGCGGAACGGCCCGTGGAGGTCGAGCAGGGCGTGCGCGCGCCCGACCAGACTGCCCGCACCGCCCGCGCAGGGGTCGAACGGGGTCAGCAAGCCGATGTCGCCGAACCCGCCGGAGCCGTAGCGGGTGACGAGCTCGCGGTAGTCGGCGGGCAGGCGCAGCCCGAGGTCCGCCTCCACCCGGTGCCAGTCGCCCTCCGCGCCGACCGGCACCGCCGGTGGCGGCACCAGCGACGTCAGAGCCTCGATGCCCACCACGGCAGCCACCTTATCGGGCACCTCGTGTCCACTGTGCACGGACACCGCCGGCGGTGTCCGTGCGGGCCGGTTCAGTCCTCGGCCGGCTCCTGCGGGGCGTCCTCGGACTGGCCGCGCCGCCAGTAGCCGCCGAAGTAGACCCGCCGCCGGTCCAGCCCCCGGTCGGTGACCAGGTGCCGGCGCAGCTCGCGGACCAGCCCCGCCTCCCCGGCCAGCCAGGCGTAGCCGGGACCGTCCGGCAGGGTGGCGGCGCGCACGGCCGCCGTCAGGGCGGAGGCGTCACCGGGACCGCGCACCAGCCAGGTCACCTCGACCCCGGGCGGCAGCGCCCGGTCGACGCGGTCGCCCTCGGCGGGCACCTCCAGGAAGACCCGCGCCACGGCGTCGGCGGGCAGCGCCTCGACGATGCCCGAGATGGCCGGGAGCGCGGTCTCGTCGCCGGCCACGACCTGCCAGGCCGCGTCCGGCGGCGGCGCGTAGTCCGCGCCGACCCGCTCGCCGTCGCGGTAGCCGGGGTAGCGCCGGTCGGGCGCGAGCAGGACCGCGCGGTCGCCGGGCGTCACGCCGCCGGCCCAGCGCGAGGCGGGACCCACGTCGCCGTGCAGGACGAAGTCGACGTCGACCTCCCCGTCCCGCGCGGCCCGGATCGTGTAGGTCCGCATGACGGCCCGCTCGTCCTCGGGCAGCTCGCGGTAGCGCGCGTACCAGTCCGGTCCGGTGGGCACCCGGATGTCGGTTTCGCCCGCGCGCGGCAGGAACACCTTGATCCGCTGGTCGGGCCCGCTGGTGGTGACGTCGCGCAGCCCCGCGCCGCCGAACGTGACCCGCACCAGGCTCGCCCCGACCGGCCGCACCGCCAGCACCTCGGCGGCGAAGTGCCGGAAGGGCTGGGCCTCCACCTCGGTCGTGGTGACAGACATCCGCACTACCCGCCTCTCGTCGACCAGGGGTGTCGCACGGTCCGTGCCACCCGACTATGAAGGGTAGCCTAACCTTCATAATGCCCTTCGCGATACGCCGTGGTCGCCGCCGGCCGGGACCGGGCAGTCCACTGTGGACACCACCGGCCGGCGGCCCGCCCCGTCCCGGCCGTTGCTGTGCGTGATGCCGTGCCACGCCGTCGGGGGCTTGTCGATCACTCCGGCCATCCCCGAAGATGCGCACAGCCTGATCCCGACGGGGGCCGGACCTCCGGGAGGTGCGTCCGGTGCCCGGTGCGGCACGACTTACGGAGGTACCCCCCGATGACCGGCACGGACGTGCTCGGACCAGGCTCGGCCACCTGGGACCGCCTGGGACAGTGGCGGTTCCTGCTGGTCACGCACCGCACGCTGGTGCTCCAGGCCGCGCACCCGCAGATCGGCGCAGCGGTGAGCAAGTTCTCCGTCTACGCCGCCCGCCCGTGGCGGCGCTACCTGCGGACGTTGCAGAGCCTCCAGACCTACGTCTACGGCACCGCGGACGAGCGGCGGCGCGAGATCACCCGGTTGGAGCGGCTGCACCGCCGGATGCGCGGCACCGACGCGCACGGCCGGCCGTTCACCGCCTCCGACACGGCCGCCCGGGTGTGGGTGCACCTGACGCTGTTCGAGGCCGTGCTGACCAGCCACCGGCTGGGCGGCGACGAGCTCAGCGCCGAGGAGGGCAGGCGGTTCTACGACGAGTGGCGCGGCCTGGGCCGGATGTTCGGGCTGTCCGAAACCGACCAGCCCGCCACCCTCGACGAGTTCCACGCGTACTTCGACCACGTGGTGGCCGAGGTGCTGGAGGACAACCCGACCGTGCGCGACCTGCTGTCGGGCAGCATCTTCCGGCTGCCGGTCCCCGGCGGGCTGCCGGTGCCGGACCTGCTGTGGTCGCCGCTGCGGTACGTCGTGGTGTCCGCCGCCGTCCAGGCCACCTCGGTCACGCTGCCCGAGGTGTACCGGCGCAGGCTGCGGCTGACCACCGCGCCCGGTGCGGGGCTGGTCGTGTCGGGGGTGCACCACACCGTCCGGACCGTCCTGGACCTGCTGCCCAAGCCGTGGCGCTACCTGCCGTTCGCGTCGGCCGCGATCCGGGGCACCGACGAGGCCGTCCCGCGCGCCGAGACCTCCCCCGAGGAGTTCTTCACCACGATCCTCGACCAGAGCGGCGACGGCGTGCTGCGGTGGGCGGACCTGCTCGGCATGGCCCGGGAGCTCAGCACCCACCTCGACCTGGACGAGGCCGACGAGGACCGGGTGCACGACGCGTTCGAGTCGTGGTGGCGGCAGCTCCTCGCGGCCACCGGCACGCCGGCCGACGGCTCGGTGACCCTGACCGCGTACCGCGCCGCCCTCGCCGACGGCCGCTACCCCGGCCCGCCCGACCCCGACGAGGGCCTCGACCGGGTCGCCGACGTGATCTGCGGGCTGATCGACCGCAACGGCGACGGCCAGGTCAGCCCGACCGAGTACGCCCGCCTGCTCGACGGCAGCCCCCGCCGCCACGAGATCGTCGCCGCCCTGCGGTCCCTGGACCGCGACGGCGACGGCACCCTGCACACCGAGGAGTTCCGCGCCGCCCTGACCACCTTCCTCACCGGGCACGAGGACCTGGCCGCCGCCCGCTACCTCCTGGGCCGCGTCTGACCCGGCACCGGACCGTCGAGGAACTCCAGCACCGCGCCCACCAGCGCGTCCACCTCGTCGGTGGTGTTGTAGAACGCGAGTGAGGCGCGCAGCACCACCGTCTCGCCGAAGGCGGCCAGCGTGGGCTGGGCGCAGTGGTGGCCCACGCGCACCGCGATGCCGCGCGCGTCCAGGTGGGCCGCGAGGGCCACCGGGTCCGTCGCGCCGACCAGGAACGAGTGCACCGCGATCCGGTCCCGCGCCGCGCCGAACTGGCGGATGCCGGGCACCCGCGCGAGCGCTTGGCACGCGTACCCGGCCAGGTGCCGCTCGTGCGCCTCGGCCTGGTCGCGGTCCATCCCGACCAGGTAGTCGACGGCCGCGCCCAGGCCGACCGCGTCGGCGATGTTGCCCGTGCCCGCCTCCAGCCGGTGGGGGTGGCCCGCGAACGTCGACCCGCCGAAGGTGACCCGGTCGATCATGTTGCCGCCGGTCTGCCAGGGCCGCATGGCCGCCAGCACCTCGCGCTTCGCGTACAGCGCCCCGATCCCGGTCGGCCCGAACATCTTGTGCCCGGACAGCACGTAGAAGTCCGCGCCCAGGTCCCGGACGTCGACCGGGAAGTGCCCGACCGCCTGCGCGCCGTCGACCAGGACGCGCGCGCCGTAGCGGTGGGCCAGCGCGACCATCTCCCGCACCGGCGGGACGGTGCCCAGGACGTTGGACGCGTGGGTGACCGCGAGCAGGGCGGTCCGCTGGCTCAGCAGGGCGCGGAACGCGCCCAGGTCCAGCGCGCCGTCCGGATCGACCGGCACCACCTTGAGCGTCGCCCGCCGCCGCTTCGCGAGTTGTTGCCAGGGCACGATGTTCGCGTGGTGCTCCAGCTCGGTGAGCAGGATCTCGTCCCCGGCGCGGACCTCCGCCTCCCCCCAGCTCCCGGCGACGAGGTTGACCGCCTCCGTCGTGCCGCGCACGAAGACGACCTCCTCGGGCCCGGCGGCACCGAGGAACGCGGCGACCTTCGCCCGCGCGCCCTCGTAGGCGTCGGTGGCCCGGCGGGCGAGCGCGTGCGCGCCCCGGTGGACGTTGGAGTTGCAGGTGAGGTAGAAATCGGCGAGCGCCTGGACCACCGTCAGCGGCTTCTGCGTGGTGGACCCGTTGTCGAGCCACACCAGCGGTGCGCCGTCGACCTCCCGGTGCAGGATCGGGAAGTCCCGCCGGACCGCCTCGACCGGGAAGTCCGCCGCGCGCGGGACGGGGACGACCGGGGCGGCCGGCCGGTCGAGCCAGTACCTAGCGGTAGTCATGGTAGTTGCCGACCTCGACGTTCTCCAGCAGGCCGATCGCGTCGTCCACCAGGACCGCCGCGGAGAAGTAGGAGGAGACCAGGAAGGACTTGATGCCCCGCTGGTCCACGCCCATCGGCTCGACGGTGACCCCGGGCTCCCGCTCGTTGGTCAGCTCGGCGGGGCGCAGCCCCACGACGCCCTGGTGCTCCTCGCCGACGCGCAGCAGCAGGATGCCGGTCGTGCCGCCGCCGACGCCGTCGAGCGGGATCTTGTCGGTGGGCAGCAGCGGGACGCCGCGCCAGGAGATCATGGGGCTGCCGAACAGGTCCACGACGGCCGGCGGCACGCCGCGCCGGGTGCACTCCCGGCCGAACGCGGCGATCGCCGCCGGGTGGGCCAGGAAGAACGCGGGCTTCTTCCACACCAGGCGCAGCAGCTCGTCCAGGTCGTCCGGCGTGGGCGGGCCGCTGCGGGTGTGCACGCGCTGCGCCAGCGGGACGTTGTGCAGCAGGCCGAAGTCCCGGTTGGTCAGCATCTCGGCTTCCTGGGCCTCGCGGGCGGCCTCGACGGTCAGCCGGATCTGCTGCTCGTACTGGTTCATCGGGGCGTTGTAGAGGTCGCCGACCCGGCTGTGCACCTGGAGCACCGTCTGGGCGACGCTCAGCTCGTACTCGCGCGGGTCGTCGGTGTACTCCACGAACGTGCGGGGCAGCAGCGGTTCCCCCTCGTGCCCCGACGCCAGGTCCACCTTCGCCTCGCCGGCCGGGCCGCGCTCCCCGGGCCCGGCCCGGAGTTGTTCGGCGAGCCGGGGTTCGCGCACCGCGAGCTCCTCCAGCCGGGAGCGGTCCAGCACCAGCAGGTGGCACGGCGTCGCCGTGCGGGCCTCGACCGTCCACGCACCGCAGGTCGCGAAGGCGTCCACGTCGAAGAAGTCCCCGGTGCCGGCCACGCCGGTCAGCGCGTCCTGCCCGGACGCCGACGTCCCGTGGCACTCGACCCGGCCGCTGACCACGACGAAGAGCCGGGTGGCCAGGGTCCCCGCGGTGAGCACGGTGCCCGGTCCGACGATCTCGCGGGTGAACGCCGCGGCAACGGATTCGAGCAGCGCCGGCGGGGAGTCGCGCAGGAACCACAGCTCACGCAGGTCTTCCGGGATCGGGCGCGGGGTGTCACCGGTCGAGGTGCTGATCCGGCCGTCGCCGATGCGGTAGTCGACGAGTTGGTTCACCCGGTAGGCACCGGCTTCGAGGTCCACCCAGGGCAGCGCGCGCAGCAGGTAGCGAGGGGAGATCGCGCGCATCTGCGGCACGCTCTTGGTCGTCGTGGCGAGCGTCCGAGCCGCGCGGGTGGAAAGACTCAGTCGCGGTTCGACAGTACTTGTCAAAGGATGCTCCGTCTTGATCGTACGACCTGTACCGGTGCCGACGAGTGGTCGGACGGCACACAGCATCCGGGCGGCCCGCCGTTGGGGCAACTCGTCTTCCCGCCGGGACCGTCCACAAGCGACTGGGAGCGGGCCCGTCCGTGGCGGGGTGGCCGATCCCGGAGGGCACCGGGTCCCGGACCACTCGCCTGGTCCTCATCCGATAGGCGGTGGCACCGCGAAGTTCTCACCCGTCGTGGGAGACCGGTGGCGCGCCCACCCGCCCGGGTGAACAATCGCCGGACCCGTGGTCGAACGGTGCACCGTCCCACTGTCCGGAACGCGCTTCCCACCGCCGACCACGCCGGATACGACTGTTCCTCACTTGTGGTGCCGGCGCGCGGCGGCGGAAGTGCCTGTGGTGCAACGCACCCACCGGCACGACCGGGTCGTGCGCCGGCGGCGGGGCGGTCAGAACCGGTGGATCGGCAAATCGCACTCGCCGAGGAGCGCGACGGCCAGGCCGTGCTGCTCCCCCAGCGCCAGCCACAGGTCGATCGCCCGCGACTCCTGGCCGTGCGAGTGCTCGCCGTAGACGATCCGGGGGCTGAAGGTGAAGATCGCCCGCAGCGGGTCGGTGTCGACCAGCTCGTCGAACTCCTCGTCGGTGTCGCCCTCCTCCGGCCGGGCGGCGGGTGTGACGGTCCGCGCCAGGTCCCGGTAGAACGCCTGGAGCCGGGGCGAGGTCACCGACGCGTCCGCGTCCGGGTTCGCGTCGAAGTAGTCGTGCTGGTCGGCGTACCAGGCTTCCCACCCGTCGTCGTCGGTGTCGGCCGGCTCGAACACGGCGATGTCGTAGGTCATGGCACTGGGACCCGCGACACCCCCGGCCCGTTCCCGTGGACGACGAGCCGGGTGCGCCACCACCCGGCAGTGCGCAGTGATGTGCATCACCCGCGAGCCCCGGCAGCGCGGCCCTCGCACCGCTCACGTCCGGACGGCTTCCCCTGGCGCGTCAGGACGTTTCACGTCGGCCCGCGCGGGATTCCGCCGGGACCACCGGCACGGCCGCCGGAGCACGTCTTTTAGGCTTGGCGCATGATTTTCTACACGGATGCCGAGAGCCGGACCCTGCGCAAGGCGGTCTTCGGCGTGATGGTGCTGGTGTCCCACGCCGATCCCGGCCCCGTGATCGAGGAGCGCCACGCGGGTCTGCGCGCCCTGGCGAACCTGTCGCCGGAACTGCGCGGCGTGCTCCACGCGTCCCGCCCGGATCTCTCGGCGGTCTCGGAGGCGGAGCTGGAGGAGCAGGTACTGGAGGCGCTCCGGTCCTCGCTGAAGATCCTCACCACCCGGTCCCCGGCCGAGGCCGCGACCTTCCCGGACGCCGTGGAGGCGATCTGCCACGAGGTGGCGGCGGCCGACGGCGTGGTGGCCGAGGTGGAGACCGCCGTGATAGCGAAGGTGCGCGCCGCGCTGAACGGCTGACGTGCGCCGCGCCCCGGCCGCCGCGCACGGGCTGCCGTCCCGTTCCGGGTCGCCCCCCGGTCCCCGGGTCCGACAGCCCGTGGCCGCCGGAGCCGGGTCAGAGCGGGGTATGGGCGGGGTCGACGCGTTCGCCCTCGCGGACCGGGCCGGGCGGGGTGCCGTCGCCGAACGGCCTGCCGCCCAACGCCTCGCGGCCGTGCGGTGCCACCCACCCCGACAGGTCCGGCCCCCGGGGCACGATCCGCGTCGGGTTGATGTCGGCGTGCACCACGTAGTAGTGCTCCTTGATCTGGACGAAGTCGACCGTGTCGCCGAAACCGGGCGTCTGGAACAGGTCCCGGGCGTAGCCCCACAGGTTCGGCAGCTCGGTGAGCTTGTTCCGGTTGCACTTGAAGTGCCCGTGGTAGACCGGGTCGAAGCGGACCAGCGTGGTGAACAGCCGCACGTCGGCCTCGGTGATCGTGTCGCCGACGAGGTAGCGGCGGTCGGCGAGGCGTTCCTCCAGCCAGTCCAAAGCGGTCCACAGCCGGTCGTACGCCTCGTCGTAGGCGTCCTGGCCGCCCGCGAAGCCGCACCGGTAGACGCCGTTGTTCACCTCGGTGAAGACCCGCTGGTTCACCTCGTCGATCTCGTCGCGGTGCGCGGCGGGCAGGAGGTCCGGCGCGCCCTCGCGGTGGAAGTCCCGCCACTGCGTGGACAGGTCGAGGGTGATCCGGGCGAAGTCGTTGGTCACCACCGCGCCGGTCGTGGTGTCCACGATGGCGGGCACGGTGATGCCGCGCGAGTACCCGGGGTCGCGCGCGAAGTAGGCGTCCTGGAGGCGCTCGATCCCCAGCACCGGGTCGCGCCCGCCCGGGTCGAGGTCGAACGTCCACGACCGGGCGTCGTGCGTCGGACCGGGCAGCCCCAGCGAGAGGGCGTCCTCCAGGCCCAGCAGCCTGCGCACGATGATGGACCGGTTCGCCCACGGGCACGCCCGCGCGGCGACCAGCCGGTACCGGCCGGGTTCCACCGGGAAGCCGTCCCGCCCGTCCGCCGTGATCCGGGTGGGGATGTACCGGGAGTCGCGGGTGAACTCCTTGCCCTTCACCGAATACGTTCCGCCTGTGCTGTGCTCGGGGTGCTCGTTCGACTCACTCACGCCCCTGAGCCTACGAGGTTCTGCCCGTACCGCAGCCCGACCGGGAGGGCACCGCGCCGGAGCCGCCCGCCCACCGGTGTCGGCGGGCGGGCGGCGGGTGCGGGCGGCGGGTCACCCCGTCACACCGGACGGGCGATCAGTTGCTGACCAGCAGCAGGTATCCGGTGGCCGTGCCGATGACGCACTGGTAGCTGGACCAGACACCGTTGAGGACGCCGTTGTCGCCCGCCGCTTCACACGTCGGTTCGTCGGCGAAGGTGGCGAGGTAGACATCGTCGAACGAACCGTAGGTCGGTTCGACGAACAGGCCGTAGTCGATGAAGACGGGGTTGCACTCGTAGTCCGTGAACACCCCGCCGGTCACGCCGTTGGTCCCGGCCGCCTCGCACGGGCCCTGCGGGGCCGAGAAGACGTAGACGTCGGGGTCCGGGGTGGCCTGGGCCGCCCCGGCCGAGACGGTGAACACCGCCGCGAGCGCGGCGAGCAGGGTCGCGAAGAAACGCACTCGTCTGGTCATGTCATTTCCTTCCGGACTTCAGGGCACGATCTGGACGGACGAGGGGGAGGCCGGCGGCTCGGGCGGGAGCGCGCCCGAGCCGCCGCCGGCGTCACCAGCGGTCGACGAACAGGGTCCACCCGACGATGCCGAACTGGCACCCGTAGGCGCTCCACGCGCCGTTGGTCACGCCGTTGGTGCCGACGGTCTCGCAGACGGCCTCCGCGTCGGTGAAGACGGGGACGTTGGCCAGCATGTTGTTGGTCGGGTCGACCAGCGTGCTGTAGCCGCCGACACCGCTCTTGCACTCGTAGGTGTCGAACACGTCGTTCGAGACCCCGCCGTTACCGATTTTCTGGCAGAGCGCCTGGGTGCCGGTATAGAGGTAGACGGTGTTGGGGGTGGCCTGCGCGCTACCCCCGGTGAGCGCGAGGGTGGCCGCGGTCGCGGTCACCACCGCACCCAGAACACGCGCGAGCTTCGTCATGTCGACTCTCCACAAGGTCGGATTCGACCGGACCGGTGCCGCAGGGCAGCACCTGAACCGACGTTAACAGCGGATTACCGGGCGATGGCAAAGGGTTTTCGTCGACTGTGAAAGAGGCGCTGCGGAATTAACTGCGAAACCAACCGAAAGCGCTGGTCGCAGTCCCCGCCACCGAGTATATGTGAGCTGCGTCACGCATATGCGTAACAGTATAAGATTCACCGACGGCCCATTCTCGTGAGGCATTCGCCGCCCGGGTTGACCTCTTCGCCGTACGGCCTGCCGACAGCCGAATGGAGTCGCTGTCGCGGCATCCGCGATTTCCCCAGCTCAGCGGTCTGCTTTGACGATCGGGCAGCCGGGCGGTGAAGTCAACCGGACCGCGCGGCCACCTGTCTTCGCACATCAGATCTTTTCGACCCGTGGATGAACACCGTCAGCCGGGCGCACTACTCGCACCACCCGCTCCAGGACCAGCGTTCACGGTTGTTCCGCACAATCCCGCACAACGCGGCGGAAGCGCCTTCGCGCCGGTCACACCACCCCACCGAGGTGACGCCGAGTAACTGTTGCCCGCGACACCGTGGGCCGGGGGACGGCTGCTCGCGCGCACCGAGTCTTACGCGTTTCCGAACTCATCGGTTCCGGTGGCCCCGAACGGCGGTGTGCATTCTACCGAACTCGTGTCACCGCCCTCGGCGCAGAACTGCCGCAATTCTGCCGGAGAAAGAGCCGGTGAGCAGCGGAGAACGTGTCGCTATACGCGGTCCGGGCGGGCGGCACACCGCACCCGGCGGTTCCCGGTGCCGCCCCGGTGAGCCCAGGCACTTGTTTAACACTTTACCGGGGACAAATCGCCTATTTGGCGGCTCTTTCACAGAAATATCCACTGATAACGTCTGCACTGCGGCGCTTCCGGGGGAGGTGAAGGCCGCCCTTCGGATTGTTCGCGCCGCGTTCACCACACAGACAGGTGGCACAGACATGCATGTCCAGAAAGACGGGGCCGACCGGGTCGTCGGCCGGCGGAGATTCCTCGTCGGCGGCCTGATCGGCGGCGGGGTCGCCGTGGCGGCCGGGGTGGGGCTGCTCGGGCTGGGCTCGAACGCACAGGCCTTGGCGCTGGAGGAGTTCGACGAGGTGTACCAGGGGCGGCGGATCCAGGGGTGGGCCGTCCAGAACGGGGACGACCCGCGCAGCGAGGCGTCCGTGGACGGTGCCCCGTTGCACGTCATGCGCAACGGCGACCACACGTACACGACGTCGGTGAACCACTACGAGTCCTTCGACTCCCTCCGGAACGCGGCACGGCGTGCCGTGGACACCCTCGGCGACCTGCGGCCGGAATCGCAGTCGGCCCACCACGGCCGTTGATCCGGGCATCGAACAGGGGGAGATCATGGGAATCCGCAAGAACCAGCAGAACCTGACCGCCACGGAGCGGACGAACTTCGTCAACGCGCTGCTCGCGCTCAAGCAGAGCGGCGGCTACGACACCTTCGTGCAGCAGCACATCACCCGCGCCAACGGGGACAGCGACTGGTCGGTGCGCATCGGGCACCGGTCACCGTCGTTCCTGCCGTGGCACCGCCGGTACCTGATCGAGTTCGAGCTGGCGCTCCAGGCGATCGACCCGTCGGTGACCATCCCCTACTGGGACTGGACGACCGCCGGCAGCACCTCCACGCTGTGGGCCAACAACTTCCTGGGTCCCAACGGGACCGCCGTGAGCAACTGGCGGGTCAACTCCGGCCCGTTCGCCCAGTCGACGGGCCAGTGGACGCTGACCGTGCGCAGCGACTCGGCCAACTACCTGCGCCGGAACTTCGGCTTGGGTGGCCTGCTCCTGCCGACGGCGGCCGAGGTGACGTCGGTCCTGGGGCTCGCCACCTACGACACCTCGCCGTGGAACAGCACGTCGCTCAGCAGCTTCCGCAACTACCTGGAGGGCTTCCGCGGCCCGAACCTGCACAACCGGGTGCACAACTGGGTCAACGGCACGATGGCCGGGTTCGGCTCGCCGAACGACCCCGTGTTCTGGCTGCACCACTGCAACGTCGACCGCCTGTGGTCGCAGTGGCAGGCCCAGCACCCCACCAGCACCTACCTGCCCAGCTCGGGGACGGCGAACGTCGTGGACCTCTACGAGGCCATGAGCCCGTGGACCACCACGCCGAACGACATGCTGAACCACAGCGCCATCTACCAGTACGCGTGACGGCGGCGCTCCCCTCCGGGGGGCGTCCTCCGCTGAGCACGACGACCTCGCGACCGCTCCGGTCGCGGGGTCGTCGTCGTACGCGTCGGTCCACTCGTTTCGATCCACTCGTTTCGATCCACTGTGGACGGACCGAGTGCGTCGGTGCCGTTCGCGGGAAAGAGGAAACCACGCGGTGGGTGCGGGAAGACCGCACCCACCGCGTGGTTCCGCCGGTTCGACCCCTCACCGACCGCCTAGGAGACGGTCCACGTGAACGTCGTCTGGGCGGGCCCGGTGTAGCTGTCGCTGGCGTACACCGTGACGGTGTAGGTGCCGGCGGTGGTGGGCGTACCCGAGATCACGCCGGTGCCCGACGCGATGCTCAGCCCCGGCGGCAGGCCGGTGCCCCAGAAGGTCAGCGCGTCGTCGTCGCCGTCCCACGCCTGGAGCGCCAGGCTGGTCGGCACGGTCCGGGTCGCCTGGCGCGGACCGGGGTAGGCGACGCGCTCCGGGAAGTTCACGTTCGCCAGGTAGTTGCCCACCGCCGTGAGCAGGTTCGGCAGCGGGCCGATGTGCTGGGTGCCGCTCTGCGCGGTGCCCGTCGCGATCAGGATCTCCCGGGCCTCGGCGGGCGAGAGCGTCTCGCCGTTCGCCTCGGCCACGCTGAGCAGCGACGCCAGCGCGGACGCCACGACCGGCGAGGCGCTCGACGTGCCGGAGAAGTACGAGGTGTACTTGTCGTTCGCGCCGGTCCCGTGCAGGTCGCCGTAGCCGGTGGTGGTGACGCACTCGCCCCAGCCCTGGAGGTCGACCCTGGTGCCGTAGTTGGAGAAGCCCAGCTTCGACCTCGGGGTGCCGGTGCACCCCGGTGCCGCACCCGCGCCGACGATGATCGCGCCGGAGTCCGGCTTGTCGGCCGGGAACCGCGCGCCGAAGCACGAGTTGTTGAGGTCCTGGTTGCCGTTGCCGCCGGCTTCCACGACGTGCCGACCGGACTGCACGACGGTGACGATCGCGTCGTACACCGAGTCCCACACCTCCATGGGGGCGTAGTCGCCGCAGTAGCCGACGTGCTGTTCGATCAGCAGGACGTCGCCGACGCCCACGCCCGCGCCCGCCGTCAGGATGGCGTTCGCCAGGTCGTAGCCGTTCTCCTGGCTGACGACGTTGGTGTAGTGCAGGCCGGCGTCGGGCACCAGGCCGGTCACGCCGAACCCGTTGGCGTCCGCGCCGATCACCCCGGCCACGGCCGTGCCGTGGTCGATGCTGGTCGGGGTGAAGCTCGGGGTGCCGTTGGGGATGAGCGCCCCGGTCAGCCGCAGCTTGGACAGGTCCTCGTGCTGCGGGTTCCAGTTCTGTTCGAGGTCGACGACCTTGACGTTGCCGCCCGTGCCGCCGGTGACGGTGTGCGCGTAGTCGGCGTCGATGCCGCTGCTGGCCACGGAGTCCGCGTAGACCTGCTGCGCGGAGAAGTTCGGCGTGATCGTGTCGCTGCCCACCGGCTGCGGGTAGGCGATCTCGACGCCGTCCAGCGCGGTGAGCTCCCGCGCGGCGGCCTTGGCGTCCACACCGGGCGCGAGGCGCACGCGGTGCCACCGCTCCAGCGCCGGTGCCGGGGCCGACCCCGGCTTGGTCTCCGACTTCGCGCCGACCTGCCGCAGCGTGGTCAGCCGATCGTCGAGACGGGCGAACAGCGGCTGCACCGCGGCGATCCCGCGACCGCCCAGCGCCTGCCGCACCTCGGCGACACCGGCCCCGGCGGCCAGCTTCACCTCGACGACCTCACCCGGTCCGGTGGGTGCCGCCGAGGCGACGGGCACGGACAGCGCGACGTTGCCGGCACCCACGACGAGCGCGGCGGTCAGCAGTGCCAACGATTTCTTTCTCACAGAGTTGCCCTCTCCTCGAAAACCACTGGTGAGGACGGGAGAAACCGTCGGGGGCCGTACCGGCGCGCCGAAGAACACCGCCGGTCGGCGGTGCGCGAACCCGGTCCCCCGTGGAAATCCCCCAGTATTGCCCCAGTGCTCCCACTTCAGCGCACATCGGCGTGGATGTCCAGCACCCGGTGTCCGCCGAATGGTCCAGACCAGGACACCCGGCTACGCCTTACCGAACCCGCGAACCCGCGAACCGGCGCGGCTCAGGTCGTGATCGTGGCGGTGAGCGGGCCGTCCGGGCGGACGGTGACGCCGAAGGTCGGGGCCGGGCGGACGTGCGGGACGACCGTGAACCCCGGCAGGAGGGCGTCGAGCAACAGGGTCGTCTCGCGCAGGCCGAACTGGATGCCCAGGCAGGCGCGCGGTCCGATCCCGAACGGGTAGTACGCGCCCGCCGGCGGGCGGGGCGCGGTCGGGGCGAACCGGTCCGGCCGGAAGCGCTCCGGTTCGGGCCACGCGGTCTCGTCGCGGTGGGTCAGGTACGGGCTGGTAAGGATCGTGGTGTCCGCGTCGATCCGGTGCCCGGCCAGGACGTCGTCCTGGGCGGCGTGGCGCGGCATGATCCACGCGGCCGGGTAGAGCCGCAGCGTCTCGTGGACCAGGGCGCGGATCGCGGCGGCGCGCTCCGGCGAGCCGGGCGGGTGGGCCACCGCGCGGTCGCGTTCGGCGGGGTTGTCGTGCAGCAGCAGGAAGAGCCAGCTCAACGTCGTGGCGGTGGTCTCGTAGCCGGCGGCCAGCAGGGTGACCAGCTCGTCCCGGATCACCCTCTCGGTGTACTCCGGGTGGTCCTCGGCCGCCGCGAGCAGGACGTGCAGCAGGCTGGGGCCGGGCCACTCGCGCGCCGCCCTGATCGCCCGCGCGGCCACCGCGTCGACCTGCGCCAGCTCGGCGGTCACGTCGGGCGCGGCTTCCCCGGTCGCGGGCGCGAACGCGGGCAGCGCCGCCACCACCCGCCCGGCGGCCAGGAACTCCCGGTGCGTCGTCTCGTCCAGCGGCCGGCCGGTCATCGACCGCCAGATCACGTCGAGCGAGAAGTGCCGCATGTCGGCGGCGACGTCACGGGGTTCGCCGGTCCGCGCGCTCGCCGCCCACCGGGCGGTGACGTCCGCGACGGCGTCGCGCATCAGCCCGTCGTACCGGCGCACGCCCTGGCCGGTGAACTGGGCCTGCATCACCCGCCGCTGGGTGCGCCACCGCTCGCCGGAGGCCGACAGCAGGCCGTCGCCGAGCACGACCTTCAACCGGTGCGACCGCTTGACGTACCGGTCGGGGTGCAGCGCGAGGACGTGGTGCACCGCCTCGGGCGCGGTGACCAGGACCGTCCGCCGGTTGCCGAGCCGGAACCCGCTCACCCCGCCGAGCCGCTGCGCGGCGGTCAGCAGGTCGACCAGCTCGCCGCCGGAGCGCTGCCAGCGGCCGACGACGGCGGGGTCGAGCTCGGGGACGGCGGTGCCGGGCGGTGCGGTGTCCAAGGCGGTCTCCTGCTCGATCCGGGACACCAAGACTACAACGCACCGCAGTCATTCCAGCACAAGCCGATCGTCCGAGGGGCGCGCACCCGTTTCGGTCCACTGAGGACGGTCCCGGGCCACGTCACCGGCGCGGCGGTGTTCGGCCGTGCGGGGTCCGACCGGCGGCCGAAGCCGCACGGTCGGACCCCGCGCTGGAGCACCCCGGTCAGAGGTAGCCGAACACCGGCGGGAACACCAGCACCACGATCCACGCCCAGCCGGCGAACACCGGCAGGTAGTTGATCTGCCACCGCTCCACCACCGCGAACGGGTCGCGCCGGCGGACCAGGCGCAGCACCAGCCAGGCGGACCAGACGAGGTTCGCCAGCAGGATGACGTTCTCGCCGAGCGCCGCCGCCTTGTTCGGCGTGGTGCCGTACTCGCCGATGCGCCCGGCGATCTCGACCAGCACCAGCACGTCGATGGCCAGCGCGCTGACCACGAGGGCGAGTTGCAGCTTGTCGAACAGCACGGGCGGGGCGAGCGGGTCGCGGGCCGAGATGGAGTAGAGCAGCAGCCCCAGCACCACCACCAGCAGGAGGTCGAAGAGGATCAACGCCTCCCGCTCCACGTCGATGCCGACGCCGGCCAGGCCGAACGTGACCAGGAAAGCCAGCAGCACCGCGGTGAACAGCGGTGTGAACAACCGCGTGAGCACCGGCGCGATGTTCTCCACGACGCTCTGCTTGGCCTCCACCAGCCACCCGGCCACCACCACCGCGCCGGCGGCCCCGCCGGGGATGAGCCACTGCGACACCAGGATCTCCGGCGAGATCCCGATGGCGTCGAAGGTGCCGAAGGTGAACGCCACCAGCACGCCGCCGCCGAGGGCGATCAGCACGTAGTAGACGAACCACTCCCCGGTGAAGCGCACGAAGTCCATGCGGCGACGTGGCGAGCGCACGTCGTCGGACACGTACGCCAAGCCCACCACGAACCACAGCGCGATCGGCAGGTGGATGCTGGTCAGGACCAACGACTGCGAGCCGTCCCCGAGCGGATAGGCGTTGGCCGCCACCGCGCCGAGCGCGAACAACGCGAGCAGCGCACCGATCAGCGGCCTCGCCGCCCGTCGCCGCCAGGCCAGGAACGCCGCCAGCCACGGCAGCGTGAACAGGGCGAGGTTCGGCGCGTAGAAGGCGGGGTCGTCCTCGAACCCCAGGCCGAAGAGCTCCGGCACCTTGATGGACACCGCCGCGCCGATCGCGCACACCACCATCGCGAGCAGGTCGCGCCGCGACCGGCTGCGCGTGGAGGGGTTGCCGGCGTCGCCGGTGAGCACCAGTTGCTTCCACAGGCGTTCCGAGTGCTCGCGGGCGAACTCGCGGGACAGCTCGTCCAGGCTGCCCATCCGCTTGACCGCGACCAGGAACGCCTCGTCGGCGTGCAGACCGGCGGCGACCAGCCCGTCGACCGAACCGCGCAGGTGGTCTTCGAGCTCGTCGGCGTCGGCGCTGCGCAGCTCCGGTCGGCGCTGCACGTAGCGCCGCCACTGGGCGAACTGGTCCTCAAGCCCGTCCCGACCGTTCGGCACCGTCATGCGGGCCCTCCCCACGGCATCGCGATCAGCGGCCGGGCATCCCCGGAACCCGACCAGATCTCCTTCAGCGCACTGACGACGGTGTCCCACTGGCGGCGCTGCTCGGCGAGCTCGGCCAGGCCGCCGGGGGTGATGCGGTAGTACTTGCGCCGCCGCTCCCCCGCCACCGCCTGCCAGGTGGACTCGACGTGGCCGAGGCGTTCGAGCCGGTGCAGCAACGGGTAGAGCAGACCCTCGGTCCAGTCCAACTCCCCGCCGGACAGCTCGTTGATCCGCCGCAGGATGGCGTACCCGTAGCTGTCCCCCTCGGTGAGGATGCCCAACACCATCGGCGTCGCCGAGGCCGCCACAAGATCCTTCGTGACCTTCACGACCCCCCTTTCCACTGAATACCTAGAACACTGAGGCATAGTAGTTCTAGGTATCGAAAAGACGCAACCGACCCCCGACAGGGTGCTTCAGGACGCGGGACCGCCCGGTCAGCGAGGGTCGACCGCGCTGTCGGACGTGGGCCGCGCGCCGCCGTCCACCCTGCGCCACAACGTGTTCAGCGCGCCCGCGAGCGGAGCCTCAACCGTCGAGCCGGGCGATCGCCCCGGACTCCAGCGCGATCCACACGACCCCGTCCGGCCCGACCGCGATGCCGTGCGGCTCCGCGCCGGGCAGGGCGTGGGTCTCGACCGCGCCGTCCGGGGTGACGCGACCCGCCCGGCCCGCCGCCCACTCGGTGAACCAGCACGAGCCGTCCGGCGCGGCGGCGATCGCGTGCGGCCGGGCCGCGCGGTCCGGCAGCGGGAACTCGGTGATCCGGCCGTCCGGGGTGATCCGGCCGACCTGCCCCGCGCCGAGCTCGACGAACCACAGCGCGTCCGCCGTCGCGGCGATGCCCACCGGGCCCGCCGCCGGGGTCGGCAGCGGGTGGGTGGTGACCTCGCCGGACGTCGTCACGCGGCCGATCGCGCCCGCCTGGTTGAGGGTGAACCACAGCGCGCCGTCCGGACCGGCCGCGATCACGGCCGGGAAGCCGCCGCCGGGCACGTCGAACTCCGCGACCTCGCCGGAGGTCGTGATCCGGCCGACCCGACCGGTGTCCATCGCGGTGAACCACAGCGCGCCGTCGGGACCGGCGGTCAGCCCGAACGGTCCCGCGCCCGGCACCGGGAACGCCGTCACCCCGCCGTCGACCGTGATCCGCCCGATCCGGTGCCCGGCGGACTCGGTGAACCACACCGCGCCGTCCGGCCCGACCACCGGCACCGAGGGACGGCCCGCCGGGTCCGGCAGCGCGAACGCGGTGTGCCCGCCGTCCGGGTCCAACCGCCCGATCCGCCCGTGGTGCACCTCCGTGAACCAGACCGCGCCGTCCGGCCCGACCACCACCCCGTAGGGGCCCGCACCCGGCTCACCCACCGGGAACTCCACGATCGACACGGCCACGCGACCCCCTCGTCCGATGATCTCCCGGCGAACCTCACGGAACCACACGGGTGCCGGTACCGCCCGCGCGGGTCAGCCGGCCAGCCAGTCCGCCAGCCGGGTCGTGCCGACCAGCGAGCCCGGACCGGGCAGCAGGGTCTTCGCCTCCAGCCGGGTGCCGAAGTAGCGGGCCTCGGGGTCGGTGACGACCGCGCGCCGGTCGTGGCGCGCCGCCAGGACCGTCCGAACCCACCCGTCCATGCCGAACACCTCGGGGCCGCCGATCTCGACCACGTCGCCCAGCGGCGCGCCGACCGCCGTCCGGCCCACGGTCGCGGCCACGTCGGCGGCGGCCACCGGCCGCACGCCGCCGTCCGGCAGGGTCACCACGCCGGCGACCGTCGCCGAGTCCGCGATGCCGCCGGCGAACTCGAAGAACTGCGTGGCGCGCACCAGCGACCAGGGCAACCCGGACGCGCGGATCAGCTCCTCCTGGGCCACCTTCGCGCGCAGGTACCCCGACGCGGGCGCGCGCTCGGCACCGACCACGGACAGCGCGACGTAGTGCCCGACCCCGGCGCTCCTGGCCGCCTCGACCAGGGTGGTGGTGGAGGTGCGGAAGAACTCCAGCACGTCGGCGTCGGCGAACGACGGCGAGTTGGACACGTCGACCAGCACGTCCGCGCCGGCCACCGCCTCCTCGACCCCGTCGCCGGTGATCGTGTCGACCCCGGTCGAGGGTGCCGCCGCCACCGCCTCGTGCCCGTGCCCGCCGAGCCGGGCGACGACGTTCGACCCGATCAGCCCGGTTCCGCCGATCACGACGACCTTCATGGTGACTCCTCTCGCCGACGTCCGGCCGTTCCGGGACGCGCCTACGCCAACCAGGACAGCGCAGGGTCCCGATTCGTGACAGCGGGCCGGTCCGACGCCCGCCGGTAGGATCGGCGGCGATCGGTTCGCGGACGGGCCGCGCGGTGTGGGAGGACGTCTCGACCATGGCGGGAACCGTCGGCGGGGACCTCGACCACGCCGCAGCCGTGTTCGCCGAGGTGCGGCCCCGGCTCTTCGGCATCGCCTACCGGATGCTGGGCAGCGCCGTCGACGCCGAGGACCTGGTGCAGGACGTGTGGCTGCGCTGGCAGTCCTGCGACCGGTCGGTGGTGCTCGACCCGCTCGCCTACCTGGCCACCGCCACGACCCGGTCGGCCATCAACGCCGGCCGCACCGCGCGGGCGCGGCACGAGGTCTACGCGGGTCCCTGGCTGCCCGAACCGGTCGACACCTCGGCCGACCCGCAGTTGGGTGCCGAGCGGGACGCCGCGCTGGAAGTCGCCGTGCTGGTCCTGCTGGAGAAGCTCACGCCCACGCAGCGGGCCGCGTACGTGCTGCGCGAGGCGTTCGGCTACCCCTACGGCCAGATCGCCGAGATCGTCCAGGCCACCGAGTCCTCGGCCCGCCAGCTCGTCAGCCGGGCGCGTCGGCAGCTCGCCGACGCGCGGCGCACCCCCGTGGCCGGGCCCGAGCAGCGCCGGTTGCTGACCGCGTTCGTCGCGGCGGCGCGCGGGGGCGACCTGGCCGCCTTGGAGGAGCTGCTCGCCGCCGACGTGGTGAGCTACTCCGACGGCGGTGGCGTGGTGCGGGCCTCGCGCGTCCCGGTCGCCGGCGCGACCACCGTGGCGAAGTACGTCCGCGCGTTCGCCGGCCACTTCTGGACGGGTGTCGAGATCGGCTGGACGTCGGTCAACGGCACCGACGCCGCGCTGCTGCGCCGGGACGGCACCGTGGTCACGGTGCTCACCGTGGCGGCCTCGGCGGACGGCATCGACCGGATCTTCTGGATGATGAACCCGGACAAGCTCGCCGCCGTGGGCCGCGTCTGACCGGGTGCGACGGTGCCGGCAGCACGGAGTCGACCGCACCCGCTCGACGAACGCCCGCCACCGGCACGTGCGACCGGCTCTCCGCGAACCCGCACCACCGGACTTCCGGCGTCGATGCCGGGGAAGGGGAGCTGAGTGACTTCTCCAAGCGATCGGAGGATGGCTAGCGTCGGGGTCGAACCCGCCGGCGAACCGCCCTGGAGGACGAGCGACCATGACCAGCCCGTACGAGCGCCTGTTCGTCAGGAAGATGCCGAACTGCCTCGCCGACCTCGTCAACGAAGGGGGCGGCAGCGGCATCCCCGACCCGGACAACGTGGGCGAGGCGCTCGCCCTCATGCGCTCGGAAGAGGTCCCCGAGAGCAAGGTCCACCTGACCTACACGTGGATCAACCCGTGCAGCGAGCCGGTGCAGTGGGTGAAGGAGCACGTGCACGACTACGACGAGGTCCTCATCTGGCACGGCAACGACCCGGACGACGTGGACGACCTCGGTGCCGAGATCTACCTGGACATCGAGGGCGTCCGCCACACGATCACGACGAGCGGGTCGGTCTACCTCCCCGCGGGCGTCCGCCACTGCCCGCTCGGCTTTACCCGCGTCGACCGCCCGTTCCGGTTCAGCGCCCTGTCCTTGAGCCCGAACTACGGGTCGGCCGAGCACCCGCCCCAGCCGTAGTGCGCGCGCGTCGGCCCCACCGCGCCCTCCCGGTGGGGTTCGACGCGGCCCGTCCGGTCAGGCGGTGGGACCGGGCGCGCACCCGCACGTGACGCCGACGCTGAGCGTGCCGTCCGGCACCACCGGCGCGGACGGACTCCCGCCGTCGTGGAAGACCGCGCCCAAGGCGTCGAAGGCGCGCACCGCGAACTCCTCGAACGGCAGGCCCACGGTGGTGAGCGGAAAACTGCCGAGCCGCGCCTCGCGCACGCCGTCGAAGCCCACGACCGCCAGGCCGTCGGGCACCCGCAGGCCCAGGCTCGTCGCCGTGCGGATGGTCACGAGTGCCTGCTCGTCGGTCGTGGCGCAGATCGCGCGGGGCCGGTCGGGGCTCTCCATCGCCTGCCGCCGACCGCCCTCGCGGCCTTCCGCCGGCCCGGCCCCGATCTCCCCGGCCACGCAGACGACGTCCTGGTAGCCGTGCCACAGCAGGTGGTCGACCACCGTCCGCGCGCCCAGGTGGTCGTTGAACGTCACGCTCGGCGAGGTGCGATCCGGCGCGGCCCACCGCAAGTAGACCCGTGGTGTCCCGTCGTGCCGGCGCGTCTTCGCCGTACGCGCCGTGCGGCGACTCCCGGGTTCCTCCACTGTGGACTGTCCGCCCGCCCGGCGGTCCGCAGTCCTGCGGGCGGGTCACCTCTTGGTCGGCGCGGACAGCGCGTCGAACCAGGGATTGGGCGGCGTCACCCGGTCGGCGGCGTCCGGGGCGCGCCGGTAGCGGAGCGCCTCCACGCCCGCCGCGCGGGCGGCGGCGAGATCGGGGCCGGTGCCGCCGACGAACGCGCACGACCCCACCGGGAAGGCCCGCTCGTGGACCGCCAGGGCGACCAGGTCCGGGGCGGGCGGCAGGCCCGCGCCATCCGGACCGGCCCGGCCGACCACGTGGCGCACCACGTCGCTCAACCCGTGCAGCACCAGGAACGTGCGCGCCGCCTCGGGGTCCAGCCCGGTCACCGCGGTGATGTGGGTGCCCGCGCGGGTGATCGCGGCCAGCGCACCCCGGACGCCGGGCGCGACCTCGGCGAACGCCACCAGTTCGTGCTCGATCCGGCACAACTGCGCGTACACCGCCCGTGCGGTCGCCGGCCCGATCTCCGCCGCGTGCGCCAGGACCTCGAACGGGTCGTCGGTCCGCCGCACCTCCCGCGACAGCCCGCCTTCTGCCACCAGCACCCGCAACCGGTCCGCGACCGACCCGGCGGGCGGCAACTCGGCGATCGGCCCGTCGAACGCGACCAGCACGTGATCCCGCTCGGCCAAGAACTCCTCCACGCGCACCAGACCCCCTCGTCGGTTCCCCCGCCCCGGGATGCCGCCCGCCGCACGTCCTGTCAGTCGCCGTCGGCAGTCAGGGGACGAGTGCCGTCAACTGACAACGGATTCACCGGCCGTGCCGGGTGAGGGACGGCCGTTAGCGTGGGTGGATCACACCTCGGAGGTGGCATGAATCACACTCGGGTCCGTCGTAGGCACAGGCGCTCTGTGCTCGTGGTGGCCGCGTTGTTCTCGGTCGCCGCGCTGACCGCGGGCAACACCGGCGCGCTCGCCGCCGCTCCGGACGCGCCGGAGCACCCCTGGCAGTACGACCACTGGCCTCGGCAGCAGCCCTGGCAGCAGACGCGGGACACCGCGCGCGTCGCGGCGCAGGCCGGGTTCCCGGGCCCCGTCGACCCCCAGAACTGGGTCAACCCCGACCACATGACCTGGGAGCGGGACTACCGGCAGATCCCCGGCACCGACTGGGCCGACCCGGCGGTCAAGGGCTCGGTCCGCACCTTCAAGGGCGCGCTGGTGCTGCTGGACTACTCCGACCAGCCGTTCGTGGTGACCCAGCCGCAGGGGTCGACGGTGTTCGGCAACCCCAGCGCCGAGGCCCACGACGTCCCCCGGGACCAGGTCGCGCGGTTCTACCAGGACTTCCTGAACAAGCCGAACGGGCTCAACCGGGGCCACACCGTGCACGAGTACTGGATGGAGGACTCCGGCGGGCGCTACGGCGTCGAGCTCGCCGGCTTCGGCCCGTACACCATGCCGGGCAAGGACCACGAGTACGCGATGGAGTTCCAGGAGGGCACCGGCTGCCCGGCCGGTGACCGGTGCGACCGCGACATCCGCACCGACGGCCGCGCCGCGTGGGTCGCCGACGTCGGGGCCCAGGTGCCCGCCGGCTTCGACTTCGTCTACTTCCTGTCGGCCGGCCAGGACGAGTCCGGGACCTGGCAGGAGTTCGGGACGATGAAGTTCGCGACGAAGGAGGACGTGCCCGACGAGTTCGGCCCGCCCGACCCCGCGCTGCCGAACTGGTCGCGCACCCGGTACGTCGACTGGACCTCGTGGGCGGCGGGGTCCGCGATTTGGCCCAACGCCGGCGGCGGCTCGTCCACGCAGGCGGAGAGCTCGGGCCAGGGCGTGTACGCGCACGAGCTCAGCCACCTGCTGGGCATCGGCGACAACTACAACAACCCCTACGGCAACCCGCCGCGCCGCGCGTACACCGGGATCTGGGACATGCTGTCCCGGGGCTCGTTCAACGGTCCCGGCGGCCCGCACTCGCGCTGGGTCATCCCGGCCACGGCGGGCGCGTCGCTGGGCGCGCAGCACGTGCTGCGCAACAAGATCAAGCTCGGCATCGTGGACGAGCGCAACGTGCTGCGGCTCTCCCGCGAGGCGCTCGACGAGTCCGGCACGGTCGTCGCCCGGGTCACCGCCCGGACCGTCCAGCCCGGCGGCGACGGGCTCTCCGGCGTGAACGTCGCGCTCGACACCGGCGACCTCGCCCCCGCCTGCGACATCCGGACCGACCCGCTGTGCGACGGCGGCGGCTACCAGAACTACACGGTCGAGGTCGTGGACCGGATGGGCGCGGACTCGTTCACGCCGGACGCGGGCGTGCTGCTCGCCAAGACCAAGAACGAGGACCGCGCGCCGTTCGCGTGGGTGGTCGACGCCAACCCGCAGGACATCGGCATGACCGACTACGTCCTGCCGGACGGGCGCGAGGTGCCCATCACGGTCGGCGACTACCGGCAGCTCTCCGACGCCCTGTTCCACGCCGGCACGAACTCGGGCAGCGAGTACGAGTACGTCGACCAGGCCAACCGCCTGCACTTCTACGTGCTCGACGTCGAGCGCGACCGGCAGGGCGTCCTGTCCTACACCGTCGCGATCCGGTCGCTGGACGGCGCGGGCCCGCAGCGGCGGGGCGTGCGGGTCCTGCCCACCGCCGGTCGGACCGGCAAGGACGGCGTGGCGACCTGCGAGTTCCCGTTGTTCAACACCGGGCGCGGGGCGACCCCGGCCGGGCAGCACCCGGAGGACGTGGCCCGGTACCTCGGTGGCGACGTCTACCGCGTTTCCGCGACGGCGGCGGCGGGCTGGACCGTCGACGTGCCCAACGCGCTGGCCACGGCCCAGTTCGGCCGCCACGTCCAGGTCCCGGTGCACGTGCGGCGGTCCGGCGGGCCGTTGCTGACCAAGGTGTCCCTGACGGCCACCTCGGAGAGCGACCCGACCAGGACCGCGACCGCCACCTGCGTGGTGCTCGGGCGCTGAGGGCGTGCGACCGGGGGCGGTGCCAACGACGTCGCCGCCCCCGGTCGCACGGACGGACGCCGACCGGGTTCCACGGTGGAACGGACGGGTGCGGGGTTTGGGGTGACCGACCGGACTCGCACCGGCTTCGACCAGAACCACGATCTGGTGCCTCGACTGCTTCGGCCTCGGTCACAACTGTCCCGCCGGCGGCCGAACCCGCTGCGGGTGGTGGAGGACGAGGGTGTCGGACCCTCCCCGACGATCTTGCAAGGATCGTCTGCGCCCGGCGCGTCCCCCTGGTGCCGCCACGCGGACGGCTCGCTCCCCCACCGGACTCGAACCCGGACCTCCCGGGCAACAACACCCGACAATGGTCGGCACTCGGCAATCCGGGAATGACGAACGGCTTCTACCGACCATTCCGCACCCGACGTACACCGCATAACAGAAATCCGTCGGAGAATGCCCGAAAGGAAGAGCCGCCCGGATCGGTGTCCCGATGGGCGGCTCCGCGTGATCGCGTCCAGACCGAGGTCAGGGCGAGGCGATCACCTGGAGCAGCACCGGTTCGGGCCGGGCCGTGGCCGGTGCGGGGTGCGCACCGAGCACGCCGGCGGCGGCGTGGTGCCGCGAATGCCGTTCCGCCCGCTCGCCCTCGACCGCCATGACCCGCACCCTTCGTCCGGTGATGTGATCGAAGTATGCGCGCCACCGATTGATCACGCAATCCTTTTTACCTCGGACTCCACCGGCGCATTCCCGGCGAAATCCTCGAACACGACCTTCGCGGCGATCTAGCCGCCGATCTCAGGACCGGTCGCGGGCACCGACGCGGAGCGCGGTCTCGACGACCTCCCGGCTGTCCACCAGAAGCGCTTCCGCCGCCGTGCGGCCGGTCGCGGCCAGGTAGGCGTCGACCAGCCGGTTGCCCGCGGCGTAACCCGCGCCGGTGGGCAGGCCGACCGGCGTCGCCCCGTACCGGACGGCGGTCGCGTCGCCGTGCACCCAGGCGGTGAAGTTCTCCATCCCGGTCACCCCGAGCCCGGAGACGACCTTGGCGAACACCGCGTCGTCGTGCAGGTGCGGCACGCCGATCCGCGTGTACCCGAGCTCGTCGCCGTACAACTGCCGCGCGAACGCGTCGGCCAGCCCCTCGGACACCACGTGCTCCCCCACGGTGACCGTCGCCGGGTCCCAGACCACGGAACCGCTGCCGTAGCGCAGGTTGTGGTTCAGCTCGTGGACCGCCGTCGCCTCCAGCCGCGCCAGGTTCTCCGGGTACGGCCAGAGGGTGAGGAACAGGTGGCCGGGCACGCTGCCGTTCGCCGTCATGCCCAGGTTCGGTCCCGTGAAGTGCTCGTCACCGGGGTCGCCGAGCACGAGGAGCACCGTGATGTCCGGGACCGCCAGGCCCGGCGTCGCGGCGAGCTGCACGGCCAGGGCGTCCTCCAGCGCACGCCCGATCCGACCCCACGCGTCCGCGTCGCGCAACGCGCCCAGCGCCTCCAGGCACCGGTCCTCGTCGCGGTCCAGCGGGAAGCCCGACGACATCCGGTGCATCGCGACGAGGTCGACCTCGCCGGGGAAGTACCGGTACATCCCGGCGGCGGGCTCCAGCACGGCCCGCAGCAGCCCGGGGCGGTCCGCCGGCGCGGCCCGCAGGATCTCCCGGATGGCCGGGCAGGTGTCGAGAACCGTGATCGTCATGGCCGGCACGCTAGGGCTTCCAGCGACTGGAGGTTCAAGTCCGGAGCCCGCTGCGGTCACCGGAACGCCCGGCGGCGGCTGGGCCGGACGGGTGGGCGTTGGTCCGCCGCTCGGGTCGGCTGCCTGCGGGCGGCCCAGCGCGGACCCCCCTTTCCGCGTGATTGCCCGTCCGGGCGCGGTGGCCGAGACTGGCGACCATGGCTTGCCCGAGTTCCGCTCTGGCCCGAGTCGGCGTCGCGGTCGCGGCGGTGTCCCTGCTGACCCCGGTCCCCGCGACGGCGGCGACACCCCAGCAGGCCGCGATCCCCGCCTACTGGAGCCCGGCCGACCCCGACGGTCTGACCACGTTCCGACGCCTGGCGCAGAACCGGCCCACCACGGGCCTGGTGGTCGTCAACGGCAGCCTGAGCAGACCGCAGGCACCGTTCTCCCCGGAGTGGGCCGAGGCCATCGAGACGGTGCACGACTCGGGCGCGCGGGTGCTGGTCTACGTGGACACCGGGTACCTCGGCGTCGACGTCGGCCAGGGCTCGCACCCGACCAGGGACGGCAGCACGTCGGTCGACGCGTGGGCCGCGCAGATCCGCCAGGACGTCGACGAGTGGTACGCGCTGTACGGCGACTACGGCGTGGACGGCGTATTCCTGGACCAGGTGCTGGACATGTGCGGCCCGGACGGCGAGTACGTCGACCGCTACGCCGCGATCCGCGACCACGTGCGCGCCGCCCACCCGCACGCCCGCGTCGCCATCAACCCGGGCACGGGTGCCGAGCAGTGCTACGACGCCGTGGCCGACACCATCCTGTCCTTCGAGGGCGACCACCGGTCATACCTGGCGCACGTGCCACCCGCGTGGGAATCGGCCAACCCCCGCCGGGAGAAGTTCTGGCACCTGGTCTACGACGTGCCCACCGCCCAGGACATGGCCGAGGTCGTGGCGCGCACCAAGGCCAACGGCGCGGGGTACGTCTACGTCACCGACCGCCCTTTCAGCCCGTCCACGTGGGACTGGCTCACCACGTACTGGGACGCGGAGCTCGGCGAGATCGCGGGCGTGACGGACACGACCCCGCCCGGCGCGCCGCGCGGGGTCGGCGCGACGGCCGCGTCCGGCCAGGTGGTCCTGCGGTGGCGGTCGGCGTCGGACAACGTCGCGGTGTCCGACTACGAGGTGCTCCGGGACGGCGAACCGGTCGGCACCACCTACGACACCGCCTTCACCGCCACCGACCTCCGGCCCGGCACGGCGTACGCGTTCACCGTCCGGGCGCGGGACGTCGCGGGCAACGCCTCCGCGCCCAGCGCGCCGGTCACCGCCACCACGCCGCCCGCCGCCGTGCTGGACCCGGCTGCCTGCCTCGGCCCGACGACCACCCGCTACCGGGCGACGTTCACCCGGGAGTTCCCGCACCGCCGGGTGTTCGTCGACGCCGACGACGACCCGTCGACCGGGTGGGCGCTGCCCCCGGGCCTGCCCTCCGGCGCGGACCACCTGGTCGAGAACGACGTGCTGTTCCGCTACACCGGGCCGGGCTGGGAGTGGGAGCCGGTCACCGACGTCGAGCAGGTGCGGGACGGGCCGGAGGTCACCTGGCGGGTGCCCACGGCCGCGTTCGGCGGGACGGCCGCGAGGGCGCAGGTCGTCGTGTTCAACGGCAACGACGGGCAGGACGAGTACAGCCCGGTGGTCGCCGTGCACCCGACGGACGAGGAGTGCGCGTGAGGCGCGGACGGCGGCGGCCCCGCGCCGAGGGCCGTGGTCGCTGAGGGACCGTGGTCGCGGGACCACAGTCGCTTAGCGGGCTACAGCGTGGGCACCACCATCGGCGTGCCGGTCACCGGGTCGGGAACCACGATGCTCGGCAGGTCGAAGACCTGCTTCATGAGCACGCTGTCCACCACCTCGGCCGGCGGGCCCTCGGCGACCACCCGGCCGTCCTTCATCGCGACCAGGTGGTCCGCGTAGCGCGAGGCCTGGTTGATGTCGTGCAGCACCGCGACCACCGTGCGCCCCTGGTCGCGCAGCCCGGCCAGCAGCGACAGCAGTTGGTACTGGTGGGTGATGTCGAGGAACGAGGTCGGCTCGTCCAGCAGCAGGTGCGAGGTGTCCTGGGCGAGCACCATCGCCACCCACACGCGCTGGCGCTGCCCGCCGGACAGCTCCTGCACGGGCCGGTCGGCCAGGTCCACCACCCCGGCGACGCGCATCGCCTCGGCCACCGTCGTCTCGTCGGCGGGCGTCCACGAGGACAGCAGCGACTGGTGCGGGAACCTCCCGCGCGCCACGAGCTGCCGCACCCGGATGTCCTCGGGCGCGACGGGCTCCTGGGGCAGGAAACCCAGCCGGCGGGCCAGCACCTTGCTCGGGTAGGTGCCGATCTCGCGGCCGGCGAAGACCACCTGGCCCTCGGTGGGGCGCAGCAGCCGGACGAACGCGCGCAACAACGTGGACTTGCCGCACGCGTTCGGGCCGACGATGGCGGTGAAGGCACCGTCGGGGACGTCGACCCCCAGCCGCGTGGACACCACGCGGTCGCCGTAGCGCAGAGTCACGTCCCGGGCGGACAGGAGCGCTGTCACCTGCGTCGAACCTCCTTGGCGAGCAACCACATCAGGTAGCAGCCGCCGATCGCGGTGCTGATCACGCCGACCGGCAGCGCGACGGGCGCGAGCAGCGCCTGGGCGGTCAGGTCCGCGCCCAGCAGCAGGACCGCGCCGGTGAGGGCGGCGGGGAGCACGGGGATGCCGGGCGCGCCGGCCAGCCGGCGGCCGATCTGCGGCGCGGCGAGCGCGATGAACGCGATCGGCCCGGCCACGGCGGTCACCGTCGCCGTGCAGCCCACGCCGATCAGCACCAGGCGCAACCGCAGCGGTTCCAGCCGCACGCCGGTGGTCACCGCGACGTCGGACCCCAGCGACGCCTGGTGGACGGCGCGGGACTGGACGGCCAGCAGCACCAGCAGCACGCAGACGATCGCGAACGGGAGGGTCACGTCGTCCCAGCCCACCCCGTTCAGCGAGCCCGCGTTCCACCCGACGGCCGCGATCGCGACCTCCAGCTCCGCGCGCAGCACGATCCACGAGTTGAGGGCGGTGAGCGTGGCGTTGACCGCGATGCCGATCACGACCAGCCGCAGCCCGGACATCCCGCCGCCCATCGACAGCAGGTAGACCAGGGCCGCCGTGAGCACCCCGCCCACCACGGAGCTGAGCGCGAGCTGGGTGGGCGAGCCGGCCAGCACGGTGATCGCGATCAGCGCGCCGGTGTACGCGCCCGCGTCGAGCCCGATCACGTCGGGGCTGCCCATCGGGTTGCGGGTGATGTTCTGGAACACCGCGCCGGCCGCGCCGAGCGCCGCGCCGAACACCACGGCCGCCAGCACGCGGGGCAACCGCCACTCGCGGATCACCACGTTCGAGCCGCCCCGGCCGCCGGTGAGGGCGTCGAACACCTTCGCCGGGCTCGCCCACGTCGGTCCGTAGCACAGCCCGACGAGGCCCAGCCCGAGGATCGCCAGCCCCAGCACGGCCACCAGCACCAGCGTCCGGCGCTCGACCAGCACCGAGACCGGGCCCGCGCGCAGCACCAGCGCCGTCGGCGCGGCGGCCTGCGCGGGGTGGTGCGCGGAGTCGTTCGCGGTCGTCTTCACAGGGCCGCCGCCCCGTACCGCCGCACGGCCCACACCAGCACCGGGCCGCCGAGGAACGCGGTCACGATCGCCACCGGCACCTCGCCGGTGGGCAGCAGGACCCGCGAGCCGATGTCGGCCACCAGCAGCAGCACCGGTCCGAGGACGACGGCCAGCGCCAGCGCCCACGGCACGGACGCGCCGGCCAGCCGCCGCGCCACGTGCGGCACCATCAGGCCGACGAACAGGATCGGCCCGGCGATCGCCGTCGCGGTGCCGGCCAGCACGGTGATCAGCACCAGCGAGGCGTACCGCACGCGGGTCACGTTCGCGCCCAGCCCGTGCGCCGCGCTCTCGCCCAGCGCGATCACGTCGAGCTGCCTGCCGAGCAGCAGCGCGCACCCGACCGCGAACGCGATCACGACGAGCGGCAGCGCGTTGGGTGCCTGCTCGCGGCCGGCCAGCGAGCCGACCGACCAGAAGCGGTACTTGTCGAACACGTCCGGGATCATCAGGCGCAGCCCCAGGGACACGCCCGCCAGGACCGAGCTGAGCGCCACGCCGGTCAGCACCAGGCGCAGCGGGGAACCCCGCCCGACCGAGTAGACCAGCAGGGTCGCCGCGACCGCGCCGAGCACGGCCACCACCAGCTCGCCGACCGCCGTCGCGGTCAGGCCGAGCGCCGAACCGGTGGCGATCGCGAAACCGGAACCCGCCGTCACGCCGAGCACGCCCGGCTCGGCCAGCGGGTTGCGGGACAACACCTGCACCAGCACGCCCGCCGTGGCGAGCGCGGCCCCCGCGCCGAGGGCCAGGACCGCGCGCGGCACCCGGATGTCGCGGACCACGATGTGGTCGCTGGACCCGTCGAAGGCGAACAGGGCCCGCACGACGTCGGCGGGTGGGATCGCGTGCGCGCCGACGCCGATGCTGACCACCGCCACGGCGGCCAGCACGGCCAGGGCGGCGATCAGCACGACGGTCAGCGCGCCCGGCCCCCGGCGCGCGGTCCTCACTTCGTCAGCAGCGGCGCGAACGCCTCGTCGGCGGCGTCCAGGGTCTTCATCGCCGACCGGTAGGTGGCGGCCTCGGTGTAGCGCAGCGGGAACACCTTGCCCGCCTTCACGGCCGGCAGTTCCTTCCACAGCGGCGAGTCCAGGACGTACTGGACCGGCGGCGGGACGGTGCCGTCCGCCTTGACCGAGTAGGTGATCGCGGTGGCCTCGGCGAACGCGGCCGGCAGCTCCTCGATCGACGGGTACTCGCTGACCGCCGCCGAGCCGGCACCCTTGACCTTGACCTCGCCGTAGTACGTCGCGCCCAGGTCCTCGGCGATGTTGGTGCCCCACGAGCCGTTGAACTCGCGCTGGAAGTTGCCCTTGGCGACCTCGCCGTACGCGCCGACGTGGCCCAGCTTGAGGCCCGGCAGCACGGCGGCGTACTTCTCGGTCAGCTTGGCGGACTTGGCCTCGTACTCGCCCTGGACGGCGTCGAACTCCTTGAGCGAGCCCGCCGCGTCGGCCTGCTTGCGGGACAGCTCGCGCCACATCGAGGGCACCGACGGGCCGATGGCCACGACCGGGGCGATGTCCTGCAACCGCTTGAGGTCGATGTCGGCCAGCACCGGCTTGGGCACGCCGATGATGATCAGGTCGGGGTCGGCCTGGGCGATGGCCTCGTAGTTGGTCTCGGCGGCGGTCTCGCCCGCGATCTTCGGCGTCTCCTCGTAGCGCTTGCGGTCCTCGTCGCCCATCAGCGGAACTCCGCGCTGCCAGGACGAGATCCCGACCACCGGGGCGTCGGCCTCCAGCATCGCGGGCACCGCGTAGCCGGTGGCGACGATGCGCTGGGGCGAGACGGGGATGGTGACGTCACCGTTGTCGGCGGCGAAGACCCGGGTCTGCGCCTCGGCCGCCGGCGCGCTCTCCCCGCCGTCGGAGGAGCCGCAGCCGGTGGCGACGGCGAGCGAGAGCACGAGCGCGCCGACGAGTCGGGGGGATCTGGCGATGGACATGCGTGATTCCTTGCTGTTCGCGGTGCTTTTCGGGGGGTCTAGTGGTCGTGGTCGTCGTGGTCGTGGTCCTCGTGACCCTCTTCGTGGTCGTCGTCGAAGTCCTCGACACCGCGCTTCCAGTAGCCGGTGATGTCGTGGTCGTGCTTGCCCAGGCCGAGTTCGTCGCGGACCCAGCGGCGCAGCGGCTTGATCGAGCCCGCCTCGCCCGCGACCCACACGTAGACCCGCTCCCCCTCGGGCACGCGCACCTCGCGCACGGCGTCGGCGAGCAGGGTGCTCGCGCCGGGCGGGACGTCGCCGCGGTGCAGCCAGCGCACCTCGACGCGGTCCGGCGCGGACAGCGCGATCTCCTCGTCGGGGCCGGAAACCTCGACGAACGCCCACCCGGCCGCGTCGCGCGGCAGCTCTTCCAGCCAGCGCGCGACGGCGGGCAGTGCGGTGATGTCGCCCGCCAGCAGGTAGCGGTCGTAGTCGTGCGGCACGATCAGCCCGCCGGGAGGGCCCGCGAGGTGCACGGTGTCACCGGGCCGGGCGGCGCGCGCCCACTCCGAGCCGAGGCCGCCGGCGTGCAGCGCCACGTCGATGTCCAGCTCGCCGGTCACCGGGTCGTAGCGGCGCACCGTGTACTCGCGCGACGTCGGCAACGGCTTGGGCCAGCTCAGCATCAGGCCGTTGGGCTCGGGCAGCCGCAGCACGCCGTCCTCGCCCGGGAACAGCAGCTTGACGTGCTCGTCGGGCGCGTGGGCCTCGAAGCCCTCGGTGCCCGGCCGGCCCAGCGTGACCCGCAGCAGCCCGGACCCGAGCGGCGCGGAGCGCACCACGGTGGCCTCGCGGACGTGGATCGGGTAGCCGACCTTGGCCGCCGCGCTGCCCGCGCGCACCTCGGCGATGCGCTCCAGGTACCGGTCGCGGTGGTCGGTGCGCGGGGCGGTCACGCCGCCGCCGCCGCGTGCCCGGCGGTGGACGGGTTCGCGATGCTCAACTCGGTGCTCCTGCGGGGGATCGGGGCCGACAGCGCGGCGGTGGTGACGTCGCCGTGGCTTCGCGCGCCCGGTGGTGCCTCTCCCGTACGAGATCGACACCTGTTCCGAACCGGCCGGAGCAACGTGAAGTTTCTTCCGCACTTCTTAGCTGAAGCTAACCTAACCAGCCGGTGGCGGTCCAGTGATCCCCCGGCCGGTTTCGTGACATAACCCACCCGGGGTCCTACCGGTGGGTCGTGCCGGCGCACGCGATATGTCGACCCTCCGCAATCGGTCCGACACCCGTCCTGACCGGCGGTCGGTCCCCGCCGAGCGGCCGGTGGCCGCATCCGCCGAATAGCCCGTGGAAATGAGGTCGGGTGGGCGATCGCGGTATCGCCGACCATTTACCCGGCCCGGTGATCCGATTGTTGCGCGCCGTGTTCCCGACGACACTGTCGGTCCACACCGCCGGTCCACCGGAATGCTCCGGACGTGATCACCGGTGATCTCGCACCGGCACCGCCCGGCACGTCCCCGTCCTCGGCGGGTGGCCTCGGCACGTCCCCGCCGCTACCGTGGAGGTGACAATCGTTGTCAGTTCGCGAGATCCGGGGGGATCGCATGGCGGAATCGCCGAACACCACCACCGAAGCCCGTCGCACCGTGGTGGACCTGGTCTTCGGGTCCATGGCCGCCCAGGTCGTGAGCGCGGTCGTCCGGTTGGGCGTCGCGGACGCCATCGCCGACGGCGAGCCGACCACCGGGGAGGTGGCCGGGGCCTGCGGCACGCCGGTGGGGCCGATGCGGCGGCTCCTGCGCGCCGTGGCGGCGCTGGGCCTGGCGACCGAGCGCGCCGGGGACCGCGTGGCCCTGACCCCGGCCGGTGCGCTGCTCCGGGCCGACGGGCCGGCGTCGATGCACACCTTCGCGCGGGTGTTCACCGACCCGGTGATGGTGCGGGCGTGGCACGACCTGGACCAGGCCGTGCGGGACGACCGCACCACCTTCGAGGACGCTTTCGGCGTGCCGTTCTTCGACCACCTCCAGTCCGCGCCGGAGTTGGGCGCGGCCTTCAACGCCGCCATGGGCCAGGGCACCTGGATCGTCGCCGCGCTGCTGCCCGACGCCTGCGACCTCGGCCGCTTCGCCCCGATCACCGACGTCGGCGGCGGGGACGGCACCCTGCTGGCCGCCGTCCTGAAGCGCCACGAAGGTCTGCGCGGCACGGTGTTCGACACGGCGGCGGGTTCCGCGCGGGCCGGTGACACGCTGCGGGCGGCCGGTGTCGCGGCCCGGTCCGGGGTGACGACCGGCGACTTCTTCACCGACGTACCGGACTCGACGGACGTGGTGCTGCTCAAGAGCATCCTGCACGACTGGGACGACGAGCGCTGCCGGACCATCCTCGGGCACTGCCGGCAGGCCCTGCCTCCCCACGGCCGACTGCTGGTGGTGGAGCCGGTGCTCCCCGAGGCGGTCGCCGACGCCACCGCGCCCGTGGTCTACCTCAGCGACCTCAACATGCTGGTCAACGTCGGAGGCCGGGAGCGCACGCGCGCCGAGTTCGAGACCCTGCTGGGAGACAACGGGTTCGCCGTCGCCGACGTCGTCCCGCTGCCGCCGTCCGGGTACTGCCTGATCGAGGCCGTCGTCTCCTGACCCCGACCTCGCGACTTCACGCGGTGGGCCCGGCCCTGTCGGAGAAACGCACCGTTACCGGTCTACCGCACCCCGTCGCCCACTTGGCCCAGCCTCGATCCGGGTGACGGTGGACGCGGTGTCGTGGGCCGTCCACCACCGAGCGACGCCGGACTCCCTTTCGTGGCCGGGCATGGGCATCGGGGGCACGGGGCCGGATAGTTCACCTGCGGTGACTACGACACTCTTCACCCCCAGGCCCCGGCCTACCGCACCTGGTCACCAGGGTGACCAGCGGCTGACCGGGAGGTGGGTGGGGCGGACCCACGCCGCCCCACCCACCGACTCCGATTTCGCAGCGGTCAGCGGTGGAGGGTGCTTTCCCGGGCCAGGTGCGACAACTTCTCGGGGTTGCGCACGGCGTAGATCCCGGAGATCAGGCCGTCGTCGAAGCGCACCGCCAAGACCGTGTCGACCTCACCGTCGGCCACGAGCACGACGTCCGGCGTCCGGCGTGAGGATGTCCAACAACCCTTGCAGGTCACCCGTTTCCACCGCCCGGCGGAACGCGTCGAGCGCTTCCCGCGTCCCCGCCCGCGACACGGACCCGCTCGGTCGGCGCGAGCGTCTCCAGCACCCACAGCACCGCGATCGACACGCTGTCCGCCGGCTCGACGCCCGTCCACCGCGACCACGTCTCCTGGAGCACGTCCTCCGCGTCGGCGGCCGAGCCGAGCATCTCGTCGGCGACCGTGAACAGCGGGTCGCGGTGGGCGAGGAACGTCTCGGTGGCTGTCACACCGGACCGCCGGGCGGCATCTGGTGGTCGACCAGTCGCCGCTGCCGAGGGAGAACCGGGAGCTGGTCAAGATCCGGGCCAACCGGATCAACGTCATCGTGCGGACCCCGGCGGGGTCGTACGAACCCGGCACGTTCGATGCGGTGGTGCGGTGATCGGCGGGCACGGCGCACCACGTCCGGCCGGAGCGGAACCGACCTGAGCGGACCTCCGTCGCACCGTCGGACGCGGCTCCGGCCTTCCGCTCGACGGGGCGCGTCCACCCGCTCGGCCACCCGCGACGGGTGGCCGAGCGGGGAGACTGGCAGGGTTGTGCCACACCGACGTCCCGCGCCCCTGCCGCGTGGACGGTCGGGAGGATCGGCACGAGTCGGGCACCCCGGTACCGGGACGCCCGGGGCTCGGCCGGCTGGTGGAATGCTCGACATCGGGTGCCACTCGGGAAACGAACTGCTCAGGGGGCGGGGACGTGGAGAATGACCGGCCGTATCGAGGGCTGCTGGGCCGACTGTCGGACCACACGGCGTGCGCGCTGCTCGCACTCGGCGCACCGGTCGCGTGGGTGCCGGGTGCCACGGTGTTCCGCGAGGGTGCCGAGGACGGGCACGCGGCACTCCTGCTGACCGGTGCGGTCACCGTCTGGGCGACCGGCGTGGAGGGTGGTCCCACCCTGCTCGCCGTGCGCTCCGCCGGGGACCTGGTCGGCGAGATGGCCGCGCTGGACGGCAAACCCCGGTCCGCGACCGTGACCGCCTGCGGCGCGGTCACCGCCCGGCTGATCCCCCAGCACCAGCTCCTGGACCTGCTGGACCGCCACGGGACGGTCCTGGCCGAGCTGGCCAAGGCCGGCGTCGACCACCTCCGCTGGTCCAACGACCTGCGCCGGGCCATGCCCCAGCAGGCGTCCACCCGGATCGCGCGGGTCCTCGTCCACCTCGTCACGCGCCACGGGCGGCGGACCGCCGACGGCGGCTGGACCCTGGACCTCCCGCTGACCAACATCGAGCTGGCCTCGATCGCCGGGATGAAGCCCCGCACCGCCGAGAAGGCGTTCAGCGACCTGCGCGACACCGGCGCGGTGCGGGCCAGCGCGCGGCGCGTCGTCCAGGTCCCCGACCTGGCCCACCTGGAGACGATCGCCGCCGGCCACCGCCCGGAGCCGGCCCCGGAGGGCGGGTGACCGGCGAGGTGCCGGATCACCCGCCGTCGTCACCTGGTCGACCACTTGACCGCCCGCCCCGGCGGCGTGTTACGTGGGGTGCGACGACCCGACGCGCTGCCCGGGAGGATGCCGTGAAGAGGTTGATCAGGCCGTTGCTGCGCAGGCTGGGGATCGAGCGCGGGTTCCGGCACCTGGCGTGGAGCCCGATGTACACGTACTACTGACCCGTGCCGTTCGGCCCGATCCGCCGGATCGGCTGGCGGGGGCTGCGCGGGCTGCACCGCCGGTGCGTGCGCCGCCCGGTGTTCCGGACCCTCGCGGGCAGCGTCGTGGTGTGCGACGCGCGGTTGGCCCGGGACTCGTTGGCCGACGCCGGGGGCGTGCTCGACCACCCGCCCGCGTTCTGGCGTCCCGGCGGCGTCGCCCTGCCCCCGGACGGGTGCGCGGCGCTGAACCGGTGGGTGCACCGCGCCCTCGCGGCCGAGGACGTCCACCGCTCGGCCGGGCTCGCGGTCGACTCGCTCGCCGCCGCGCGCGGCGACCTGCACCGCGCGTGCCTGCACGCGACGGCCGAGGCGCACCGACAGGCCTTGGGGCTCGACGACGCCGACCTGCGCGCGGTCGTCGCCGACTTCCTGGACACCGTCTTCCACAGCATGGTCACCGGCTCCCGTCGGCGCGTGGACGACGCGGGCTTCCAGCGGCTCTGCGCGCGGGCCGGCGCGGTGACGGCGGGCGGGGCGGTGGCCGGGCTGCCGGAGTTGGACGCGGCCGTGCGCGGCGAGGTCTACCTCCGGGCCGTGACGGCGTTCGTCGGCGCGTCCGCCGCCGCGCTCACCTGGCTGGTGTGCGCGTTCCAGCGCTCGGAGCCGGTCGAGGCCCGCCGGGTGGGCGACGTGCGGGAGGCCGATCCCCGGCACGTGGCACTGGAGGTGCTGCGCCTGTGGCCGCCCGCGTGGCAGCACCGACGCCCGGTGCGGCACGACCACCGCCTTGGGCCGTTGTCGGCGCTGCGGGGCGATGACGTGGTGGTGCCGACCTACGCGATGCACCGCCATCCCCGGTACTGGACGGACCCGGCCGCCTTCGATCCCGCGCGGTGGGCGGACCTGCCCGACCGCCCTGACGCGTTCCTGCCGTTCGCGGTGGGTCCCGGCGCGTGCGTGGCGGCGGTGTCCGAGGTGCGCCGCCTGGGAGCCGTCGCCGAGCACCTGGCCGCCTGTCCCCCGCTCCCCCTGACCCGGCGCGCCGCCGAACCCCACGTCACCGCGCTGCTCTCCGCGCCCGCCCACGTTCTGGGCGCGGTGCGCTGACGATCTCCTCCTCGGCGGGGCCGAACGCCGTGCGCCCCGCCTCCTGATCCGGAGCGCGTCGAGGTCACGTGATCCGGCTCCACAACGGCTGTTTCCAGCGCGCGAGAGGTGGGAACCATGTGCGCATGCCTACAGCGCACCCCCCGACCACCCGGATGAGCGCCGAGATGCTCGGCGAGGTGGCCGTGCTCCGAGCGGTCGGAGAGGTCGACATGTCGAACAGCGACGAGTTGCGCGACCACGGCGTGAGACTGCTCGACGGTGACGCCATCGCGCTCGTGCTCGACCTGTCCGGGGTGACGTTCTTCGCCTCCTCCGGCATCGCCGCCCTCGCCCACCTGCACGGCCACAACCGGGACAACGGCACGCGCCCGATCCACGTGGCGGTCGGCGGGAACGTGCGGCGGACGCTCGAACTCACCGCGATGCAAGCGCTCCTGCCCTTGCACGACACCGCGGAGCAGGCGATCGCGGCGGCGCTGGCCGACGCGGCCGACCGCGCCGGCTAGAGCAGTGGCGGGAGGAGGCGGTAGCACTCGGTGTAGTACTCGTCGGCCCGGTGGCGGAAGTCGTCGCTGCCCCCGCCCTCCGGGTCGTACTCCGGCGCGGCCTTGATCTGCTCTTTCGTGCGGTCCAGGTAGATCGTGCGCTGCTCGTGGTCGATCCGGCTGACGAGGCCGACCGGGAGCACGACCGTGCTGCCGAAGATCCACAGACCGGTGTCGATCAGCAGGCAGCCCTCCGGCACGTCGGCGTGCTCGCCGTCCACCTTGCCCAGGCTCCCGTCGGTCGCCTCGACGCGGTAGCCGATCAGCCCGGTCTCCGGCGGTTCGCCACCGCCGACCGGGCCGCGGGCCGGGTCGAACGCGGCACCGCTGACCGCCGGCCACGCCGGGTCTCGCCAGATCCACGGGGTGAAGGTCAGGGGTTCCATGTCTTCCTCCCAACTCAGCGGTGTCGCCGACCACCCCGTCCACGGCAAGCCGGTGGGGGGCGGTAGGCACGCTTCAACACGGTGGTGCTCCGGTCGGTCGCGGTGCCACCGGTGGCCACGCCCGGGGCCGGGGTCCACGCCACAGCGGGGACGGGCGCGGCGGTCGGCGGGAAGGCGGGCGATCCGCTCGCGGACAGTTCGGAGAGGGCCGGGGCGAGGAGAATCGGGGCCTGCTCCACGGCGTCGCCGACGCGCTGCGCGGGATTATTCGCCTCCACCGGGCCTCCTCTGCTCCATTTGGCGACTACCCGAGGCGGAACGACCTACACCGGCGAAGCTGGTACCTGATCGGGTGGCTCCAACTCACCGAGGGTGACCGTGATCGGCCCGCACGCCCACCGCGTCGGTGGCGGGGTTCGGTCACCGGTGGGCGGGGTAACCGGAGGGCACCACTTCCGCCCAGGCAACGGGGTTCCCAGTGCGGCACCGGACCGGTCTTCCACGCGGGCTCCGCGCCGCTGGGACGGTCACCCGGGACCGGGGCACCGGTACCCGCCTGCTGGCCGTCTTCCTGGTCGCCGAGCTCGCGCTGGCCGGCACGTCCCTCCTGTTCGCGCTCCTGCTCTCCCGGGCGGGCTGGTCCCCGGCCGAAGTCGGGCAGCCGCTCTGGCCGTTACCGCTGCTGCTGGTCGTGCCCGCCCTCGTCGCGGTGCTGGTCGCGGCCGGGGGTCTGCGGCTGGTCGGCGGCGGACCGCGCCCGGGGCGGGTGCGGCGCGAGTGGGCGGGTGTTCGGCGCGACGTGCTGGTCGGAGCCGCGTTCGGGGCCGGGGGGCTGCTGCTCGTCGTCCCGGCGGCGGCGATGTGGTCCGCGTGGACCGACGGCGGGGGTTCGGCCGCCGGCCACCTGCTCGACGGGCGCGAACCCGGCCTCGGCGCGGGGATCGCGATCTTCCTGACCGTGTGGCTGATCGCGCCGATCGCAGAGGAGGTGCTCTTCCGCGGGGTGCTGTGGCGAGCTCTGGAGCACTGGGGGTGCCACCGGTGGGTCGTGTTCGCCGTCACCACGGCGGCGTTCGCCCTCTCGCACCTGGAGTGGCAGCGGACCCCGCTGCTCGTCGTCGTCGCGATCCCGATCGGGCTCGCCCGGTTGTGCACCGGCACGGTGACCGCCGCGATCGCCGCCCACCAGTTCAACAACTTCCTGCCGGCCCTGGCCACGCTGCTGACCGGTTTCGGGGTGCTCGACTGAGCGCGGGGGCGCTGTCGCGCGTTCACCCGGCCGATGGGCTCCGGTTCGTCGCAACCGCCGAAGTCCGGGTACCCGTGACGGGATCGCGGTGAACAACCCACGTCGGAGGTCGCACCTTGTCCGGTGATCGCCCAGCGTTCCCCCTGCGGCTGCCGCTCGCCGCCGTGACGGCCCTGCCCGGCGCACTGCTGGGTGCGGCGGACTACCTCGGCCTGCCGCACCCCGAACTGCCCGACGCGGTGGCCGCCGCCGTGTTCGGCATCGCCATCGTCGGTGCCGCGTTCGTCCTGTCGTGGGCCGCCGAAGCCGCGCAGGTCGACGTCAGCGCCGGCTTGGCGATCGCGCTGCTCGCGCTCGTGGCCGTGCTGCCGGAGTACGCCGTCGACCTCGTGTTCACCTTCCAGGCGGGCCAGGAGTTCGCGCAGCAGGGCACGTGCGCGCCGCCACCGGGCCAGGCCGACCCGTGCTCGCTCGCGCTGGCGAACATGACCGGGGCCAACCGGGTCCTGGTCGGCATCGGCTGGCCGCTGGTGGTGCTCGTGGCCGCCGTCGCGGTGCGCCGCGCGAAGCACGACAGCGAGTCGACCCACCGGGGCCGGGTGGCGCTCCCTCGCGTGATGTCGGCCGAGGTGGTCTTCCTCGGCATCGCCACGCTGTACTCGCTCAGCCTGCCGCTGCGGACGTCGCTGACCGTGGTGGACGCGGCGGTGCTGGTGGCCGTGTTCGTCGCCTACGTGTGGCGGCTGTCCAAGGCACCGGTCGAGCAGCCCCACCTGCTGGGCGTGAGCGCCTGGGTGGGTGAGCAGGCCTCCACCCCCCGGCGGACGTGGGTGATCGGCATGTTCGCGTTCGCCGGACTGGTCATCCTGGCCACCGCCGAGCACTTCGCCACCAGTCTCGTGCGGACCGGCACCAGCCTGGGCGCGGACGAGTTCCTGCTGGTCCAGTGGGTCGCGCCGCTGGCCAGCGAATCACCGGAGCTGATCGTGGCCTGCCTCTACGCCGCGCGCCTGATGGCGTCGCAGTCCCTCGGCACGCTGCTGTCGAGCAAGGTCAACCAGTGGACGCTGCTGGTCGGCACCATCCCGGTGGTGTTCGCGCTGTCCAGCGGCGGGTGGCACGGGCTCCCGCTGGACGACCACCAGCGCCTGGAACTGCTCCTCACCGCCGCCCAGTCGCTGTTCGCCATCAGCATCCTCACCGACCTGGCGCTCACGACGGCCGGAGCGGTCACCCTGTTCGCGCTGTTCGCCACCCAGTTCACCGCGAGCATCGTGCTGCCCGCCGACGCGAACAAGACCGTGATCGTCGCCCTGTCCGCGCTCTACGTCCTGCTGGCGGTCGGCCAACTCGTCCGCCGCCGCCACGTCGCCCTGCGCACCGCGCGCGACGGCGTGCTCACCCCGTTCAGCGAGCTGGAGAAACGCTCGTGACGCGGGAAACCCCGTGGTAGCGCGAAGCGCTCGGCCGGGATGTCCCGGCCGAGCGCTTCGCCGCTGCCACCGCCGCCGGGCAGCGGTGTCGTGCCGCCCCCGGTACCCCGCCCACCCGGGTACCGGGGGCGTCGGAGCTACTTCCTGATCTGCCAGGCGTACAGGTTCCAGGTCACGCCACCACCGAGCCCCACGTAGGAGATCGGGGAGATGTCGGCCGTGCTGGCCGCGAAGTCGGTGAGCTGGAACAGCGGGACGCTGTGCAGGTCGTTGCGCATCTCCTTGTCGATGTCGTTCATCATCTTGGTGCGCTTCTGGAAGTCGAGCTCGCCGTTGGCGGTCTTCCACTGCTCGGTCACCACGGCCGAGTCGTAGTTGTTGTAGTTCACCGTGCCGCCCTTGTCCTTCTGGGCGTAGTTGCCGTAGGCACCGGCCTTGAGCGGCTGGCCCACCCACGCGAACAGCGCCGCGTCGAACTCCGAG